>JAFGSB010000080.1 GCA_016934825.1 Candidatus Zhuqueibacterota bacterium
TGAGTTGATAGATGTCCATTTTTATTTTAAGTTATTTTTGTTACCAACTAATTCTTAGTTGAACCTTAATTTATAATATCGACCAGAAATTAAAACAAGTCGGTTTAAATTTGAAACCGGTGTTTTATAGTAAATATTATTCATATTATATAGAATCGTGAAAGAAATCAAGAAAGAGAATAAAATTGAATTAATGTCTCCTGCAGGTTCTTATGAATCTCTGATGGCGGCAATAAAAGCGGGAACCAATGCAGTATATTTTGGCGTGGGCAAGCTGAATATGCGGGCCAGGGCGGCTAAAAATTTTCAGACAGAGGATCTGAAAAAAATCTCCCGGATTTGTTCCCGTAATCATGTACGGTGTTATTTAACGTTGAATACGATTCTATATGACGATGAGATAGCGGAAATGCAAAGCATTTGCGAAGCCGCGACAGACGCCGGGATTTCCGCGGTTATTGCCAGTGATATTGCGGCGATCAATTATGCCCGAAAAATCGGCCTGGAAGTGCATATATCTACCCAGGCGAATGTCTCCAATCTTGAATCGGTGAAATTTTACGCCGGCTATGCCGATGTGATTGTTTTGGCCCGGGAACTGACTATCGAACAGGTAAAATCCATTTGCAGTGAAATAAAACGACAGGAAATACGGGGACCGGGCGGAAATCCGTTACAGGTGGAGTTGTTCGTCCACGGCGCGTTATGCGTCTCCATATCCGGGAAATGTTATATGAGTGAAAGTTTGACGGGCCACTCGGCCAACCGGGGAAACTGTTTACAAACATGCCGCCGCAGTTATAAAGTGATTGATGATGTTACCGGCGACGAACTGGCAATCGATAATGAATACGTCATGTCACCTAAAGATTTGTGCACAATCGGTTTTATAGATCAATTGATCGAGTCAGGAGCGACGGTTTTCAAGATAGAAGGAAGGGGACGACGGGAAGATTATGTGTACAGGGTGACACGCGCATACCGGGAAGCAATAGACAGCTATTTTACCGGAACATTTTCGAAAGAAAAAGCCAAACAGTGGGAAGCGGAACTATCAAAAGTATTTAACAGGGGTTTTTGGCATGGCGGATATTATATGGGTCGGCATATTGATGACTGGAGCAAGTCATACGGATCGCGCGCAACCAAGCAAAAAGTTTATGCCGGATATGTCAAAAATTATTTTCCGAAAGCCGGGATCGCCGAATTTGTAATCGAAAACGGTGAGGTTAAAACAGGGGATAAACTGATGGTAACCGGTGTAACAACCGGTTTTGTGGAGACCACAGCCGACAGCATCTTTGTGAATGATGTTCCCGCAGATTTAGCCGTTAAGGGGGACTTTGCCACCATTCCGGTTACAGAAAAAGTACGGCGTAATGATAAACTGTATTTGATTATCGACCGTGTGGATTTTCAGAAATGAATTTTAGCCCGAACAGTTATTAAAAGCGAACGGTGATTTTCCATCATAAACAAATCCTTAGTCCCTGTTTTGTTGTTCAAAAAGTCTCGAAAATCCGGGGTAGGGAATTAGGGGGATAATGTCAAACGCTATTTTTCCTTTTTTTACAAGGGGAAGCGTTTGTAATATTTTATCGGCCTCAATGACGTCCTCACATTCGAGTATCAGAACGGCGCAGGAGATATCGGCGCGGAAATATATTTCCCTTAAAATTCCCTCCTGTTGAAGCTGCCATACCCGGGCGGCTTCGGGTTTCAAAAACGGTTTGATAGACTCCTCCGGGATACCCGGAATTTCTTTTTCGATTGCCAGAATTTTCATATGTTTGCCTTTTATCGGATTTTATTCAATGAGACCCTCTGGATGGTATTTACACAAGTCATTAATGGATCTCATAAATAATGGAAAAAGCCTGTTGTAAATGAATTACAAAGGATTAAAAAAGCAAATTGTCTTATTTATCAGGTTATCAGTTTTTGTGTCGCTGATGTACGGATTTAACCGGATTTCGATGATATGTTTGTTAAATAAAAAAAGGCGGCCAAGTGACCGCCTTTAAAAAATCAGATACTGTTACATTTAATCGTTCTTGTCATTATGACACCGGCGATGGAGTTTATTTTCGTTAGATCACTGTTGTCCAACTCTCCTTCGATATCGATAATATTATACGCAAAATTATCTTTATTTCTGTTTAACATATTGGTAATGTTGATATTTTTATCGGCTAATACACCGGTAATCTGACCAACCATTTTAGGAATATTTTTATTAATAATGCTGATCCTCGTATCCCCTGAAAACGGCAGTTCACAATTCGGGAAATTAACGCAGTTAATCAAATTACCGCATTCCAGGTAATTACGCAATTGATTTGAGGCCATTACGGCGCAATTATCCTCGGATTCCGGGGTAGAGGCGCCCAGATGAGGAATACTGATAACATTTTTCATTTTTAACAGTTCTTCATCCGGGAAATCTGTAATATATACTGAAACAATATCTTCATTAATGGCGCTTTGCAGGTCTTTGTTGTTAACCAGGCCTCCGCGGGCAAAATTGAGTAAACGGACGCCTTTTTTCATCAGTTTAAATTTTTCACTGTTGATCATTCCTTTTGTTTCATCGGTGAGGGGTGCGTGAATACTGATGAAATCCGAATCGGCCAGTAATTGATCAAGTGAATGTGCTTTTTTTATGCTTCTTGATAAACTCCATGCATGTTCCACTGATAAAAACGGATCATAACCGGTTACCTGCATACCCAGCGCAGCGGCATCGTTAGAGACCATTACGCCAATCGCTCCAAGCCCGATGATACCGAGTTTTTTACCCTTAATTTCCGGACCGGCAAATTGCGATTTACCCTTTTCAATTAATTTGGGCACCTGGTCTCCATTACCAATCAATCCTTTGGCCCATTCTACTCCTTCAATTACATTACGTGCTGATAATAACAGACCGGTTAGAACGAGTTCTTTAACGCCGTTGGCATTGGCTCCGGGTGTATTTAACACAACAATTCCTTTTTCCGCGCATTTATCCAACGGGATGTTATTAACACCGGCCCCGGCCCTGGCAACCACCTTCAAAGATGACGGCAATTCCATTTCGTGCATATTAAAACTTCTGACAATAATGGCATCCGGTTCCATTATTTCAGAGGAAATTTCATATAAACTTCGTGGTAATTCTTCAAGTCCGTTGGGAGATATTTTATTTAGAGTTTTTACTTTAAACATTGAAAGTCCTTTTATTTATTTTCAATTTCAAATTTTTTCATAAATTCAACAAGCTTTTTCACACCATCGACCGGCATTGCATTATAAATACTGGCGCGCATACCACCAACCGACCTGTGACCTTTTAATGTCACCAATCCGTTTTTCCCGGCTTCTTCAACAAATTTTGCATTCAGTTCCTCATTAGGCAGAATGAAGGTTACATTCATGAGTGAGCGGTCCTTGCGGTCGGCAGTGCCTTTGAAGAGTGAAGAATTATCTATAAAGTCGTAAAGCAGAGCAGCTTTTTCTCGGTTGATTTTCTCGATAGCCGGTACTCCACCCAGATCCTTAACCCATTCAAATACCATTTTTGCAATATAAATGCTGTAACATGGCGGTGTATTGAATAAGGATTTTCCATCCACATGGGTTTTATAGTCGAACATGGTTGGGGTAAAATCTTTCGCGTGTCCAACCAGATCGTCCCTAATGATAACGACCGTTACGCCGGCCGGGCCGATATTTTTTTGCGCACCGGCAAACATCAATGCAAAATTATTTACGTCATAAACCTGGGACAAAAAGTTCGAGGACATATCCGCAACTAACGGTACATTGCCCACATCGGGTAATTTATGATAAACAGTACCGTAAATAGTATTATTCGTGACTATGTAAGCGTAATCCGCTTCCTGATTGAACATGCTTTTATCCAGTTTGGGAATATAGTTGAATGTTTTATCTTCTGAAGAAGCGACCACCGAAATGTCACCATATTTTTTTGCTTCCGCAATGGCTTTTTTAGACCAGGCTCCGGTATTAACATAATCAGCTTTGTTAGTTTTGTGCAATAGATTTAGCGGTACCATGGCAAACTGACTGGATGCGCCGCCCTGAAGAAATAATACATGGTAATTTTGCGGAATATCCATGATTTGTCGTAATGTCTCTTCAGCGCCGGTTATAATTTCTGTAAATGCTTTGGAGCGGTGGCTCATTTCCATAACCGACATACCGGTTCCCTTATAATCAAGCATTTCTTCAGCTGCTTTTTTTAAAACCGGTTCCGGCAGAACAGCTGGTCCTGCGGCAAAATTGTAGACTCTACCCATTGTTTTCTCCTTCATTTTGAATTATTTATAGATAATAACTATTTATCAACTCAGGTAAGCCAAAGCGGACAAAATATCAAATTCACCGATAACATCAATATTTCTGATAGGTATTTTTTTTCGTGTAGGTTTTATAACAAATGGAGTGAAATTCACTATACCTTTTATACCTCCTTCGATCAGTTTTTCTGCAACACTCTGCGCGGCAGATTCCGGAACTGTGATAACCGCAAGTTCTATTTCAAGTCTTTGTACAATATCCGGTATTAAATACGCCGGGTAAACATCGATGTTAGTCTTGATGGTTTCCAGAACATTTATATTTGAATCAAATCCGGCAACGATCATGTAACCGTTTATTTCGAATTTTTCAAAATTCATGATGGCGCTGCCAAGCCTACCAAGACCAACCACACACGCTTTTTTTGCTCGATCAAATCCCAGTTTTTGGGAAATGTGAGTTTTGAGTTTGGCTATATCATAACCGGAACCTGTTATACCGATTTCACCTAAATATCCTATGTCTTTTCGAATATTATGCGAACCCAGTCCCAACTGTTCTGCTATTTTTGATGATGAAATTGTGGTAAAACCCTCATTTTCAAGCCTATGCAAAAAACGATATAGCATGCATAACCTGTTAACAGCAGGTTTTGGGATTTTTGTTTGCATTGAAAGCCGTAAATTATTCCGGAAGGCTGTTGTGATTTTTTTCACAGATAATATAGTTAAATCAATTTTTGATGTCAATGTTTTTTTAGAATTATACATAATTTTCTGAAAAAATGTTATGAAATGATGATTTTCCCGGATTTGGCAAGAAATATCCTTTTGATGAATTATTTTCCTGCCTTACTCACTTTTAACAACATAATACTTTTCCATCTGAAATGTTGATTTGATTGCTTGATTTTTATCTATAAAATGATTTAATTTAAAAAAAATCAATTAATTCGAAAAAGAAGGGGGTCATAAAACGGATAATAATTGGTTTATTACAACCGGTCCGATAAAACTCGGAAAATATGTCAACCAGACGGATGGGAGTTTAATAGCTCTTTTTACTTGTTATAGCAAAAATTATTTTCGTTTTTATAAGTCAGTTTAAAGTTGCAAAGCAATTTATTTTTATATAAATTTACAGTTGTCCGGTTTTTATTCGGCCATAAATGCTTAATATAGTAATGAAACATTTTTTCTGTTATTTTAACCGTGGATTTCTGCATGTCTGAAAAAGATAAAAAGGCCCGTTTGTTTTTAATCGATGGTATGGCTCTGGCATATCGTTCCTATTTCGCATTTATCAGGAACCCGTTAACCAATTCCAAAGGTGAAAATGTCAGCGCTGTGTTCGGTTTCACGAATATCATTCTGAATATACTTGATAATGAGAAACCCGATTATTTTGCGGTCGTATTTGACACCAAAGAACCAACATTCCGGCATGAGCTCTATAAGGAGTATAAGGCGCAGCGCGCTGAAATGCCGCAGGATATGATCGACCAGCTCCCCCGCATCCATGAGGTGCTTGATATTTTACAGGTTCCCTCTATTTCCAGGCCGGGCTTTGAAGCGGATGATATCATCGGCACTTTAGCCAAAAAAGCTGAAAAAAGTAACATGAAAACCGTTTTGGTTACCGGCGATAAAGACTTTATGCAGCTTGTTACCCCCGATACAATCATATATAATCCGAGGAGATCGGGCCAGGAACCGGAATGGCTGGACGAGAAAGCGATTATCGAAAAGATCGGTCTTCCGCCTGAAAAAATAATTGATTATCTCTCGTTAATGGGCGACAGTTCCGATAATATACCGGGCGTGCCAGGCATTGGTCCTAAAACGGCGAAAACTTTACTGCTGGAATTCGGATCGTTTGATAATTTGCTCGATAATGTTGATAAAGTGAGAAACAAACGGGCGAAAATCAGCCTTGAAGAAAATATTGAACTGGCCAAACTTTCCCGAAAATTGATAGAAATTGATTGTAATGTACCGGTTTCGATTAGTCCGGATGAACTTAAAGTCGGTGAAGTAAATAAAAATAAAGCCGTCGCGTTTTTCAGTGAGATGGAATTCAGAACATTAACCGACAGATTCGCGCCCCCAAAACCCAAAATTCAGAAAAATTATAATTTAATCAATACGGAAGCGGCCCTGAATACTCTTGCCCGGGAACTCCCCAAAGCCGGTAATTTTGCTTTTGATACCGAAACGACGGACGTTGATCCCATTAAAGCGGAACTGGTGGGTATTTCCGTGTCTTTTGAACCCGGAACAGCCTTTTATATTCCTGTTAAAGGTCCAAATGATTTGATGAGTGAGGACAAATATCTGGACTTGAAACCGGTGTTAAAGGTCCTGAATCCTGTTTTCGAAGATAAAACAATAAATAAATGCGCCCATAACGGCAAATATGATATTCTTGTCCTGGAAAAACATGGTTTTATCATCAATGGATTTGATTTTGATACAATGTTGGCAAGTTATTTGCTTAATCCTTCATTACGACAGCATAACCTGGACACATTAAGTCTGACACATTTGAAATTAAAAAAAATACCTACGTCCGACCTGATAGGCAGCGGCAGTAAACAGATCACCATGGACCAGGTACCGATTAAAAAGGTATGTGAGTATGCCTGTGAAGATGCGGATGTAACCTGGCGGTTGCGAAATTTATTCGCGCCCCTGTTGGAAGAAAAGAATCTGGCAAAGTTATTTCATGATGTGGAAATGCCGTTAATTCATGTATTAAAAGTGATGGAATATAATGGAGTGGCCCTTGATGTTAAATATTTAAAGGGCATGTCGGTTGAATTGGATAAAGAATTGAAACAATTGGAAAATAATATTTATGAATCGGGCGGCGGGAAATTCAATATCCAGTCCCCAAAACAATTGGCAACAATTCTATTCGAAAGATTAAAATTACCCACATCACGCAAGACCAAAACCGGATATTCCACGGATGTTTCGGTACTCGAAGCATTGGCAAGACAACATGAATTGCCCAGGCTTATACTGGATTACCGCCAGCTTGCCAAATTAAAATCGACTTATGTGGACGCCCTGCCGAAATTGATCAATCCCGTAACCGCCAGGGTGCATACATCATATAATCAGACAGTAGCCGCGACCGGCAGGCTTTCATCCAGTGAACCCAATCTGCAAAACATACCGATCCGTACGGAAATCGGCAGACGTATACGCAGGGCGTTTATCACTGCCGATGTAACTCATTTTATCCTGGATGCCGATTATTCGCAAATCGAATTAAGAATTATGGCTCATTTGTCTGGCGACAAAACATTAAAAAATTCCTTTGTAAACGATGAAGATGTGCATACCCGTACCGCGGCACTTGTCTTTCATGTGCAGCCGGAAGATGTAACCCCCGACCAGAGACGTAAGGCCAAAGAGGTTAACTTTGGTATCATGTACGGAATGGGTATTTACGGCCTGTCTCAGCGTCTGGGTATTTCGACCGCCGAGGCGGATGAGTTTATCAATACATATTTTACAAGTTATCCCGGTGTGCAGGAATTTATGAACAATATTGTCAAAACTGCCCGTGAGAATGGATATGTTACAACGCTTTTAAACCGAAGGAGATATTTGCCGGAAATAAACAGCGATAACCGGCGAATCCGTGAATTTGCGGAAAGGACCGCCATTAATACGCCCATTCAGGGCAGCGCCGCGGATCTGATTAAAGTTGCCATGATCAATATACAGAATAAAATAGAACAAAAAGCATTACAGTCCAAAATGATTATGCAGGTTCATGACGAGCTGGTTTTTGAAGTGCCCGGAAATGAACTGGAAACAATGAAGGCCCTGGTAAGCACAGAAATGGAGAACGCAATTTCTTTGAGTGTCCCTGTTAAAGTTGAGATGGGTGCGGCAGCAAACTGGCTTGAAGCACATTAGTTCATAAAAAGAATTCGGGAACAGGGCGAATTCGTATTGATACAGGAGTATGGATAGTTAATTTTTTTCGGCGGACATTTTAATAAAGTTGTTCATGACAAAACCGATTGAATTATATCTCACAAGCGATCCTTCGTTATTAAGAATGATGCGTACCGTATTATCACAGATCTGTGAAAGTATCGGATTCTCTTGTAACGAAACGAATAAAATTGTTCTGGCAGTTGATGAGGCATGTACAAATATCATCCGCCACGCTTATAAAAACAAATACGATCAGCCGATAATTATTACTTGTAATTTTTTCCCGGATAAACTGGAGATAGTCATTGTAGATTACGGAGAACCGGCGGACGCGAAAAAGATAAAACCGAGAAAACTGGATGAATTTCGACCCGGCGGTCTGGGAGTGTATTTGATGACATCCGTGATGGACGAAGTGAAATTTTATAACGGCACGGAAGAGGGCAACAGATTAATTATGATAAAAAATTTACCAAAAGAGGAAAAAATTCGTGAATCTGGAAATCACTACTGAAGAAATAGATCAAAAAGTTTTCGTGAATATTAAAGGTGAAGTCGATCTGTATTCATCTCCGGAAGTGAGAAAAAAAATTTTTGATCTGGTGAAAAAAAAGGCGCCGGTTATTCTGATTAATCTGGAAAAGGTAAAATATATGGACAGTTCAGGGGTGGCGACTTTGATTGAAGGACTTCAGCAATGTAATAAATACAATGGACGTTTTGCATTATATGGTCTTCAGGACAATGTCAGAGAGGTTTTTGAATTAACACGTCTTGATAAAATATTTGAAATTTACAGTGATAGAGAAAGCGCCCTGAAAAATTAAAAATATGAGGATGATGAAAAAAACATTCGAAAAAGCCGGACAGGGATTTGTAGAATTTACCGTACATTTGGCCAGGATCAGTTCTCTGAGTGTTCGCTCTTTATTCTGGATATTTATTGCCCCTTTCAGGGGTAAAAAGCTGCGCTGGCATTTGACATTTGTACAAATGGTCCGTATTGGAGTCAATTCTGTACTTATTGTGGGTATCATATCCTTTTGCGTCGGTTTGATCATTGCCATGCAGGCGGCTTATCAATTGGAACGTTTTGGCGCATCAATATATGTTGCCGATCTGGTCGGAGTTTCCATGACGCGGGAACTCGGGCCGTTGATAACCGCCATAGTAATTGCCGGACGCAGCGGTTCAGCGATTGCCGCTGAAATCGGAACGATGAAAGTTGCCGAAGAAATAGATGCGTTGGAAACAATGGCCCTCAATCCGATCGGTTATTTGATTGTTCCGAGAACCCTGGCCATGATTATCGTTTTACCCTGTTTGACCGTTTTAGCCGATCTGATCGGTATAACCGGAGGTTTTGTGCTGGCCGTCGTCAATTTAAAACTGCCGTTTATCGCTTATTTTAATCAGACGGCCGATGCCATTTTGTTCAAGGATTTTATTACCGGTTTGATCAAAAGCTTTTTCTTTGCGATCATCATTGCCCAGATCGGGGCGTATCAGGGATTCAGTGTTACCGGGGGCGCTGAAGGTGTTGGTAAATCGACGACGGCATCTGTGGTTTCGTCCATTTTTTTGATTATTTTTGCCGATTTATTGTTTACAATGCTGTTTTATTCAACCCTATAATAATATTACATTAGATTGTTAACTATGGTAGAGCCAATAATAAAAATTCGAGACCTGCATACACAATACGGTGATAAAAAAGTATTAAAGGGGATTAATCTTGATATTTATCCTTATGAAACATTTGTCATTTTGGGCCGCTCCGGGTGTGGGAAAAGTACGTTACTGCGGCATTTAATTGGTCTGCAAAAACCGACTCAGGGATATATATATATTAAAGATAATAACTTTGTAACGGCATCCGAAAAGGAAAAAAATGATATATTAAAAAATATCGGTATGCTTTTTCAGAGTTCGGCTTTGTTTAATTCGATGACGGTTGGCGATAATGTGGCTCTGCCGCTCAGGGAACATACGCCGCAACCGGATTCGACCATCAAAATTATGACGCGAATGAAACTGGGACTGGTCGGATTATCCGGTTTTGAAAATTTTATGCCGGCAGAGTTGTCCGGCGGGATGAAAAAGAGGGCCGCGCTGGCGCGGGCGCTTGCTATGGATCCGGAAATCCTTTTTTGCGATGAACCCTCAGCCGGTTTGGACCCCATAGTCGCCGTCGGTATCGACAATCTGATTCTCAAGCTGAAAAAAGCGTTCAAGATGACGATTGTGGTTGTAACGCACGAACTGGAATCTGTTTTTGTGATTGCCGACCGTATTGCGTTGTTGCATGAGGGCGAGTTTATTTTTGTCGGTACAAAAGATGAGATGAGAAGAAGCGAGGTGCCTGTCGTCCGGCAATTTTTACAGCGCGCCCCGGATGAGGATGATATGGATAAAGATAAATTTCTCAATTCTCTGATCGGCGGTTAATGAGTCGATTTATTGAGTTCAGTTGGTTAATTTAAAAGGACTTTTATTTTAATATGGAATACAAATCAAGTGAATTAAAAGCCGGTATATTTATCATAATCAGTGTGCTTATTTTTATTGCATTTCTGGTAGTCATAATCGGCGCAAACAGATGGGAAGAAAAAGATACTTACAGAACAAGATTTGATTTTGTCGGCGGTGTTGAAAAAGGCTCGCTGATCCGCTATTCAGGCATGGAAGTCGGAAGAGTTGTCGATCTGTATTTACCGGAAGATAATTCTGCGGGTGTGGAAATTTTAATGGAGATTACAAAGGGAACGCCTATACATTCCGACAGCCGTGCATTTATCACAACAATTGGCTTATTAGGGGCCTTTTATATAGAGATCACTTCGGGGTCGTTGGATGCACCGCTGTTAAAGCCGGGAGATTTAATTTCCTCACGGAACGTGACAGCTTTTGCCCAGATGTCGGATTCGGCCACGGAAATAACCGATGAGTTGTCCGAATTGTTAAACCGTTTCAACGACTTGTTAAATGAGGAAAATCGGGAAAATATTAATGTTATGATATCTTCATTGAGCGAGATTTCTGCAACAAGTACAAAGAATATGGATACTGTTGTAAATAACTTGAATGAAATTACCAAAAATCTCAACAAGACTGTACAGGGAATAAATAATTTGTTGGCGGTTAACGATTCATCCATAACCAACAGTGTGCAAGGCCTTGAAAGTCTGGTCACGGAAAGTAACAAGATCGTGAGTAATTTAAACAACATGATAGAGAATATGGATTATCATATGACACAAAACGGCGATTCCTATTCGGAAATGATGGGACATCTCAATTCATTAATTAGGAATCTGGAAATCTTTAGCCAGTCCATTAAAGAACAACCCTGGAATCTGGTCAGAAAATCACCCCTGCCGGAGCGTGAATTGCCGTAACAACGAGGAAATACAAAGTGACATTTATCCGGAAATTGTTTTTTTTACCTGTTTGCCAATGTATGGAGAAATGATACATGAAAAGATTATTTTTAATTGTAATGTTATTTTTAGTTTCCTGCGGAAGTGTGCCTGAAACCCGTTATTTTACAATAGATTACGATTTTACAACACACGGCTCGACTGATAGCAAAGGTGTACTTTTTATTAAAAAGTTTAAATCTGATCCGATTTATTTTCAGGATAAATTGATCTATAAAACATCCCGTTACGAGATTAAATTTGACAATTATCGCAGATGGGCATTGGCGCCGTCTGATCTGCTTACCTATAAAGCGGCGGAGCATTTGCGCCAGGCAGGATTATTTAAATGGATTACCCTGATCACGCCGCGGGACAAGGAATGCCTTACGCTTGGCGGCACATTGAAAAATTTTGAAGAATTTGTTGAAAATGGCAAGAGAGCGGCTAAAGTGACGATCCTTTTTGAACTCGAAAAAAACCAGGATAAAGGTTTTTTATGGGTAAAAGAAATATCATCGACAGTGCCGATCAATAATCCCGGCAGTGAAGGGATTATCCAGTCCATGAGTACAGCTACTCAAAAAGTTTTTGATGAACTGGCCGAGAACCTGAAAAATCTGGATCAACCGCTCTGAGATTAATTTAAAAGTTAATTTTATATGGATTCTTTTTTTAAGATTATTATTTTTATAGGGTTTTCAGAAAAAATTTGTGTATTCATTTAAGGGTAAAAAGATATGGCCGGTAAATTGGCGATTTTAAAAGAACTATGGATGTTTATGCGCGTGCGGAAAAAATGGTGGCTGGGTCCGATAATTATTTTTTTGGTTTTGCTGGGATTGTTTTTTGTTTTTACCGAAGGTTCGGCAATTGCTCCTTTTATTTATACATTATTTTAAAAATAGAACAATCGTTGGCCGCTAAAGATATACAATTAAATGATAATCCCGGGATACTACAAAAACAGTTGTTTTATTTTAAATGATTATTAATTTAAGATATATAAACAACTATATAAATACTAAAAGAGATATATTTTTATCGATTGATAACTGAATATTAATTATTGTCAAGATGTATTATCATTTTCGTGATTTGTTTTTGGTTTCAGGTTACGAACACCTTTACGTGTTCCGAATAACGGTTTCATTTTAATCAGGAAGAGATAAATACGGTAAAATTCACTGCCATACAATTCAGAAAATGATTTTATACTTTAATTTTTGTTTGGAAAAAAATGAATTTGTGTGTCCGGATTTAGCGGCACAATTGTTGATTTATCTTAAATTATAATATCAATAAATTAATTGCTCCGGAGTTTTAAATGATAAAAATATTAATTATTGATGATGAAAAGGATATCCTGGAAACCATTTCGGCATTATTGGATGCTTTTATTGATGGTTGTGACGTGTTAACGGCAAATTCCGGTTCGCTGGGTATTGAAATGGCTAAAAAATATTTACCCGATACCATTCTTTTAGATGTGACAATGCC
Organism: Candidatus Zhuqueibacterota bacterium; assembly: GCA_016934825.1. Classification (GTDB taxonomy): domain Bacteria; phylum Zhuqueibacterota; class Zhuqueibacteria; order Residuimicrobiales; family Krinioviventaceae; genus Fontivivens. The sequence goes on from JAFGSB010000080.1 coordinate 13,178, forward strand.
GGTAATGGATGGATTTCAGGTATGTCAGATTCTGAAACAAGATGAGGACACAAAAGATATACCTGTTATAATTCTTACCGGAGTACATACCGATTCGAAAAGTAAGATCAAGGGCCTGGAAATCGGAGCAGACACCTTTCTCTCTAAACCGATTAAAGAAGGAGAACTGGTTGCACATGTAAAAGCCATGCTGCGTATCAAACGCGCCGAAGATGAATTAAAAAAGGAAAAGGAATTATTAAATTTTCTGGTCAAGCAGCGGACAGAAGAATTGGAAAAAGCCAGAAAGCGTTATCAGCAGTTATATGATTTTGCGCCGGATTTGTATTTTTCGGTTCGACCTGACGGTACGATTTTTTCGGTTAATCAGTTCGGAGCGGATTATCTCGGTTATAAAACCAATGATCTGGTCGGCAAACCGATTTGGGAAACATTTTTTAAAGACGATCAAAAAAAAGTTGAAAAACAATTATCCGAAATTTTTAATAAAAAGATCATCAACAGTGATTGGGAATTCCGTCAGGTACGCAAGAATGGCAGTATTATATGGGTTCAGGAAAAAACGCATTTGTTTTTAAATGAGAAAGGATACGCCAAAGAGTTATTGATCATGTGCCGTGATGTGACCGTACAAAAGCAGGCGGAAGATGCCATTCGGGAAAGTGAACAACATTACCGCACTTTGTTTGAGCAGGCAAATGATGCCATACTTTTGGAGAACGATAAAGGTAATATAATAGATTTTAACCTGCTAACTTTGAAATCATTGGGTTATACACGGGACGAATTAGTGAACATGAAAGTGAATGATCTGATTGAACCGGGGAACCCGTTATTTTACGATAATAAAAAATACTCCGAGCTCAAATTAAGCGATCCGACCATATTTGAAACAAAGATTATTCACAAAAACGGCCAAAAAATTTCAGTTGAAGTTACCGTTACACCTCTCAACAGAAAGACGAAAAAATTTTGTCTGTTAATTTTACGGGACTTGACGGAGCGGAAAAAAATTGAGGAAGAGGAGCAAAAAACCCAAAAACTTGAGTCCATCGGTATATTAGCCGGCGGAATTGCGCATGATTTCAATAACAGACTGTCCGTAATTCTTGGCAACGCGCAGCTGGCGAGAATGGCAATGAAAAATCAGGGCAATATAGATAAATACCTGGGCAATATCGAAAAAGGCGCCGCACTTGCTACTTCCCTTACCCAGCAGTTATTAACATTTTCAAGGGGTGGTGCGCCGGTAAAAAAAATACATTCGATTAAAGAGATATTAAAAGAATCCGTTGGATTATCATTGAGCGGCTCAAAATCGAATTGCAAGTTTTTCTTCCCCGATAATTTATGGGCAGTCGAAGTTGATGAAGGACAGCTTGTTCAGGTTATCAACAATTTAATCATAAATGCGGACCAGGCGATGGCTGACGGCGGAACAGTGGAAGTGTTTGCCGAGAATGTACCTAAAAAAAAGAAAAAACCGCATATCGCGCTGCAGCCCGGTTATTATGTCAAAGTAACGATTATGGATCACGGTATTGGTATCCCCCCCGACGATATGGATAAAATATTTGATCCATACTTTACAACGAAACATAAGGGCAGCGGCCTGGGTTTGGCGGTCGCTTATTCCATAATCAAAAAACATAACGGAGTATTAACAGCAGAGTCAAAACTTGGTGAGGGTTCCAGTTTTATCTTTTATCTGCCGGCTATACCTGATTATCAATTGTCTGAAAATGAATCCGCCGAGCAGTTGTACAAAGGTCACGGCAGGGTACTCGTCATGGATGATGAAGAGGCGGTATTGTCCGTGATAGAAAACTTTTTAACTGTTTCAGGGTATGACGTCGAACTGGCAAAGGATGGGGCCGAGGCTGTTGAAATATATAAAAAAGCGAAAGACATGGATGATCCTTTCCGGCTTGTGATAATGGACCTGACTATTCAGGGTGGTATGGGAGGCAAGGAGACGATTGCCAAATTAAAGAAAGTGGACCCCAATGTAAAAGCAGTGGTTTCCAGTGGTTATTCAAACGATCCGATAATGGCAAACTATAAAGATTACGGCTTTAACGGGGTGATAGCAAAACCCTATAAAATGGTGGAATTGAGTCAGGTATTACATAATATACTTTCTGAAGTATAAGAAGAAAAGCTATATTTTAAGGTAAACCGGTGCGCAAATATTTTTTTCAAATTTTTTTAATTCTAATCATTTTTATTCAAATATCAAATTTTAACTGTACCGGGAAAAATCCGAAAAGTATAACCATCTGGCATTCTTTCAGACCCACCGACAGAACCGTATTGGAAAATGCCCTGCATGAATTCTCGCAAAAAAATCCCGGTTGGGTTTTCAGGGAATTGTATTATGAGCCGGAACAAGCCCGTACCAACTATATCATTTCCGCTTTGGGCGGCAGCGGCCCCGAATTGTTCAGGGGTGCCAATGATAATATCGGTCCCTTTGCGGAACTGGGTGTAATCAGACCGCTTGAGGACTTTTTTACTGCAAGCTATCTGGACAGCTTTTTAACTTCTCCTTTGACCGCCAATACCTGGATGAACGGTCATTTGTATCAAATTGCGGATCGTGTCGGCAATCATTTATGTCTTGTATATAACAAAGATTTGATCAGTGAACCCCCGAAAACAATGAGCGAGCTCATCAGAATCGGGGGAAAAATGACCACAGATCCGAATAATCACAACGTCAAAAAGTATGCGCTGGTATGGAATTATACCGAGCCTTATTTTGTTGTTCCGTTTATCGGAGGTTATGGCGGATGGATCATCGATGCAAATAATCAGCCGACATTAAATACGGAGGCTGTCATCAAGGCAGCGCGGTTCATTTATGAACTGGTTACGGTTCACAAGATCATCCCCAGGGAATGCGATTACGAAATAGCTAACGCTTTGTTCAAGGACGGATTGTCCGCAATGATCATAAACGGAAGCTGGGCGTGGGGCAGTTACATTGACAATGGTATAAATATTGGCATCGCTCGAATTCCTAAAATTGATGAGACCGGTTTGTGGCCTACACCGGCGATTTCACCACTCGGATATTCCGTTAATGTGAATATAAAGAAAGAGAAACTGGATATAACTTTAAAGCTCTTGAAATTTTTAACAACATCGGCAGTTGAGCTTCGATACACTCAGAAATCCGGAGCCATTCCATCCAAACTGGATGCTTTTCAGGATCCACTGGTAACGGAAAATCCTATTGTCAGCGCTGCCCTGGACCAGTTACTCGTCGGTAAAGTCATGTCGCCGGTAACGGAGATGAGATGGATATGGGATGCAATGCGGCCAAGTTACCAGGGTATATTCACCGGCAGAGTGACTCCTGAAGATGCGGCCAGAGAGATGCAGGCCCTGGCATTGAAACTGATTAAAGAAAATCGTGAATAATATGGCAATGGGTGCAAAAGTAACAAATAATAACCGTCTGGCTTATATGTATATTATGCCCGCAGTTATCATCATGTCGCTTGTAATATTGTACCCGTTTATTTATAATGTCGTTTTATCATTCTCCAATATGAGCCTGAGTCACTTTCGCGAGTGGAGGATAATCGGAATCAATAATTATAAACAGGTATTATTGAATGCCGATTTCTGGTATTATTTTTTCAAAACAATTCTGTGGACCGCCCTGAATCTGTTTTTTCATGTGACGATCGGCGTCTTTCTGGCTTTGATCCTGAATAAAGATATTAAAGGAAAATCGTTCTTCCGGACATTGCTTATTTTACCGTGGGCCGTGCCCCAGTATATTACGGCGTTAACCTGGCGCGGAATGTTCAATTCCGAGTATGGCGCTATCAGCCTGATTCTGGACAAGTTGTTCGGCCTTCATATACCATGGCTTTCAACGGAATGGGGCGCGTTTACGGCTTGTTTGATAACCAATATCTGGCTTGGTTTCCCGTTTATGATGATCATCGCTTTGGGCGCGCTGCAAAGTATACCAAACGAATTATATGAGGCCGCGGATATCGACGGCGCATCATGGTTCCATAAACTGAAAAATATTACCGTTCCGTTAATAAAACCGGTCATGGTGCCGGCTATCACACTCGGCGTCATCTGGACTTTTAATAATTTTAATGTCGTATGGCTGGTCAGTAACGGCGGTGAACCGTCGGATAAAACACATATTCTCGTTTCCTATGTATATAAAACCGGTTTTACCTATTTTCGGTTGGGATATGCCGCGGCGTTTTCTATGATCATTTTTATTATTTTGTTGTTATTTAGCTGGAATTTTATAAAACGAACAAAAGCAACGGAAGCTGTTTATTAGAATAGTATATGAGAAAACCCGGAGAAATGTCAACATTAGGTAAAGTGAGTGCGTATTTCGTACTGGTTGTCTTTACCCTGTTTTCGGTATACCCGATTCTACGCGTATTTGCCATATCACTGCGTCCGGGTGACCGTTTATTGAGCAAGTCATTGGCATTTATACCGGCCAACGCAACATTTAACACTTATATCCGGTTATTTACTGAAGAGCCGTTTTTACAATGGATGCTGAACAGTATTATTGTATCGGGCGCAGTAACACTGGTGGGTGTAGGATTGGCCGCAACGGCCGGATATGCCTTTTCGCGGTACAGGTTTCGCGGCAAGGATACGGCATTGATCGGTATTATAACGACGCAGATGTTTCCGGTGACCATGTTGCTGCTGCCGTTATTCATTATGCTGATCAAATTGCGCGCTTATGATAATTATATCGGCCTGATTATCGCTTATTCCGCCACAGCATTGCCTTTTACGATCTGGCAGATGAAAGGATATTATGATACAATACCGTATAGTCTTGAGGAAGCCGCCGGCATTGACGGGTGTTCACAATTTGGTATTTTCTGGCGGATCGTACTGCCGCTTGCCGCCCCCGCGCTTGTTATTACGGCATTGTTTTCTTTTATGACCGCGTGGTCGGAGTACCTGGTCGCGGCTGTACTGATTCAGGACAAAACCCTGTTTACCCTGCCGCTTGGTTTGAAAACATTTCAAGCAAGCATGGAGGTTTCATGGGGATTATATTCAGCGGGAGCGATTATTGTGAGCATCCCTGTGGTCGTATTATTTTTATTTCTGAGCAGGTGGCTTGTATCAGGCCTGACTCTTGGAAGTGTAAAGGGTTAAAAATGAAAGATCTGTTAAAAAATAATCATGTAAAAGAAGAGTTGACCCAATTGGGTGATCTTTTAACATCCTGGAAATATGTCCCTACCCGGTCCAACAAGTTTTTGTTTTTTATATTAGGAATTTTAGGCGGGCTGGTTTTATTTTTGATTTATTATGGTGAAAATTTGATCCCCTGGTTAAAAAAATTGCCGGCAATTTTTATATATATAGCGTTATTTTTAATCAGCCCGTTTCTGAAATATCTATCCGGGCTGGGTAAGGATCAGGAATGGAGTTTGTTCAAAAATGGCTACATTGTCAGAATTATTGATAAAGATAAAGTGACCGAGGAAAGAGTCGGCTGGTGGAGGAATTTTAAATCCTGCACTTATGATGCAAAAGGGGTCAAACTGATTCCCGGATCAACTCTGCAACGGCCTGTCCGTATCTTTGCGCCGCAAAATGCGACTGCCGTTTATTCCATATGCCGGGAACAAATAAGTATCGCCCAAGCCCATATAATTGAACATATCGTAAAAATACCTGTTAAATCCAGGTCCTCACAGCAGAAATATCTGGATAAAATAGAAAAAAAGCTTCGGGACAGGGAATCCGGGCAAAGAATAAGAAATAATAATTTTTAGTTAAAAAAAGGGGTTGACAATAGTAATTATTTTAGTTATATTAACTAACCGGTTAGTTAAACCAAATGGTTAGTTAATGCAGGTGATATTATGGATATACAGGATACAACGCGTGAAAAAATTTTAAAAGCCGCGCGGGAAGTATTTGTTGAAAAAGGTTATGACGGGGCCCGCATGCATGAAATTGCCGCAAGGGCAGGCGTGAATAAAGCAATGATCTATTATTACTATAGTTCCAAGGACGCGTTGTTCGAATCGATTTTGAAAGAGTCCCTTAAACGATTTTTTGACTCTTTTTTTGAATTGCCCGATATTGTCGATATGGAAGCCGAAAAATTAATAACCGCATTTATTCATGCCCATATTGATTTTCTCGCCCAAAATCCCTATTTACCTAAAATGATCATCCGGGAAATTCACGGGAGTAATCCGGTCACGTATAAAGTGATACAGGAATGTTTTGATCTTGAATTGGGTAAAATTATTCATAAATTTGAACAAAAAATTTCCAACGCGTCGGCCAGCGGGGAAATCCGGTCGGTCGATGCGATACAGACAATGTGGAATGTTGCGGCCATGAATTTATTTCATTTTATAATGAAGCCGGTTATAAATGTTTTTTTTATGAATAAAAAAATTGATGAAAACGAATTGTTAACCAAAAGGAAGCAGGCCATTACGGACCTGGTGTTGAACGGTCTGCTACCACGATAGAAACAGGGTAAAAATATGCGTCAAACACATTTTCTATTTTTATTGGTATTGTTAATATTGACCTCTGTCGTCAGGGCGGAAAATTTAACATTACAGCAATGTTTTGAACTGGCCCTTGCCAATAATCCGTCGCTTGAGATAGCGCGGATAGATGTTTTACTGGCCAGAGAGGATGAAAAACAAGCAGGCAAGGAAAAACTGCCATCGCTAAATTTTTCGGGTTCTTACAGGAGACAAAGTGAGGTTCCGGAAATTGAAATCCCGCCTATTGAAACGCCCTTCGGGCAGTCCATAACGGTATTCCCCGAAGGAGGGATGACCCTGGGTTCGCTGGATACGTATGATTTTAAAATTACGCTGTCCCAGCCCGTATTCACGGGATTCCGGTTACACAACCGGCAGAAAAACGCTCTGGCATTGGCGGAAAACAAACAATTTGACTATGATCGTAAAAAGTCAGAATTGTTATACAATGTCGAGACGGCCTACCGGAATTTGCAAAAAACCGTTAAAATTCTGGCAATCACTCAGGCCGGGGAAAAACAGGTGGAGTTGCATCTAAAAGATGTGCAAAATTTTTATGAACAGGGCATGGCCCGAAAAGACGATGTGTTAAAGGTCGACGTAAAATTAAAAGAGGCTGAGCTTGCGGTATTACAGGCGCAGAATGCCGTTGACCTTGCGGGTGCATATCTTGAAAACCTGACAGGTCAACCGGTCCCGGAAAATGTGACATTACAAACAGTAGAAATTCCCCAGCCTGAATCGGTTAATCAAAATGAATCACTATCCAGGGCATATTCGCAGCGGCTTGAGTTGAAATCGCTGCAATTTCTGAAAACGGCGCTCGGTTTCACGGAAAAAATTGCACAGGGGGAGTATTGGCCCTCTGTCGCGGTTTACGCCTCTTATGCTTACGGAAAACCGGGCCTGAATTTTGTGCAGGACGAATGGATGAATTACTGGGTGGCCGGAATCGGACTGGAGTGGAACCTGTGGAACTGGGGCAAAACCAATTCCAGGGCCCAGCAGGCAAAATTGAAAGTGAGAGCCATAGAAGAAAATATAGCCCAAATCAGGCAGGCGATCAAACTGGATGTCAGCCAGGCATGTCTGCAGGTCAGTGAAGTTATAAAAAGAGTGGAACTGACCGGGAAAATCGAAAATCAGGCCGAAGAAACATATCGTATAATGGAGAATAATTATAAAAACGGCGTGGTCAGCAACAGTGAATTTCTTGACTCTCAATTTGATCTGACCCGGGCCCGGTTACAGCATGTACAGGCTGAAATTGATTATTTGATATCACTCGCGAATTTAAAAAGGGCTGACGGCAGTTCTTTTTTACCTGTTGAATAGATACAAGTAAAGGAAAAGTCCCATGAAAAAATATTATTATCTGGTTATTATTTATGTTCTTTCCGGAGTAATGTTTATTTTATCCTGCTCCGGTAAAAATGATAAAGGCGCTTACAGCTCAGGAACACTGGAGGCAACGGAAATTTTAGTCAGTTCGGAAACAGCCGGACAGATCATTTTAATAAATGTGGAAGAAGGCGATCCGGTCACAGCCGGACAGGTTATCGCCCGGATTGATTCTGAAAAGATCTGTTTACAAAAACGGCAAATCGTGGCCGGTTTGGAAGAACTTGCATTGAACCTGCAGAACGCGGAACGGGCAATCGATTTGGCCAGAGATAATATGGATAATACACAGAAAAAATATGATCGTGTCAAAGCCCTGCTTGCCGATGAAAGTACGACTCAGCAGAATTTTGACGATGTGGAGACGGCTTTAAAATCGGCGATAACCAAATACAATAACGCGCTGACCAGTCTGGACGCCCTGAAAGCGAAACAAAAACAAGTTGAAGCGCAACTGGCGTTGATAAACCGGCAATTGGCCGACACACGAATCCTGGCGCCGGTCAGCGGTACGGTTGTGGAAAAATATATGGATCAGGGAGAATTGGCCGGACCGGGCTCGCCGCTTTTCCTGATCGCGGATTTGAGTAAAATGTGGATCAAAATGTATATTACCGAGGCGGACTTTGGGCGGGTAAAACCCGGAGGCGCGGCCTGGCTGGAAACCGGACTGCAACCTCCGCAAACATTTAAGGGCACAATTACCTGGATTTCACCCAAAGCCGAGTTTACGCCAAAAAATGTGCAAACCAAAGAGGCCCGGGCTGATCTGGTTTATGCTGTTAAAGTCGTCGTCGATAATCCGGACGGTTTGTTGAAAATCGGCATGCCCGCCGATGTATATGTTGAATAATAACCAGATAGTAAAATAAAAATCCGGTAACAATATGCCGATAGATATTGAAATTACACATTTATTGAAAAAATACGGCGATGTAACCGCCGTTGAAAATTTGGACCTGCAGGTAAAACAGGGAGAAATGATGGGACTGATCGGGCCGGACGGCGCCGGGAAAACCACTACCCTGCGTATATTATGCGGCCTGCTGCGCGCGGACGACGGCGACTGCCTCGTGGGAGGCCGGGACGTGAAAAAAGAGTTGACCACCATTCGCGGTCTCATCGGCTATATGCCGCAGCGGTTTTCATTGTACCCCGACCTGACCGTCACCGAAAATTTGCGTTTTTTTGCGGATCTGTTTTGTGTGCCGAAATCGGAACGGGAAACAAGACTGGAAAGATTGCTGCAATTCAGCAAACTGGGACCTTTTTCCAAAAGAAGAGCCAGTGCACTTTCCGGCGGCATGAAACAGAAACTGGCGCTTTCCTGCACGCTGATCCATACACCGCGGGTCCTGTTACTGGATGAACCGACCACGGGAGTGGACCCCGTTTCACGCCGCGAATTCTGGGATATTTTAAAAGAGTTGAAAGAACAGGGTGTCACCATCCTGGTTACCACGCCCTATATGGACGAGGCCGAACGCTGCGACCGGATTGCTTTTATTCACAAGGGCAGGATACTGGCTGTTGAAACGCCCATAGATATACCGGGTTTGTATACCCGTGTGCTTTATGAACTGAAATGTGAAAATTTCGTACACGCCGCGCGTCTGTTGGAAGGACAAAACGACATTGAGTCCGTGCAGATTTTCGGCGACCGGGTGCATATCAGCGGTTTTGATGAAGGTAAAATCCTTTCCGTTGTTAAAAAGAGCATGAAAGATAACGGTTTGGAACAATATTCACTTTCAAAAATTACGGCAAACATAGAAGACGTATTCGTTGATTTAATGCGATAGAGAATTTGCATGAACAGAGAAATTTCAGTAAGAACCAGAGACCTGACCAGACAATTCGGCCGTTTTACCGCTGTCGATCATATATCGTTCGAGGTCTATGACGGCGAAATTTTCGGTTTCCTGGGCGCTAACGGCGCCGGGAAAACGACAACCATCAGAATGCTGTGCGGATTACTGCTGCCGTCATCGGGTGAGGCCTGGGTTGAAGGGTTTGACGTTTATAAGGAAACGGACAGTATAAAACAGAATATCGGTTATATGTCACAAAAATTTTCTTTATATGAGGACCTTACCGTTTCTGAAAATATCGAATTTTTTGGCGGCGTGTACGGCCTGTCTCCCCGGGAATTAAAAAAGACCCGGGAAAAAGCCCTGTCCGATTTTAGTCTGGAAAAAGTATCCGGCAAGCTGACCCGGGAATTGCCGTTGGGGTGGAAACAGAGGCTCGCGCTCGCATGCTCGTTGTTGCACAATCCGAAAGTATTATTTTTAGACGAACCGACCGGCGGTGTGGACCCGATTTCAAGGCGGGAGTTCTGGCAAAAGATCTATGCGCTGGCCGAAGCCGGAACCACGGTTTTTGTGACGACACATTATATGGATGAGGTGGAATACTGCAACAGGTTGTCCATTATGCATAACGGACAGATCATATCCATGGGAACTCCAAACGAGTTGAAAACCCGGTACAAAAAAGATTCAATCGAAGATGTATTTATTCATTTTATAGATAAATAGGCAGTCTCATGAAGTCCCGTATAATTCCCATTGTAAGAAAAGAAATAATCCATATTTTGCGTGATCCGCGAAGTCTGATCATCATATTTATCATGCCAACGCTGATGATCATTCTTTTCGGGTACGCGATTACTTTTGATATCCGCGATATCAAAATCGCGGTTCTGGATCAGGACAGATCACAGGCGTCGCGACAACTTTTGGAAAAGTTTACCAATACGGATTATTTTAAAATTGCCGGTGAATTGACCGGCCGCGACCGGATTGAACCGATGATGATGAGCCGGAAAATCGTCGCGGCGATTATTATACCTCCCGGTTTTGGCCGGGACCTTGTTTCCCTGCCCGTATCCCCGGTGCAGGTACTGATCGACGGTTCGAACGCCAATACCGCGACCATTGTGATCAATTATCTGTCCGCCGCGATTAATAACTATAACCTGGACATTAACCGGAATATTCATATCCCTTTGCAGATCCAGCCGCGTATCTGGTATAATCCGGACCTGGACAGCACAAATTTTATTGTACCGGGATTGCTGGCCGTTTTGATGATGATGATCTGCGCCATGCTGACGTCGATAACCATTTCCCGGGAAAAAGAGACCGGCACGATGGAACAGATTCTCGTCTCACCGATCAAGTCTCATGAGATAGTTATCGGCAAAGTCATTCCCTATATTCTGGTTGCTTTTCTGGTCGCGTCGGCTGTTTTAATTTTCGCCAAAATTGTATTTAATGTGCCCATACGCGGCAGCCTGGTTTTGCTGGCGTTATTATCGCTTGTATTCATATATGCGTCTCTCAGCCTGGGCGTGCTCATATCATCAAAAGCGAGGACCCAGCAGGTTGCGCTGATGATATCCCTGGTCGGCACCCTGCTGCCGTCGATTTTATTGTCCGGGTTTATTTTTCCCATATTCGCCATGCCCAGTGCCCTGCAAATTTTATCCTATATCGTTCCCGCAAAATACTATTTGGTCATCGTGCGCGGCATTTTATTAAAGGGGATCGGGTTTCAGTATTTGTATGCCCCGGTAATTTTTTTATTTATCTTTGGAACTCTTCTGCTGGCGGTCAGTATGAAAAATTTTAAAACAAATTTAGAAGGTTGAATATTGTCTAAAATAAAATATATCATCAGAAAAGAATTTCAGCAGATCCGCCGGGACCGGGCGATGCTGGCGATCATTTTTGTTATGCCCGTTATTCAATTGCTCATTTTGGGATATATCATTTCATCCGAGGTGAGAAACATTTCCACGGTCATTTGCGATATGGATAATACATCTTTCAGCCGAAGTATCATTTCCCGGTTTGAACATTCCGGTTATTTTAATATCAATTACTATGAGACGAACCAGGATTATCTGCCTTACTATCTAAACAGCGGCAAAGCTTCGGTGGTCATTGTGCTGCCGTCCCGTTTTTCCGAAAATTTAATGAACCGGAGAACCTCAAATATCCAGGTGCTGCTGGACGGCCAGGATTCGAATACGGCAACGATAACCCTGGGATATGTGAATATGATCCTGCGGCAGTTTATCGAAGAAAAGCAACAGCAATATGTAACAATGAATCCTGAATATATCCCGCATATAATACGGGCAGAGACAAGGGTGTGGTATAATCCTGATCTGGAATACAGCGACTATATGGTACCGGGCATTGCCGTGTTTTTGCTGACCATCGTTACGTCCCTGTTAAGCGCGATGGGCCTGGTGCGGGAGCGCGAAATCGGTACGCTGGAACAGTTGCTGGTCACGCCCTTGAAGAAATTCGAACTGCTGATCGGCAAAATTATTCCGTTTGCTATTCTCGGATTTATCGAGCTGGCTATCGCGCTGGCTTTTGCGCGTGTATGGTATCACATCCCGATTGTCGGCAACCTTTTGTTGTTTGCGTTATTCGCGGTTGTGTATTTGTTCACCACGCTGGGACTGGGACTTTTTGTGTCGGCGTCCGCGCATACGCAGCAGCAGGCATTGTTTATGAGCTGGTTCTTTCTGGTGTTTATGTTCCTCATGTCCGGTTTTGTTTTCCCGATTGAAAACATGCCTCAACTGGCGCAATGGATCAGCTATCTTAATCCCATGCGCTATATGATTATTGTCGTCAGGGAAATATTTATCAAGGGCGCGAATTTTAATCATATATACTGGCAGGGCGTCGCCCTGATTATATTCGGAGGAACAATTTTTTCCTTTGCCGTGCTAAGATTCCAGCAAAGAATGAAATAATTAAAAAGGGAAATGACTATTTATGCCGGAACTGCCGGAAGTCGAGACGATCCGCCGCGGAATAGAACCGATCATCAGAGGGCGGCGAATTAACGCTGTTCACATTTTACAGCCCGACCTGCGCTGGAAGGTGGACACAAAAGCAGTACAAAAATGGGTGACCGGGCAAATCATCACCGCCGTTTCCCGGCGCTCCAAGTGCCTGGTGTGGAAGTTATCCAATGACGCATCGCTGGTTATCCATCTGGGAATGAGCGGGCGTATCGGTCTTTTTTCACCGGACGAGGAGGTTGAAAAACATACCCATTTGATTTTTGACTTGCAGGGGAACATACAACTCCGCTACCGTGACCCGCGCCGGTTCGGTTATGTTGATGTTGTGCCGCCGGGATCATTATCCAATTATAAAAGATTTTCCTTGCTGGGACCGGAACCGTTGTCCGATGAGTTTAACGGATCGTATCTGCAACAAAAATTATCCAAAAGCAAACGGGCCGTCAAGACCGCCCTGCTGGACATGGGCGTGGCCGCCGGAGTGGGGAACATTTATGCCAGCGAGGCGCTGTTCCTCGCCGGAATAGATCCGCGGCGGCTGGCGTCGGATTTGCGGCAAAATGAATTTGACGGGCTGGCGGAAGCGGTGAAACAGGTGTTGTCCCATGCTATCAAAAAGGGTGGCACAACCCTAAATGACTTTCGCAACGCAACCGGCGAACCGGGATTCTTCCAAACTGAACTGGCCGTGTATGACCGAAAGGAACAGCCCTGCCTGAAATGCGGAACGGCCATAGAAAAAGTGGTAATCGGCGGCCGGAGCACCTATTTTTGTCCGGTGTGCCAGGGGTGAGCAGGAAATTACCTCCGGGAGGTCAATAGAGACCTCCCGGAGGTCGGATGTTATACCTTCACTTAGTGAGTACCTGCAATTTACAAATATATTTTCAAATTTTTTAAGATTATTCTTGCTAAATAATAGATATATCATTATTCTTCATTATCTTGCATTCTATTAGAATTTGGTATTCATATTGTAATTCTTTAGTATTACACATTGTCCGAAAGCAGTCCGGGAAACTCATCCGCTATTATTTCCGCCGCAAGATAAAATCACCATAATTATTCATTATTTTACACATTTGAAAATAATTCATTAATAAATGGATTATAAAAATAAACATTTTTGTTAAGATTATAACTCTATCGAAATGGATAATAATGAATATATGAAAATTTAAATTCAATATGTGTGTTTGTGTTGTGTGGTTTTGTATGTGGTCCTGCAAAAAACTAAATTTTTTTCAACAAAAGTATAACAATCTTTAAGGGGTGATGAAACATAGTTTCAAACGAATGTTCTATTTGTGAGTTCTTTGAAAATGTCCTTAGGAATTTTTGTTTTGTAGTGAATAATATTCAGTTTTCTGCGTCCTAAAGATTTGCGTAATTTAAATTTTTATTTAATGCACTGAGTAACGATCAAGGAGTTCTCAAAAGTTGTTTTTTTAATATCTGTTTTAACCGTACCGTTAATAAACTGAGTCAAAAATAACATTAATATTTCGATGCTATTAAAACAATCGGATTGCCACCCGGATAAGATAATCAAGCGAAAACCGATTTTATTCCCAGGCATAAAAATGAAAAAACTCGATGTGAATTCTGGATAGTGCAGTGGGAATTGCAGTAATATCTGATTTTTACATCAATTACTTTTTTAATATTAAATGAGTATATGCAGCAATGGGATGGGATAATATAAAAACGAGTTTTTAATTTCCGAGAAATAAAACAATACTAATTAATAGAGGAGAAATATTATGAAAAAACAAATTTTATTGGTTGTGTTGTTTTTTGTTTTTTCTGTATTATCAACAACGGCTACCGGTCAGCAGGGGAACGCGTTGTTAAAAATCGTCAAGAGTGAAGACGGTAGCGTTAAAGTGTATGATATGCAGGGAAATGAAATTCATCAGTCAAAGGCTAATGCAAAGGAGAAAGGAGAGGCAAATAAAACAATGGACCCCGGAGCCTCTCAAAGTCAGGAGCTTCATCAGGTCATTTTAGACCCTGCAGAACCTGAGGCGCAA
>JAFGSB010000017.1 GCA_016934825.1 Candidatus Zhuqueibacterota bacterium
AACATGTTAATATAGAATATAAGCAAAGATACTTAATTGAGAAAATATTTTTTTGTTAAACAGGATATTATCATTACTGTTTTCCGGGTTCCTGGTATAAACACCGGTATGTGTCGTTATTCAGCTATTGGTGCTTATAATAATTTCCTGTCTGTATATTAATAAGTAAAAATTTTTCCTGTTAAGCAATCATTTTTTCAGCATCTATATTAAAAGTAAAAATGATAATGTTTGGATTCAATCATTTTTTTATGTCGGAACAAACCTTCTAATCCTGTGGTTGGAAGACTAATTTTAATAAAGAATTTCGTACAATATTATCATACCTTTCATGTATCAATTTAAAACGTGTTGAAACAAAAAATTAATACATAAAAGGTTTTTAATTATTTTAACCGTCAAAAGAATGAATATAATTGGAGATTATTCAACAAAGTATAATAAAAAAATCACTTGACATTGAATTTGAAATATTTTACTTTAAAAAGTTGGGAATTTTGAATATTGTCATTATATAGACTATTTTATAGTCAAAACGTCTACATCTTGTGCACCTGCTAAATTTAAGTAAAAAAGTGATTTTTTATTCAGATTATAGCTGACCAAAAGAATTCTACTATGAACAATTTACATTTTTGAGGGACTAATGAATAACTGGTTTAAAGATATTCTATTAGGTGCGATTGGTTCAATTGTTGCAGCAATAATAATATCGTTTGCTCACAAATATTTAAACATTACGTATATTAGCTTTAAAATATTTTTATCATGGTCTTTTTATAAATTTTTGATCTCATTATCTTTAGGTTTGATTTTATTAAAGCTCATTTATATAATAAAAATTACTCCCTTGTTGAGATATAACGAATTTGATCAGTACCAAAATTTATTGAAATTATCATGTAACGAATTTTGTTATATTTCCGTAATAATTCTTGTGTTAAAATGGTTGCAACTTGCCATTCACAATGAAAGCATAATTATTTATAACCAGATATTCAAACACTATTATTTATTAATACCCGTTTTATTTAGTATTTGCATCGGATTTTATAAATATTTTGAACTTATAGAAATAATCAGAGGTTTAAATTTACAGGAAAATGAGGAGATGTTGATAAAATATCAAAAAAAATCAAATATGATGGGATTATTTTATTTTACATTAGCTACTTTTTTTATTTTAATTATTAATTAGGGGGAAGGAGAATTTATGGAATTTTTAATTAACACAATTATTTATGCAATGATTTTATTTTTTACTTTTATTGTAATAAAGAAGAGTGTTAAATCTCATCAAAATGGTACAAAAAAACTCGAAAAGTTTTTAAAAGATAAATTCATTTCTTCTAAATGACCATCCTCTACGAACACTCATTAATCATCCCACGTTCCAGGGTTATCCCCTGGAACGTGAAAAACAATAGAATAGCGATCCCGTACAAACAAATCTTTATAACAACAAATAAAATAAAACCAGATTTTCATACAGTATAGACATTTTCATCGGAAGACAGGTCAGGAATTGAAACTCTATACCCCTTGTTTTTACTTAATTTTTATTCGTGGCTATAATATTTAAATGCATCGTAATCCTCCGCCGAGGCGGACTAATAGTCAGTCTCTCAGGATGATGCGCTAACCAATAACTATTAAAAATAAAATTTGGCATTTTTTTCAAAAATCGCTTGCATCAGATATCTTATTTTGATATAATTATAAAATTTTTCGGATAGATAAACTGTGTTATGTGCCTAAAATATCGCGTACAAAATGGAAAAGCATAAATAATGGAATACTATAATCAAAAAACGAAAATAACAGCATCTACATTTGGAGTGCTATTAGGAATTGCAGGTATTATTAATCATGGAATCTTTGAAATTCTTCAGGGCAATACCTCAACAAATGGTTTCTTTATTGAAGCAATTGGCGAAGCAAATAGATTCTGGATTTATGGAACTGAGGGTGCTTTTACAATAATTCCCAATTTTCTATTAACAGGTATTTGCGTTATTTTAGCAGGATTAGCGATTATTTTATGGTCTCTGAAATATATTCAAGTAAAGCAAGGAACAACAGTTTTCTTTTCATTGCTAATTTTACTAGCTTTGGTTGGAGGAGGTATTGGGTTTATGGTATTTTTTTTACCGACCTGGGCTTTTGCAACCAGAATCAACAAATCACTGGCCTGGTGGGAAAATAAATTACCAACGCAATTGAGAAAAACATTATCTAAACTATGGGCTTTTGGTTTGTTTGCAACATCTGTTTCATGGTTAATAGTAATGGAACTGGGAATTTTTGGCTATTTTCCGGGACAAACTGATCCCGATTCGATTCTTAATATTGTTTTTATATTTTTATTTTTGACAGTCTTTTTAGCAAGTTTTACTTTTATTTGTGGATTTGCACGGGATATCGAAGAACGAAAATGATGGTTAAATAAAACAGGATGTAAAAGATACCGAACAGATTATTATAATCGTTTAAATCTCCGGGGAAGACCATAATTAGCTTTGAAAATAAAAAACACATAACAAGCGCATCAACACGAACAAAACCGCGTGTCAGGTTTAATTGAATTGGATAGAATCTTTAGCGGTTTTGTGGGTTATATGTTAGCGGACACACAAAAGCGCCCACCACCGGCCGGTTTTAAAGTGCCCGATGACAAGAAAGGGGAAGATAATATGAGTACAATATCCGTTGCGCCTATCCTGGATGTATCATCTGATAAAAAAGTTGCTTTACAAGAAGTAAACATTGAGGCATGTCTTTATGATCTCTTGGAAAAGATTACTATTACCCAGGTTTATAAAAATACAGATACTGTTAATATTGAAACCATATATACATTTCCAATACTGCTTGGGGCTGAACTATTGATATTGAATCTTTGATTTGGTCAATGTTATGTAAAATTGAAAAAATGATTCTATCGGAATGATTGATTCTGAGACGCTTATTCTTTTTACGTTTTAGAAATTCAATTTCTCTTATCTACAATGAATTCTCGACAAGTAAAGCCTTTTTAGATTTAAAGATGTGAAAAAGAAGATTGAAAAGAAAGGAGAGTACGCCAAGCATTTGTCCTCCAAAATGCTGAAAAATATTGATTTTCTGGAAATATATCAATATAATTTAACACGAAAGACAATCATCCCCCCGACGGGATTCAAAGTAATTGTCCAATTTGCTTCTTTTAGCAGGATAATCATTGGGAAGACACCATGAAAAAACATATCGGCGCTATCTATCTCCTCATTCAAATTGGCATATTGTTGCAATGTCAAAGCGATAAAAACATCGTTGACAAACAGGTACAACCAAATTATTCGGGTACCTATTGCATCAACATCCAAAGTTTGGAAATGATAATTATACAAACAGGGACAGATGTAACTTTCTCACTGAAATCGGTTCTGCTTGCAGATGGAACCGGAACTGTGGCGGGAGATTCCATGCGCCTCTTTGCGGTGACGGAGGATTCAGCGAACTTTACCAGCGATCTGGTCTTTTCTGCAGACGGACAGGAATTTATTGGTCCCTTCAAAGTAGTTGATACGAATGGTGAGACCAAAATTTCGGGTATTTTGTACGGCAAAAAAGGCGTCTGCAGCAGTTACGATGTTGACAGCAAAGGCTATCCCAAATTTGTTAAATCTGACTTTACAGACCTGAGTAAAATTCATCAAATATCCAAATTCCGTTCCGGTTTTGGTCACAGTTACACGGATGGCACGGAATCTTGCCGAAGCATGAAACATTATTACACACCCTTTGAAAAATACCGAAAGGATAAGACCGTCGAAATATATTCTCCTGTTGATGGGACAATTGTTGCTGCCTTGCAGGATTTTGAAGCCGGGAGCGATACGCTAAGCAATATGGAAATACAGATAGAGCCGGATGCACAACCGGCTTTTATAATAACACTTTTTCATGTGGACGTACTATCGCCTGCTATCAACGTGGGCAAAAAAGTGAAAGCGGGTGAAATGCTTGGACATGCCAAGATGTACTATGAGCAATGGAAGGAATTTGTCACCAGCTTTGATATTGCAGTATGGGTGAATACGCCCACAGGATCTAGGCTTGTACCTTTTTTTGAGATACAGGATGATGTGCTTTTTAAAAATTACATTGCGCGGGGTGCTCTGTCAAGACAAAATTTTATCATATCTAAGCAAGTAAGGGATGCCAATCCGCTGCAATGCCTTTCGGACGAGTTTGTCGATGGCGGAAATCTTGAAAATTGGGTGACGCTGAAATAAGGGTGAGGAGCATAAACTTTTCAACGTCTACATTCGATCCTGATTTGGTGCTGCCATTGGTTAGCTTTTCATCCACTTTTAGCTGCTTGGCCGCAGCGTTCACCACTCCTGTCCGCCCTTCAATATCCCGCCTAGCTCGGTAACTAATGCTTTGTGTTCCGTATTGTCGGCGATATTAATATTCTCATCAGGATCTACCTGATGGTCGTACAATTCCCTGGCCAGCACTTTGCCGTTCTTGTTTTGGGCCCACTCCACATAACGATAGCGATCTGATTTGACCGTAAAGCTGGTGGTTGGGCGCGTGGGGAGGATAAATCCTATCCGAGTACTTATTTTTCACCCGTTTCCCAAATTGCATTTGGGAAACGAGTAAATCACCCAGCTTGGCTGTGTCTGGTTAGTAATTCCGATAATTGCCAAAAACAAAAGCATAGCTTTTTATCCTACTTGCGCCCCAAGTGCAACTTGGGGCGCAGTGGAGAATGTCATTTATCCACCCCACGGGCACAAAAAAAGGCCTTCAACACCTATTAAAATAAGTTATTACAAGCCTTTAAAAAGTCGGGGCGAGAGGATTTGAATCTCCGACCCCTTGACCCCCAGTCAATAAAGTATGTGTTAGTTAAATAATTGTTTTTTATGTAATCCACATGCCTCTAAGTAGCCCCACAATGCCCTTTTTCACCTGTTTGTCCAACATTTGTCCAAAGACTTCCTGTGGCCACACACCCAACACTCCCAAAACCCTCTTTTTAGCCATTTGTCACCTATTTGACACCTGGCAAATAGGTGACGTCATTTTTAAAGTGTATTTTCCCCAGTATACACCTCTCCATATTCTCAAAGTAGATTAAGTTACTCGGGTTTCTGTCCCTTTCTAAGTTTCGATACCTCATCGGTCAGTTCACTTTCGTCCAGCTCTTGCATAAACACCTGGAATGCTTTTTTCAAAACCCCTTTTTTGCTCACCCTGGAATGCAAAATCCAGGGCGTTTTTTTATTTTTGGGTTTCTAATCCCAAATAATGGCGCGGTGAATTCTGATAAAGCTGTTATAGAGAGAAAATCCATTTCTAGCGCTGATATTTTCCAAAATTCGAACAACTCCGTATAAAGCTGCGGGCTGGAATGCCATTTCCCAAACCGGTTCCGGATTTGAAAGTCCATAGCTCGATTAATAATTACAGGACAGGATGTCCTTCTTTATTGTCCGCCCGGGAAAGGATTTCCAGGGCGAGCAGAGTATTGAAAGAATCATCAGAACAGAAAATATCATTGTATTAATCCAGGTCCGTATTATCAATACGAGCAACGGACATCAGAAAGTTTTTACTGATCGATGCCAGGTAGCAATAAAGCGCTACAATTTTTTCATCATTGAGTAAAAGTTCGGTGCCGTTCTGCTTTTTTGTAATGCAGGAATTTATCCGTTGTTCCAGTGTGATCACCCGATGGTGGTCAAAACTATATTGCGGATAGACGGCGGTTACGCCCTTGAGTGCTGGTGCAATGTGTCCATCGGTTTTCGATTTGCTACCACTTTGTATATGACATGACTCACAGCTTTTTCCGTTTGTACCGAGTCCGGTATCCTTAAAAAGAAATTTACCGCGCGCGATCCATTCATCTCTGATATTATTTGGTCCAGCCATTCTTAACGGTTTTCCGTTGGCAAGAAATTGTACATACAAGGCAATAGCATTTGCATCCTCACTACCCAAAATCCATGGTTCACCCATGGATTCATTCACCACCGCAAAATTATGCGTTATTGAAATGGTTGCCATAGTTTTCAGGATATGTTTGTAGCGTGGATAACTTTGCGCGTTGGTCATTTCACCAGCAGGATGGCAGGAGTGACATGAACGGCCATTACTGCCTAGTTCTGTGTTGAAATAAATTTTTCGACCACGTTCGAGCGCCTTTTTCTCTGCTCTGGCTGCAATTTTTTTTTGCTCCGGTGTCGCGAATCGGCGCGGCAAAGTAGAAGCACAGGAAAAAAATAATATAAATACCACCAATACAAGGATGGATATTAATAAAAATAATATTTTTATTTTTCTCTGCCCATTATCGAACATAATGATGTAATCTCCATAAAGCTGTTAAAATTGCAAAAATAAACTTTAACAAGTTCACCGTGAAAAGTAACCAAACCAACCATTCAGGCGGGATCCTTTGACATGCTTTCATCATTAAACACAAAACTTAGTAATCGAAAAAATAAAAATCAAGAAATTAATAAAACAAGATACCCCAGATTTTGTTAAATGGAAGGCAAACTTTTTATCAAATAATTTATTCCGGATGGACTTTTTCAACCCCACGGCCCCCAAAGTGCCATAACAGTTACCAAAACATACCAAGCAGTACCAATAAGTCAGTTTTTTAGCCACAAAAAAAGGCCTGAAACACTTGCCAGAACAAGTAATTACGAGCCTTTGAACAGTCGGGGGGAGAAGATTTGAAATCCGAAACCTTCCTCCAAAGGCGGTCTTTCAGCCGCCTTAGGAAATGCGCTAACCAAAAACTACGTAAAATAAAAAAGGAACGATATTATATATCGTTCCTTAAAAAATTCGGGGAGAGAAAATTTGAAATCCGAAACCTTCCTCCTAAGGCGGACTTTCAGCCGCCTTAGGCGTATGCGCTAACCAAATACTGTTTACAACAAAAAAGGGATAACCTAAAGGCTATCCCTTCTTCTTAGTCGGGGCGAGAGGATTTGAACCTCCGACCCCTTGACCCCCAGTCAAGTGCGCTAACCGGGCTGCGCTACGCCCCGACATTGTTGTTTAATATATCCAGTATTGCTTTCAGTTCCGAGTGGATCTCTTCGATCAAATCATCGCGTTTCAATCTTGATAAAGATAACTGACGTTTCGGATCTTTATCCTTTTTCAGTTTTAACAGCCGCTGTTTTGCGCCTTCTATTGTATACTTGTGCTGATACAACAGCCGTTTGATCAGAAAAATGATCCGTATATCACTTTTTTTGTATATCCGGTTTCCAGCCCTATTTTTCGCCGGTTTTAGCTCACTAAACTCTGTCTCCCAATACCGGAGCACATAGGGTTTAAGTCCTGTGATATTGCTAACCTCAGCGATGGAATAGTAAAGTTTTTTGATTGCTTTCTCTTCCATCAGCTCCCTCACATGAGGTTTAAGTCCATTTTCAAGATTAGAAAATAACGATAATTGTGTCAAGAATCAAGATTTTTTTTTAAGACCAACTGTTCTTTTTTACTAAAACAGTGCAATTTGAACAAATATTTAGAATTTTTTGTATATTGTAGTATAACCGCATATTTTGTACATATAATTTTTGTCTAAATGAATACAACGTATCGAGCAAATACATCCCAATCCTCGGAATTGTAAAAGCTTCCGGTAAACCCTTATACCCGTTACCCATCAAAACCCCTCCCCGGTAACCCAGAGATTTACAGAGATTGATGACCTTTTTGTTTGTATTGCCGAACGGATAGGCAAGAAAATAATTAAAATTTTTAATATTTTTCTTAAGAAAATCCAGCGAATCACTCAATTCTTTTTCCGCTGCCTGCCGGGACAAACAGGTGAGGTCACAATGATTCATGGTATGAGAACCCACTTCCCAGCCGGCTTCTGATAATTCCGTTAACTGCCGCCGTTCCATATGCCGGAATTTCAATCCCCCAATATTGACATCCCACGTATTCAGTCTGCCCAGGTAATTGGGATTGACAAAGACTGTAGCAGGAATATTATATTTTTTCAGAATTGGATAAGCATTTTGATAAACCGATTCATATCCGTCGTCAAAAGTTATGGCGACCCGGTTTTGATGAAAATCAGAGTTGTCAAGATATTCCGTAAGAGTATAAAACCTGAAATTATCCTTTAACGCAAATTCAATCTGACTTCTGAACTGTCCGGGTGTTACCCTTGTCACTCCCCAATCAAATCGGGAATCCACCATATGATATGCTAATATACTCACAGTTGTCAAACAATAACAGAGTTCAAAGGGTAATAGGGTAAATTAAAAGCGTCGGCAACACCTTTATAGGTAATTTTTCCGTCGATAATATTAATACCCGTTGCGATCTCCTCGTTGTCTTTTAAAGCCTTTAAAAATTCCTTACCGGGTAATTTGAATTTATTTGCAATCTCAACCGCGTACGGTAATGTCGCGTTAGTCAGACCCTTTGTGGATGTCATGGGAACAGCGCCGGGCATATTGGCGACACCGTAGTGCATAACACCATCTATAACATAGGTCGGATCCTGATGTGTGGTTGGTTTGATGGTTTCCACACATCCGCCCTGGTCAACCGCAACATCGACAATAACCGTACCGGGCTGCATTAATTTTAGCATATCGCGTGTAATCAAATGCGGCGCTTTGGCTCCGGCAATCAATACCGCGCCAATGATCAGATCGGCATCGGCAACGGCTTCACGAATCGTATACGGGCTGGATTTGATTGTTGTGACATTTTTAGGCATAACATCATCCAGATAGCGTAATCTGTCCAGGTTAACATCCAGAATTGTTACATTGGCGCCCATACCGGCGGCCATTTTAGCTGCATTCGTACCGACAATTCCGCCTCCCAGAATAACGACGTTTGCCGGGCGAACACCGGGTATTCCGCCCAATAAAATACCGCGTCCTCCGAAAAATTTTTCCAGGTATTTGGCGCCTTCCTGAACGGCCATTCTGCCCGCAACTTCACTCATGGGAATCAACAAGGGTAAATCACCCTCTTTCGTTTCAACGGTTTCGTAAGCAATACAAATCGCTTTACTGGCCATCATCGCGTCCGTCAATTCACGGGATGCCGCAAAGTGAAAATAGGTAAAAACAACCTGATTTTCACTGATGAGTTTGTACTCCTGTGGTAATGGCTCTTTTACTTTCATGATCATTTCCGCCTTGGTATAGACCTGAGCGGCAGTCGGGATAACTGTAGCGCCTGCTTTTACATAATCCTGATTGGAAAAACCACTTCCAACACCGCCATTATCTTCAATCAAAACAGAATGACCGTGTTGCTTCAAAATCTCAACACCTGCCGGAACTACTGCAATCCGGTTCTCGTTTGTCTTAATTTCTTTCGGCACACCAATAATCATATAAACCTCCGCTTGATTATTTTTTACCTGGCGTTAATATAGTCGTACAAAAATTGGATTCCTGAAACAATTCATTTGCCAGTTCTGTCAGTTGAACAGGTTTGACATTGTTAATTTTTTCAATTATTGTATCAATCGTATTATGACGTCCCGAATAAATTTCACTTTCCCCTGCTTTACGCATTCTCCGAGCGCTGCTTTCCAGGCCTAATATAATATTACCCTTGACCTGCGATTTGATCATATCAAGATCACTATTTTTAACTGGTTCGGACTTTAATTTATTAAATTCCAAATTTATCAATTCGATAGATTTTTCGATTTTATCTTTTGCGCAAGCCATATAAACACCGAAAACACCGGTCTGAAACATGATATCGGTAAAACTGTACACATTATAAGCAAAACCATATTTTTCACGTATATTTTGAAACAGTCTCGAACTCATTCCGCCGCCCAATAAAATGTCCAACATGATTAAAGCGTATTTTCGCTCATCGTTATACCCGAACGTACGCACACCCGTGCAAATGTGGCCCTGATGTATGGATTCAAGTTCAAAAACAGAATGATCAATTTTAGGTGGAGAATCAAATTTGCAGACAGGAACATTAGGATGATTATTATCTTGCTTAAATGCTTTACTCACCATTTCCACAAACCGGTCATGATGAATGTTGCCGGCCGCGGCAATAACCATTCGAGATGGTGTATATTCCGACTCCAGATAATCTCGTAAATCTAAAGTCTCTAAATTTGTCACTATTTCTGGAGTACCGTAAATAAAATAACCCAGGGGATGGTTATAAAACAAATTCTGATAAAAATGATCCAGCAAAAGTTCTTCGGGGTCCTCTTTCGCATGATTAATCTCCGCCAAAATCACATGTTTTTCAAGGTCCAGATCGTCTTTGGCAAGAGTAGAATTTTGTAATATATCCGCCAAAACATCAACGGCAATCTCAATATTTTCATCCAACACATGGGCATTATAAAGGCTTATTTCCTTGCCTGTTGATGCGTTAATACTGCCCCCCAGAGATTCAAGACTTTGGGCGATTTCCATAGCCGTTCTGGTTTGAGTACCTTTGAACAGCATATGTTCCAGAAAATGTGAAATACCATTATTCACGGGCGTCTCATTACTTGAGCCGACC
Organism: Candidatus Zhuqueibacterota bacterium; assembly: GCA_016934825.1. Lineage (GTDB taxonomy): Bacteria > Zhuqueibacterota > Zhuqueibacteria > Residuimicrobiales > Krinioviventaceae > Fontivivens. The sequence continues at coordinate 10,558 of JAFGSB010000017.1, forward strand.
AAAACCCAGGCGCCAACGGATACGGAGCGAACAAATGGCATTCGTTCGGTAACGACTCGAATGCCATTTTCCAATGTTGTTTTAACTACATGATTATTAATATCAAAACTTTCTAAAACTGCCATATTTGACAAGACACTATAAAAAACTTATTCCTGGTTTAATAATACTTTCCGACTGAGTACCATTTTCCCATCAGATTCAAATCGTAATAATTTGACCTGAACCGGATCACCAACTTTAAGAACATCTTCAACGCGTTCAACACGTTTGTTATCAATTTGTGAGATATGCAAAAGACCTTCTTTACCGGGTAAAATTTCAATAAATGCACCAAAATTCATGATCTTTTTCACTTTGCCATCATAAATTTTGCCGACCTCCGGTTCAGCGGTTAAATTTTTAATCCACTGCAAGGCGTTCTCACCGTTTTCGGCAATAACGGATGCGATCGTTATCGTGCCATCATCATCAATATTTATGGTAGCGCCGGTTTTTTCGGTAATTTCCCGTATGGTTTTACCTCCGGGACCAATAACACTGCCAATTAAATCATTGGAAATCTTGTAGGTTAAAATACGCGGCGCATGTGTGGAAAGTTCTTTTCGCGGTTCCGGGAGCACACTTGCCATTTTATCCAAAATAAATAAACGGGCATCAAGTGCACGCGCCAGGGCTTCTCTCATGATTTCCGGGGAGATACCTTTGATTTTTATATCCATCTGACATGCCGTGATACCATCACGGGTACCGGCGACTTTAAAATCCATATCGCCCATATGGTCCTCGTCTCCGAGTATGTCGGTTAATATCGCCAATTTATCCTCTTCTTTGACCAATCCCATAGCAATTCCCGCAACCGGACTTTTAATGGGAACACCGGCATCCATTAAGGATAATGAACCCGCGCACACAGTGGCCATTGAAGATGATCCGTTGGATTCCAGCACGTCCGAAACAATTCTGAGCGTATAAGGAAAAGAATTATCATTAGGAATAACCGCTTTGATAGCCCGTTCAGCCAGATTTCCGTGACCAACTTCCCTCCTGCTGACGCCTCGAATCGGTTTGACTTCTCCGGTACAGAAGGGCGGAAAATTATAGTGTAGCATATAATTCTTCCAAAAATCACCCTCAAGGCCTTCGATTCGCTGCTCATCGATCTTTGTACCCAATGTCGAAGTGGCAAGCGCCTGTGTTTGTCCCCGCTGAAAAAGCGCGGAACCATGAACCCTCGGCAATAATCCGGTTTCAATATAAATTTCGCGTATATCGTTTAAACCCCTGCCGTCCAAACGTTTACCTTCTTCCAGTACCATTGATCTCATTAATTGTTTTTCCAGGTCATGAAATATCATGGCGATATCCATTTCCTTTTCCGGAAATTCTTCGGCCAGCTGTTCCTGGATACTTTTTACAAGCTCGTCAAGACCCTTGTGGCGCTGTTCCTTTTCGGGAATGCTGATACATTCAGATAATTTTTCTTTGCTTAATTCGTTCACCTTTGCTTCCAGTTCCGATATATCTTCGGCTTCGGGAAGTTCCAGTTTGGGTTTTCCAAGTTCGGTAATAAGTTCTTTTTGCAATGAGATAATTGTCTGAATCTGTTCATGACCGAATATCAGCGCATTCAACATATCTTCTTCCGAAATTTCCTGAGCTTCACCCTCTACCATAAGAATAGAGTCTTCGGAAGCGGCAATAATGAGGTCAATGTCGCTTGAAGCTTTTTGCTCAAAAGTCGGGTTTAAAACAAATTCTCCGTTAACCCGTCCAATCCGGGCGCCGGCAATCGGCCCTTCAAAAGGGATATCGGATAAACATAAAGCGATCGATGCGCCGGTTATTCCCAAAACATCCGCGTCGTTAATCCTGTCGGCGGATAAAACGGTAATCATAACTTGAACTTCATTCCTAAACTCTTTGGGAAACAAAGGGCGTATCGGGCGGTCAACAAGTCGGGCGTTAAGAATCTCGGAATCTGTCGGTCTTCCCTCTCTCTTTAAAAAACCACCCGGGATTTTGCCGATAGCGTAGGCTTTTTCCCGGTAATCTACCGATAAAGGGAAAAAATCCTGATTTTCAGCGGCCTCTTTTGCGCAGACAGCCGTAGCCAGCACAATCGTTTCACCAAGCTGAATCCAGGCAGAACCATTTGCCTGTTTGGCAAGTTTACCGGTTTCAATTATAAATTTTTGTCCGTTTAGTTCACTTTCTTTCCGATGAACCATTATACCTCCAATTATAAAATAAATTTAACACCCAACTCGATATTTAACAAAAAACCAACAATAGCAACTTTACATTTTAATTTAATTATTCTGCTAATTTTCCGTTCCGATTGATGTTTCTTGCTGTTTTACTTCAAGTATATCTTCAAGCTTCGGTTTGAGTTCTTCTATTATATCTTTTTTAACAAGATAAACTGATTTTACATCAGTAGTTTTTACATAAATTTTATCGTTCTTTTCTTTTCCTAATAATAACTCTGTTAATAATTGATCATTATTGTAAATTTTACATGTAACTTCAGGTCTTGATAATCCATAAGTACCTAATGATCCGGGAGAGTCAGTTACAAACTCTTCCACCTTTAATCCGGATACCTGTCTGATAATCGAGGAAATCTTAAAATTTTGGGCTTTACCGCTGTCAGGAGCAACAACGAACCAGTTATCAGCCGTATCCTTTTCACAAACAACCGTCATACCGGAATAATTTAATTCCAGACGGTCTGCGCTCGTCGGCTCAAAATCGGCAACATCTTTATTCCGCAGATCAAAAACAGATATATTGAATATATTGACAAAAGCAGAATCAACCAGAAAAACCGGATTTCGTGACTCATCCTTTGCAAAATATTTATCGCCATCAGCTCTGCCGATGAGAAGGGTCTTTTTTGCCTTGTTTTCTCCTAAAAACAGTTCCACTTTGACAGCGGGATTCAGCAGGCCATATTTTTGCAAATTAACCGGGGTCTCATCGACAAATTCCTTGACATTCTCGCTGTTCAGGCGGCTGGTTATTTTATTCACTTCAGCATTATCCGCCTTATAATCGCCGGGAAAAGTCATATTCCAAACACTTCCGGTTTTGGCAAGATTAATTTTCACCCTTTTCGTGTTTAATAACAATTCTTTTACATCATTTGTTTCAAAAGAAAGAACTTTTTTATTCCGTAAATCAAACAGTTTTTTTTCAATATTTGTCTGCAAAGACGTTGTTGTAACAAAAACATCAGCAGAACCGCTTCTCCGTGCGAAAACAAAAGAACCGGTGGGATTTTTATCACCAACATAAAGTGTATCGGTCGTGCTGTCACTGGAAATGATCATCTTACCGTAACCCGGTACAAGTCCAAAATCTGTATAATCAGCCGGATCGGACGATACAACCCGTTCCACTTTTACCCAATCAAACATATTGATTAAACCGTCGATTGAACTTTTATCACCTTCCGTTTCAACCGGGGAAACGATTTTCCAGGTTTCTCCATCCTTAACGATATGAATATCTGCCGGTTGTAATTTAATTTCATTAACTTTATTTTTATCGATATTCAGCAGTTTGCCTTCTATCTCTGTTGTTTCCGCTTTCTTTTCATCACGTTTGTTTACTAATAGTACGGCCGCAAGACCTAAAACAAAAATAAGTGCCATAATTATAGTCGTACGGAAATTCATTTTAATCATACTCCTTATAATTTCTTGCTGCTACACACTATTTACCATATAAATAACATCAGGGCTTTCGAAATGAAAGCCCTGATTCAATATACTTATTTACGTTTTACATAAACAACAATACCGGTCACGAAGATCAATACCGGGAGGAATAAAACACCCAAATACAAAATAATCCTCGATTGTTTCTTTGATAAATTTAGCCTGCGGTCTTCCGGATCACGCGGGCGGACGGAAATCAAATCCTCTTCTTCGGCTAACCAGCTTATTGTATTCATGAATAAATCGTTATTGCCCTGAACTTTAATATACGAATTACCGGCAAAATCAGCATCGCCAAAAACAGCCACTCTTGTTTTTATCTGCCCGACGCCAAGATCATATTGATCTTCTTTGGTAACCGGATTTGCAGCATCTTTTTCAGCAACCGCAAAAACCGATATCGGCCCCATTTTGTCCAAACCATCGTTAAAAGTGATTTGTCCGGTAGTTAACGAACTTGTTTCCGCCCAACTGCGGGGACTTGTTTTGGCAATTTCAGTAAAAGTCAGACCAGCCGGAACATTATCAGATTTAGATACCGATCTTGCTTCCGGGAAAAAAGTCATGACATTAAAATCTTTTGATATCGCGTGAGTCTCATACTGCGAAACAATGGGTATTGTCGGTCCTGCGCCAAACAACTGGCCGATACCGGAGGCATCAACAACAATATCATGACCAATATCAAAGCCCCAGTTATTCAGATAATTCACATAACTTTCCGGGGTATCTGTATCCAGTAAAAATAATACCTTACCGCCTTTATTCAAATACTTTTCAATTTTTTCCCTTTCAAAATCAAAAAGATCCGATTGGGGGCCGGCAACGACCAGTACCGAACAATCGGAGGGAATGGAATCCTGCGGATTGGCAAGTAATATTTTATCGATTTCATAGTTTTCATCCGTAATCGATTGTTTTGCCGTACTATAGCCGCTCTGTTCAGAGTTGTCAATATCTCTTTCCCCATGACCGGTGGTAAAGTAGATTTTTTTAACTCCTTCGCGGGTAACGGAGATCAGGGCATTAGTTATATCTTCCTCCGTTGATTTATTGATCTTTTCCTCTTTGCCCTGACATTCCAGCAGAATTGTCCCGTAGGTTTTGATGTTATATTTTTTTGCCAGGCCCGGCTTTTTGTCCGGATCAACAAATTCATATTTGAATTTGGGGGAATAATGAGAATATTCGTTTAATAACTCACTCACCTGCAATTCTTCCCCGGTTTTGAAAAAACCGACAAGTTTAACATCTTTATCCAAATTTTTAAGAACCTTGCGGGTTTGTTCGGCCAGACTGAAAACCTTGGCGGATGTTAAATCCGCTCGATAGGAAAATCTGGAAAAAATAATATTAATCACGACCAGAATACCCAGTAAAAACAGGATCATAAATGTTGCATTGGTACCGAATTTGGTGGACCTGCTGGACAGACCCGCTTTTATATTATTAAAACGCAACACAATAAAAGCGATGAGCAACAGTACGCCTGCTATAAGAACAATAATTGTTAACGTCGTTAAAATCAAATTAATTGAATAAATAATAAGACCTAAAAGGACTAAACCCAATCCGGCCCAGCCAAGATATTGTGCGTATTTTTTCATCATCTGCCCCTCCATCTTGAAGATTCAATAGAAACAAATGACAGGAATAATCCCATAGTAATAAAACTCAAATAAAAAATGATATGCTTTGTGTCAAGAACACCTTTGGCAAAATCATCAAAATGTTCGATCAATGAAAAATTTGATAAAACTTTACCGACTGCCGGGCTGACAAAGCCGGACACCCAGCCGATAGCCCAGAAAATAAGGATGAATGTGACGGTACTGATTGCGGCAACAATCTGATTGTCCGTCAACGTCGAAAAAAAGACCCCGAATGATATATAAGACAATCCTAATAAAAACAAACCAAGATAACCCGTCAAAACCGGACCCAATTCCGGGTTGCCATAAATAAATAATAGAATAATATAAATAAACGTGGATGCAAGCATAATCAGGAACAGCAGACCGCCAGCCGTAAACTTTCCGAATATACTCTGAAAATTAGTCAAGGGCGACGTTGACAACAATTCAATGGTTCCTGATCTTTTCTCATCGGAATACAAACGCATTGTAACCAGGGGCAGGAAAAACAACGCGAATAAACTCATATTATGTAAAATCGGCCGAATTGCCATTAAATTCACATTAAGTTTTGGTGGAGCCATACGATAATATTGGGCCTGCATATCGGCTCGCATACACATTTGTACAAAATTAGAAATGATCAGATAAAAGAATACTCCTGATAATAATAAAAATAATCCAATTACGACGTAGGCTATCGGAGAGGAGAAATATGATTTTAGTTCTCGCTCAACTATTGCTAAATAGTTTCTCATTGTACCGGCCCCTCCTCTTTTGTCGTTAAATGTAAAAAGACATCTTCCAAACTCATGTCTCTTGATTTCATTTCATACAAGGACCATCCTTTCTCTACAATTGCTTTTGCGATGATCGGACGGATTTCATCCTTACCCTTACTTTCAATAATCAGAGTAGAAGAATCATTATTGACATTTTCTTTAGCCGTAACGGATTCGACACCTTTAATTTTTAACAGATTCTCCTTAATTTCCTTTACAGGCCCGCCAATGGACAGGGTTAATTGTTGAGAGCCCGATAGGTTTTTGGTTAAATTTTCCGGAGTATCTTCCGCAACCACTTTACCCTTATCAATAATGACAACACGCTCACATGTCATACTCACTTCGGGCAAAATATGTGTACTGAGAATAATAGTATGATCTCCGGCCAATCCTTTTATTAGTTCACGTACTTCAATGATCTGTTTGGGATCAAGCCCCACAGTGGGTTCATCAAGTACCAATACCTCAGGATTATGAACAATAGCCTGAGCAAGCCCTACACGCTGCTTATAACCCTTGGACAAGTGTTTAATGACCCGTGTTTTAACATCCGTAATCGCTGTTTTTTCCATGGCCTCGCCCACGGCAGTAGACATATTTTTTGATTCAATGCCTTTAATCTTAGCCACAAAATTCAAATAATCACGAACCCGCATTTCCTGATACAAAGGGGGATTTTCAGGCAAATAACCAATTCGTTTCCTTACCTCCATAGACTGTTCGTGCACGTCAAATCCGGCGATGGTTGCGGTACCGGATGTGGCGGGTAAATAGGTTGTTAAAACCCGCATCGTTGTGGTTTTACCAGCGGCATTAGGGCCTAAAAAGCCTATAATTTCTCCTTTTTCAACTTGAAAAGAGATATCAGTCACCGCAGCAACCTGACCGAAATAGCGGGTTACCTGCTTCACATCGATCATAGCAGATCCTCCTTTCAATTAATCGATTCGATGTAATTCTATCTCGTTAAACATAACTTCAACGATAAAGAACAAATAAAGTTCCTTAACGTCTAATGCCAAGTTTTTTAATAAGATTGCGGTATTTTTCTATTTCTTTATTTTTCAAGTAATCCAAAAGTCTTCGCCGTTTACCTACCATTTTCAGCAGTCCACGACGAGAATGATGATCTTTTGAATGCGTTTGAAAGTGTTTGGTTAAATCGTTTATTCTTGCAGTTAAAATAGCAATTTGGGCTTCTGTATTGCCCGTATCAGCGCTATTTTCGCCGAATTCTTCCACCAGTTTTTGTTTCTGCTCTTTGGTAATTGGCATTAAATCCTCCGAAATAATTTAATTATATTCGATTCAAAATTTTCATTGCGTCATTTTTATCTGATTGTATTTGCGGAACAAGCTCGGATTTTGTTTTAAATTTTTTGTCCTCGCGAATAAAATGTGTAAAATATAATTCAACCTCTTTATTATAAATTTCTTTATCAAATTTATCTATATGAACTTCGATCACTTTTTGATTTAAATTAAAAGTCGGGCGTGGCCCAATATAAGTTACCGAATTAAATACTTTGTTATTTATCTTAATTTTGGTGGCGTATACACCCTCTTTGGGAATCAGCTTGTATTGCGAATAAGACCGGATGTTGGCGGTCGGGAAACCCAATTCACGGCCGCGGCCGTCGCCTTTAACAACCTGGCCGCGTATAGAATAATTTCTACCGATAATTTCATTCGCTTTTTGTATTTCACCATTAAACAATAAATTTCTTATTTTGGTACTGCTTACAATTTCATTATTTACACGGATTGGATCGATCGCATCGACTTCAAAATTATACTTCTTACCCAGTTCTACCAGCAGGTTAAAATCACCCTTCCTGTCTTTACCAAATGAATGATCATGCCCGATCACAATTTGTTTCATATTTAACTTGTTGATTAAAATATTTTGTACAAATTCCTCCGCCGTCATGGAAGCAAATGAACCGGTGAAATTTGTAATCACCAGTCTTTCCAATCCAATAGATGCCAGGACATCAATTTTTTCTTCTATTGTAGTCAGCAAAGCAAGAGGCGTTGGCCCTCTTTTGCCAATTACAAGGCCCGGGTGTGGTTCAAAAGTGACCAATGTGGATTTGGCTTTACTCTTTTTTACCCGCAGTACAAGTTCTTTAATAATTTCAATATGTCCCAGATGAATACCATCAAACGTGCCGACTGTCAAAATACTATCGGATTTCGGATATATATTATTAAAATCCCAAAATGTTTCCAAAACTATCTATTCCAGTTTTAATTTTTTTCAGGTAAAAGATCAAATATTTCATTTATTTCTACTGATGATTGAATGTTATAGGAACCGATTCGTAGCCGAGTTAATGTCTGCACATAGCCAACGGTTCCAAGGTTCAACGCAATATCACGCGCCAGGGAACGTATATAAGTACCTTTTGAACAAATTACATGTAATGACAGGAAATTTTCGCGTAGAACTTTTAAATCCAATTTGTACAGATTTATTTTTCTCGTTTTTAAATTTACCTCTCCGCCTTTTCTGGCTTTGTGATAGGCCCGTATCCCATTATCTTTGAGAGCGGAAAAAGCCGGGGGAATTTGTTCGATTACTCCTGTAAATTTTTCCTTTATCTTTTTGATATCATTATCAGTTATTATAGGAACATCAGAAGTATTAATAATTTGACCCGGCAAATCCAATGAATCGGTCTCAAAACCCAGTCGAATTGTGGCGTTATATTCCTTTTCTTCATTCATTAAATCTGCAACTCTTTTGGTAGCCTTTCCGACACAAACAAGTAAAACACCATCCGCAAATGGGTCCAGGGTTCCGGCGTGCCCTATTTTTAAACCATGATATCTATGTTTAACAAAACGTATAACATCAAATGATGTCCAGCCAATGGGTTTTCGAATATTGAGTACTAAATCCGGTCTTTCATTTAATACATCCATTGAAAAATACACTAAATCTCTTTAGTTGAATCTTCCTGTTTAATCCTGTGAAGCAACAATTCGATATGTTCCGCATATTCAGCCGAATCATCATAGAAAAAATCAATGGTCGGAACAAACCTTATTTTGATCCGATGTCCTAATTCGCCGCGAATAAAACCTTTTGCTTTCTCGAGAGCCTCTTTTACTTTATCTCTTTTCTCGGTATCTCCCAATACGCTATAGTATATTTTCGCGTGGCGAACATCTTCCGATACTCTTACTTTGGTTATTGTAATAAAACCGGATTGTGTGACATGTAATTCCTGCAAAATAATCCGGCTGATTTCTTCTTTTAAAAGTGCTGCCACTCTATCGGATCGTTTATAATGTTTCATAGGTTAACTTATATAATTTCAAATTGTTGATCGATTATCTCGACCTCATCGTAATTATCAATAAAATTTAAGATCTTTGTTAATGCCTGTTCTAAAATTTTTTTTTCATTTGCCACCATTGCCAATCCCAAAGTAGCGCGCTGCCATTTATCATTATTGTCAACCTCGGCGATAGATACATTAAATTTATTTTTAATACGATCTTTAATACTGTTTAACACAAATCGTTTGGCTTTCAGGGAATCGCTGTGCCCGATAAACAAATCTATTTGTAACAATCCAACAAGCATAATGAAAATGACTTTTAATTTACAAAGAACGTTTGGTTTCCTTTAATTCATAAATTTCAATAATATCATTGACTTTAATATCATCATATCCTTCAACACCAATACCGCATTCAAATCCGGCATTAACTTCTTTGGTATCTTCCTTAAATCGTTTTAAAGAGGATATTTTGCCGTCATGGACCAATCTGTCATCACGGTATAATTTAATTTTATTGTTGCGGTTTACTTTACCCGAAACCACATAGCATCCGGCTATGGTGCCAATTTTAGGTACTTTGAAGGTTTGCCTGACTTCAACAGTCCCGACAATTTCCTCGGTAATAGTCGGTTCGAGGAATCCTTCCAGAGCTGATTTGACATCATCTAATATATCATAAATAACTTCGTAAGATCGAATATCCACTTTTTCCCTGCCCGCCAGTTCACGCGCTTTGGTAGTTGGCCGAACGTTAAAGCCGATGATAATTGCACCGGAAGCGGAAGCCAACAAGACATCCGATTCGGAAATCGCGCCGACATTTTTATGAATGACATTAACCGACACTTCATCGGTTGACAGTTTCAATAAAGAATCGGTAATGGCTTCAATCGATCCGTCGACGTCAGCTTTGATAACAACGGATAACTGCTGAACCTGGCCTTTTTTGATTTGTTTTGAAATTTCATCCAGAGTTCGCGGCCGGTTTCGCCAGTGTTCATGTTCACGATTCAATAATTGACGTTTTTGGCTGATTTCTTTGGTATCCTTTTCAGTATCTAACACCAGGAATGAATCACCGGCCTGCGGGAGCCCGTCACAGCCGAGTACCTGTACGGGAACCGACGGTCCGGCGGATTTCACACGTTTACCCCGCTCATCGAGCATGGATCGAACTTTACCGCTGTAGGAACCGGCAATAAAGGGATCACCGGTATGCAGGGTTCCATTTTGTACCAGTACCGAGGATACAACTCCCTTGCCTTTGTCAAGTCTGGATTCGATAACAACTCCCTTGGCTTTACGATCGGGATTGGCTTTCAAATCCAGAATTTCGGCCTCCAAGAGGATCATTTCAAGTAATTGATCGACCGCCTGACCGGTTTTGGCAGATATTTCAACACTCTGATATTTCCCACCCCACTGTTCTACCAGAACATTATGCTCGGACAGTTGTTTTCGAATTATATCAGGATTTGCATTGGGCTTGTCAATTTTATTTATTGCCACAATTATGGGGACGCCGGCGGCTTTGGCATGACTGATCGCCTCGATTGTCTGCGGCCGCACATTATCATCAGCGGCAACAACAAGGATGACAATATCGGTAACCTGCGCGCCGCGTGCCCGCATGGCGGTAAATGCTTCGTGACCGGGTGTATCCAGAAATGTAACGGCTTTCCCGTCCAGTTTAACCTCATAGGCGCCGATATGCTGAGTGATTCCGCCCGATTCTCCGGCAATAATATTACTTTTGCGGAAATAATCCAATAGCGATGTTTTACCATGATCAACATGACCCATGATGGTAACAACGGGTGGACGGCTGGATAAACTCTTTTCATCATCTTTTTCATCCATCAGCTCTAATATATCTTCACCGAATTCGGACAGTGCCTCGATCTCATATCCGTATTCGGAAGCCAGCAAAGTAATGGAATCCATATCGAGACGTTGGTTAATTGAAACCATCATCCCCTGTTCCATACTTTTCTTAATAACTTCCGAAGCTTCTATATCCATCAATTTTGCAAGTTCATTTAACGACATAAATTCACTAACGCGGATAACCGGAATTTCTTCAACCATCTCTTCAGAATCGACCTGCACACGTCGTCTTTTCTTTTTTGAACGCGCTGTATCTTCAATTGAGGCAAGAGTCTGACGAATATTCTCCTGAATTTCCTCTTCATCAAATACCGGTTTGCGTTTTTTCTTTCTTTTGGATTTTTTCTTAAGAGCAAGACCCTTTTCATCCGATATTTTTTCCTTTTCGGCGCCTTTTAATTTGACGTACTCTTTCCGTTTTTTCCTTCTATGGGTTTCGGTTTCTTCTCCAAAAACGGCCTTTCCTTCTGCCTTCTCTTTAGTAACCGCTTCTTCAACATGATGCGGTTTCTTCGGTTTCTCCCTTTTGCGGAATGGTTTGGTCGTCTCCGGTTTGACTTCTTCTTTGGGTTTGGCGCGCGTTTCTGTCGCTTCCGGGGGTATTTCTACAATTCTCAGTTTTTTTCGCGGACGTTTGGATTTAACCTGTTCCTGTTCGGGAACTACCGGAAGCTGTTCAATTTTCTTTTCTTCAGCAGGTTTCACTTCGGGAGTAACAACGGCAGCTCTTTTTTGTTGGAGTTTTGGCTTTTCTTCGGCCAATTCCCGCGCAAAACGAATTCTGCGTTCTAAATTCTCCTTGGCCTCTAATGTCTTCTTTTGCTCAATTGCCTGTTTATCCCGTAACTTTTTCCTGAATTCATATTCTTCATCCACTTTTTCCGGGACAGACTTTTCCCTGTACTTTTCCTCTGCTTGCTGATAGGCTTCATCTGTCAGGGGACTCATATGATTTCGAATATCATAATTCAGGCCTGTAAGAAAAGCAATTAAGGCTTCATTTGAAATATTGAATTCTCTCGCAACCTGAAAAACTCTTTTTTTAACAGCCAAAAAATTAACTCCCAACTTTTTTATGGCAAATAATAATTAATAATTTTTTATGAACTTGCATTTTCATCAGTGGATATTTCCAGAGATTCCTTGATCTTTTCCGCCGTTTTCTGGCCGATACCAGGCAATTCTACCAATTCTTCAATATCCGCTTCAACAACATCTCTTATTGTCTCAAAACCTCCTAATAATAATGTATTTTTAAGTTTACCCGAAATACCCTCGGCTTCCGATAAAGGTAAATCAAGACCGCTTTCGGATTCAATAATATCCTTATATTCTTCTTCGCGAACAGTTTGAATGTCATAGCCGGTAATTTTTGAAGCAAGACGTCTGTTCTGTCCGCCTTTGCCGATTGCCAATGAAATTTGTTCATCACTCAGGACCGCGATAACTTTATGTCCTTCTTCATCAATAATAATACGTTTTGGTTTTGCCGGGCTGAGCGCACGGGTGATGAATATTTCCGGCTCGCTGCTCCAGTTAATAATGTCAATTTTCTCATTATTCAGTTCCTTGACGATTGCCTGAATTCTCATACCTTTCATACCGACACAAGCGCCAACCGCATCAATTCGCTTATCATTGGAATATACGGCTATTTTGGTCCGTTCGCCGGCTTCCCGGTTAATTGCCTTTATCTCGATAATTCCTTCATAAATTTCCGGTACTTCGAGTTCGAATAATCGGGTCAGGAACATGGCATCGGCTCTGGAAACAATAATTTCAGGGCCACGTGAAGACTTGTTAACAGCTTTAATAACGGCTCTTATCGATTCGCCGCGGCGATATTTTTCATTGGGTATTTGCTCGGACTTTGGCAGGATCACTTCCGTATTTTCAGCGATTAAAAATATTTCGTCACGGTTCAGTTGTCTGATCTCGCCGCTCAATACTTCGCCAACACGGTTTTTAAATTCATCGTAAATAAGCTCTTTTTCAACTTCTTTAATGCGTTGGTTCAGATTTTGTTTTGCGGAAATGATCAGCCGCCTGCCAAATGTTGACGGGTCAATAATTTCCAGAAATTCATCACCCAGTTCAAGGTCAGGTTCGGCTTTTTGAGCGGTCTCCAGATCAATTTCAGTGACTTCATCCGTAACCTGCTCGACGATGGTTTTACTTTGATAAATTTCAATTTCACCTTTTTCCATATTTACAAAAACATCAAAGTTATCCGAGGTTCCGAATTTCTTTTTAATCATCGACAGGAAAATTTCTTCCATAATTTTGGTTAAAACTTCCTTTTCAACATTTTTTTCTTTTATTAAAGCACCAAAAGCTGTAACAATTTCACTTTTCATGTTTTATACCTGTTAAGTATTGACTAAAATTCAACAAAAATTTTAGCTGATTGTAAATTGACAAGTTCAAATGTGATAATTTCCTCATCCTCATTTAGTAAATATATGTTATTTTCTTTGACCTCGTTGATCCTGCCTGTTATTTCTTTCTCCTGTCCCTCAATCTTTATAATGGCCTTGACTTTTTCGCCGGTATTCCGCTCAAAATCCCTGGCGGATTTTAAAGGACGATCAAGGCCGGGTGATGATACTTCAAGAGTATATCTACCTGTAATTATGTCATCACGATCAAGTAAATCCGATATCATTCGGCTGACCCTGACACATCGGTCTAATGTTATTCCACCTTCTTCATGTACGTATACCCGTAACACTTTTTTCCGGTTATTTCCCTGCAACAAAATATCAACAAGTTCAATTCCCAGTTCATCCAATACGGATAGAACTATTGTTTTTATTTTTTCTATATCATTCACTTTTATTACCATTTACAACAAAAAAGTGGGCCCATTGGGCCCACTTAATTAAACAATATAGCAAATTAACCAAGAAAATGCAAGAATTTTCTATTTTAAATCAGTCTTAAATCATGGCTTTTAATAAGATAGCTTCATCTTTTTCTTTAGATTCCGGATATTGCTCAATTATTTTATCCAAAAGCGCTTTCGCTTTTTCAGAATTTTGGGCCAGGTTATAGCATCGTGCCGCTTTTACCAGATAAGTAGGGGCCTTGAAAGTTTTTGTAAATTTGTCAGCGGTTTTTTCATACTGATTGGCCGCCTGAATATAATCGCCTTGCTGCTCATAACAGGCCGCAATACCTGCCATAGCCGAAGATTTGATCAATTCATCGCCACTGAAACTTGATGAAAATTTTTTAAAATTTTTCAATGCGTTTTCATAGTCACCATTTTTGAAAAAACTGTTTGCCAGGTAATATAGAGCAAGTTTTCCGCTTCTTGTATTACCATAATTTTCAACGATATCGTTAAGTAATGGCAGCGCTTTTTGTATATCATTTTCCTGAAATGCACTGACTGCCCTGGCTAATTCAACACTGGCGGCCGATTCGGATTTTATTTTAGAGTTGTTATATAAAAATGCCGCAGCGATTATAATAACTATGGCTGCAGCGCTTATGAATATAGTTTTTGAATTTTCGTTGATCCACGTTTGCGCTTTAAAATAAAACGTGACCAGCTTATCCTCTTTTAGAGTTTTTTTGGTTATCCGCTTTCTTGGTTTAAGCATTTCTATCCTTAGAATTATATGTTAAATTCATTTCGTACATAGGCTAAAAATATATTACTTTATTAATAAAAATGCAAGCACAAAAAAGAATAAAGAGAGTATATTATTATTTCGGGGGCCGTGCTTCTCTTGCGGTTACGGTTACGATTTCATATAAATTGGCCGCAATACAAGCGACAAACAACATGACAACAGTAACCACGAAAACTATGCCAAAATTACTTTCCATTATCCCCAACCAATGCGCCGCTTTAATCACGAGCGGCATGGAAAAAAAACCGATCAGGAGTGCAAACAAAACACTAAATACAAGCCGGCTTTTATTTTCTTTCCCACCCGCAAAATAAGAAATAACAAAAATAGAAATCCCCAACGTTAAAGCAATTAATGAAATTGTATTATTCATGTGTATCCATTGCAAGCCGGTAACAGCGGATTCGGCAGTTATTGTTGAATCAATTTGTGATATTTCCATAACAGGAATCCTACAAATTTATCTTTTAAAAAATAAAATCGTTTATTTAATAATCATTCAAAAGATATAAATCTTAGAGACAGAAATCAGATTTTGAATATTAGAAAAAAGAAGGCGTAATTGCAAGTGGTTTTTAATCTTTGAAAGACTTTTAGTATAGATATTGGTCCCCCCGTTCATTTATTCTTCATCAACATTGTGCCAAAAAATATATTTAATAAATGTATACCCGTGATAAACCTGCGAATTACCGCTGCGGTCAATAATTATGGGATTCTCTTCGACACGGATATAGAGTTCAGTATCCTTGCGATTTAAACCGGCCGCCCGGGTTGCGTCCAGATCAAAATCACGCATAGATACATTACCATCCATAGCGGGAATGACCCTGACCCGGCCATATCTGCGCCGGAAAAATGCATGAACTTTTTCAAAAGAGTTGTCGGTGGCTATGACGAACACTTCTGCATCGGGACCCAATTCTTCTATTTCCAATTGTGCAATATCTTCCCGCAACTCACCTTCATAGGTTAATGAGCCGGCCTTTGCTTTTAAATCATCAAGTGTACGATTGAAATTTTCAGATGCACCTACGGCCACCGGGTAACTGATGAGAAACAAATCGATACGCGTCGGCCAAAAATTATTGGCCAAACGGGGATTCTTTACAGGATAGATTTCAATACGACTTGCCGACAACTTGTTTATTTCGGAAAAGGCATAGATAAGGCGGTCACCGAGTTTATAAAATCTTTGGCCGCATAAACGGGAGTAATAAGCCACAACCGTTCTCGGATCATCCTCGGTTAAATAACTGACGATATGCATGGTTCTGGCTTTGGGGAATTTTAATTTTTCCCTTTTTAATAAATAATCGACAAAATCAGTATCCAAAATACCACTCGGGTAATTGAACTCATTAAATGTTGTTTCCCGAAAGAATATCTGTCCGTTAACAGGTTTATTGAAAAAAAATATTAAAATAACACTATATATAAAAAAATGCAATTTAATGGGGGAAAAGCCGGGAGGTGTAATACGATTTTTGACAATATGATTTTCTTTCATTTATCTGCCTTTGTGTGTAAAAGTTTCCATGAAAAACAGGAACGTTTTCCCGTATGACATGTCGGACCTTTGGGTGTTGCTTTTATCAATAATGTATCCGCATCGCAATCGGTATACATACTGACGAGTTCCAGAAAATTCCCGGATGTTTCACCTTTTGTCCAGTATTTCTGACGTGATCGGCTCCAAAACGTGACCATCTTTTTTTCAAGGGTCAATTTTAAACTCTCTCTATTCATATATCCGAGCATCAAAACGGTATTGTCTGCTTTATCCTGAATGACAGCGGGGATTAATCCTTTTTCATCATATTTTAATTTGGCGATAAAATCTTCTAAACCGACATTTTCAATTTCTGACATGAATATTCCTTTCCAGTAAATAATCCTTAACTTCCCGTATCGAGTTTTCCCTGTAGTGAAATATGGAAGCGGCAAGAGCGGCGTCCGCGTATCCATCTGTAAAAACCTGACTAAAATGTTTCAATTCACCGCAACCGCCCGAAGCGATGACCGGAATGGACACTGCTCTGGAAATCGTTCGGGTTAAATCAATGTCAAAACCGATTTTGGTCCCGTCCCTGTCCATCGATGTTAGCAGGATTTCCCCGGCTCCGATCTCTTCGGCTTCCTGCGCCCATTCGAGGGCGTCGCGGTCGACCGGTTTTCTGCCGCCATAAACATATACCTGCCATGAGCGGTCATCTTTTTTTTTGGCATCTATCGCGAGTACGGTCGCCTGGCTGCCGAAACGGTCGGCGCATTCTTTAATTAAATCCGGATTAAAAACAGCGGCCGTGTTCATTGTCACTTTATCGGCGCCGCTTTTCAATAACAACTGCGCATCCTCAGCGGTTCTTACTCCGCCGCCTACCGTTAACGGCATAAATACCTGTTCGGCAGTCCGGCGGACAACATCCAGCATAATTTCACGGTTATCGGATGACGCCGTTATATCCAAAAAGACAAGTTCATCCGCTCCATGCTCGTCATAATAACGGGCCTGTTCCACAGGATCGCCCGCGTCGACAAGATTTAAAAAATTTATTCCTTTTACAACTCGTCCCTCGGTAACATCAAGACAAGGTATTATTCTTTTAGCCAGCATATTATTTTTATTCTCTTTAATGAAATAATCTGTTCAATTGTTCCAGGTCCAGTTTATTTTCATATAATGCCTTACCGACAATTGCGCCTTCAATAAATTCACTCCGGGCATCGGACAGGGCCTGGAAATCCTCGAGCCGCGAAAATCCGCCGGATGCAATGATCCGACAGCGGCACTGATTTGCCAGTTTTATCGTATTTTCAATATTCGGACCTGACAACCGACCGTCACGGTGAACGTCCGTATATATTATTCTTTCAATACCAATCTGTTTCATCTCTTTGGCAAATGAAAAAACGTCTTTATTGGTTTGCTTTTCCCACCCTTCAATGGCGACTTTATCCTGCCTGGCGTCGATTCCGACAATAACTTTATCGGCGCCAAATTCGTTTACGGACTGAACGATTATTTCCGGTGATGTAATTGCCACCGTGCCGAAAATAACCCGCGATACACCCAAATTTAACCAGTTTTCCGCGTCCTCAAAAGAACGGATTCCGCCACCCAGTTCAACCGGAATAGTTATAGTTGATAAAATATCCTTAATGACCCGCACGTTTTTTAGTTCACGGCCAAAGGCGCCGTCAAGGTTAACCAGGTGAATGATTTGCGAACCCATTTCCTGCCATTTTAACGCCATCGCCGCCGGTTCGCTGCTGTAAATTTTGGCCGTTTTTTCAGCGCCCTGCAGTAGACGGACACACTGGCCGTTCAATAAATCTATTGCCGGTAATACGATCAATTTTACTCCATTTATATGTTAAGAAAATTTTTTAGTACCTGTAAACCAAATTTTTGTGATTTTTCGGGATGGAACTGCAATCCATACAGGTTATTTTTCTGCACGGCCACCGGAAAATGTGATCCGTAATCACTTTCACCAATGATGATATCTGTTTCTACCGGTGATATGTAGTAGGAATGCGCAAAGTAAAAATAACTGTTCGCCGGTATACCCTCCCACAATGTACTGTTCGATTTCCTGATCAATACGTTCCATCCCAGGTGGGGTACTTTTAAATCCCCGGAGAACCGCTTTACGGACCCTTTTAACACGGCCAGTCCGGGTATACCGGGATTCTCCTCGCTGTTCTCGAATAAAAGCTGTAAACCCAGACAAATACCCAAAAACGGCTTACCCGTTTCAATAAAGCGGATCAGGGGAGTTCGAAGTTCCAGGGCGTCGATTTTTTCTATGGCTTTACCGAAAGCGCCGACTCCGGGAAAAATAATCTTGTCCGCTTTATCAATATCATCCGGATTGGATGTGAACTGTGCGTCATTTCCGTTATATTCAACCGCTTTCTGTACGCTTCTTAAATTACCTGCACCGTAATCCACAATATAGATCATTACAGCACTCCTTTAGTCGAGGGTATACCGGACAGCTCATTATCAATCGTTACGGCCATTCGCAACGCCCTGGCAACGGCCTTGATCATCGCTTCCATCGAATGATGTTGATTTTCCCCGTACAGCAATGTCACATGCAGGGTGATTTTGGCGTTTATGGCAAACGCGCGTAAAAATTCCCGGAACAGTTCACCGTCAAATTGCCCGACTTTTTCCGTTTTAACGGGATTCTCAAAATGCAGGAAACCCCTGCCGCTAATATCAACAACAGCGCGGGCCAGGGCTTCATCAAGGGGACAAAAAGCATGACCGAAGCGGGTAATCCCGGAACAATCGCCCAAGGCCCCTGCAAATGCCTGGCCGAATATAATGCCGGTATCTTCCACGGTATGGTGAGCGTCAATGTGCAGATCTCCAATAGCGCTGATATCCATATCAAACTGTCCGTGTTTGCGCAGCGCGTCCAAAAGATGATCAAAAAAACCAACACCGGTGGATATTTTACCTTCCCCTTTTCCGTCAATGTCTAATTTGACGGATATGTCGGTCTCATTGGTTTTTCTATTTAGCTGTGATTTACGGCTCATATTTGGTCCTCAAATATGTCTGTTAACTTATGCAAAAACAAATTATTTTCCTCATAACTACCGATACTGACGCGAAGAAAACCGTCCAGCAGGTCATAACCGCTTACATCACGGACAAGAATTCCGCGATTTTTCAGTTCCATAAACAAATTAGTACCATCCGTACTTTTAAACAATAAAAAATTTGCGGCGGACGGAAAAACTTTGATCCCTTCTATTGCCGTCATTTGGTTATACAGTCGTTCCCTTTCATTTTTAATATAAGCGACATGCTTTTCCATAAACGAAAGATTTTGTAACAGCCTTATGGCGACCATTTCCGTAAACAGGTTTATATTATATGGAATATTGATCTTGACGAGCTGAGCAATGATATCCTCACGCGCCAAAAAATAACCGAATCTTAAGCCGGCCAGACTAAATGCTTTGGAAAAAGTCCTGGATATAATAAGCTGCCGGTATTTATCCAGTAAATATTTCGCGGACTGGTCGCTGAATTCTCCGTATGCTTCATCCCAAAAAACAAGCCCGGGCGCGGTCTTACAAACTCTTTCCAGGTCTTGTAATTCCATTTCAAAACCGGTCGGATTATTGGGTGAACATAACAATATAATCTTGGGATTATGTTGTTCCACAGCCTGTAAAAGTTCATTTATCGGGAATTTCCCGCCGGGCGCATGGTGTACTTTAATCAATTCGCCGCCGTACACGTCCGTGTATAAATCAAATAACGAAAATGTGGGCGGGCAATAGATAACTTTATCACCCGGTTCGATTACCGCCGAAAGCAATGTCTGCAAAATCTGGTTAGAGCCGCTGCCCAGTAAAATTTGCGTTTCCCTGACATGGTGCCATTCAGCCAATTGGTTTCTTAATTCCGGCGACGTATTAACCGGGTACCGGTTCCAGGACAGTTTTTCCGCTTCTTTGCACAATTCTGCTTTTATTTCCTGGGGAACATCAAAGGGATTTTCATTCTGGTTCAGCTTTGCCAGATATTCCTTCTGCGGCGGAGAGATATAACCATCCAGTTTTAAAACCGATTTTTTAAAATAGTTTTCCATTTAATCACTCATTCTCACTTTAATTGCATTGGCGTGTGCGGTTAATTCTTCACTGTTTGCAAAGCTAATGATCTTTTGACCATGTTTCCGTAATGCCTGTTTACTGTAGGAGACGATACTGCTTGTTTTGGTAAAATCCTCTGTTCGTAACGGGCTGAAAAATCTCGCCGAACCGTTTGTCGGTAATACATGGTTTGGTCCGGCCCAGTAATCACCCACGGCTTCGGGAGAAAATGAACCCAAAAATATCGCGCCGGCATTTGTAATCGAACCCAGAACATCCCAGGGATTTTCGACATGCAAACCAAGATGCTCCGGAGCGAGATAATTTGAATATTCAATACATTCCGGTAAAGAATTGGCAAGAACAATTGCTCCATAGTCCTGTAACGATTGATTGATAATATTTTTACGTTCAAGTGATTTTGTTTGCCGGGTGACACGTTCCTGCACCTGTAGAGCCGTTTTTTCCGAATCGGTGATGAGTATCGAGGAGGCCAGCGGATCATGTTCCGCCTGGGCAAGCAGATCGGCAGCAGCGTATTCCGGATTGGCCGAGTTATCCGCAATGATCACGACTTCACTGGGACCCGCGACCATATCAATTCCGCATTGTCCGTAAAGCTGCTTTTTGGCCGTAGCGACATATATATTACCCGGTCCGACAATCTTATCTACCCGGGGTACAGTGTCCGTTCCATAAGCCATGGCGGCAACGGCCTGGGCGCCGCCTATGCGGAACACTTTTGCTATACCTAATTCAAATGCTGCGGCCAGTATCGTGTTGTTTACTTTTCCTGCGGAATTGGCCGGGGTTGTGATAATGATTTCTTTTACTCCGGCAACCTGCGCGGGAACGACTCCCATCAACAACGACGAAGGATAAGCCGCTCTGCCGCCGGGTACATATACCCCGACACGTTCAAGAGGCAGAACGCGTTGTCCCATTACGACGCCGTCATCTTCCCATGTTAACCAGGATTGAGATTTGGCTTTTTCATGGAATTTTTGAATATTGTTTCGGGAGTCCCGTAATACCGATAATAAACCGGGATTTAGTTGTTTATAGGCCTGTTCAAGCTCGCCGGCCGGAATTTGCAGTCCGAATTGAGTCAAATCCGTTTTGTCGAACTGTAACGTATATTCATACAACGCTTTATCGCCAGTCTGACGAACTTTTTCAAGTATTTGAGAAACCGCGGTTTCAACGTCCTTTGAAACCATAATGCGGCGGGTTTCGAATTTCTCAATAAATGATTTTATCTCGTTGTCTTTATAAATTTTCATAATTTTAGCCGTTAAAAGATCACCTTGTTTAATGGATATTCGATGATATCCTGCGCACCGGCGCGTTTCAACGTCGGAATCAAATCCTTGACTGATTTTTCATTAACAATTATTTCAACAGCAACCCAATCTTCTCCGTATAATGTAGAAATTGTGGGTTTCTTCATTGCAGGTAACACTTTAATTAATTCTTCTATCTTGTTGTTTGGCAAGTTCATTTTTAAACCGACTTTGCCTTCTGCTTGAATGGCGCTTTGCAGTAACATATTCAAATCTTCGATTTTTTGACGTTTTTCGGGGTCTTTCCAGCTTTCTTTGTTGGCGATGATCATCGTTCGCGATTCAAGAATAACATCCACAATGCGCAGATTGTTGGCCCGTAAGGAACTGCCTGTTTCTGTAACTTCAACAATCGCATCGACCAGGGTCGGGGCTTTGACTTCCGTAGCCCCCCATGAAAATTCCACCTCGGCTTTAACTCCGTTTTTTTTCAGGTAATCCTGGGTTAAATTAACAATTTCAGTAGCTATACGTTTCCCCTGTAAATCCTGAACACTTTGAATATCGGAATCATTTGGCACGGCCAGCACCCATTTTACAGGCCGCATTGTTAGTTTTGCATAGGTCAATTCACCCACTTCAATGACATCGGCCCTGTTTTCAAGGACCCAGTCTTTGCCCGTCAAACCGATATCGAAAACGCCGTCCTCGACATACTTGGCGATTTCCTGGGCCCTGATCAGTATTGCCTGGATTTCGTCATCATCTATTGAAGGGAAATATGAGCGTTCACTTACAGAGAAATAATATCCGGCTTTTTCCAGTAATCTGAATGTCGATTCCTGTAAACTTCCTTTGGGCAGGCCGACTCTTAAAACACGGTTATCCAGACCGTTCAAATTCATCATAAATTCACCTCTATAAAAATATATTTGCCGCTTGTATCCAACAATCGGATACCAGTAAAAAAAATAATAAATATTTGTCGGGAAAATGGTCTTAATTAATACTAAAAAAAAAGCCCACCGATATTCCAGTGGGCTTTAATACTTTATGATAATAGTCATGATATGCACATCACCCAACCGCTATTCGGAATTATAAATACCGTGAGTATGGTGAAAATGATGTTCTGCATATCTGATCATAATATTTTCCGTATTCTTTAATTTTTATAATTTAATACTGAGCAAGTTAAAATGCAAGGTAAATTTTATTATTACGGGATTACGGTTAAAATTATTTTAATTGTAATAATTCCTGTACTTCACGGGCAACGACAAGTTCCTCGTTCGTCGGTATAACAACAACTTTAACTTTTGAATCACCGCTTGATATAACGGCTTCATCGCTGACACTTTCATTTAATGACGGATCAATTTTGATACCCAAACAATCCAGTCCGCCGGTAATTTTCTCTCTGAACGGCGCGCCTTTTTCGCCGATGCCCCCCGTAAAAACAAGCAGATCACAGCCGCCAAGCACAGCAAAATAGGCACCAATATAAAGTTTAACCCGGTAACAAAAAGTATTCACTGCAAGCATGGCGCGTTTTTCTCCGCTTTGGGCATCTTTTTCAATCTGTTTCACATCTTTTAATTCCCCGGCAATACCGGCCATACCGCTTTTTGATTGCAGCAGGTCTGCAACTTCATCGACGGACATTTTTTCAACCTTTTGCAGATACAATGGGATGAAAGGATCGAGATCACCACAGCGATTCGCGTTTAACAAACCGCTTTGCGGTGAAAAGGACATGCTGGTATCAATTGATTGACCATTTTTGATTGCACAAATCGATGAACTGCCGCCCAGATGACAGGAAATTAATCGGACATGTTTCGGATCAAAACCGGCAAATTCCGGGGCCCTCTCGGAGATATATCTGTGCGATGCCCCATGAAATCCGTATTTTCGGATTCCATGTTTTTCAGCCAGTTCAAGAGGTAAACCGGAGGTATAGGCGTAATCCGGTATTGTTTTATGAAATGCCGGCTCAAACAGTCCAACAGCCGGAATTCCGGGTATCAATTTTTTAAAAATTCGGATCGCCTGGATATAAGGCGGATTATGAGCCGGAGCCAGAAAATTATATTCCTCCATAGCATTCAGAATATAATTTTCCAAAATCCTGCATTCACGCATATTTTTACCATGCACCGTTTTAAAACCGACGGCGCTTAATTCGTTCAATGACTTTAAAACTCCTTTATTGTCCGCAATGATAAAGTCAATACAATCACTGATCGCGCTTTCATAATTTTCATATCGTTTGCTGCCGGTTTTTTCGTTGTTTAGCGAATTTAGCTGATACGATGATTCTCCATACCCTATATTTTCTATTTTCCCGTAAGCCAGGATAGATTCATCCGACATATCGTAAAGCTTGAACTTGAAGGAAGTACTGCCCACGTTGGCAACAAGGATCTTCATCAAACCGCCTTGTTTGTTGTATAAGATTTTTTATACATTTCAGCGGCCATACAAATAGCCCCGACCATCCCGGCTTTATTATCCAGTTTAGCCTTGACCAGTTCAAGATTCCTTAATGCCGGCCCCATTGCCCTTGCCTGCACCGCTTTTTTTATCTTTTCGATAAATCCGTCTCCGGCTTCGGCAACACCGCCACCTATAACAATGATTTCAGGGTTAAACATATTCACCATACTTGCCAGAGCCGCTCCCAGACAATTACATGTTTCTTCTATCGTTTGAACGGCTTCCGGTTCGCCTTCCCTGGCTCTTTCAAATATCAGTTCGGTATTTACATTTTTTTTATCAATATTTTTCTTAGCGCAATAATTCTGCACCATTCCGGTTGCAGAAGCATATCTTTCAATGCATCCTCGACCTCCGCAATTACATTGCGGGCCGTTAAAATCGATCGATACATGCCCGAGTTCAGCGCCGGCATAATTGGCGCCCCGGAATATTTCATTATTGAGCAGGATACCGCCACCGATTCCGGTACCGAGAGTAAGAGCGATCAAATATTTATATCCCCTGGCAGCGCCCATTCGGGATTCAGCAAATGCCATAACATTTGCGTCATTATCGGCCCATACAGGGATATTATATCTGTTCTCAATTTCGCCGCGAATGTCCGAATCGATCCATTGAGGTAAATTGGGTGTTTCTCCGATTTGTGTGCCGGTTTCAAAATTAATGGCGCCGGGACTTCCAAAACCAATGGCAATTACTTTACCGCCCAAAACTTTTGCTTTTTCAAGTAATTCATCAATAGCTTTAAATATAACACCGAAAATTTCTTCTTTGGCCTCATGCCCTTTACTGGACCTTTTTTTGGTTACTAAAAGATTTCCTTCAGGTGTACCCAGAGCATATTTTAAAAATGTACCACCCAGATCCAAACCAATTACGAACTCTTTGTCACTTGACATGTTTGCTCCTTGTGATAATTGGAAAAGATTTGTAAATACAATTGTAAATCACCGGTGTCCGGTAAGCGGCCACCGCAACCTGAACCGGTTTAAAAGTTCGATAAAATTAATTAATATAATTAATACAATTTAATTTCTACTACAAGTCAAATAATGATTTTAGATGAAAAAAAACTTAAAT
>JAFGSB010000081.1 GCA_016934825.1 Candidatus Zhuqueibacterota bacterium
ACATAAATGTCCCCTTCGTCTAGTGGTCAGGACTCAGGATTTTCATTCCTGCAACAGGGGTTCGACTCCCCTAGGGGATGCTTTAAGCCGGTGTGGTTAACATACCGGCTTTTTTTGTTTTGGGGAAAGTTAAACCAGATAAATCAGAACCTATCCTTACATAAAATCTATCTTGTCTATCTCTTTCATGATCCTGTCTGTTTCAGTTAATGCAACGATTATCTTTTGATAATGAAAAATATCATCAAAGCTTAAAACCCTGCCGTAGCGGTCTTTGAGCCATTTTTGCGCCGGTTGATACCCGCCGATGTAAAACTCCCAGGCTTTGACCGGAACATACTCGAAATACTGCTCGTCGTTGATCCACACGCAGCCCAAACCCGCTTTTTTGTCGATGATCTCAAAATCTTTTTTGGTTATGCGGCGGGTTACTTTGTTGTCCCCATCTTTCGGGTAGGTGGTTATATACTGTTCAACTTTAGGAGATTCTAGTAAATGAAGTTTTCTTAATTTGTTACCATATTTACTTAGCATAAAAAATTGTTTTTTATCTTTGGGAAATGGAATTTTAGGAAAATCTTTTTTAAGAAAAACTTTATATTTTTCTCGATATTTTGGGGAATGCAGAATTGAGTAAATATAATCTATAATATCAAACGGTGTGAAGCACTCTTCATTTGAATTATTTTCAATTTTAAAATTCAAACCAATCTGATCTTGTATTGAATCAATTATCTTTATATTTAAATTAGGTGTTTTTTCAATTTTATACAATTCTGCATTATTAGTTGAATTTGAAAATAAAAATAATGGAAAACCATATCCAATTTCACTTGTTTTGTTAGAAACAAGTGATGATTCAAAAATGTTTTCCGTTATGTAGCAGTGTTGAAATTTATCAAATGCCTTGATTTGTTTACTTATAACTAATCCCAAATTTTTTCTTTGGAAAAAGTGTTGCATTACATTACCTCTTGGCATACAATGAAAACCTTTTGATCTTCCAGTATAATATGTGTATCTAATATCAAATGGTCTATAAGAGATTGGACAAATTCTTGTAGTATTTAATCCACTTGACACCAAGTCATTTTGTGCTAAATGAACTTTCCAATCTCTAACATCCTTACCTAATTGGTATTTATTTCTTGCAGTTTCAACATCTAATTTTACAAAATCATTAATAATATTTGTTATTTTTAATTTATCTTCTTGTATACAAAATTGGTCTCTTGCTGTTACAATTCCAACAGAATTAATAGTAAATAAATCTGGAATATAAATTCCTGAATCATATTGTTTCTGAAGTGAAAAATCTACAGGTACAAAATAATAATTAGGGCTTTGAGGTGTTATTTCAGTAAATTTAATATTTTCAATACCATTGTTCCATAAAAAATTATATTTTTTATCTCTTAATCCCCAACAATCTATGTACTTTAAGCTACTCAACACCTTTTGTTTATTTTTTGTTTTTATTAATAAATTAATTGATACGCCTTGTTGTATATCAAAAACGTTTTCATCTTTTGAACCATCCGGTGCTTTTTCATTTTTTTTAACATTACCATGTAAATTAATACAATAAATAGTATCAAAGCATTTTAGTAAATTCCATCGCATACCGCGAAATGTAGGGTTATCTAAAAAACTATGGTTATTAATAAATGCAAGTAAACCTTCACCATTTTTTTCAATAAAATATTGTCCATATCTTATAAATTTAACATAATCATCATTAATCCATTTAATATTAATTTCTTTTAATTTCCCACCACCCGGTTCTTTTTTGTAGTCACTTAATAAAGTATTATCAAGCCAAGTGCTTTTATTTGAAGAATGTCCACTATATGGAGGATTACCCAAAACCACCATCACCGGCGTATCTCTTTTAATGTAGTTAGCTTCGTTGGCTTCATTGGATAACCAGTTCGCCCAGAGCGTGCCGGTGTCCGGGTGGTGTTCTTCGAGGGAATTGGTCAGAAAAACCCTTAACCGCTGTTCTTTTTTGGGTTTGTAGCCGGTTTCCTGCAACAGCATTTCCAGT
This sequence comes from Candidatus Zhuqueibacterota bacterium, assembly GCA_016934825.1. GTDB lineage: Bacteria > Zhuqueibacterota > Zhuqueibacteria > Residuimicrobiales > Krinioviventaceae > Fontivivens. The sequence continues at coordinate 2,048 of JAFGSB010000081.1, forward strand.
TTCAGGTGCGCCATGGCGTAAGAGGCCATCAGTATTTCAAAGCCGTTCAGGCGGGGGATCAAATGTTCTTCCACATAATTGCTCCAGATGCCCTGCTGGCCGTCAAATTTTTTATAAATTTGTTTGACCACTTCGGCCAGAAATGTGCCCGTTCCGGCAGCAGGGTCCAGTATCTGCACTTTATGCACCTTGATTTTTTCCCGTTTATACCCTGTGGCCGAACGTTTGTCCTTTACTTGTGTGTCCACTTCAATTGTCGTTTTGGACGTGTCCGCCAAACCCTGTGACAGGCCGAACTCTTTTTTCAAAATATCGTCAACCGCCCTGACGATAAAATTTACGACCGGTTCGGGAGTGTACCACACGCCGCGGCTTTTTCTCAGTTTCGGATCATATTCCGCCAAAAAGGTCTCATAAAAGTGAATGACGGGATCATGCTGTTGAGTGGCTTTGCCGAAATCCTTTAGTAATTCCTTCACGTTCGTCGCCCGGAATATGTCCGCCAAAGCGTCCACGATCCAATTTATCCTGTCATCCAGATCATAACCGGCAATATACTGGAACAGCTTTCTTAAAAAGGGATTTGATTTCGGGATCATTTCCGCGGCTTCCTGCCTGGAAAAATCTTCCAATGTGGGATCGTGCAGGCGCGCGGCAAACATGCCGTAGGCAATGGTTTGGGAATATATGTCCGCAAACTCTTTTGCGGTAATATCATGTATCAGAACATCCTTAAAGGCCCTTAACTGGGCTTTTAAAGAGCTGTCTTCTTTTTTCTCCTCGTCGCTGTCCAGCGCGTTCTCTATAACATGGGACAATAAACGCGCTTTACCGGCCATCATTTTTGACAAATTGGCGGCGGACGTGATCGTTTGTCCCGACGGCGTGCAAAAGTTATTAATCAGGTCAAAAAAACGCGCAAAGTTGTCCTCCAGCGCGGTTATTTTGCCTTTGGTTTTTTTGGCAATCGCTATTGATGCGGTCAATTTCCCGTTTTTATAAAACCAAAAGTCCAGGTAATCCGTTATAATAAGATTGTCCAGAGAATTCCTGTACCGGTCAAACTGGTTCTTGAATTCTTTGCTGTCCAGCGGCTTGCCAATGTCTTTCGCTTCAATATAACCGACCGGTATGTTTTTTAGTGTAATAATATAATCCGGCGCTCCGCAGGCAACACGGGCCGGTTCATTGGTGGCCAGGACCCGGGGGATGAGTTTCTCCAAAAGTTGCTGCAAGTCCCCGCGATAACTGTGTTCCGTTGAAATGCCGGTTTTGTACCTTTTGTTGATGCCGGCAACATACTGTAATATTATTTCATTCATTAGCCTGGTTTTCCCCTGCTCAATTCGCTGCTTGTATGTGGATGTTTTCTATTATATATAAATTCTGTAATTTATGCAATATATATTATTTCAAGGCGATTATGAAATCGATTCATTTATAATTTGTATATCAGCATATATTTTTGTAATTTTGAGTTTATTTTGCAGTTCATACAGCATTCAGGAATGAATTGACTTTAAGCATAATTATAGTAAGTTATAATGTACGGGATTTTTTAGGCCAGGCGTTAACGTCGATACAAAAAGCCGTGCAGAATATTTCCCACGAGATATTTGTTGTCGACAACGCCTCTTCGGACGGTACGGTGGAATACCTGAAAAAGCGTTTTCCTGATGTGACGGTTTTAGCCAACCGGGAAAACCTGGGATTCGGCCGGGCCAACAACCAGGCGATAGTCCGCAGCGCCGGAGAATATATCTGTCTTATCAACCCGGACACGATCGTTCAGGAAGATACGTTCAGCACGCTGATATCGTTCTTTGAAAAAAACCAAAAGGCCGGGGCCGTCGGCTGTAAAATTCTCAATCCGGACGGCACGCTGCAGCTTGCGTGCCGCAGGAGTTTTCCGACGCCGTGGGTCGCGTTTACAAAGATCGCCGGACTGGCAAAAATTTTTCCAAAAAGCAGACTGTTCGGCAGGTACAACCTCACTTATCTCGATCCCGGCAAAACGACACAGGTGGAGGCCATATCCGGGTCGTTTATGTTGATACGCCGGGCCGTGATCGATTCGGTCGGCGGATTTGACGAGCACTTTTTTATGTACGGCGAAGACCTGGACCTGTGTTACCGCATCCGCGAGGCCGGCCGGGAAATTTATTATGTTCCCGAAACCCAGATCGTGCATTTCAAGGGCGAGAGTTCCAAAAAGAGCCCGCTGGCGCAGCGGCGGCTGTTTTATGAGGCCATGCGTTTGTTTGTCAACAAGCATTTTTCCGGTAAAAACGCGCTGCTGCCGTCCTGGTTCCTGATCCTGGCAATCAAGGGACGGGCGTTGCTGTCGTTTTTGACCACCATCGGCAGGTACCTGGTTATGCCGGGTATCGACCTGTTTTTTATGACCCTTTCCCTGGCCGCGGCCATTCTGGTCAGGTTTTACCCGGCGTTCCCCTGGACGCCTTTTATTCTTGTGCATGTTGTCTATTCCGTCATCTGGCTGGCCAGTTTAACGGGTCACGGCATATACAACCGCCACAAGTTTTCCGGGACCAAGACCATGTCCGCCGTATTCTGGGGTCTGATATTGAACAGCGCCCTGACGTTCTTTTTTAAACAGTACGGCTTTTCCCGGGCGGTTGTGCTGGTTGCGGGCGTTTTCAATATGCTGATTATACCCGGCTGGCGGTTTTTATTCAAAGTGTCCGCGGACAAAATGCCCCGGCGGATGCAGAGTTCAATCTGGCGGCAGCGTTCGATCATTGTCGGGGACGTGAAAACCGGCAGGGAACTCATTCAACGCATTCAAACACGACTGCCCGAATCCTACCAGGTTGTCGGGATGGTGTTGAGCGCCGGAAAATTATCGGTTGAACAAATCGAGGGCCTGCCCGTTTTGGGCACGATGAACCATCTGAGCGAGATCATTCAGAGGGAAAAAGTCCGGGAGGTTATATTTTCGACCGACAAGATCGATTATGACAGAATGCTGGCCGTTATTTCCGCGTCGAATGATTCCGGGGTGAGTTTTAAAATGGTGCCGAGCAACCTGGACGTCATTATCGGCAAGGCTTCGATTGATTACATTGAAGATATACCGTTTGTGGATATCGAATATAAACTGCATTCCCTGTTTTACCGGTCCGTCAAGCGCGGCTTTGATTTTGTTTTCGCTTTATTGTTACTTGTTATATGTTCGCCCGTATATATGTGGTACAGATGGATAAAAAAGGTCCCGTTAAAGCAGATCACAATGCCGGGAGAAGGACAAAAAATGATTGATCTCCGGGAATTTGATATCAATACCGGCGTCATCAGATGGAAATATCTGCCCTGGCTGTTTTCCCTGCTCAGGGGGGACATCAGCTTTGTCGGCCGGGAAATGGATATCGATTTATCGAACCGGAAGGACGATATCAGTTTATCGCTCAAACCCGGGATAACGGGCCTGGAGCAGATAAACAGGAACCGTGATATATCGGATAAGGAAAGAGTGAAATATAATGTATTTTATTTAAAGAATTATTCGTTGTTACTGGATATCGAAATATTGTTGAAATCTTTTTTTAAACAAAATAAATTTACAGTTTAAGATTATAAAGATTTAATTATTATGGCAAAATTTGTTTTAGAATTCGAAAGACCGATAGTTGAGATACAGCAAAAAATTGCTGAACTGAAAGAGTTTTCCGTCAATGAAAATATACAGGTACAGCAGGAGATAGAGCGGCTGGAATCAAAGGCGAAAAAACTCAAGCTGGATATTTATACAAAATTATCGCGATGGCAGCGGGTGCAGCTGGCGCGGCATCCCGACCGTCCATATACGCTGGATTATATATCGCGGATGATAACCGATTTTGTGGAACTGCACGGCGACCGGGCCTTCAGGGATGATCCGGCCATCGTTTCCGGTATCGGTAAACTGGACGGCCGGCCGGTAACGATCATCGGGCATCAGAAAGCCCGGGATACCAAAGAAAAACTGCGGCGTAATTTCGGCATGCCGCACCCGGAAGGTTACCGCAAGGCGCTGCGTGTCATGAAACTGGCCGCCAAATTCGGCCGTCCCATTATTTCTCTCATCGATACCCCCGGGGCATATCCCGGGATCGGCGCGGAAGAGCGCGGTCAGGCGGAGGCCATTGCGCGGAATCTTTTTGAAATGTCGCATTTGCCCGTACCGATAATTATTGTTATCATCGGGGAAGGCGCCAGCGGGGGCGCTTTGGGAATCGGCGTCGGCGACCGTGTTTTAATGCTTGAAAACACATGGTTTTCGGTCATTACGCCGGAAGGCTGCGCGGCCATCCTGTTCCACGATTCCGCAAAAGCCGAGCACGCGGCGGAAGCAATGCGGGTCATACCCGTCGATTTGAAAGAAATGGAAATCATTGACAAGATTGTCCCCGAGCCTGTCGGCGGGGCGCACAGCGATTTCGATGCGGCCGCCGCTATTGTCAAACAGAACATTAAAGAGGAACTGGAGGCGTTGGACAAATATTCGCCGCAGGAACTGGTCAGGAACCGGATTAAAAAGTATGCCGGGATGGGGGTCTGGAAGGAATGATGTGATTCTAAATACCTTAAAATCAATAAGGTGTCTGTCCGAACAGGCAGAAAATTCTTGACTCTTTGTGATTTTTATCTTAAATTTTAAATTAATTTTTATTGAGCATTTCATAAACAAGATAAAAAAATGCTTAATTCCAAAGTATTATTGCTGAATCAAAATTATGAACCACTTTGCGTGGTGAATGCGAAAAAGGCAATTATACTGGTTTGTTTGCAAAAAGTTGAAATTATAGAAAAACGAGATCATTTGGTTCGCTCCCAGTACCAGGCTTTGCCGCTTCCCAGTGTAATTCGTTTGATCAGTTTTATCCGTGTTCCCAAAAAACGTGTCGAGTTAACGCGTCATAATATCTTTCGGCGCGACCGTTTCCAATGCCAGTATTGCGGAACCCACAAAGGCCCGTTTACGATCGATCACGTTGTACCGAAAACTCACGGAGGAACCGACAGTTGGGAAAATCTTGTCTGCGCCTGTGTAAAATGTAATAACAAAAAAGGCAGTAAAATTTTGAGTAAAGCCAATATGACCCTTTTACGGACGCCTAAAAAACCGAGTTATCTTTTTTATATACAACATTTTTTCGGCGCACATGAAGAATGCTGGAAACCGTATTTGTTTATGATTTAATTTTATTATAAAAAGACAGTTCATTATTTAACGGCCGTATTGATACGGCCTTCATTTTGTTCAGAGGTTTTTTAGTTAAATAAATTAGTTTATGACATATAAAGTCAAATTAGATACTTTTGAAGGTCCTTTAGACCTTTTATTATTTTTAATAAAAAAAAATGAAGTCGATATATATGATATTCCGGTTTCCAAAATTACCAAACAGTATTTAGAATATCTTGAAATTATACAACTTTTGGATATTGAAGCCGCAAGCGATTTTATCCTTCTTGCTTCAACCTTATTGCGTATCAAAGCGCAAATGCTCCTGCCCAAACCGTCAATAGAAGTGGAAGAAGAGATCGTTGAAGATCCCAGACAGGAACTGATTTTCAGACTTTTGGAATATAAAAGATTTAAAGATGTCGCGGAAGATTTAAGCGTAAAAGAAGAGTATTCCAGGAAGCTGTTTACCCGCGGCAGTTTTAAAATTGACAGATACGGCTTTGAAGATGAACTGATTGAACGCGCCGATGTTTCCCTGTTCGATCTTGTTTCCGCTTTTAAAACCATAATCGAAAAAAATAATAAAGTTCCCATACATCGCGTCGTTGAACTCAATGTGACCCTGGAAGAACGGATCGAATTTGTTGTCAATAAAATCAGGGAAAAAGGACAGATAAAGTTTGTAGACCTTTTCGAAAAGCATGAAGAAAAAATTGTCTGGATTGTCACATTTATCGCTGTTCTTGAATTGATAAAAAATCAGGTTATAACTGCTGTACAGCCTGAAACATTTGGTGATATATTAATAAGTATAATCGATGGATAACAAACAGCTTAGATTGATCATAGAAAGTCTTATATTTGCGTCCGATACTCCGTTATCGATCCGGCAAATTTCGGCCATTATTAAAGATGCGGATAAGAGCGACATTGAAAAAGCCATTCAGACGCTTGAAGATGATCTGGATGACCGCGCTTTTTTTCTCAACAAAGTCGTCAACGGCTACCAGTTTGCGACAAAACCGGAATTTTCCAAATGGATCAGCGAAATGCAGGACAGCAAAGCGCGAAGCCGGTTATCCAGGGCGGCCCTTGAAACGCTGGCGATTATCGCGTTCAAGCAGCCGATCAGCCGAATTGAAGTTTCCGCCATACGCGGGGTCAATTCGGACGGCGTGATCAAGGGTTTGCTGGAAAGAAAATTAATCACCATATCCGGGCGGGACAAGGAACATGGCAGGGCGCTGCTGTTTAATACAACAAATGAATTTTTACAGTACTTTAACCTGAATGATATTTCCGATCTGCCGCGTCCAAAGGAGATTGAAGAACTGCTGGCGGCGGGCGAAGGCAGTAATTTGCTAAACACTTTACCCGATGAGGTGATGGTAACGGATGAAGAACCTGAAGAAGAGTTTACAGCGGAACCATCGGAAATCCAAAACGAATCCGTGAAGGAAGACGAAAAAAATATAGGTTCCGGAATTCGGGATGGAAACGACGGAAAAGGAGAGAAACCGGCCAAGTCCCCAGAGGGTAATGAATCCGAAAAACAACCGGCCGCTAAAAATGATGCGTCTGAATAAATATCTTGCGAGCTGCGGGATCGCGTCGCGCAGGGCCTCGGAAAAAATTGTTCAAGCCGGCCGGGTAAAATTAAACGGCAAACCGGTGACGGACCTTGGCGTTCAGGTGAATGAATTAAAAGATATCATCAGCGTGAACGGCAAAATTGTCAAACCGGTTTTAAAAAAAATATATATTATTTTAAATAAACCGAAAGGTTATGTTACAACCGCAAAGGATGAAAGAGGAAGAAAAACCGTACTGGATTTGTTGAATTCGGATAAACGTGTGTTTCCCATCGGCAGGCTGGATATTAAAACCGAAGGTTTGCTCATCCTGACAAATGACGGCGAACTGGCGCATCGATTAATGCACCCCGGTTTTAAGGTGAATAAAACCTACCGGGTAAAACTGGACAGGGTTTTTAACCCGGATGACTTTGCCGCTTTTGCAGAGGGTATTGAAATGGAAGAAAATGTTGTTTCGGCTCCCTGTAAAGCGGGATTTTATACAAAATCATTGGACCGGATAGAAGTAAAACTGCATGAAGGTAAAAAGAACCAGGTACGGCTGATGTTCAAAGCACTCGGATATGAGGTAAAGGCCTTGAAACGTGTTCAATACGGACCTTTAATTCTCAGGAATTTAGACCGCGGACATTGGCGCAACCTGACGATGAGCGAAATAAAACAGTTAAAACAGGCCGCCGGATTGTCCCCAAACAGGTAATAGTTATTTTATATGATGGTGAGCGGGAAAAAAATTTGTATAGCGATCGACGGACCGGCGGGCTCCGGTAAAAGTACAACCGCAAAATTAGTGGCCGAAAGGTTGGGATATTTACATCTCGATACCGGCGCCATGTACCGCGCGGTGACGTTAAACGTATTGCAAAACAATATCGATATTTATGATGAGAATAAAGTTGTAGAAATTGCCAGGATGTCCGATATTAAACTGGAAAAGTCGGATAATGTTTTAAAAGTATATTTGAACGGAACGGATGTTTCACAGGAAATCAGGACGCCCCAGGTTACAAAATCAATAGCGCCGATTGCCGCGAATCCACGGGTCAGGGAAATTCTTGTGGCAAAACAACGCCAGGTTATGAAAAACGGCGGCGTTGTTGCGGAAGGCCGTGATATCGGTTCAAATGTATGTCCGAATGCGGAATTGAAAATTTTCCTGGTCGCATCTATTGAAGAACGGGCAAAAAGAAGGTACAAAGAACTGACCGAGAAAGGGATTCAGGTGGACATGGATGAACTGATAGCCGATATTAAACTCAGGGACAGTCATGATACCGGAAGAAAGGCAAATCCGTTAAAGCAGGCGCAGGATGCTGTTTTACTGGATACTTCAAATTTAACTATTGCCCAGCAGGTCGATTTTGTTATTCGGAAAGCACTGGAAATCACATCATAAAATGAAGATCGTAATAGATGAGAATGCCGGACCGTGTCCGGGTGTAAAACGCGCGATTCGTCTGGCGGAAAAAAATTTGATGAGATCGTCTCCCTTGTATGCGCTTGGTCCGATTATACATAATAAACCGGAACTCGAACGGTTAAGCAAAAAAGGACTTGATATCCTGGACCAGGCTGAAATAGAAAATGGTGATAATTTAGAAAAAATTTATCATAAAAATTTGTTCATCCGTTCACACGGTATATCGCCGCAGTTGGAGCGTCGGCTGGAGGAAAACCACGCGCAGTTAATTGACGCGACATGCGGTAAAGTTAAAAGAGTGCAAAAAGTTATTCAAAATTATTATCGTAAAGGCTACCAGATTGTCATTGCCGGGAAAAAAGGGCATCCGGAAGTTGTTGGTTTGCTTGGTTACTGTGATAACAACGGTATAGTAATATCGGATACCGCTGAAATGTCCCGTATTGATCCACTGAAAAAGACCCTGCTGGTATCCCAGACAACGCTTTCAAAAACCAAGTTTAATGAAATAAGAGAAAAGTTGTTAACATTAATAGAAAATCCGGTAATTAATGATACAATCTGTAAACATATAAACGGGCGTCATGAACAATTGGCGCAGTTTGCAAACTCTGTGGATGTGCTTTTATTGATCGGCGGGAAAGAGAGTTCCAATACCGGCGTATTGTTTGATATATGTAAAAAAGAAAATCCCGATAGTTATCGTATCGAATCACCTGCCGAGATAGAAAAAAAGTGGTTTCACACGGATGATTTGGTCGGTATCACGGGAAGCGCGTCTACACCATTATGGCAGCTTGAAGCTGTATCCACATTTTTGAAAAGCTCCCTTTAAAGGGCTTTAAATAAATAAATAAGGAGGTTTAACTAAATCATGAACGAACAAACAAACCCTAAACCACTTGAAGAAGAAACAAAAATCAATGAATCGGAATCAAGTGAAAAAACAGAACCCAAGGCTGAAACAGAGACAATTGAAACCGATGTTGTTGAAGAAGCTAAGGACGAAAACGAGGTAACAGAGCCAGAAGTTTCTTCAAAATCGGTAGTAACTCCGCAGCCTGAGCAAGAAGATATGAAAAGTATTGAAGAACTGGACCGGCTTGAAAAAGAATATTCCGATAAGGAATTTGAAGACCTGGCCAAACTCTATGAGGATACGCTGGTCGATTTCAAGTCCGGACAAGTCGTTATTGGTAAAGTCCTTGCTGTCAATGACAAGGAGGTATCTATCGATATCGGTTTCAAGTCGGAAGGAACCATTCCTATTGATGAATTTGCCGATCCTTCGGATATCGTCGTAGGAGACAATGTGGAAGTTCTGATCGATGAAATTGAAGACGTAGATGGTTTTTTAGTACTGTCCAAGAAAAAAGCCGATTTCATGCGTATCTGGGAAAAGGTTATCGAATCTTTTGAGAACGGTGAAATCCTAAAGGGTAAATGTGTACGCCGGATCAAAGGTGGTATTGTCGTCGATCTGGGCGGCGTTGACGCATTTTTACCCGGCTCGCAGATTGATGTACGTCCAATCAGGGATTTTGACGCGCTGATTAACAAGGAAATGGAATTTAAGATTGTCAAAGTAAACCATATCCGCAAGAATATTGTTGTTTCCCACCGGGTGCTGGTTGAAGAGGAGATGAAAGGCCAGCGTGAAAAGATACTGGTTGAACTGGAACGCGGTCAGGTATTGGAAGGTACTGTTAAGAATATTACTGATTTTGGTGTCTTTATCGATCTCGGAGGAGTTGACGGATTGCTGCACATCAACGATCTGTCATGGGGCCGTGTTGCCCACCCATCGGAAGTTGTTGCGCTCGATGAAAAGATCAATGTTGTTATTCTTGATTTTAATGATGAAAAAGACAGAATTTCATTGGGTCTAAAACAACTCCAGCCGCATCCCTGGGAAGAGGTTGAAGGGAAATATCCCCTGGGTACGACCGTACGGGGTAAAGTGGTCAGTATATCGGATTACGGCGCTTTCGTTGAGTTAGAAAAGGGCGTGGAAGGCCTGATCCATATTTCCGAGATGTCCTGGACCCAGCACATAAAACACCCCTCCAAAATATTGGCGGTTGGTGAAATGGTTGAGGCCAAAGTATTGAGCATTCAGAAAGATGAACGGAAAATTTCACTGGGTCTCAAACAACTCGAACCGGATCCCTGGGAAACCCTGTCGGAAAAATATCCGGTCGGTTCCCGGCATAACGGTAAAGTTCGCAATCTGACCAACTTTGGCGCTTTTGTTGAACTTGAGGAAGGGATTGACGGTCTGATACACATATCCGACCTTTCCTGGACGAAAAAGATCAGACATCCCGGAGAAGTTGTCAAAAAGGGCGACGAAATTGAGGTCGTTGTTTTAAATGTTGATAAAGCCAATCGAAGAATTTCTTTGGGCTATAAACAAACTCAGGATAATCCGTGGGATTATTTTGAGGAAAAATATAAAGTCGGTACAAAAATTGACGGTAAGGTTGTGCGGCTTATCGAAAAAGGATTATTAGCCGAATTACCTGACGGCGTGGATGGCTTTGTGCCCATGTCACAATTGGCAAAGGAAAACCTTGCAAAACCGGCCGACAGTTATCAAATTGATGATTTATTGAATTTGACAGTGATTGAATTTAATAAAGAAAATAAAAAAATTGTTCTGTCGGAGAGGTCTGATATTGATCTGAGTCAAAAAATTGTGACTGAAGATATTGACGATGAGCTTGATATCCCTGCACCGGATCATGCCAAGCGTGCAAGTAAGGCTGTTACTGATAAAGAAGTGACGCCCGAAACGCCCGCAGAAGATAAACAGGAATCCAAAACTAAACAACCGGAACCTGTGGAAGAAGCGGTAAAAGCAGAAAAAGAAAATACGGAAAAGAAAGAAAAGCCGGATAAAACGGAGAATATCGAAAAACCTGAAAAGCCTGAAGAGGCTGAAAAAGAGAAAAAAGATAAAGACGCCGCCGATGAACCGGCTGAAGATACAAAAGAAAAGTAACTCGTATTTTTCGTTTTTAT
>JAFGSB010000082.1 GCA_016934825.1 Candidatus Zhuqueibacterota bacterium
AAATCGTTTTATACAACAATGGTGAGCTATATTCTTTTTTAAATTTTTTTAAAATAATCCTTGACTTTTTACATAACAGGGCGGATCGTTGATCCGCCGCTCGCCCGGGATTTCCTTATCCCGGGCGGACAATTAAGTAAGACTTCCGGTCCTGTGAATATTGATCAATAACGAGTTTCAACATTGGACCTATAAATAAAATCCGGGCGGAGCAGATGCCCCGGTTTATTGTCCGCCCTGGAAAAAATTTCCAGGGCGAGCTGAGGAGAGAAAAAATAATGCATTATTTTAGGATTTACTGTTATGTTAAAAAAAATAATGTTTTTGCTGATTCTGATTCAATGCTGCATTTTTTGTAATTTTTCTTTTTCAAAATCTTATTATTCCGTTCTCCTGGATGAAGATTTTTCCAGCAAAATTGGCGCAGAAAATTTACTTACTGTTCATAAGGGCTTAACGATTGCGACTGAAAAATTAATAAAGCTAAAATACTTTTCAGAAAACAATATCTGGGGGAAAACAGGCGGTATATTTTTTCGAGTTGGCAGGGCGCTGGCAATCGATTATCCTCTTAACAAGTATACAAGATCAACTCAGCATGAAATCTATGGTCACGGGGCCGCTGTAAGAGGTTTTGATGAGTATGCCAAACTCAATTATATAATTAGTCATCCTTATAGTTATTCATCCTCATATACATTTATTAAGAAGCGCAGCAGGATATATACATCTCATGAAAAGCTATCTATCTTTTATTCTGGCTCTCAGGCAAACACCATATTATCAAATCAAGTTAGATACAAGTGTTTACAAAAAAGAGAAATAGACTTTCGGGACGGTCTTTTATATTTATATCCATTTCATGATTTGACAAAGTATATTTTAAGGACAAAATATGATTTACCATTTTATACCAAGATTTATATTGGTGATATTTTCGGCTATCTTGAACTGTTCAATTATTACAATCGAAGCCAAAAAGGTGATACAAACAAATTAGAATTAGATGAGTTAGCAGATGGAGTATTAATAAATTTTATTAATCCTTTCCAGTTTTTTTGTGTTTACACTTTTGTAAAATCCTATCTATGGGACGGTAATTCCAAAGGATCGTTGCCGATGATAAAAATAGGCAAAACAGGATATTTACCATCATTTCGCTATGGTTTAACGCCCTGGGGACCAGAATACTTTTTTGAGAATTTTATCACTTACAATAGTAAAGTAATTAATTTTTTTATACGTCGTAGCCAGCCAGTGGTTGATTATAATTATTGGGGAATAGGTGTAACCTTGTTAAATATTGTTGCAAAACCACAATTCAGTATGGATTTCGAAACAAATATCTGGAATCAACCGCCGCTCTATTTATGGGGAAATAAACCTTACAAAACAAGCAACTCTTATGGCGGAGCTTTGTTTTGTTCGATTAATCAGAAAATAGATGTGTTACCTGGTATGGTATATATAACCGGGCAACTTGGATATAAAACGCTTGGGTTTATGGAAGGGGAAATTTTGGATAAAGGTTTGATAGTACGGATTGGGTTGAGTTTTAAAGTTTAACAGCTTTTTTCTTCTGATTCTCAATCTCCCGATTGGGAAAACGGTTGCTCATAATTTCTGTTTTGCAAATCTTAAAATGTCTGCTCGCTTGGGATTTCACAGTCCGTCCAGGAAATAATTCCCAGGGCGGGCTGGCGAGAGGGAAGATCGCGGCAATGAATTCTCTACCCGTCCGGTAATCTATAATTCAAGACGTTATATTACGAAGTAATTTTTACAATTTGCTGTTAAACAAAAAAAGTGTTGCGTGTTGCGCAATATGTACTTATATTAAGATATGATAAAATCTTTTAAGCATAAGGGCTTGCAAAAGTTCTACCAAACGGGTAACACCTCCGGAATTCAACCGGCGCATAGCGGGAAACTTCGAATCCGGTTGGCAGCATTGAATACAGCCACTGTCTTAAAGGATTTGGATTTGCCGGGTTTTCGTTTGCACCCGCTTAAGGGGAAAAAACAAAACCTCTGGGCAATTGATGTCAGTAAAAATTGGCACATTACTTTCCATTTCATGGACGGTGATGTGTATATCGTAAATTATGAGGATTATCACCAATGAGAATGTACAATCCACCGCATCCGGGAGAATTTATCCGGGATGTCTATCTTGAGCCGTATCATCTCAGTGTAAGGCTTGTTGCCGCAAAACTTAAAGTCTCTCCTTCGACTTTTAGTCGGCTGATAAAAGGGCAGAGCAGCGTCAGTTCGAACATGGCATTACGGCTTTCGAAAACACTGGGCAGGACGCCGGAAAGCTGGCTGATTATGCAGAGTAATTATAATCTCTGGCAGGCGCAGCAAAATATCAATCTTGAAAAAGTTGAAAAAATAACACTTGAATAAACTATTAAACTGACTACCCAATGCGGCGGGTATGAAATATTTGGATGATAATTCAAAGATAATCCGACGCCGAATAAAACAAAAATCATATAATAATATATCATTCAACGGAAGGATATTCATGAAAATTAAATCAGTTTTATTGATAATTGTTGTTGCGGCAACACTGGTTATATCGTTACTTGCCCTGAATCTGGCAAACAGGGCGTACCGGCTGGCTTTGTCCGATATACAAATAGAGGAGCGTAACACGCTGATGACGCCAGTATTCGACCAGGAAACCGAGCAATGGAGTTTTCTGGCGATATACGAAATCGGCCTGACGAACCAGGGACCTGACCGTGTCGTTTTAAATGAAATCGCCAGGGTGACAGACGGTATGGGTTTCCTGGTGCCCCTGAAAGGAAGCGACATTGTGGATAAGAGTCCGGACTATAAGGCGTTTATGGTGGAACCCACACTCGCGGAGATCCGCACCAATCCCAAACTGATCAAAACCATATCCGCGAACGATCTGGGCGAGTCCCGTTCTCTAATGCTCGGGCTGGATTCCGGGCAGACAAAGGCCATACGGTTTGGGGTGCTGGTCAATGCCTATGACGAAGCCAAAGTCCCCATAGCGCAGATGATATTATTGTCGTTTCGGCTGAAATTCGATAACGGCCGGATAAAAATATTCAGGAGAGGGTTCCCCGTAACTTCGTTAACAACTGGATAAAAAAATGGCGGAGTACCGGCTCCGCCACTTTGAGTTATTTATGTAAAAATGATCTGCGCCCCGGCGGACTTTTCATAAAAAGTCCCGACGTTGATTATCGCATCAACCTGGGGTACGAAATCGTCCTGAGTCAGATGAAACATATCGACGGTCGCTTTACAGGCGTAAAGTTTCGCGCCGGCGTCCGAGATCATTTCGATAAATTCGTCAACCGGGGGAATATCGATTTTGTCCATTTCTTTTTTCATCATTGATGTGGCAAATGCGGACACGCCCGGAATGGAACCAAGAATAGTCGGCATGTGCATGGCCGGGTTGCCAACGGTCGCAACCTTGAGTTTTTTGACTCTTTTTTTCATAACGGCTTCGAGGCCGAAAAAAGTAAAGAAAAGGGTCGCCTCGATGCCTTCCATACGCGCCCCGTTTGCCATGATCAATCCGGGATACACCCCGTCCAGAGATCCCTTTGATAAAACGATTGATACTTTTTCAATAGGTTTATGTTGTTTATCGGTCATACCTGAAACTCCTTTTTAAATTATACACAACCCTGAGGTTTGGGATAACCAGAAATTTTTGCCGCTTTTTTGGCCGGACCGTTGGGAAAAAGTTCATACAGATCTTTTGTCGCGATCCCGCCGGCTTTATTCATGCGTCTGATCGTGGGAACCTGGCCCTTTTCTTTCGCGTCCTTACGAACAAAGTTAATGATTTCCCAGTGTTTGTCCGTGAGTTCGGTTATACCCTCTTCGGCCGCAAGCGCCCTGGCTATATCCTCGTTCCACTGTTCAGGGTTGGTCATAAATCCTTCATCGTCAAGTTCTACCTGCACACCGGCTATCTCTTTTGTTGCCATTTTATCCTCCTGTATATTAATTGTATGTTAATTATTTTATTCCGTTTGATGAGATAACTGCTTCACCACGGCAAGTCCGATTGTCAATGGTTTTCGGACCTCCGGGCTGTTCAGATCTCTGAATAATCCGATCAGTGATTTTGTTTTAATATCCGATCCATCTATTTTATTATAAACTGTCAGCGCCTTTTCCAACTGTTGTAAAACATTGGTTTGGGACAGCAGTTTTATGCTGCGAATGAGTGAATCCGTATTTTCCGATAATTGTTTCAATTCTTCTTCCGTAAAGGATGTTACGACTTTATCAATTATTCCGGCAATCGTTACAAAAAAAGTAAAGTAACCTTTTTGCTCAAGCGTATTGAAAGTTTCCAAAACGGACTGGAACAGCGGCTTTGAAAGCGGTAACGCGTCCTTCATGAAATCGGCGGCATTTTCCATTTGTTCCAGCAGTACGGTTATATTCCGGGTGTTTCGCAATAACTTTTTAACCAGAAATATCAAATCTTCATAGCTGAAATAGGGGGCCACTTGGTCGAGTTCTTCGACGGCCGTTTTAAATATATCCGAAGCCAGCGGCGTGAGGTCCTGGCGCAATTCATCCAGTTCCCTTTGCCGCCGTTGTGTCTGTAAAACCGATTCGGTCAGGAAATCGATTTTTTGATGCAGCAATTCAAGTTCTTTATCCATTGTTTACCCCTTTCTTATAACCTTTTACCGGCCATAGTCATTTGCGCTTCAATCGGCAGTTCGGAGCCCTTTAACAAAAGATTCCAGTAAACCCAGCGGAACATCATTTTGCCCCAGTGGTTCATTTTTGTTTCCTGTAACAGCGAAAACGGGCCGATACCCGGCAGAGGGAATTTACCCGGCAGCGGTTCGACATCGTAATTAAAATCAATCAGCAAACCTTTGCCGAAACCGGACTCGATAAAGCAGTTGGCATGGCCGTCAAATTCTTCAAGCATAGGTAATCCCTCGATATGCCGCATAAAGTTCTCCGTCAGCACATCCGCCTGAAAGTGTGCAACCGAACCCGCTTTTGAACTGGGTAGATCCGTGGCATCGCCGATGACAAAAATATTTTCGTGTTGTTTTGATTGCAAGGTGTTTTTGTTCGTCGGAACAAAATTCAGCTCATCGCCCAGTCCAGAACGTTCAATTACCGGATCGCCCATGTTGGTCGGCACGGTAACCAGCAGGTCATATTCGATCTCCTTGCCGTCAAAAGAGATGATCTTGTTGTTTTCCCCGTCTACACTGCCGGTATTGAATTCGGATACCAGATTGATGTTCTTTTTGTCCAGAAAAGAATTTAATATTTTCGAGGCTTTGGGTTTGGTAAACGCGCCCGGCAGCGGGGTGACAAACGTCAGGTCCACTTTATCCCGGATACCCTTTTCCGTGAACCACCAGTCCGCCAGGAATAAAAATTCAAGCGGGGCTACCGGGCATTTGATCGGCATTTCAACAATATTCATGACCAGTTTGCCCCCGGTCCAGTGTTTGAGAAATTTTTGTAAATGACACGCCCCTTCGAGTGTGTAGAATTCAAAAATGTTTTTGTACCAGTTGCCGTTTTTTAATCCCTCGGTTTCTTCCGGATTGATTTGCGACCCGGTGGCGATGATCAGGTAATCATAAGTCAGAACTTTGTTGTTCGTCAGTTTGACCCGGTTTTTATCCGCTTCGATTATATCAATGCCGGACACGATAACCTCAACGGAAGGAGGAAGGTAGTCCCTTGAGGGTTTTATTACATCATTCCTTGAATATATCTGAAAAGGAATGAACAGAAAGCCAGGTTGATAATAGTGGGTTTCGTCCTTGTCGACTATTGTGATGTGCCACTCATTTAAATTGAGCTGCTGGCTTAATTTATTTGCCATGATCGTGCCTGCCGTACCGGCGCCGAGTATAAGAAGTTTTTTCATCAAGATACCCTTTTTTTATTTTTTACAATCAGTTTTTTGGGAAATAATTTCATTTTTTTTATCCTGTTATAGAGCAGTCAAATATATGATGTGCACACAGTAGAAAAGATTCAAAAAAAATTCATGTATAATTTGGGGAAAAGTTAAGGATTCCTTTGGGGGATAAATACTAAAAAAAAGCCCCTTCGTCGGGGGGCTTTTTTTACTTGATCTGGATTTCACGCGGCTTTGCTTCTTCGGCTTTGGGAAGTCTCAACTGCAGAACGCCATCTTTGTAGGTCGCGTTGATTTCTTCGCTTTTCACTTTAGACGGTATTTGAAATGATCTGCAAAAACTGCCGTAACTTCTTTCCATATAATATTCATTTTCGCCTTCTTTTTTCTCTTCATGTTTTCTTTCACCTTTAAGGGTCAGTACATTTTCATGCACGGAAATTTCGATATTTTCCTTTTTCAGACCGGGTAAATCTGCCATCACTTCATAAGCGTCTTTGGTTTCTTTAACATCAATTCGCGGCGACCATGCTACCGAATCTTCCTCAAAATCTACCGGGTATTTGCCAAAATCTTCCATAAATCTTTCAAGCAATCTGGGCAAGCCATTATAATTGTTCCAGTTATTTCGTTTTACTAAATACATAGTGACCTCCTTTTATGTGTAGTTTGTTTTATCTTTCGTTTTCACACCGTATATATACAACCTGCGTGCCAAAGTTTTTTTTAAAGATTTATTTGATATTAAGCTGAATAAAAATAATTATTTAAATCGGGTATGTGTTTTTGGTGATAAAAAAGTCTTGTCTGCCAGGCATGACACGGATTTGTCATTGGTTCCGAAAAATCTGTCAAATTGACATCAGTCTGCCAGGCTGTATGCCAAAATATCCCGATTTTTTTTGAGAATTTTTTGCACATTTTTTATTTACACAATTTTATTATAAATCTTCTTGACTTGACGTCTTTTATTTTGTAAATAAAAACATCCGTAATATTCGGTCAAATATATCGGCCGGGAAATAATCCGGTGAAATATACAGTTTAGAAGGTGAAATAATTACTTTAGATTCTGTAAAACTCAAAAATTGGAAAAAATATGTTAAAAATCTGTCAAACCCCGAATAATACAAAACGAATATTACAAGAGTTTGCGAATATTTTCAGGGACCAGCGCAGTTTGCTGATCGTTCTGCATGATAATCCGGACCCGGACGCGATTGCCAGCGGATACGCCCTGAAATATATGTGTGAAAATGTTTATAATTTAAAGGCGACCCTGGTTTACGGCGGCCTGTTAAGCCGGGCGGAAAACAGAACCATGGCCCGTATCCTGAACATCTCCCTGCACAGGATTGAATCCGTCCGTTATAAGAAATTCGACCGCATCGCCATGGTCGATTCGCAGCCGGGCAGGGGCAACAATTCCCTGCCGGAAGATGTGTACTGTCATATCGTTTTTGATCATCATCCGCTGCATGCTTCGGTCAGGGCCGACCTGGTGATTTATAACAAATCGGTCGGCGCGACCGTCACGCTGTTACACGAGCTTGTTACGGCGTGTGAGTTGTCCGTTAAAACGAACCTGGCTACGGCAATAGCCTATGCCATTCGCACCGAAACCCAGGAATTGAAAAGGGAAGCCAGCGACAGGGACGTGCGGGCGTATTTGTCCGTTTTCCCGATGTCCAGTTTAAAAAAGCTGGGCCGGATCGCCTATCCCAAACTGCACCACTTTTATTTTAAAAGTTTGTCCGTTGCCCTGCAGTGCGCTAAAGTTTACCGATATATGATCTTTGCGCATTTAGATGAGATTGAAACCCCGGAGATCAACGCGGAGATTGCCGATATTTTACTGCGCCTGCAAAGGATCAGCTGGGTGCTGGTTACGGGATTTTACAGGAACAGTCTGTATATGTCGCTGCGGACCTCGCAGACCAAAATTCAGGCGCATAAAATCATCCAGAAAATCGTGGACAATAAGAAAAACGCCGGCGGACACGTTACTTTTGCCGGCGGCAGGATCGATCTGCAAAACAATGCAAAAGAAAATAAAGAACATATTGTGGAACGGACCCGGAACCGCTTTTCCGCTTGCTTCGGTTTTCAGGACGTGGAATGGCGGGATTTGCTGGAATAGATAAAACCGGACAAAAAAAAAGCCCGAAGAAATTGTTCTCCGGGCTTTAAATATTATCTATAATCAAATCGTTACAGCTTTTTCACTTCACTCACCAGTTCCTGGATTTTTTCTTTGGCGCTGCCAAAATACATCAAAGTTTTCGGGTTGTAGAACAACTCGTTGTCGATACCGGCAAAACCGGGATTCAGACTCCGTTTGACGATGATCACATTACGCGCCTTGTCGACGTCCAGGATCGGCATGCCGTAAATCGGGCTGGTGGTGTCGTTTCGGGCGGCCGGGTTGATTACGTCATTGGCGCCGATGACCAGCACCACATCCGTGTGCGCGAATTCGGGATTGATATCGTCCATATCGTACAACAGGTTGTACGGCACATTCGCTTCGGCCAGCAATACGTTCATGTGTCCGGGCATACGGCCGGCAACCGGGTGAATGGCAAACTTGACGTCGACGCCTCTGCCCTGCAGCAACTCAGTCAGTTCGCGCACCGCGTGCTGGGCCTGGGCCGCGGCCATACCGTAACCCGGTACAATGATGGCGGATTGCGCGTATCCCATAACCATGGCCGCTTCCTCGTTATCGATTGAGTGCACGGATTTGTCGCCCGCCGCGGTGGTCCCACCCGCCGCCATGTCTCCGGTGCCGAAGGCGCTGAAAAGCACGTTGGCAAGTGAACGGTTCATGGCTTTGCACATTATTTGCGTTAATATCAAACCCGCAGCGCCGACCAGCGATCCGGCGATAATCAGGATATCGTTTTTAACCACAAAACCCGCGGCGCACGCGGCAAGTCCGGAAAACGAGTTTAACAGCGAAATGACCACCGGCATATCGGCGCCGCCTATCGGAATGACGAACAATACGCCGTAAAGCAACGACAGGCCGATGATGATATAAAAGAACAGCCAGTTGGCTTCCCAGCCGATAATGTACACGGACAAAACAAGCATGACGATCAGGATCAGCGCGCTGACAACATTTTGCAGTGGAAAAGTAACCGGCGAACCGGAGATAAATCCTTCCAGTTTGCCGAAGGCGATAAAACTGCCGGTAAAGGTCACGCCGCCGATAATGACACCCAGGATGATGGTAATGGAACTGTCCATGGGAAGGTTTGAATTCTGTGACAGCTTAAAAAATTCCGCGATCGCGACCAGCGCCGACGCGCCGCCTCCGAAGCCGTTGAATATACCCACCATTTGCGGCATGGCGGTCATTTTGACCATCCGCGCGGACGTAGCGCCGATGATGGAACCGAGGATGATTCCGACAATAATCCAGGTGTAACTGATGATCTGCCTGTCCAGTAACGTCACGACGATGGCAATGAACATGGCGACGGCGGCCATCAGGTTGCCCTTTCTCGCGGACGCCGGGGAACTCATATATTTCAGGCCTAAAATGAACAGCGCCGCCGCAAGAATATAACTTAATTCAATAATTGTATTCATATTTTAATTCTCACTTTTCTGTGGTTTTCTTTTTAAACATGTGCAGCATTCTGTCTGTTACCAAAAAACCGCCGACGACATTGATGGTCGCAAATACAACCGCAACCACGCCTACTATAAGATCGATATATTGATTGCCGCGGCCGGTGACCAGCAGGGCGCCGATGATGGCGATGCCGGATATGGCGTTCGCGCCGGACATCAGCGGTGTATGTAATGTCGGCGGCACTTTGGTGATGACCTCAAATCCGACAAACATCGCCAGCACAAAGACCGTGATGCTCATGAGTAATCCTTCAGGCATTTCCACTCCCTTTCAAGATTTATTTTTCAAGTAATTGTTTTGTTAACTCGTGGACAATTTCACCGTTATGGGTAATACAGCAGCCCTTGATGATCTCATCCTCAAAATTTATATCCAGTTTCCCCTCTTTGA
Source organism: Candidatus Zhuqueibacterota bacterium (assembly GCA_016934825.1). Lineage (GTDB taxonomy): Bacteria > Zhuqueibacterota > Zhuqueibacteria > Residuimicrobiales > Krinioviventaceae > Fontivivens. Next base: position 9,945 of record JAFGSB010000082.1, read on the forward strand.
TCATTAAATTCAGCAAAGACGTGATGTTGCGCGCGTACATCATGCTGGTATGGATGGACATTTTGCCCGGCAGGTTGATCGGCCCGATTATTTTGACGCCGTGTTTATAAACGACCTCGCCGGGTTTGGACGAGTCCACATTGCCGCCCTGTTCGACGGCCATATCGATGATGATACTGCCCGGTTTCATGTCGTTGACCATGTCGTCGGTGACCAGCAGCGGCGCTTTTTTGCCGGGAACGGCCGCGGTGGTGATGACGATATCGGCCGCGGCGACGTGCTGATGCACGGCTTCATGTTCTTTCTTTTTTGCCTCTTCCGAGACTTCTTTGGCGTATCCGCCTTCGGCTTCGGCCGATTCGCCCAGGTCGACCTGTACGAATTTCGCGCCGAGACTTTCAACCTCGCCTTTGGCGGCCGCGCGGATATCGAACGCTTCCACGTTCGCGCCGAGCCGTCTGGCCGTGGCGATGGCCTGCAGACCGGCAACGCCCGCGCCGATAATGAACACCTTTGCCGGCGGGATGGTCCCGGCGGCTGTGGTCAGCATCGGGAAAAACTTGTGCGACGCTTCAGCGGCAATGATCGCGGCCTTGTAGCCGGCGGCCGACGCCTGCGACGACAGCGCGTCCATGCTCTGCGCGCGGCTGATGCGCGGAACCGTGTCCATGCTGAACGAGGTGATCTTGTTTTTTGCCAATAATTTCGCGATGCCGGGATCGCGCAGCACTTCCAGAAAGCAGATCAGCACCGCGCCGGAGGGCATCATGTCGATCTCGTGTTTTTTGGCCGATTTATTTAAAACGGGGGGACGGACCTTGAGGATAACATTCGCGCCGCTGTACAGTTCCTGCGCGGTTTTCGCGATTTTGGCGCCGGCCTCCGTAAAAGCGGCGTCCGGGTAACCGGAAGCGGCGCCCGCGTTGGTCTCGACTGCAACCTCGAAACCGGCCTTGATTAGCTTGGCCGCGGCGTTCGGCACCAGCGCGATCCGTTGTTCGTCCGGGATAATCTCCTTTGGAATAACGATTTTCATTATAACTCCTTGAGGACTCTTTAAGTGTATGTTTTGGAAAAATGTATTTTAATTTTAAACAAGTTGATTTTAAAATTAGTAAAATTATGGCAATTATGCAAGCCGGAAAGGCGATGTGCGGGAATTTAAAGACGAATTTTAATGATTTTTTCCGCGCCGGACCGGTTTTACACCGGCCCGGTTGTTCGGATTCTATAACATGAAGGAAAAAGGGGTTATTCCGAATAACTTGGGGTTGTTAGGTTGTAGGGTGCGCCTCGGCGCACCTTACCTGTTCTGTTATTCGCCATACCGCAGATACGATTATATTGGTTCCGGTGCGATTATTATTTTCGCTGCCCACGAATCACACTGATGTATACGGATAAAACAATGTAAAATTCGTGTGTTTTCGTGTTATCAGTGGGCGGTTTTTTGATTTACGGGGAAGTGGGTAGTAGTAGGGTGCGCCTCGGCGCACCCTACTTTAAGAATTTTGGTTTTGGCGTTAAATTATTGCAGGACAAAAGTCCTGCTTTATTTACCGCCCTGGAAAAAATTTCCAGGGCGAGCGGGGATCTTCAACTCCGATCAAGTGAGCAAGAAAAACAATTTTGAAGATAATTGTTGACTTTATTTACGAAAATTTGTATATAAAATTAATCAATTCGACGCCTAAACGATGATTCCAGGGTGGGAAAGCTTTTCTTTTTTTGTTTGCAGTAAAATGTAGTAAAATTTGGGTAGGGAAGGGTTGTGGATTTACATATCATTTTTTGATATAATTGTGATTTCCAGCTCGCCCGGGATTTCCTAATCCCGGTCGAATAATCAGGCAGGACATCTTTTCCTGCAATTTACTTGAGACGGATTCTTATTTTTAAGCAACAAGCTGTAAACGTGGTTCAGGTGGAATTTAACTTTGAAACGTTATCCTTTAGAGGCTTTGGATATACAAATAAATTACAACAGGACATAAGTCCTGTGTTATCTTACGCCCTGGGAAAGATTCCCAGGGCGAGCGGATGGGTGGTAGTAATAAATAAAATAATTTTTCTTATCAGCAATCCAGTTTGTAAAATACATAAGTATTGAAAAGAAAAGTGTGCACTAGAAAGGATAATAAATGAAAATAAAATTTAAAATTTTAGTTATAGGAATTATATTTATTTTACAGATTACAGCTTGTAACCGAATCCCTGAAAGAGTTGAGGTTATTGCAGATGAATTTATTAAAGCTTGTACTCATCGAGACATACAAAAAATATATTCAATGTTATGTAAAAAGGATAAAGATGTTATGCCAGCAAAAGAATTTTATTCAATGATGTATGATGAGCTTCGGCTTGATAAGAAACAATTTTTTGAGATGGATTCACGGTTTGTACAAATTTTAAATTCTATAATTGAAAGAGATTCTCTTGGTGGTTTTTTAGTAAGCAAGGTTATTGTTAAACCTGATTTTAAATTAATGGGTGATAAATTCACGAATATTGATATACCAGATGATTCTTCCCCTATACCATCTGTTCTTGCAAGATTGAATTGGATGGCTGGACGTGATATGACTATTCCAACTTGTTATGATACATCACAATTAGTTCGTGTGATCAAAGAAGGGGCTGATTATTGTGTAGATATAGGTTTTGCAGAAACTAGAGCTTATGATGATTCAATGAAAGCGCTTGAAGAAAAAATTAATAGGTCTATTGTTATTAGTAATTTAAATTTTCGTTTTAACGGAAACTTTAAAAACTGTAAGGGTTATATAAATTTTAAAGTTTTTAATCACTCTAATAATAATGTGAAAAAATTAACATATGAAGTAATACCAAAATTTCATGATGATACATCTAATAATAATCCTTATTTAAGATTACTGGAATCTTTGAGATATTTAGATTATGTGATTTTTGAACCTGCATTAAAACCTAATGAAAGTGAAAATATTTCTCGATTAATGAAATATGGGAGTGATCTATTTTATGTATATGATAAACTTGATTCTGCAATGTATGAAATAAAAATGCAAAATGTTCAAATAGAGGCACAGGATTTTGAAAAAATGAAAAAAGGGATGGTGCCTGAAAATATTGAAATTTATCAGGACTTATATGCATCTGTATCTTATATGAGTACTTTTTTTAAAAACGTAATTCCACAAACTTTAAATAACAGATGAAATCTGCATTTCCTCTCGCGTAAAGTCTCCGGGGCAGCTTTCGACAGAATAGGTTTTTTCTGAAAGAATACGGAGTAGTGTAAATTGGGATAAACAGAAAAATATATAATATAAAATTTTTCAATAATTTGGAGTAATAATAAATATTAATTTTTTAACATTAACCATTAGGGTAAAAAATGCAAATATATACTACTGATTACATCAATATTGATTCAAAAGTAAAATTATTAAATCTTAAAATGCCAACAGGCATTACGGTTTTGCCTTATAATTTTGAGAATTATAAAACAGAAAAGGATTTGTGTTACGAAGATTCAGAGTTAACATTAAGATTCATGTTGCGTGATGGAGGGATTAATGGTTCTTCTCTTGAAGATGAAAATAGTTCAATCCCAATAAAAATTGATGAGAGTTTAGATATTAATTGGATTCCTCCAATAGTATTTATTTCAAGTTTAATACTATCGGATAATCCTCATTTATTAGATATTACTTTGGGTATTATTTCTAATTTTTTTTATGAAATTTTAAAAAATAACCGTGGCGGAAAAATTAAAAGTAAAAAATTTGAATTTAGTATTGTAAAGTATAGTATAGGTAGATTATCATATAAAAAAGCTACTTAAACTGTACCCAATATTGTAGACACACCAAAAAGTTCGTATATTTGCATAATAATGGAGGTGTGTCATGGTTACAAGACAACGAA
>JAFGSB010000083.1 GCA_016934825.1 Candidatus Zhuqueibacterota bacterium
TCATAAAGGCGATGCTCACCTGATCCGGATCTGACATGTATTACAATCACAAAACAGAGTTTTGTATACAATTGCGTTGCCAATCTGAAGATTGGCAACGAGAAGTAAATCAGAAGATGATAGCCTTTTATTTCGTTAATCTTTCCGTTTGATAAATATAGTAATCTCCTAAGACTCTTTAATTATCGTTGTCGTTACCAATGGGATTCCCAAGCCGAGATTGGAAAACAGATTTACATGTTTGTATAGTGCTTATTTCGCTTTTATGGATTTGTAAAGATAAACACCAAACATAACAAAAATAAAACCCACAAAAACAAGTATTAAATAAAGTTTTAATCCAACCGGATCTCCCAGCGATATTCGAATGACTACATAAATAATATAGCAAAACAACCAAATCAAAGAAGCACTGAGAATCCGGATCACTTTTGTTGCCAATATATATTGTCTTTCGGCATTTTCGGGAGTGATCGTTACCGGGTAATTAAATATATGCGGGAATTTAACCAGGACCGACATGCCGATAAACATAACCAAACCTGCTACCGGTAATATCCAGATAATTCCTTTACCGGAATACGCATCCGGTTCACCATGAATGTTAAAATGTCCGGGAATAATATCAGGAAGGTTGCCGTAATACAATATCGGCAGTCCAAGCAGGACAATAACCCCGATAAATCCAATCAATTCGATTAACCGGTCAACCGAATCAGGTTGAATTTCAAATTTGGGTCTTTTCGTTTTATTGTACATTGATGTTCCTTCGAATAGATTCATATTCATATACCATAGCACAAGCAGGATTAATCAAAATTATGTATTTTATTTCATTTATTCAACTGTAATCATATCTTCGTTCCACCCGGAAAATCCTATTCTTTTCTATTCCCCTCCTCAAATCAGAGATTTGGAGCTATTGGACTCCCAATCAGGAGAAGGGGAGCCGAAATAAAATATACAATCCAGACAATCACACCAATTGAAAATAAAAAAACCGCAGCTAAGTTAAATAAAATTCCTGGCAGCTTTTTCTTTATTTCATGAAAATCACCTTTTGGATTTGTCTTGTGTTGCCTGTCTGCATACAAATAACGTATACTCCGTTCGACACTTTTATGCCGCTCTCATTCGTGCCATTCCAATAGATATGATAACTTCCGGCCTGCATATGGTCATTGAACAGCTCGTTGACTGTACGGCCAAGCAGGTCAAATACCGTTATTTTCACCTGAGCGTCTTCCGCAAGATGGTACGTGATATTGGTTTGTGGATTGAAAGGATTTGGATAGGCCTTTTCGAGAAGCGTTTCTTTGGGTGGTTTAACCGGTTGAGTAAAAACAGGCGGATAGGTGGTTGTCTCACCCTGAACGTTCACATCCGAAAGACGATAATAATAAACCTGACCGGCCTCGACAGTTTTATCGGTATAAAAATAATCGGTTCGACTGCTGGCAGAACCCCGCCCTTTAATCTTTGCCAGCAGTTTGAAATTTTCTTTGTCCGCACCGCGCTCGATGATAAATGCGACATTATCGATTTCCGATTCAGTGCTCCATTTTAAAATAACCTGCCCGTCGATGGTCGTAGCAGTAAAAGAAATGAGTTTCACCGGAAGGGCCAGATCGCCGGTTCCCCCAACGCCCTTTACCTTAACCGGTATATGGCTTTCCGTTGTGGTATTATCACCCAACCGGCCAAAAAGATTATCACCCCAGGAATACACCGTACCGTCCGCGGTTAAAGCCATGACATGAGCATAACCTGCAGTGACTGAAGTTATCTTATTGCTGCTGTTATCACCCAGATACGTTGTTCCGTCATAAGCGCCCTTTAATACTCTTACAGGAGTTTCCTGCTGAGTGGTCGTATTATCACCCAACCGGCCATTACCATTATAGCCCCAAGAATACACCGTACCGTCCTCGGCTAAGGCGATGCAATAACAATAACCTGTAGCAACAGCAACAATCTTGTTGTTACTGTCATCACCCAGGTACGTCGTGCCGTTATAGGCGCCTTTTAATACTCGAACAGGAGTTTCCCGCTTTATGGTCGTATCATCTCCTATCTGGCCAAAATTATTATTGCCCCAGGTATACACAGTACCGTCCTCAGCCAAGGCAATGGAATTATATTCACTTAGAGCGATAGCTATTATCTTATTGTTGCCGGCGTCACCCAGATACGTTGTTCCGTTATAATCGCCTTTTAATACTCTTACAGGTGCTTCCCGCTGTGAAGTCGTATTATCACCTAACTGGCCATTACTGTTATTGCCCCATGAATACAACGTACCGTCCTCTGCCAAGGCAATGGAGTGAGAACCCCCTAAAGCGACAGCCGTTATCTTGTTGTTAATGTCATCACCCAGGTACGTCGTGCCGTTATAAACGCCTTTTAATACTCGAACAGGGGTGTCACTCCATGTGATCGTATTATCACCTAACCGGCCATGACTGTTACAGCCCCAGGAATACACCGTTCCATCCGCGGCTAACGCGATGGAATGAACGTAACCTAAAGAGACAGCCGTTATCTTATTGTTGCTATCATCACCAAGATACGTCGTGCCGTTATAAGCGCCTTTTAATACTCGAACAGGTGTTTCACTCTGTGTGCTCGAATTATCACCCAACTGACCACACCCATTATTACCCCAGCAATATACGGTGCCGTCCGCGGCCAAGGCAATGGAAAAAGAATTACCCAGAGCGACAGCCGTTATTTTATTGTTGTTTTCATCACCAAGGTAGGTCGTTCCGCTATAAGTTCCTTTTAATACTTTTACAGGGGTTTCCTGCTGTGTGGTCGTATTATCACCTAACTGGCCATTACTGTTATTGCCCCAGGTATACACTGTGCCGTCAATATGCAATCCAACTGAATGATATGCCAGGGGCTGTGGACCCAGCGCCTGCGCATTTAAGCCGGAAATCATTGATACTGCAAACACGACTGTTAACAAAATTAGCAAAATACATTTCTTCATGATCATTTCCTTAATATTATTCCTTGATAGGGAATTAGAAATTTAGATGTTTATGAAAATACGCATTCAATAATTTGATTATTTTTAATATTTTTCTAAAATTGGTTAATTAGAGTTACGGGCAAAAGTTGGAAATGATGGGAAAATATAAAATTTTTTGAGTTTATTATATAGAAAACATTCCATTAATTGATTAGTTACAATATAAAACATGGAAAATTATTTAATTTAAATAGAAAAGCATTCCCACCCCGGAATCATCATGTCATTGCTGATGTGATATTGATAAATAATAACTTTAACAGAAAAATTCAACAAAAATTTTAATTTTTTTTCCCCCTTGCTCCACTCGCTCCTGATCAAAAATAAAATGCTCAGAGCTCTGATTCTTATAATATAAGTTATGTTATTATTTCAAATCAAAAATTTGAGTTCAATGAGGTTCCCAGGCCGGAGATTGAGAACCTCATTGAAATATCCGATGTAATCTTGTATTATTTCAGGTACAAAAGTTTGGTAGATTGTTTGAATGTACCTGTGTTCAATAAACAAATATATATCCCGCTTGCAAGAGGATTTCCGAGCTCATCTTTTCCGTCCCACAACACAGTATATGAACCCGCCTGCTGGTAATTATCTTTCAGGAGTCTGACCCGCTGACCCAGCTCATTATAAATTGAAATAAGCACTTTGGCGGGTTGCGACATTTCGTACTGTATGACCGTATTTGAATTAAACGGATTCGGATAATTCTGATAAAGTTTACATGTTAAGGGATTTTTAAGATCTTTATCAATTTTTGTGTTATCAAGTCTCCGGTAATAATGCATGCCGCCGTTATTATCACCGCTGAGGAAATCCACCAAACCGTCGCCGTTTAAATCGATAAAAAAAGGCCGTGAATAATAACCCACATCATAATCACTAAAGCTATTAGTTATAAAAGTAAAATCATGTGATCCGGCGGCGGTCTGCTCATAATGCTCGAAATCACCTATCCAACTGCCGACAATCAAATCCAGCAATCCGTCCCCGTCAAGATCGTTAATACATGGCGCGGCATAGGAACCAAAATCAATCCCGTCCAGATTGTTCGCAACCGTGGTAAAATCGGCCGATCCTGGTGTTTGCTGTTCGTAAAAATTCAGATTGCCCTCATATTCGCCGACAATTAAATCCAACAATCCGTCAGCATCCAGATCAGTGAAACAAGGGGCAGAAGACTCCGGAACCCTGACACCGTTCAAACTGTCAGCTACCCGGGTAAAGCTCGTCAACCCGGCTGCATCCTGCTCATAATAATGCAGAATACCGGAATAATCGCCGATAATCAGGTCCAGTAGTCCGTCGCTGTCCAGATCGGTAAAAGTCGGCGCCGCACTAACTCCGACAACGATACCGCTCAGAGTATCCGAAACCGGAGAAAAGTATATTGAACCGACTGCATCCTGTTTATAATGGCTCAGTGTGCCGCCGGTTTCCCCGATTATCATATCCAGCAATCCATCGCCGTCAATATCTGTGATAAAGGGAGAAGATGCAATTCCCACATCTAATATATCCAGAAATTTTTCCGTAACCAGGTTAAAGGTGGTCGAACCGGCCGCATCCTGCTCATAAAAAGTAAAATTTCCATTCTCCCCGCCAACAAGCAGGTCCAGCAATTCGTCGCCATCTATATCCGTAATGCAGGGCGCGGAATTCCTGCCTATATCAATATCATTGAAATTTTCTGAAATGAGTGTAAAATGTTCTGAACCGATCTCGTCCTGCTCGTAATGATTGATATCACCAAGGCCTTCGCCGACAAGCAGGTCGAGCAGATCATCATTATCCAGATCGGTAAAAAAGGGTGCTGATTGAATTCCCACATCGATCTCGTTAAATTTGTTGGATATGAATGTAAAACCTGTTGAGCCGTCCGCATCCTGTTCATAATGATGAAGCACACCGGTAACATCGCCGATAATCAGGTCCAGTAATCCATCATTATCCAGATCGGTAAAAGACGGCGCCGGATACCTGCCGACAACAATTCCGCCGAGACTGTCTGCTATCAGTGTAAAGTTTGTCGAACCGCTTTCATTTTGTTCATAATGGAGAATACTACCGGACACAGTACCGACCATCATATCCAGCAATCCGTCGTTATCCAGATCAATTAAACATGGAGCAGATTGCGCGCCTTTATCCATTCCCGTTATTTCATCCAGTTTAAGATTAAAAGTTGCCGAAGCGGGCGAATCCTGCTCATAATGAAAAAGACGGCCATGATATTCGCCAACGATCATATCCAGCAATCCATTGTTATCCAGATCGATAAAAAAGGATTTACTATTATATAATCCCTGTCCCCATCCGTTTTCGAAGACTTCCTTGTATATTTGGGCGGACGCCATTGTGGTTAAAAGAAGTAAAAATGTTAATAAGAGCAGTCTGTTCTTCATTTCTATTCTCCTTTTTAGTTTACCTTACTCTCGATACAAACGTATTTAAAAAATAACCATCTTTTTTCAATAGGTTTATCGTGTCGCACGCCGAACTGCATATAAATAGACAATATTATCATTTTTCACTTTGAATTCAAACAAAAAATTTTATTTGTTGATTTCATGATTATTTTTATTAATTTCAAGTATTCAATCAATTTACCATGAGATACTGATCAGTAATAACCCTGACATAATTATTTTAAGCCGGGTAATATACAGCTTTGAAAGAAATATAAATTAAAGACACATTAAACCTGGGAGGGTTTATGGTTTCCGAACTGTCGGTAAAAGAAAAGATATATCTGGATCACCTGTTACATAAAGAACTCAACGAAAATAAAATCGCTTCTGTGTTTTCCCAGATTTTCCTGGTCATTGCGGGAGTTATTATTGTTGGCGCGGTCATTTATTCCAGTCGCAATATGGATAACAGGATTTTACTGGGATTCACCTTTCCCAGTGTCATTATGGGGCTTTTTACTTTCGGACTTTCATTTGTTTTGAAAAAGATATATGAATTGTCAAAAGAGGAAATGAAGATGATCCTGATCATTAAAAAATTAGTGAACCATATTGACAATTTTAATCCTCTCCAGGATTGATCAGATTTTTTTTCTCGTTTCATTTATCAATTGGAAAAAACATGGGCGGGAATCCCCGATTCCTGTTCTTATCGGTTTTTCAACAGTTTTAAAACAGAAATTTGAACCAAATGGATTTCCAATCATACGATTCAGAAGCGAACAAATATTTTGATGACCTGATCGCTAAAATCACCCCCCTGACCGGCGATATGTACTGGGCAAGATGACGGTCTGGTTTCCTGTTAAAACAAAATCCGGTTGAAATATAGTTATGATTTAATATTAATTTTCACAGAATTGACCAACTTAATTAGCAAATACAATAAAAAACGGAAAACACACATGGCTGATAAAAATTTTAAAACTGTCTGGCAGGATGACTATAAAGTACACTCTTATGAAGCGGATTTTAAAGGAAACGCGACAATGCAGATCCTTTGTCAGTTCATGCAGGAATCGGCGTGGAACCATGCCGAACATCTCGAGGTCGGCTATTCACATCTGATCAATAAAAATTTTATCTGGATCCTGTCACGCCAGTCGGTCAAAATTCTGTCCTATCCCAAATGGGGCGATAAAATAAAAATCCATACCTGGCCTTCGGGCAAGGACCGTGTATTTTGTTATCGTGATTTCAAGATATTTGATGCAAAAAATAATGTCATCGGAGTCGCGTCAACAACCTGGTTTGTCATCGATCTGCAAACCCGCCGTCCTCAGCGCGCAGATTCTTATATTACACTGAACGTGAAAGATGATGTGGAAAAGGTTTTCCCCGATTTTCCCGCAAAATTGGGGTCCGCAGAATCAGCTAAAAAGTCCGGAACCGTACAGGTATCTTATTCCGATCTGGATGTAAACGGTCACCTAAACAATGTCAAGTATATTGAATATATTTTGGACAGTATGCCATTTGATTTTATTAAATCGCATGAATTAAAAGAACTGGAAATCAATTATCTGAATGAAGCGCATCATCATAATATTGTAAATATCATGCTTGAAAATAAAAATCCCCTACATTTTCTACACAGTTTGAGCAGGGACAACGATTCCGCGGAACTGTGCCGGGCCCGAACAATTTGGGAAAAACGAAATAACTGAACGTGATTTCATATTGATTAACAAAGGAGGTAAAACCATATGTGCAGAACAAATTTAATTTGCCTGACTGCTTTTTTATTTTTGTTCATTATTTCCTCACTGACAGCACAAAATAATTTTAACGGATTGAATTCCGATATGGGCAACCTGTATAAATTATCCAACGCGAAAACACGTTCCATCAGTCCGGAAAATTTCAGCGGTGAAAAAGGCAAAGGCGGGATGGCCACACTGGAAGAAGGAACCGCTTCCAATGCGGCCCGCGATCTGGGCAAGGGATGGAAAGTCAATCCCTATATCATCATAAAACCGGGCACTACCTTTACACTGGGTGAAATCGAAGGCCCCGGCGCCATTCAGCAGATATGGATGACGCCGACCGGTCACTGGCGGTATTCAATTATAAGGATTTACTGGGATGATGAAAAAGAACCATCCGTTGAGGTACCGGCAGGTGATTTCTTTGCCATGGGATGGCAGGAATACCACCAGATATCATCGCTGGCAGTGTGCGTGAATCCGGGCAGCGCGTTCAATTGTTACTGGACAATGCCGTTCCGTAAAAAATGCAAAATTACCATGACCAATATCGACGAACAGGAAATGCGCCTGTATTATCAGATCAATTACACACTGACGGACATCCCGGAAGACGCCGCCTATTTTCATGCCCGGTTTCGCCGCACCAATCCCCTGCCCTACAAGCAGGATTACACCATTGTTGACGGCATCAAAGGCAAGGGACAATATGTCGGCACCTATATTGCATGGGGCAGTAATAACAAAGGCTGGTGGGGCGAAGGCGAGATCAAATTTTTTATGGACGGCGACAAAAAATTCCCGACCATCTGCGGTACGGGTACGGAAGATTATTTTTGCGGATCGTACTGTTTTATCGTCAAAGACGAAAACGGCGAGGATGTGTACAGAGATTTTACAACTCCTTATTCCGGATTTTATGCCATCGAACCCTTTGAAAATTCCGTGTGGAATTCGCAAACACGGTTCGGGTTGTATCGCTGGCACATAACCGACCCGGTCCGATTTGAGAAGGACCTGAAAGTAACCATCCAGGCGCTCGGCTGGCGAAGCGGCGGCCGTTACCTGCCGCTGCAGGATGATATCGCTTCGGTCGCGTACTGGTACCAGACCGAGCCGCACAATCCGTTCCCCACACTGCCGGACAAGGATTATCTCGAAGTACAATAAATTTATTCGACACCCCGGTGTGAAGGAATGTCCATACAACAAGGGGCTGCAGTCCCTTGTTGTATTTCGGAACTGTTACCGCACATGGACTACCGGACCGTTCTCCCGGTAACTGGACGTCGCGAAGGCATAGTTCATTCCTGTAATAATTGCCGAAACCGGGACGCCATCGACCTCATCATCATGTATCGCCAGCGGCTCAAACGGGGAAACATAGCCATGCGCATAGATGACCAGATCGCTGTTCCACTCCGCCGGCATGCAAATACGGTACAAGGCGCCACTGGCCTGTACACCGTCCTCACAACCGGCTTAAGCGGCAATTAACGGCAGCGGGTTATTACCGGATATTCCGTTATATTCCGGTTGCCTGTCCGGCTCTTTAGGTTCTGTTATCATATCTGAACAATGTATAAATCCGAACACCAATATCATAAGACTGCTCAATACCAGTATTTTCAAAATAGCCGATAAGGTGTTGTTGTTTAGGTACTTCATGCACACCTCCTTTTAAAAACACAAAGCAATTTTTTTCATTTTGAAATGATTATTAATACTGGTTCATCACCTCCTTTATAGATTTACTCTAAAGGAACGGATTAGTTATATTTAATGAATTCAATTATTTACCGTTCTTATGAATTATAACGGGGTGATCGACATCGGTATGCTATGGAAACAGTAACAGGGTTTTGGGAAATGATACTGAAAAGTCGTTGTTTACTAAAAGTTGATTGAATTCGCTTTTATTAATGAATTCATTCTTATTATCGGCAAAGTCTTTCCGTACTAAACTGTCTTTATTTGTTACAAATCCCTTGATACATTTATTTAATAAAATAAATCAATAATGTCAATAAAATTCGGTAACATCTTTATTTTCAAAGTCTGAAAAATTCCGATATAATGTAAAAAGTTGTAACATCTCTTCCATCCTTTAAATATATATTTCATGTATATAGTAATTTATTTATATTAATCGAAAAAATTTTTAAAATATTTAGGAAGTTGATAATGAAGAACCTGACATGGACCTGTATTGTTCTCTATTTTATTATAGTGACAGCAATTACTTATGCCAAACCCCAATTTTCAAGTGAACAATATATGCCAGTAACAGATCAAGCCGGATTCCGGGTGATCAATACATCCAACGCAACCGAAGAGATAAAAATTGACGGTTGTTTAATGGAAAAGGACTGGCAGAAGGTCTCGTTTCAGGATCAATTTAAACAAAGAGAACCTTTTTTTGATGAACCGACCACGGAGAAAACTCTTGTCGGCATATTACAGGACAAAAATAATTTATATATCGGTATACAATGTTTTGACAGCGAGCCGGAAAAAATCATCGCCCGTGAAATGCGGCGGGACAGCCGTCTGGACAATGATGATAATTTTCAAATAGTTATCGATACATATCATGACAGGCGAAACGGTTTTTATTTCAATATCAATCCATTAGGCGCGAAAAGAGACGCAACACTGGGTGATGAGGGGAAAAATTACAATCCTGATTGGGACGGCATATGGGAATGCGCCACCCGAATTACAAATCAAGGTTGGTTTGCCGAAGTATCGATCCCTTGGAAAACCCTCAGATTCGCTCAAAGAGATACTCTAACCTGGGGTATAAATTTTTCCCGCGGTATACGCCGTAAAAACGAGGAATGCTTCTGGCAACTTGTTTCCCGCGATGCCGGTCGGTTTGGTTTATACCGTCTGTCCCAGGCCGGTACCCTGGTGGGTCTGACAAAGATGAGTTCCGGCGGCAATGTTGAAATAGAGCCGTATATTCTTGGCGGCGCTGAAAAAGATGCCTCTACAAATTTTGATTGGGTCAATCCCAAAGAAACCGGAATTGATGCCAAGATCGGATTAACATCAAATTTGGGTGTAAAGTTAACCTGGAACACGGATTTTGCCCAGGTGGAATCGGACCAGGAACAGGTCAACCTGACCCGTTTTTCATTGTATTTTCCCGAAAAAAGAGAATTTTTCCTGGATGGCGCTGAAATGTTCAATTTCGGCGGCGCGCAATCATCTCGTCGTGGAGGGGGAAGAAACAGTTTAATACTTTTTTACAGCCGCAGGATCGGCATTGTAGGCAAGAACCAGCAACCTATAATAGGCGGCGCCAAACTCCTCGGTAAAGTCGGTCAATACGAAATCGGCATACTGAACATGCAGACTGAAGCGATTGATGTGATTGAAGAGGAAGAGGATGATGACGGTAATGAATACGAAGAGTTAGTACATTACCCAAAAACCAATTTTACAGCAGTCCGTATGCGTCGCGAACTTTTTCAAAGATCAAATATTGGTGTTATGTTCCTGAACAAGGAGGAGATAAATTCCAGTCACTATAATCGTTCCGGAGGATTTGACGCCCATTTCCCGATTACCGACAGGATCATACTCAGCGGTGCGATAGCAGGCACGATCGGACCCGATGAAATTGAAGACGATGAACTGATAGAAAGGTCCACAAAAAATAAGGCGGGATTGGTTTCATTTTCGTATAATTCGGATTTATGGGAGTTTGATCTGTCACATTTGGCTGTAGAGGAAAATTTTGACGCCGAAATGGGCTTTATCCGCAGAACGAATATCAAAAACTCCAGCGCACGAATTGAATTTAATCCCAGGCCCAAAAATATTCCTTCAATACGGCAATTCCAATTTCGACTTGAGCAGGAATATATGACGGACTTTGAAAATATTATGCAGGAAAATACGACTAACGGTTCTTTTTCTGTTCATTTTCAAAACAGCGCCCGTGTTAGCGCGGGTGTTAGTCACAAGTTGGAACTCATCGATGAAGACTGGGAAATTAGAGAGGATATTATCATTCCGCAAAAGACATACGGTGATTGGAATTATTATTTAAGGGCATTTTCGGATGAAAGCGCTGATTTGGCGGGAAATTTGTTTTTAAATTATGGAGATTTTTTTTCCGGCAAAAGTTTACGGGCAAATACCAACCTGGTAATGTATAATATTGACAGGATAAGAATGGACCTCAACGTTAATTTAAACCATGTTACCTTACCTTACGGAAATTTTGATACCCGTACTTTTGGTCTGCGGTTCAATTACTTTTTTTCAACTAAATTATATTTAAAGGCATATCTGCAATGGAACGATGACCGTAAAGCAAATGACGGTAATAAAATTACTCTGGCAAATGTGGTTGTTCGCTGGATTTACCGTCCCGGCAGTGATATTTACCTGGTTTACAACGACAACAGGCTTGTGGGGCCATACCCGGAAATTTCCAACCGTACATTTATGCTCAAAGCGACTTATTTTTGGAGAAAATAATCCTGTTCTTTTGAATTATTAGAGATTTATATGAATCAGGAGTAATATAACCACCTTCAATCCTTTTCCCAAAATTTCACATCTTATTTCACTAGTGTCCGGCTAAACCCGGACGCAACACTCGTAACATATTATTTTATTAACGTTTTCGGATATGTTCTCATTAATTGATATGTGTAAAAAAAATTTTCCCAATTTTTTAGCTTGATTTTATTAAACATGTAAACCGGATCAGGCAGCGGTGTCCGTTAACCGGACACCAGTGATCTTATTTATTCATTTTATGAAAATTGGAATAAAATGAACTCTAATTACCCAATAATCAATTTTTATTCTGGAAAATCCTTGACATTATACCTCAAATTGTTAAATTTATTATAATATGTACAAGGGTATAATTATCAAAATTTCTCCGTTTTTCCTGACAAAGATTTATTCATTTTATTTTTTTTGAATCTTTCCTCAATAGTACTATACCTATTTATTATTTTCTCATTCTACCTATTTATAAATCTAATATAACTCAAGGAGTTAATATGTCGATATTTAATATAAAACAGCAGAACATTGCTGAACAAATTGAAACCAATATGAAAAAATCCAAATGGCAGGACTGGAGATGGCAAATTAAAAACGCCATCAAAGATATCAAAACTTTTGAAAAATTATCAGGTATCACCTTTAAACAAACTGAACGAGAAAAATTAGAACAAACGGTGAAAAAATTTCCGTTATCAATCACACCTTATTATCTATCATTGATTGATGTGAACGATTATGAAAACGATCCGATTTTCCGGCAGTCTTTTCCCTCACCTTCCGAGCTGATCATGTTCAAACATGATATGCATGATCCATTAGCGGAAGACAAAGACAGCCCGGTGCCGCATATTACCCATCGTTATCCCGACCGGGTGCTTTTTCATATCAGCAACACCTGTTCGATGTACTGCCGACATTGTACCCGAAAACGCAAAGTCGGGGACAGGGATTCCATACCCAATAAAAATGAAATCATGGCCGGTATAGAATACATTAAAAACAATCCGAGGATTCGCGATGTTTTATTTTCCGGCGGCGATCCGTTCATGTTGGCGGATAATTATCTTGACTGGATATTAACAGAAGTGGAAAATATTCCTCATGTCGAAGTTATGCGTATCGGTACACGGGTCCCGGTGGTTTTACCATACCGGGTAACCGATGAACTTGTAGCCATGTTAAAAAAACATCAGCCGTTATGGATAAACACCCACTTTAATCACCCCCGGGAAATAACGGCAAGTTCATCCGCCTCTCTTAAAAAACTTGCGGACGCGGGAATTCCGCTCGGGAATCAATCCGTGTTGCTGGCCGGTATAAACGACTGTCCCAGAATTATTAAAAAGCTCGGACATAAATTGGTCCAAAACAGAGTGCGACCATATTACCTGTATCAATGTGACCTTTCGGAGGGTCTTTCGCATTTTCGCACACCGATTGGCAAGGGTATTGAAATTATTGAAAGTTTGATCGGTCATACCAGCGGTTTTACAATACCGACTTATGTAATCGATGCACCGGGCGGCGGCGGAAAAATTCCCATAATGCCCAATTATCTCCTTTCATGGTCGACGCACAAGGTCATCCTGCGAAATTATGAGGGCGTTATTACAACATATGAAGAACCGAAATCATATTTACCCATATTTTGTGACAGAAATTGCGATGAATGTAACCTGCAATTAAAATTGGATGAAGCCGAGGAATACAATGCTATTGGTATTGAACAATTATTATCCTATCAAGATGATACAATCTCACTAATTCCCGGCAACAATGAACGAATTGAGAGACGTAAAAACAATGGTGACAATGAATGAATTTTATAGATTATCTGATTTTCTTTCTGTATATGATACTTTTGCTGTATGTCGGATTTTATTTTTATCGAAAAATCAATACCAAAGCAGACTATTATGTAGGTAATCGTTCCATATCTGCATCACACATCGGCCTGTCAATCGTGGCAACCGATGTCGGCGGCGGCTTTTCAATTGGGCTCGGAGGCCTGGGATTTGTTATGGGACTCTCGGGTTCGTGGCTGTTATTTACCGGATTGATCGGGGCATGGTTTACTGCAGTATTCATGGTTCCAAAAATAAAAAAAATCGACACTAAAATTGGGATGTATACATTCCCCGATTTTATAAAATATAAATATGATGACCGGGTAGCGCTTGGCGCTGCTGTTATTTCCGGCATCGGCTACCTTGGATTTACAGGCGGACAAATACTGGCCGGCGCAAAACTGGCCGCAGGGACAATTTTCAATAGTTTGCCCTGGGGGCTCGATCCCTTGACATTTTCAATTTATATGATGTCCGGCATTATTCTTTTATACACTGTACTGGGAGGATTAAAAGCGGTTATATATACGGATACCATTCAATGGATCATACTGCTTGCCGGTTTGCTGCTGTTTGCTCTGCCTTTTTCCCTGCATAAAATCGGCGGCTGGAACGAATTACAAAGGCAATTACCGCAGGAATTTTTTACATTGACGAATTTAAAATTTTCTCAGTTTATCAACTGGATTGTAACAATCGTTCCGATATGGTTCATCGGCATGACCCTTTATCAGCGTATTTATGCCAGCAGAAATGTTAAAGAAGCGCGTAAAGCCTGGTTCATTGCCGGTGTTTTTGAATATCCGGTGATAGCCTTTATCGGCGTATCTCTGGGGATGATGGCAAGGATTATATTTCCAAATGAAGACCCGGAAATGGGATTGCCTATGCTTATTAAACATTCATTACCGGTGGGCATAACAGGAATTGTTATAGCCGCTTACTTTTCAGCAATTATGTCTACCGCAGACAGTTGTCTTATCGCATCTTCGGGTAACTTTGTCAATGATATCATTCATCGATTTTTCTTAAAAAATGCATCTCACAAAACCATAGTCCGTGTATCGCAAATCATCACATTAATACTTGGCGGCCTGACTATAATCATAGCCAGTTCATTTAATACGGTGCTGGAAATTATTCTACACGCATATTCTTTTATGGTTGCCGGACTTTTTATTCCCACTCTGGGCGCTTTGTTCTGGCGAAAAAGTCACTCACTTGCTGCCCTGGTCAGTATGTATACATCAGGTTCATTGACATTGTGTTTTATTTTTTCCAAAATAAAATTACCCCTGAATCTGGATGCAAGTTTTTATGGTATTATCATATCTTTTGTCATTTTTGTTCCAATGTCAATTTATTTAAGTAAAAAAGAACAAAGGGAGTTTTAATATGTATGATACCTTTGAACAAATCGGGAAAAGCCTGATCCAGCATGGGAAAAGCAATGACCGCATTTATCTGATGAAACTGGATAAACATGATATGTTTAAAATTCTGCCTCAAATACGGGATTTAGCAAAAAAGAATAATTATTCCAAAATATTTGCCAAAGTCCCGCTGTGGGGAACATATTATTTTGAAAAATACCAGTATCACAAAGAAGCTTTTATACCTAAAATGGTCAACGGGTGTACCGGTATTTATTTCATGTCAAAATTCTTAAAAAAATCCAGGTATACCCTTAGCAGAGAAAACTGGAATAAAATACACGATATCCTTCATATGGCAAAATTAAAAGGGAAAACGTTCAAGAGTAATAATTCAGAGTGTCCGTATTTAATCCGGCAATTAACTCAAAATGACATTTCCCAATTGACCACATTATACAAAAAGGTATTCAACAGTTATCCGTTTCCCATATTTGAAGATGAGTACATCCTGAAAACTATGGAGGAAAATATTTTTTATTTCGGAGTATTTGAAAATGAAAAGCTGATTGCCGCCTCCTCTGCGGAAACCGATATGCAGCATCAAAATGTGGAAATGACCGATTTTGCCACTCACCCTGATTATCTTGGAAATAATCTTTCGTTTTTTCTTTTAAACAGAATGGAAGAAGAAATGGAAAAATTGGGCTTTATCATAACCTATACAATCGCACGATCCATTTCACCGGCTATGAATATCACATTTGCCAAAAATAAATATAAATTTGGCGGCCTGCTTAAAAACAATACAAATATCGGCGGACATATTGAAAGTATGAATGTGTGGTACAAAAATTTAAAATCCAATATCCCCGTCTGAAACTATAATTCTTATGGGTCTAACACAATCAGAATCTTTTCATTTTCCTTCCGGAACTAATGTATTCCGTTTTTCTGTATGACGATTTCCCCCCTCGTTATCCGGCGTCTGTCCGCGCGCGTGATTGTAAACGGGAGAGTTAATTTTTCGAATGTGCGCTTTATATTCTTCAATGCCTATGTTATTTTGCCAAATCCCCAGTACCCTCGCCAGGGAAGACCCGCCGATGAAAAGCATGACAATAATGACCGGAACAACGAACGGGGGTAATTTTGCTCTTTTTACAGTGGCGGACATATACAGCGTATCTTTCACCGGACAGGCATCGACGCACTGCAGGCAGGCATGACATTCATCGCTGAATACAGCGCCGGCGCTGTGAACTTTAATATTTGCGGGACAGACTTTTGTACATTTTTCACAATCAATACAGCTCTGTTTATTTCGATGAATTTTAAAGACACTTAACCAACTCATAGCGCCGAGCATCGCGCCGTAAGGACATAAATAACGGCACCAGAAATTTCGCACAAGAATATTCAATATCAGCAGTATCAGCAGAACTCCCAGGGTTAAGCCGGACATGTCCGCAAAAAACTTGTACATTTTTATATCCGCCACCCGGTTGTACGGACTGTAAATAAAATTTTTCAGTTCGGCTGCATCCATCTGAAAAAAGATGGCGTGTATAAAAAAGAACAATAAAAGATATTTTACGGACCGAAGAGGATAATCAAGCCAGGAAGGCAGCCGGCGCGGTTTTTGAAAAATTTTTACATGTATTTTGGCAAGATATTCCGACAACAGGCCAAACGGGCAGACCCATGAACAAAAGCCTTTTTTGACAATTATTGCAGTAGCCATAATGATCAGAATCAGCACAAGGGCCGATGGATGTACTAGGTTAAATACACCGGTGTACAGCCAGTATTTCAAACTGATCAGGGCGCTTATGGGTAAAAAGCCCTCGACTCCGGGCGGCCTGGAGACAACCGGCGTTTTCCCCATCTCAAGCTGTTTTACAAATACAGTGAAAAAAATCCCGATCAACAGGATAACCGCCAAAAATCCATATTGTACTACCCGACGGTATGGCTGTATTTTAAACAACTGCTTATTGGCCATAATATTTAAAATTTTAATCAGTTGAATTACAATGAGTTTTTATCAATATATTTAACAACCAGCGTTCAAAATCGTGTCCGTTAAAATTGATATAACTATTAAAAGCGTTTAACAGGGTTTTTTGGATCAGGCATTCAGCGTTTTCTGCGGAACTGGTTAATTTCAGAGCTGTCGTGTACAAGGCGTCCAGATGACTCAAGACATCATTTTCAAATCGAATTCTCTTTTCATCACTGTATAAATAAATTAAATCATTATTTGGGTTGACGGGCTTTTCATGAGCAACATGTAAATTCAGTTCCGTCGTTGAATTTTTTGAATTTAATTTTAAATTGTACATCCTGGCCTCCGTAAATGAGGTAATTTTGGTACTATTAAAGTAAAATTATTTGACGTCCATTTCCTTGATATGCATCAAGTTTTTATCTTTAATTTGCACTTTATCAGGTACTCGTTCCAATTTAATTTTCGATTTCATATTTTGTTCCTGAAAATTTTATAAATGAAATAAAATTTATGTAAAAAAACGACATGGGGTAATTCTTTGAGGACACTCTTAACATTTACAGGTTGTAACAAATATAGGTGCGAAATTAACACCGGTAAATCAAAATTTTAACAGATTTAACCCAATAAAAAGAAATCGATATAAACTATTTTTGTCCAATTTTTTCTTTGTTGTAAAAATCAAATTGATTACTTTAAGATGTTATTAATCCGGAATATAAATAATGGAAAAAAAATGGAAAAGCATCAAAAACGGACGGATTTAGCCGGTGAACATATATTGGGGGATTGGGGTCAGCTTTTACTCTTTTTTTTATTCATGGGTGTATGGATCGCCGACTGTTTTTTCCTCCATTTTTCCGACATGTATGCTGGATTTCTGCCCCCATCGATCAGAATTATTTTGTCCGCAATCATTTTGATTGTCGGTGGATACCTGGCATATTCGGGAATGCATATCGTTTTCGGGGAAATCAGGGCCGAACCAATCGTAATAAAAAAAGGGGTTTTCGCTGTGATCCGGCACCCCATTTATTTGGGCGCTATATTATTTTATGCGGGTATGCTGATGATAAATTGTTCACTTGGGTCCGCTTTCATCTGGTTGATCATTATCCTGTTTTACCATTTCATTTCCCTTCATGAAGAAAAATTACTATTAAAAAAATACGGCCGGGATTATGAACAATATATGCGTGAGGTGCCCATGTGGATTCCCGGAATAAAAAAAAGACCAACTAACGAACTATTCAAATAATATAATACGCAGGTTTTCACTATAGAATATCCTGGCAGGTATGGTATGAACTTAAACCAGTAAACAGTACAAATATTGTATAAAACGGATGAATTGACATTTATTTAATTACAGTTTGTCAATGTTATTTGAAAAATATCAATTCTATAACTTTTTATTAAAACTTAAATTCCATATTCTTTCTCTTCCACATAGTAATGCGAAAACAGGGGATAATTAATCCAAATCACTTATATTGGGGAACAAAAATTTCTAATAAAAGTTAGATAATCGATAAAAATTAAATTCAATAATGAATTTTCTTGACAAACAATTTAAATTGAATTATATTGTTTGCCAATTTTTGATATAAATGTCAGGGGGCACATAAAATGTACCACCTGAGGGCACTACAAAGTGTACCACCTTTAAACCAAAAAATTAATAGATTCTCCTGTTCA
>JAFGSB010000084.1 GCA_016934825.1 Candidatus Zhuqueibacterota bacterium
AAATTTCAAATCAATAATTTTTATATTGTTATGAAAGTTTATGATGAAAAATTTTCCGACTCCCGGTATTCAGTTGACCGGATCGAAAGAAAAAGTATGGTCAATACAGAAAAATAGAAAATCCATAATGAATTCCCCGCGTCAATGTGTTTTTGTCTCATTAATTAGGAGCAAGAATTTGTATTATGGTGTTGACATGCCTTATACAGTCCGGTCAATAATTTTTAACTGAATAATAAAACCATATAAAAAAAAGGGGTCGGCATGAATTGCCAACCCCTCATGTCGGGGCGAGAGGATTTGAACCTCCGACCTCCTACTCCCGAAGCAGGCGCGCTAACCGGACTGCGCTACGCCCCGAAATTTTTGATTAGAAAATACTGAAAATTCCAAGCGAGGTTAATGTAACAATTGTTGCGGACATAATCAAGCCAAAAATTACGGCAAGTGTGGATTTCCAAAATTTTATTCCAAACAGGAATGCCGCAAGACTCCCCGTCCATGCGCCGGTCACAGGCAGCGGAATTCCGACAAAAATAACAAGACCCCAAAATTCATATTTTTCAATCATTTTACCCTTTTTCCTGGTACGGGCAAATATCCAGTTGAAAAAACGGTCAAAAACCGGGTAGCGTGATAATAATTTGTATATTTTATCAAAAAATAATAATAACGGGAATACCGGTATCAAATTACCGATGATCGCAAAAAAAACGGCAGCCGGTACGGATAATCCACCGCCAATTGGGGGTCCGGCCAGTGCCCACGGTATGGCCCCGCGTAATTCAGCTATCGGCAAAGTGGCAATGATCACCGTAACCAGTTCTTTCGGCATCGAAGAGAAAAAGTGTGCAATATGTTCTACCATTCATTCTCCATAAAATATAAGGTATATGTAATATTTACCATGTAAAACTTCTGAAAACAAGTTTGATAAACCTGAATGTGTCCCCGAACAAATTTATGGAACTAAATTCGTTGCCGTATTTTGTTTCAATGGGGATTTCTTTGATTTTGCACCGGCATTTCCCCAACCTGAGAATCATTTCTGATTCGAATTGAAATCCTTGTTCGGAAAATATATCGGGATCGATACAATCGAGCCGAAAGGCCCGGTATCCGCACTGGCTGTCATGAATTCGTATATTACCCGCACACAGGGAAACGATTATGGATGTAATACCGTTGCTTAAAATTCGATGCAACGGCATCCGGTTCGTTCTGTTTTGCCGGTTTCCCAGCAAAAGATCAACTTTATTATTTCTGATCTGCCGGAGAAAATCAGAAATATAACGAGGCTGGTGCTGACCGTCGCCATCCAGTGTAATGACCCATTTATAACCGGCTTTTTTAGCATATTTTAATCCGGTTAACAGTGCCGCACCTTTTCCCATATTGTGTGCATGTTCAATAATATGTACAGACAGTTTCCTGATAATGTTTCCGGTGCTGTCTGTAGAGCCGTCGTTCATGACGACAATATTATGATTATCGATATATTTGGATAATTCAAAGACCAGTTTTTCTATATTATCTGCTTCATTAAAAACGGGAATGAGGATCAGAACATCATTTATTTTATTCATATTTTCCCGTATCTAAAGAATATTAATAATATTTATTGCTTACGCCGATATAGAATTCAGGATATGTGTTTTATTTCAATCTTTTAAAAATATTAAATCCGAATTTTGTTTCCACAATATCGCTTGTGGAATTGACCTGGAGTTTTAAAATAGCGTTTTCAATGTTGGCCGGAAAATCGCCTTTATTAAAATAGCCCAGATCTCCGCCTTTGGAAGCGCTCGGTGAAATAGATTTTGATTTTGCCAATTCGGAAAAATCTTTGCCGGTCTTGATCTGTTTCAATATATCCTCGGCTTCCGCTCTGGTTTTTACCAAAATATGCAGCGCCCTGTAATCACCTTTGAGGGCATCCGGTCTGACGTTGGTTAACGATTCCTTCCAAATCCAGCCGGTTATTTGCACACGGACCCAATTATCCTGTTCCTGCATTACCGTCATTTCCGTTCCCTCAAGTAACGAACCTATTTTTTTGCCGCTTGGCACCAAACGTAAATTTTCCTCGGGGACCTTTACATACATTCTGGATGAAATTCCCTGCGCATTCAGGTCAAGAGTACTCATAATCCAAATCAAGGCCAGAACAATTGAAAATATTTTTAAAAATCTCATCGAATCACAAACCTCCAGTTTTCATGTATTACCTTAATTTTTAAAATATACTAAATATTTTATAAATAATCACTTTATATTTTCAGATTTCATAATTACCGGTATATAGAATACAAAGCAAACTTAAATTATTAGTCACTCCCGCCAGTTTTCGACATATTCAACAATGACATCCGCGATATTTGACTCGGGAATTTTCTTAATGACACGGCCCTTTTTAAATATTACCGCACTGTGTTTGCCGCAGGCCACGCCGATATCGGCTTCTTTCGCCTCGCCGGGACCGTTAACAACACAGCCCATAATTGCAACAGTCAACCGTTTTTGCATATTGGCAAGCCTTTTTTCAACTTCATTGACAATCGGAACCAGATCAACCTCCGTTCGGCCGCAGGTCGGACATGAAATGATATTCACACCTTTGTGGTATAAATCCAGGTTTTTTAAAATTTCGAAACCGACAACCACTTCATCTACCGGGTCGCCGGTCAAGGAAACGCGCAGCGTATCCCCGATGCCTTCATATAATAAAATTCCTAATCCAACGGCGGATTTGATTGTCCCGGAACGTAACGTACCGGCTTCGGTTACGCCGATATGCAGCGGAACATCCGTTTGCTCAGAAACAATCCGGTACGCGTGGATTGTTTTCAATACATCGGACGATTTCAGGGATAAAACGAGATGTTCGGCGCCGAATTCCCGGCATAGTTCGATGTTGTTCAATCCGCTTTTTACCAGGGCGTTGACGGTTGCGCCTCCCTCCTCTTTTAGAATAGATTTTTCAACGGAACCGGAGTTGACGCCAACACGGATCGGAATTTTGTACGCCGCTGCCTTTTTTACAACTTGCCGGACCCGTTCACGACTGCCGATGTTTCCGGGATTGATCCGAATTTTATCGGCCCCTGCGTCAATTGAGCCAAGCGCCAGTTTGTAATCAAAATGAATATCGGCAACAAGCGGACAGTTCACCTGTTTTTTAATTTGCTCGAACGCCCGCACTGATTCTTCATCCGGAACGGCCAGACGAACAATCTGACAGCCAGCCGCAACAAGCCGGTTAATCTGTTCCAGCGTCGATGATATATCGGTGGTTTTGGTATTGGTCATCGATTGCACCGAAACAGACTCACCGCCTCCTACAGGGACATGGCCTACGAATATCTTTTTTGTGATCTTTCTGGTCAAATTATTACTTTTTAAATATTAAAATCATAAATGTAGATAATTTATTAAGAAAATCAAGAGATTTCTGGCGTGTAAAACAAATCAGAGTGACACGGACGCTCATTCACCATAACAATATATATAATCCCCGGTCTCGCTTTTTAATAATCAAATAATCCCCATGATTTGACCCACTTTTCCAAATGCGACCAATAATTTATCCAGGTCTTTTTTATCATGAGCGGCGGAAATCTGCACCCGGATTCGCGCCAGCCCTTTGGGAACAACCGGATAACTGAATCCGATGACATAAATACCCTCTTTTAATAAGGCATCCGCCATCTGGTGAGCGATTTTCTCGTCGTATAACATAACTGCTACGATGGGATGTACGCCCGATTTAATGTCAAATCCCAATCCGGCCATTCTCTCACGGAAATATTTGGTATTCTCCTCCAGTTTGTCCCGCAATTCTGTAGTTTCAGATATCATATCGATAACTGTTATGGTTGCGGCGACTATTGCAGGAGCCAGCGAATTGGAAAATAAATACGGCCGGCTTTTTTGCCGCAGAAATTCGATGAGTTCCTTTCTACCGGATACACAGCCTCCGGATGCGCCGCCAAGCGCTTTACCAAAAGTTGTCGTGACAAGGTCGATGCGCCCCATTACATCGCAGTATTCCGTTACGCCACGTCCGGTTTTACCCATAAATCCCGTCGCGTGACAGTCATCGACCATGACCAGAGCATCATATCTCTCGGCCAGATCACAAATTTTTTGTAACGGGGCAATATCGCCGTCCATTGAAAAGACTCCGTCCGTCGCAATGACGCGGTATTTCAGACCGGAAGTCTCTTTGAGTTTATTTTCCAGGTCCGGCATGTCGCAATGCTGGTAAATAAAACGCTGCGCTTTGGTCAAACGTATACCGTCAATAATCGAAGCATGGTTTAGTGCATCCGTAATAATGGCGCAATCTCGATCAAATAAGGGTTCAAAAACACCGCCGTTGGCGTCGAAACAGGCCGCGTACAGAATCGTATCCTCCGTTCCCAGGAACTGTGACATTTTACGTTCCAGTTGCTTATGAATATCCTGGGTGCCGCATATAAACCGGACCGACGATAAACCGAAACCCCATTCATCCAGTGCTTTTTTCGCGGCGGCGATCACTTTCGGATGCCCGGACAAACCAAGATAATTATTGGCACAAAAGTTCAATACCTCCTGGCCGGATTTTACTTTGATCTGAGCACCCTGCGGACCGACGATTATTCTTTCATCTTTATATAAACCGGCTTTCCGAATTTCCTCTAATTGCTGTTGGAGATCGGTTTTAATTTGACCAAACATGGAGCCTCCATATTAATTTTGATTAAACCATCACTTTATATAGAGCATTTTTCTGACGGCCTGAAAATCATCGGCCGTAATTTTACACAAATAAACGCCGGAAGGATACGGGGATGCATCCCAGGTAAACGTATAGTTACCGGCTGAAAGAGATTGAGTATTCAGTTTTTCGATTAATTGACCCGACATGTTATAAACACGCAGTTCGATATAACATGTTTTGGAAAGTCCGAATCGAATACAAGTATTTGAATTAAAAGGATTTGGGAAATTGGGTGACAAATAAAATTTATCGGGTATTTCCGAGTCGATATCGGAAATCAGTGTCGGATTACTAACTTTAATAAAATCTTCTTTTATTTTGGTATCGTTGCCGCCGGGACCCGTAACAGTCAATGAAACATTAAAAGTATCCGCTTTTTCATAGATATGGATTGGATTTTGTGCTGAACTCATATTACCGTCTCCAAAATCCCATAACCATTCTGTTATCGCACCGGTTGACTGATCGGTAAAATGAACAGTAAGCGGTTTTAAACCCTCTGTTGCGTCAGCAGTAAATTCCGCAACGGGAGAATTCTCATATACATAAACAGTAGCGGTTTTCATATCAGAACCACCCGGCCCGGTAACTTCAAGGGTGACGGCAAAGTTACCGGAAGTCTGGTACGTATGTGTCGGATCATGTTGAGTGCTGTTATAACCGTCGCCGAAATCCCAGAACCTGGATGTTATATCGCCGGTTGAATTGTCCTGAAAAAAAACTTCCAGGGGTGCGGTACCTTCCTGTGGTTCAAAATCGAATAAAGCTACAGGAGGTAAATATTCTTTGCTATCTATAAGAACTATATAATTACTTTTTGCGCCAGAGGCTTCATGCGCTAAATTTCCTCCCAAAGTAATACTACCTGCGGAAACTTCTTTTTTCCATAGGCCCAAAGGGCTTGCCTCATCGGAAACCTGTATTTGTCTGTTTGTATTTTGAAAATTTTGTAAAAGCCAATCCGGAAAAGTAACGGCCCGGTGGTCGTAGGCAACATATACTATCGCATCATTCTGTAAATGAAGGGTAATAAACGAATTACTTGAATTCTTTTTATCGTCATTAGCTGTTTTTAACCAGATCAGATTTTTTAACGTATCCGGTATATTTGTTATATAGTAATTACGGTCGATATAATAATTGTCCCCCTCTTTTAAATATGCAAGTTCATAATTTACCGGTGTTATTATCGATACATTTTCTACAACTTGATCCGTAAAACGATAGGCGGTAACTGAAAATAACTCCGGTTTCAGGCAATTGGGCATATTTTGATAAGTTAACCAGTGCCCCATATCAACACTGAATCCCATCCATAATATCATATGTCCCGGTGTAAAATGGACCGGATCGTCGTTTAAAATCATATATAACTCATTTGTATAACAATATGGGTAAATATCTTCAAAACCATCCGTTTTGATATTATGCTGTTTTGTAAACTCGACGCCTATTGCCGCCTGTGGGGCGCTTTCACCGGACCCGCGCCCGATCGCCTGTGAGGGGGCCTGCTGTAAATTCATCATGATTTTTACTGCCTGGTCAATATCTGAACCGCTTTGTAGTTCGAACCTTGCAATATAAGGCTGGTTAAAGTGATTTGTAAATTCTGCGGCTCCGTCATTCAATAAAAGTTCATTCAGCTTTGCGTATGTAATCGGATTATAACCGAAATTTTCAGTAACAATGTCCACCGTGGTTTTTACTTCATAAGCGTAAATTGAAACATTATCAATTGTATGAAAAATTAAATCATACTCTAATTTATTTCCCAACGAAACCGAACAACCCATCCAAATTGTACCGCTTGCATCTGAATGCAACATAAAATCCGGTGTAACGATTACCCCAAGTGTTTTAGAATTACAATATGAAGTCACATCAACCCAGCCTTCATCGCTATGTACAGAATGACCGTTGATCATAATAGCGGAATAAAAATCATCATCCGAGGATAGACTTGCAATAACTTTGGCAGGAATTTGATTTAAAAAAAAGTCAATAATTGTACTTCCATCATCCGGCCATCCGTCACAATATATGTTGAATTTGTAAACAAAAGGCTGGGTAAACGAAGATTTGAACTCATCGGGCAGCATATCATCCAATTGTGATTTTGTAATTTGCTGATGATTTAAAGGATAGAAATCATTTGAGAACGCATTAATAAAAAGAAGCAATACTAAAATTACCAAAAAATTTAATTTGTGACCCATCTTCTTCTCCTTTTGTAGTATGAGCGGATCAGTTTTCAGTATTTGTCGAATGAGAGATTAAGAAATATAATCAATCGTCAATACATTATTCATATTCAAAACCTGACAGCGACCTGGATTCAAGTGTCCTGTATATGATACAAATTAAAAAATTAAATATACTGATATTATTCAATTAATCTAATTCAAGTATTACTTTACCGGAATTGCCTGACAGCATGACTTCAAATCCTTTCTGAAAATCAGTGAAAGCAAATTTGTGGGTCAGTACGGGTGAAATATCCAGTCCGCTTTGCAGCATGGTTTCCATTTTATACCAGGTTTCGAACATTTCCCGGCCATAAATGCCCTTGATTGTCAAACCTTTAAAAATGATCTGTTCCCAGTCTATGAGGGCGCGGCCCGGCAATATTCCCAGAAGCGCAATACGTCCGCCGTGGTACATATTCTCCAGCATCGACTCAAAAGCAATGGGATTACCGGACATTTCCAGTCCAATGTCAAAACCGATCATACCCAGCTCTTTACGGCAATTTTCTATTGTTGTCCGATTGATGTTAATGGCACGTGTTGCCCCCATTTTTTTAGCAAGCTCGAGCCTGTAATCGTTGATATCGGTGATAACCACATTCCGGGCGCCCACATGCCGGGCTATTGCTACGCTGATCAACCCAATCGGACCGGCGCCGGTGATCAGCACATCTTCACCAACGAGATCGAATGACAGGGCCGAATGTGTGGCATTTCCGTACGGATCAAAATAGGCGGCCGTTTCATCCGGGATGTTGGCGCTTAATCTCCAGGCATTGGAAGACGGTAAACAAAGATATTCCGCAAAACAGCCGTCTCGGTTAACGCCGATGCCGATCGTATTTGTGCACAAGTGCCTCCTCCCCGCTCTGCAGCTTCGGCAGACGCCGCAAACAATATGACCTTCCCCGGATACTCTGTCACCCACGTGGTAACGTGTGACATTTTGACCTTTATCCACCACCTCTCCGACAAACTCATGACCGATGATCATCGGGGTTTTAATTGTTCGTTGCGCCCATTCATCCCATTTATAAATATGGACATCCGTACCGCATATAGCTGTTTTTTTTATTTTGACCAGTAAATCCGTGTTGCCGATTTCCGGTATTGGAACCTGTTCAAGCCAAAGCCCCGGTTCTTTAACTTTTTTAACCAAAGCTTTCATTTTTTCCATTTGATTTGCCCTGTTTTTTTAAATAAGAACATACTGTTTTCCCGCGAATTATTCTTTAGCTATGTTTTATAAAAAATAATTCTATAATAATGTGACAGATCAGGAGATGATTTATTAAATATTTGATTTTTAAAAGTATCAGGTAATGTTTGCTGGTAATCCCGAATATTTAAAAAAGCAGAATCTGATATAATAGTTCGGAAGATCATTATTTTCTCATATCAATACAGAACGGTACCAAAATGTGTTATAAAAATTCCGATATTTTTTTTCTTCTCCGACACGTGAAGCAAAATAACCGTAATGATTGTTAAAATTTGTCCAGTCATTATTTTTTAATGAATTATTGTAAGCACCTTTATTTCCAGCGGTTACGGTTATGGATTGAATCGGGACTTTTTGTTCCCAAATACTGATCAGTGAATCGTTTCTTTGTTCATGGAAGATCAGACTGCCGGATGTTATAACCGGCAGATCTGCCGGAGTTAAAGAAGTCAATTTATATGTTGCTTTGGATTCAGGTAATGAAGGATACCAGAATTTTTCTCCCGGTAGATGAACCCGGTCCTGCTCGATACAACAGTTTTTTTGCACGGAATATCTATTTGAATGGCCGGGTGAATCGACAGGATGTTTGCCGGCTATTACACCCTGATACCAGATTTGAATATTTTGTGGAAACAGGGATTTTGGCAAATGAATTTTATATAAATTAACAGGATTTATATCATTGACATTGGATGAGAATTCGATTTGAGCAAATTTATCACGGGGAATGATTTCATAACTTAACTGTTGATTGCCGACCCGTATCTTTTCGATTTGTAACGACTGGTGCAGGAAAAAATAAACGGAATTGGTTTGTTCCCGGTATTCTATTTTTAATGTATCTTTGGCAATTATTCTGTGATCGTCTGGAATGAGTTTGATCTGAAGATTATGCGAGCAGATATCGGTTAAAATTTTTTCAGGTGATTTTTTACAGCTAAGAAAAAACAGCAAAACATATGCTAAAACTACGAATAAAATACGTGATATTTTGAGCATTATTTTACTCCGAATAAAAGTGATGATATTAAAATATAAATAATAGCCCCTTAATAGTCAAGAATTATGATTGTAAAGCAGAAACGAAAAAATTTAATTTGTAAATGTGAAATAATAGTATTAAATTTAAAATTAAATTTTTATAATTATTTTAATATCCAATAACACCCGTGTCCGGTTAACCCGGACGCGATACCCGTAACATATTATATTATTAACTTTTTCGGATATGAATTCATTAATTGATTTGTTTGAAGAAATTAAATTTTAAAATTATATAACTTGATTTTTTGACTTGTAAACCGGATCAGGCAGCGGTGTCCGTTAACCGGACACCAGTGAACCAATAATAAAATTTTTGATAATATACATTTGGAAACGACTCTCGACAAGACAATATCATCACAAACAGTGGTCATTGTGCGAATCAATGCGGGCAAAGGGCTCGGTAACCGACTGGCCAATATGGGACTTCATATTGGCGATTCCATAAAAATAGTACGCAGCGGACAATTTGGGGGCCCCATTATTATTTCAATAAATAATACGGAATTTGCCATCGGAAGGGGCATTGCAAATAAAATAATCGTTAGTCTGGAACCATTTTAAACCACAGTATTCATGAATCTAAAATGGAGGGACTTGATCCTGACATTAAGGAGGAAAAATGACAACTCTACAAAACCTCAGAATCGGCGTTGTGGCTATCATTAACCAGGACCCAAACGACGCTTACAAAACCATCAATGATATCCTTCATAATTACTCTTCTATCATTAAAGGAAGGTTGGGGCTTCCCTACAAGGAACGTAATCTGGGCATTATCACGCTTATTGTTGAAGGTGATACGGACCAGATCGGGGCGATGACCGGTAAAATCGGACAAATCGCTAATGTAACCGTGAAAACAGTATTCGCAAAAACTTAGCGCAATTAACGTTTCGACAATTTTTTTATACAATTCCCGAATATTTTACATAATTATTTTATCCGTACATACCGTAAATTTTAAGATAAAGGAAATAAAACTAATGAAACGGTTATATTTTATTCTCATTTCGCTATTCATCACTTCAGTTACCTATGCCGGAACAATATCGGGCACGGTTACAAACTTGAATGAAAATACAATCATAAAAAATGTCAATATTAACTTATCAAACCGACGGACCGGCACGACCACCAATACCGATGGATTTTACAGTTTCAAAAATTTAACAGCCGGACATTATGAAATCACTTTTTCCCATATTGGATTCAGGACGGAAACACGGACAGTTGATATCGGAGAAAACCAGAGTATAATACTGGATATAACTCTTGAACCAATCGCTGTTCCCCTGAATGAAATTGTTGTAACCAGTACACGGTATGAAAAACAGCTCAAGGATGTGTCCGCACCATTTACTGTCGTTCGAAAGGAAAAAATTGAACAAACAGTTCCCCAGGATGCCGCCAGGGTATTAAGTTCTGAACCGGGTATTTCACTTGCGCGTGACGGGATATGGGGAACCCATGTGAACATCCGCGGTCTGAGCCGCTCCAATATAGTTATGCTTGTTGACGGCAACCGGATCGATACGGCAACGGACCTGGCAGCCGGTTTGTCCATGGTGGACGTAAACGACATTGAAAGAATTGAGGTTTTAAAAGGCGCCGCCTCATCTTTATACGGTACCGGAGCTGTGGGCGGTGTTGTAAATATCATTACACAGCAACCATGGTTTGATGATACCCCCTATCTCAAAGTTAATCTTGCCGGTGAATACGGTTCGGTGAACCATGGCGGTAACGGTCATTTTTTGGTGCAAAGCGGTGCATCAAACTGGTATGTTAGTTTGAGCGGTATGACGCGAAAAGCCCAAAATACCAGAACTCCGGAAGGTGAAATACCGAACAGCCAGTTTCAGGATGAGAATATTTCCGCAAAAGCCGGGGTCCGCTTATTACAAAACCAGGAGATCAACTTAAATTATCAGCGTTTCTATGCACAGGATGTCGGTATACCGGGCGGTTATCCGTTGTTTCCCGATATCGCTCACGTCACTTACCCTGAGGAAAAAAGAGAGATGATAAGCGTGCAATACATAATCCGGAATGTATCTCCCCTTATCTCTAAAATCTCTTTTAAATATTTTAACCAAAACATTTTACGTGATGTAGAAAATATACCGGGCCAGGTAAAAAATGTGCCGGCCGTAAATGGTCAGCCAGCAAAAAGGATCAACGTTTTGAGCGTTACTCCCCGGGCAACTCACAAAACCAACGGCGTCCAACTGCAAACGGACTGGATTTTGTTTAAAAATCAGCATGTAATCGCAGGTATGGATGCCTGGCAAAAGGACCTGGACAGCCGCAGGGAAAAAAATCTCCGTATTGATGTATTGAGCCCTGCAGACGGTTCGGTAAAAAGTGTAATAAATCAGGTTATCGGGGAACGGCCTTTGCCTGTGGCTTACTATCGCAGTATCGGTATCTACCTGCAGGATGAATTTAATATAAGAAAAAAATTAACCGTAACTGTGGGCGGAAGGTACGACAGAATTGATGTTGAAAATGAAAAAACACTTAATCCAATCTATCAAATAACAAATGGAGTACGGGACGATTCTCCCGCAACGCAAACAATTTTATGGGAAAAGAATAAATCACACGATTATTCCTGGAGCGGTAATTTGGGAATATTATACCGTATCAATAAAAATTACGATCTGACCTTATCTCTGGGTAAATCCTTTCGTTCTCCTTTTATTGAGGAAAGATTTCAATATATTGATTTGGGCAATGTGGTCAAGATCGGGGACCCGCATTTGAGGCCCGAACAGGGCTTGTTCAGTGATCTGGGGTTGAAAATCCGGTCTGGTGATTTTACTTTTACGGGTAACGTATTTTATAATCAATTAAAGGATCTTGTTATCGAAACACCGACAACTTTTGAAGGACGCGACGCCCTCATTAACTCGAATGTCGGTAAAGCGGTACTATATGGTTCTGATCTTGGAACCATGTTTAAAATATCCGGAAAGCTTCAGGTCTATGCCAACGCCGGTTATGTTAATGGGCAGGATACATATAATAATGTTCCCCTGCCGCTGATTGCCCCGTTAAACGGAAAACTGGGGGTTGCCGGCAATCTTTATAAATTTTTTAATTATGATCTGTCGGTCACCTTTTTCGCACAGCAGAATCGAATCGCAGACTGGGAATTTAAAACTCCGGGCTATGCTTATATTGATTTCTATTTGTCGACTATACCTTTAAAATTATTATCATTTAACAGCCAGTTAATTATGGGAATCGAAAATTTAACTGACCGCGCGTATCGTAATCATCTGTCAACAAATCGCGGCAATGTTACCATTGAACCTGGCAGAAATATTAAACTTCGCTGGAAAATCAGTTATTAAATGAAAAAGCCCCCGTTTGATGTTTACGGGGGCTTTATTTATGGAATGTCAAGCAGAGTTGTATTAATTATTTTCACTTTGGTATAGCGGGGATCCAAAATCATCAATTCACTTAACAGCGGCGGGGGTGCTATATAATAGGCCAGTGAAGCTCTAATTGATTTGATATATTCTGCCGGAATCTGATATTTTATCGTTCTTTCTTCTTCCGGCATTAATCTGGAATCAAACCTCTCGCCAACGGCTTTCCATGGAAGTATTGGCGCCCTACCGTTACTATCCTCCAATAATTTCATAAAGACGGCCTG
Organism: Candidatus Zhuqueibacterota bacterium; assembly: GCA_016934825.1. Taxonomy (GTDB): domain Bacteria; phylum Zhuqueibacterota; class Zhuqueibacteria; order Residuimicrobiales; family Krinioviventaceae; genus Fontivivens. The sequence goes on from JAFGSB010000084.1 coordinate 12,951, forward strand.
CGGATCATCTTTTATGGGATTCGATAGATAGTTTTTCCATATCGTATTATTCAATTCATCAATGCCTTCAACAGTTAAAATAACCATTCTTAACGGAGAAGCACTTGGCAAACCATGCCCGACTGACGAGTTTTTAATTTTTATTGTAACCAGCAAATAATGATTTTCCCGGCTTGTATCAACCTCCATCGAGACACAATTTGTAAGAATCTCATCATTGTAACCGCCAAAAAATTGATGGCTGTATATATTGTCACGAATTTTTCCGAGAGCGGCGGTTTTACCACTGACCGAGGGTAAATGACAATCCTGACATGTAATATTTTGTTTATAATATGAACTGTTTTTCCATTCTTCCTCCAGGTCAATAAAAGTAATGCCATGAGGGGAATCCTGATTGGTATGACACGCCAGACAGAATTTCGGATCATTCAAATCATCGGAGTATTGGGACTGGTGGTTAATCGCAACGGCATCTTTAAAGGGACCGAATTTGATATTACCGTGTACAAGTTTAAAATTTGCCTCATCTCCCTTTGTTACAAGTTCTGTCGCGTGACAAAAGTCGCACGATATACCTTCCCGGCTTAATTTTTGAGCTGAATTATCGGAAAGATTCAGAGAATATATCGGTTCATGACATTTTTTGCACGTGTTTACGTCTGATGGTGCATGGTCTCGCAGCATTGCTTTATACAGCGGGCTGTCAATTTCCGATGATAAGGCATGACGGGATTGCTGCCATTGTTTATAGGTTTGGGTATGACAACTTTTACATTTTTCGCTTGATGAAAAATCCTGCGTAAAACATAATTCCGTAAAAATAATGATCCCTAAAAATGCTTTCAAAAAATCCATTTATCCCTCGTTTTTAAAACATTACTTTTTTTCAATTGATTTTTGTGAGGATGGCAAAGTTAACAGTAATCCCATACCTGCTCCATATATAAGACTGATATAGGGATTTCCGGTAATCGGACATGTTCCTGTTTTACATCCGATAAAGTAGTAATATCCGAATCCTAAAATTCCCCCTACGATTGTTCCCAACATTATTTTTAATATATTTTTCTTCATTTTTTTTCCTTTATATTTTTTAATGCAACATTTCCGGCAACCGCGATCGGATCCCAGACATTGGTTATCAGAGGTGTATATCCAAAGTCCAGAAAAGCCAGATCATTGACCGAAAGACGCGATGAAATTGCTGTGGCTAAAATATTCAAACGCAGTCCGGCATCACCGGAACCGGCGATCTGGGCGCCCAGCAGTCTGCCGGACCGGGAATCCGTGATAAGACCAACCGTAACCGGGCTGTTGTCCTTAATATATTCCGGTTTTCCGCTGTGAGTAATAACCGTAATAACAGGTGCGAAACCGGCATTTTGAGCTTCCTGAAACGATAATCCGGTTTTACCCATTTCAAAACCAAATACTTTGATCATCACAGTTCCGAGAGCGCCGGGGAAAATTTCCCTGCCTCCCGCACTGTTGTTTCCGGCAATTCTTCCCTGCCTGGAGGCAATTCCGGCCAGGGGAAGCCAGGCGGGTTTGTTAGTTATGAGTTGATTGGTTTCGGCGCAGTCACCTGCGGCAAAAATATCCAGCCGGCGGGTCTGCATATATTGATTGACTTTTATCGCTCCTGTTGAACCAATGGGGATACCGGCATTTTGTGCCAGTGCTATATCGGGAGCGATTCCCGCGGAAACAAGAATTATGTCGGCAGCGGATGCCGTATCTGCATTGTTTAATTGTATTTGATGAACATTATTATTTTGTACATTCAGTTTTTTGATCGTATCACCGCAAATCAGCCTGATACCCTTCGATTTTATAAGGTTAACTAATGGGTCCGAAATTTCGGGAATAAAATCAGGAAAAAGTCGCGCCGATTTTTCGATCAGTATAACATTTAATCCTCTTAACAAAAAAGCTTCGGCCATTTCGATACCGATATATCCGCCGCCGATAATTATTGCATTTTGAGGATTATCTTCCCGAATAAAATTATTTATCTTTTCCGCATCAGAAAAATTTCGCAGGGTGAAAATGTTTTTTGCCCGTACATTCAGTTCTTCAGGTACTATCGGTTTGGCGCCGACGGCGATGATAAGCTTGTCATATTTTATGCTGTCGGTGGTTCCCGTATTTACATTTTGTGTTAACAATAGCTTTGAGAACGTATCAATGGCCGTTACGAGAATTCCGGTTTTCACTTCGAATCCCCTCTTTTCTCTGACACTTTCCGGTGAATAACCGGATAATTTCTGTGCAGGAACCTGTCCCGATATCAGGTATGGAAATCCGCATGAGGCGTAACCGGTAAAACCGGTTTTTTCCAGAACAACGACATCCAATTCCGGATTCATCCTTTTTGCCCGGCCGGCCGCGCTCAGACCGGAATCATTTCCTCCGATCACAACGATTTTTTTCTTTTGTGGTTTATACAAATAATAGCAGGTTTAATAATATTACATATGAGTGAATTATAATAAATCCTTTGGATGATAAATTAAAGGCAAGTACAAAACTTGCCTCAATAAAATAAAAATCGAATGCTTTAAAATCAAGATATAATTCTAAACAGGCACCCTGCCTGTAACGTCAGATTCCTCAGCCGAAGCCGCCCGAGCCGCAGGAAGAACCGCCCGATGAGGAATATGATGCTGTATCGCCCCCGCAGGATGCAAAAGCCGAAAACATTTTTTCCGGTTTTGGTGATCCGCATGAAGGACATTTTAAATTCTCGCCCGTATCGCCCACTTTTTGGAACTCTTCGAAAACGTAACCGCATTGTTTACATTTGTATTCATAAATTGGCATTTACTTCAATTCTCCTTTTCAGCGTTATTGGTTTTACTCTTTTCTTCCACCGGAAGATCACAGGAATTCGACATTCAGGTTGGCACCCCCAATTTGGGGAGAATAAATTTTTGTAATAAAATCCAAAACACTATAAATAATATTAAACCGACATTATCCACATTATACTCCTAACTTGGTTATACATTAATTTGATGCGTGATACATCAAAAGTATTCAAAAAATTTGCAAATTCCTAATCAAATAAGCGATTAAAGCGGCTGACAACCGGCCCCATCGTATTCACGCCGACGTGTCTACCTGGCTGTGGTTGCCTCACACTTAAAGTTGGTCGTTTTCCGGCAACAGGAAAAGATTTGTTTCCCTGGACCCCTGGCAACTTTGTCCGTCCCGGCCGGTTCGGGTCTTGCGCCCTGCTGAAAACAGTCAAACATGGCACATAATTAACAAAGCCCGGCGTTGCCGAGCCGGGCTTTGTTGTTTTATCTGAAAAACTGGACAACCAAGGATTTACCCGTTGGCTGTCCGGTTTTTACAAAGTGGAATATATTTTTTATGACTTATCGCATCAACAGCATCTTGCGCGATACGATATAATCCCGGTAACTGGTTCTGTAAAAATACATTCCGGATGCGACCTGGCGGCCATAAGCGTCCCTGCCCCGCCAGGTGACCGAATGTTGTCCGGATTCAACCTGACTGTTTATCAATGTCGTGACTTTGCGGCCCTGAATATCGAATACAGTTATTTCCACGTGGTCCGCCTCCGGGACGTCGTATTTGATAAGCGTTTCCGGGTTAAAGGGATTGGGATAGTTGGCGTAAACGGCAAATTTGTCCACAGTTTTTTCCGTAATATCTTCCGCATTTTCTTTGCCGATGTTCGGGTCCGGCAATTCCGCCTGCTCTCCCATGGCCGTTTTCATCATGTACACCCATTCGTCGTTCGGAAAATCCGCTTCCAGTTTGTTTCTCGCGGCAAGCGCGGCCGGCGTATCCTCTTTTTGGAAATAATTGACCATCCATGTGTCATACAAGGCCTTTTTGGCAAGCATTGTTTTGGGAAATTTCGTTTCGAGGATGGAATACATTTTCAGGGCGTCGTCGAACCGGCCGGACAGGTGCAGATGTTCGGCATACAGTTCGCGGGCCTTGCCGCCGACTATGCCTGAATTGGCGTTCATAACTGAGGTGAAAAACGGAAATACGCTGTTATCTTTGGTTTCCGCCCGGTGATAACACATGTCGATAAATGTCAATGCCAGCCAGGAAGCATGGTCGTCCGGATAATTGGTTACAATAGATTTGAACGTGTTAACGGCGGAAGCATATTCCTTTTGCCGCATCTTTTCGCGACCGCCGGCAAGCAATTCCCTTGCCCTCGGGTCGCCGGTCAACATGTTATCATTCGGTTCCTTCGCTATCGCTTTTTCCATATAACCGGCTGTATTTACATTCCCATATACATTGGTATGGTCGTCCCAATAATTATATTGGGCCAAAACTTCCAGGCTTTGTAATGAATAGACATGATAATTGGTATTGTTTTCAAAATGGTTGGCGGAGGGACAACCATAATTCCACCAACCCAATGTCGGGAGAGAATTACTGTCAATATAAATCCCATGATTGCCGTTGTCGTATATCCAGTTTTGCCCATAATTGGTATCGCTAAACAGATCGAAATGTGAGCCGTAATAGCAGGCAATCCCGTGGCCGTCATTTTGATAGATATTGTTACGATAAACATAGGGGTACGAAGCAAACAGGTAAATGCCCAAATCCGACGAATCATAGATATCATTATACGAAATTTCAATTTTGTCTAAACAACTATACAGGTAGACATTTCTGCTGGCGTTTGCATAACTGTCATTACTTTCCACATAAAATGTCGAAATTGGGTATGAAAATTGGATGCCGTAGATGTTGTTCCGAAAAATATTATCTTCCACCGTTACCGCGGATGCCGCGGTGCCATTATAAGCATAAAATCCATACATATTATTGTGCAGCTCACAATTTTGGATTGTCGGCCCCGCCTGGTTGATATAAACGCCGTATGTGGCATGCTGAATATCGCAATACTTTACAATACAGGCCGCGTCAACGCTGGAGTTTAAAAATTTCAAACCGCCCCAGATGCCGGAAACGGAATTGAAGGTGATCTCATTACCGTCTGTCCCTTCGGCTATGAGCGTACCTTCAATGTTGATGCTGTTTGAGTGAGGAATACTCACCGCCGTACCGGGCTCGATGGTCAGGGTTATGCCGGAGGGGACGGTGACATTACCGGTGAGGGTGTGAGTGCCGGACCATGTTTGATCGTAAGGCAGTGTTCCAGCAGTAGTTAATGGTTTTGGTGTCGGGTTAGGTAGATATGTTTTTTTAGTGTAATTGAAACGGCCTTTTGCTGGAATACTTTGTGTTAATGATGTTCCATAAGAGTATTTACAACCCAAAGCTGGCCAGGAATAACTTGAGGATGGAAGGAAATCAGGTCTGGCAGAATAATAATATGACACATCCTTTAGCTCGCAGGCATTACCATCTGAGGGATAATAGGCAACTGAATTATGGATTATCCCTAAAGTATAATTTTCTTTATAACCAAATCTGTCTGTAATTGGACCATGATCATAAGTAAAGTAAGGGGCATATAATGGTTCTACATATTTAATATTTCCAAGTGTTGACCAATATTCCATTTTTTTAAAATCTACATTATTTTCTGTGGCCCAATTCCTTACAAAAGTATTATAAAATCCATTGGCGCCATGAGCATCATCAGAGCCAATTGTTTCCACAATATTGTGTTCAAATAAATGCCCAAATGGCCATTTTGCATGTAAATCAAGATCCCGGTATGTAGGTGGGGATCCAGTGGAATGTTGTTCACAAGAATAATTAAAAGTCCATACATTGCAATTTGAACCGGCCACAGCTATCATTGAATGCCTTAAACAGCGAAAAATATTGTTTTCAACCAAGCAATTGGTAGTACTGGATTCCAAAGAGACTCCATAACCCCAGCCACCACCGCAATAATCCATAGCTTCGTGGAAATAACAACCTGTTATTTCCAAATGAGAACTTCTCGTAACTGCTAAATGACTTCTTGAAGGTTTGTAAGATTCAACTCCTCTAACCCAGCAATTTACCGCATTATTAAATTTTATATTATAATAATAATCATCAGCTTTCTCATTAGGAGTTCTCTTTATTTTCAAATTTTCAATGCCAATATTTCGAATTGGCGTAATTTTACGAACTCTCATTGGACGACCATCACCATCCAAATCTTTATAATTCATATTCGCTTCATCTTTTATTTCCAGATAGTCGCCGTTAGCATCAGTACCCATATTCTCAATTTTTGTTATTTGCCCAACTATCTCCAGCTCAGATTCTGGAAGTGGTGGATCCTTTCGAAAATCATAATTATACACATAAAAATGAATCCAATCTCCGGTTGACCAAGTGCCCGAAGCCGGATATATCCTTTTATCACCTTTATCAAAATTTTCTTCCAGATCAATCCAACTCCCTTCAATACCATATAAATTAAAACAATGACTATTTTTCATGTTTCTGAAAACCAGGTTTGTACGGTCTGAACCTGCCCCCTGAAAAACAATATTCCGGTACTCATGTGTTAATGTAATGGGATCATCCAGATAAAACGTTCCTTCCGGGAAATAAATAATCGCCAAACCATCCGTTTGATCTACATGGTATTTAGCATCGGCAATTGCTGCTGCTAATTCCGTATCCGTATCACCATTTGTGCCCGTGACGACAAAGGCCTCTGCCGGGGTTGTTGTGCTCATATCCTGAAGTAATCCTGCCACATTCCAGGTTTGTTGATAAGATGAAGGAATATGACCTACGCCATTGTATAATGTTTGGGCTTGAATAAACGATATAAACATTAAGAAAATCAAAATAATTAATACAAAACGATTGGTTTTCATAATTTTATCTCCTTGCTTAATGGTACACGTTAAAAAGAATAAACAAAAAATAACTGGAAACTATCGATTTTCCCCTTCATGCTTATTCCAGCAATATTTTCTGTAGTGGATAAAGCCCTGGAGTATTTTGGTATTAATGCAATTCTTTTAAAAGATATCTTGAAACCTATGTGAAAGTTTTTTGACCAGGGTATATAAGGCTCATCGACCAGAAAATAATCAAAATCCCTGTCCGCATCATTTTTAATTTCGGTCACTTTTGTGTTTTTAACTCGCGTGTGATCTTTGATTGGTATCAAAAGACTATAGCCTGCATGTATACTCGTAGAAAAGTTATCATTGACATCAATTGTGTAACCAATTTGTAATGGTATTTCAACAAAAGAAAGATTGATTTGAAAGTCTCCGCTCCAAATCCAGTTGGCATCTTCTTTGTGAATTGACGATGGCCAGGTCCGATTTTTTATTAAAATTCTTTTGTTATTATATATTAAGCCGGCGCCAATGAATCCGTCAAATGATTTAATTGGATAATAATCAAGTCCGATCCCTATTGAAGGCCCTATTCTACTTTCACAGCTTTCATTGCGAAATTGTGATTGATTGATTCCGATTTCACCATATTTCAATGTTCTGGCGCTGCCGGATACAGCCATGATTAAGATCATCATACCCGGAATAAATAATGATTTATTCATTTTGATTTCTCCTTTGAATTATCAAGCATTAATTTGATTTTACATATCACGGCGGTTTAAAAATCAAATTCCTTAAATACATGTTAACACCCCAAACATATTAAAATAAATACAAAATAGAAATTGAATTTATCGATTTTGTTCAAGCGACATATTCTCATAAATCAAAATGAATTGAAACATCATTTAAAAATATCGTTTACCAGAATTCCTATATCCCATCCCGTGTTCCCCAAAATTAACCGATCTGCGCCGGTGAAAAAAATGAATTGTATGTGTTGTACTTTGCCGTGACTTGTTCATCATAGCTGCCCCGTGCCGCCCCATACAAAATGAAAATAAAATATATTTTTATAAATGTCAAGTAAAATTTTAAAAATTAATGAATTTTCACGGGGGGGGGGTAAATTTTATTAAAATCGTAATATTTATAAATAGACTGGGTGAATAAATTTTATACAAAATGTCAAGTCAATATACGGGTGCAAAAATTATGGGCTGTCAGGTATCTGCGTGTATCGGCGTTCATCGAGCAAAGCGGGCGGTCAAGGTATCAACCGCAGATCAACGCACCGACGCCCCGGAGTATATCAAACCCATGTGTAGTCCACCTTTTATAATAGCTATAATGCCCATCCTTGTTCCCGAATCAATAATTACGAATAATTTTAACTGTATCCACGGGTGGACTACACATTGAGCAACACCAGTTAATATCGGTTATTTCCAAAACAGAGGTTTGGAGAAAATTGCGTTGCGGATCAGAAATTCGCAACGAGGGAAATAAAAGTATTCAAAAATTTTGAATATTCCCCCCAAAAAAAACGAACCCGGATGTCAAAGGTTCGCTTTTAAGTTAGCTCAATATTTACCTATTTATTTAGTTAGTTTTCCTTTGATAAACGGTTCAAACAAATCAATAGGTATCGGGAAAATTGTTGTCGAATTGTTTTCCGATGCAATTTCAGATAGTGTTTGTAAATATCTTAGCTGCAATGCTTCGGGATGTTTAGAAATAACTGCCGCTGCTTTGGCCAGGGTTTCCGATGCCTGATATTCACCCTGGGCATGAATAACTTTGGCGCGTCTTTCTCTTTCCGCCTCCGCTTGCTTTGCCATGGCCCGCTGCATATCCGGGGGAAGGTCCACATGTTTTACTTCTACGGAAACGACTTTAATGCCCCATGGATCGGTATGCTCGTCGATGATTTTTTGTAACTCCTGGTTGATTTTATCCCGCTGTGCCAGTAGTTCATCCAGTTCAGCCTGGCCCAGGATACTTCGGAGCGTTGTTTGCGCCAGTTGTGATGTTGCATACAGATAGTCTTCAACTTCCACAATGGCCTTACTCGGTTCCAGCACCCGGTATAATATAACAGCATTGACTTTAATAGAAACGTTATCTTTAGAAATGACATCCTGTGTCGGGACATCGAGGGTAATAATCCTGAGGCTGACTTTCACTACACGGTCAACAAGTGGAATAATAAAAAAGATACCCGGACCTTTATCTCCGATCAATCGTCCTAAACGGAAAACAACACCGCGTTCATATTCCCGGAAAATCTTGATGGCGCTTGTAAGTAATATTATACCAAGGACTATCAGAACAATTAATGGCTGCATATTTTACCTCCTTATTTGGCGTTTAAAAAATTTATACCAATTTTTGAGTATATTTTTCTACCACCAGTTCAAGACCATTAACAGCTTTAACTTTAATTTTATCTCCTTTTTTAATCACATCGGACGAAACGACATGCCATATTTCTCCGTGTACTTTAACATCGCCATCCGGTTTAATCGGAGTGATCGCGACGCCAATTTCACCAACAAGACCTTCACGACCCGTAGTGGGTTGCGCCAGGCGCGCCTTAACCGCCATACTCACCGCGAAAACAAAAAATGCAGCGGTAGCAAGTGCCACAGTTAATGCGATTTTCCAATCTACCCGCACGGGAAATCCCGGCGCCTGGTCGAACAGCATAATGGAACCCAAAAACATGGAAACAATTCCGCCGATTGTTAATATTCCGAAACTTGTCACTTTGACCTCCAACACAAATAACACAATTGCGAACAAAATGAGCAGTATGCCTGCTGTTCTGACGGGTAAAGTTTGCAGAGCAAAAAATGCCAGTATCAAAAAGATACCGCCGATCACACCCGGCAATATTGAACCCGGATTTGATAATTCAAAAAATATACCGTAAATACCCAGCATGAGTAATATATAAGCGATTGTCGGGTTTGATATCCTGTTTAAAATTTTATGGCGCCAGTTCATTTCGATTAATACGACCCGGGCGTTTTTGGTGTGTAATGTTTTGGTCTGGTTATCTTCAAGGTTGATGGTTTTGCCGTCTATTGAAGCCAAAAGACTGTCCTGGGAAGGCGCAATCAAATCGATTACATTTATTTTCAACGCCTCCTCTTCATTTATCGAATCGCTCACCCGAACAGCCTGTTCCGCCCAGTCCGCATTACGTCCGTGTTTTTCAGCAATACCGCGTATCCATGTCGAGGCGTAATTGGTTACTTTTTCCCCCATTACTTTGGAGGTGTCCTGCTGGCCGCCGATTCCCACAGGATGAGCGGCGCCAATATTTGTACCCTCAGCCATGGCGGCAACATGACAGGCCAGCGTAATAAATACTCCGGCGGAAACGGCGCCTGAACCGCTTGGCGCAATGTACATCACGACCGGTACTTTGGACGTAAAAATAGCTTTCACTATATCTTTCGTTGACTGTAACAAACCGCCCGGCGTATCCATCTGGATAAGGAGACATTCATAATTCCCCTTTTCAGCTCTTTCAATATTATCTATGATATATTTGGCTGAAATAGGATTTATATCTCCGTCTATTATGATTTTTAACACGGTTCCGCTTTCGGCGTGTAACAAAGCGGAATAATAAAATGTTATAATTGTTAGTATAAGTAAGATATGATTCTTTTTCATTTGATCACTCAATTATATTGAAACTTGAATATTAAAAGAACAAGACAGATCACTCTTTTATAAAATAAAATATGAAACCGGCAATTGAAATGCAATTTAATTATTGAACAATTTTTAAAATGTTTGGTATCTGTATAATATTACTGTTTTTTATCTCTTTTTATTTCATATAATTTAAAGAAAAATGTAACGTGATCAATATTTCATAACAATATTTAACTTGACATTTAGTTAATATTTTAACAAATTTTACATAGATAATCCCTGTATTCAGGTGTTTAGCAAAAAAGAACCAACACCTATAATTTGGGAGCTTAGCTCTGAAAGTGTATTACAGGCCTCCTTTGCGAGAAGTAGAGGACGTAAAAAACGGTCAGGCGGTGCCCACTGTGACGGAAGGGTTCTTTTAACGCTTCACCTGATACAGGGATTTTTTAATTGAACACGCCGATTCTATCCAAACTTCTATATTGTATTGCCTCGCTCACAAATTCCGGCCTTATTTTTTCAGCCCCTTCAAGATCGGCTATTGTTCGGGAAACTTTTAAAATCCTGTCATAAGCTCGGGCCGACAAGCCAAGTTTTGTAATGGCCATCTTTAATAGTTCATGACCCTGTTCATCAACCAGACAATACCGTCGTATTTCCTTTGAGTTCATTCGGGCATTACAATACAAATGGAGACTATCTTTAAAACGGTCCAACTGAATGTGCCGGGCTTTTTCCACCCGTTCCCTTATCGACCGTGAGGTCTCACCGGTTTCTTTACTGCTCAGTTCCTTATATTTCACTGAAGGTACTTCAATATGTATGTCAATCCTGTCCAAAAGCGGACCGGATATGCGGGACAGATACCTTTGTATGGCCGGAATGGAACAGGTACATTCCTTATTCGGATCGGTATAATACCCGCACGGGCAGGGATTCATGGCTGCCGCCAGCATAAATTCCGCCGGATAAGTTAACGATAACGCCGCCCTGGAAATGGTCACATGGCCGTCCTCCAGCGGCTGGCGCATCACTTCAAGAACATTTTTTTTGAATTCGGGCAATTCATCCAGAAAGAGAACACCGTGATGGGCCAGGCTGACCTCGCCCGGTTTCGGTATGTTGCCCCCTCCTATTAACCCGGCGTCGCTGATCGTATGGTGGGGAGACCGAAACGGCCGGGTTGCGACCAGTGCTTTATTCGCCGGCAGCAAACCGGCAACGGAATGAATTTTGGTTGTCTCCAGCGCTTCCTCGAGCGTCATATCCGGTAAAATTGTGGGTATTCGTTTGGACAGCATTGTTTTTCCCGATCCGGGCGGTCCGATCATAATGATATTATGACCGCCGGCGGCGGCCACTTCCAGGGCGCGTTTGACATGCTCCTGGCCCTTTACGTCCTGAAAATCAAACTGGTAGTCCCGGTGCCGGGAAAAAATTTCATGCAGATCTACTGTAAATGGTGTATAGCTGTCATCACCATTTAAAAAATTAACCGCGTCGTTCAATGATTTGACCGGAATGACCTCAAGGTCCCTGGCCATGGCGGCTTCACGGGCGTTTTCCTCGGGTATAATAATTCCCCGGATATTGTTTTTGACAACCTCGGTCGCGATTGAAAGCGAACCGGTGATCGGTCTCAGACTGCCGTCCAGGCTGAGTTCGCCAAGTAAAAGATAATCGTTTAACCGGTCCGGTAATATGATGCCGGAGCCGACAAGAATTCCCACCGCAATTGGCAGGTCAAATGCGGAGCCCTCCTTTTTTATATCGGCAGGTGCCAGATTGACAGTGATTTTTTTGATCGGGAAACGAAATCCTGAATTTTTAATGGCCGCCTGAACACGAAAATTTGATTCTTTAACTGCGCCCTCAGGAAGTCCAACCGTAAAAAAACGCGGCAGCGAGCCCTCTAGATGAACTTCAACTTTAACAATATAAGCGTTTATGCCCAAAACCGAACCGCTCAGGACCTTTGCTAACATAAATTAACCGTTCAATTAATTTATTTTATATTTTACAGGGTCAGAAAAATTTTAGCTCCCCTTGAGTTATGTATTATTATTTTAAATAAGGTAAAATTAATAATGAAATAAGCAAGAATTATTTTCAAAATGGCAAGATAATAATAAAAATAACGATTATCACGTTATTGTATAATAGTATTTATTATTACGGAATATTGTTGTTGTTGGAAGGAAATAACGGAGCAATTTCATTCATACCGCAAAGCGGGAATCAGGTTGGTTTTCAATGAAGATCGGGCCGCAATATAAATCCATAAAAAGCCGAAAATAAATAAAAACAGGACAGCGAGTACAATTGAAAAATAGGGTACAGATATACCGGGAGTGAAAAAAACCGGTAAGATAGAGATCAATGCCGAAACCGTTCCCGTTAGCAGGCCGGCAATCAGAAGAAAAATATGTTCGGACAATAACAATCTCATAATTGACTGACGACTGAAACCGACAGCGCTTAATAATGCCATCTCCCCCCGTCTTTCCAGAATATTTCTGAAAACAATAATTCCCAGACCAATACTTCCTAAAATTAAACCCAGTCCGCCCAGGGACAGGAAAATAGATAGATATGTATTTTCGACTTTGTTGAATTCAGCCAGTCTGACATAAGACGGGATCAATTCGAGACCGAAATTCTGCATAATAAAGGTTAAATGTTTTTCAAATATTTGCTGGTTCTCTTTCGGTACGTCCGCTAAAAACACATTATAACCGCCGGCGGAAGGAAACTGATCGATAAATAAATTCTCCGCGATCAACACATGCCCCTGAAATATCGAATTTACCAGTCCGGCTATCAAAACCAGTTTCAACGGCTGCCCGTTTTCGTTTATATAATTAAGAGTATCACCTACGGCTTTTCCCAGGCCCCAGATTATGACAGTTTCATCCGCTATGGCCGGAATGACATTGTCCGCATATTTCTTATTCAATTCAAGCCAGATATGTGATTTATCAATATTCCCGATTGTTTTGCTGAATGTGAACGCCCCCCTTTTGTCCAATTCTGCCGGATCGAGTCCCAGAATTGCCGGCTGTCTGACACGATTCAAGTTCAAACAACTGGCATCGTCGCCGGATTTTCTGCGCATTTGGACAAAATCGGCATTCTCAAATTCTTCAGTATCCAGTTCAAAAAATTTACGGCCTTTTTGACTGTTAAGGTCATATAAAACCGGCGAAACGGTTTCCCCCCAGAAGGCAAATCCCCCGGTGCCGGATTCTCTTTTTTCCGCATGCAGAAGGCTGCCCTGCCGGTTGGCGCCGACGCCGATCACTATAAATATCCCGCACGCCAGCAAGCCGATAATCGCCAGACTTCTTTTCCGGTTCCTGGAGTTGTTTCGAACGCCTAATCCGGATAGATTGAGTGAGCTGACATCCGTCTTTCGGGAAACACGAATTAAAATGAGATAAGAGCTACAGAGCCCGGCAATCAATAATAAAGATCCGGCGCCGAAAAAAACCGCAGAGGCTTCATGGCCCCGGCCGGGATCGGTAGTAATCAAAATAATAAAAACACCAACAAGACTAATCAGCGTTGTTAAAATGGCAATGTTGATCTTTTTCCTGGAAAGAGAATCATGGTATCTGCTTTGCGCCTGCTGCAGATCAACGATGGATTTTAGTGACTGCCTTTGAATGACCAGCCCGATTGCGATAAAAATAATAAAAATACCTGCAGCGAACCCGATGAGCAGAGTCACCGGAACAATATGTAAAGTTAATGAAGACGTGCCGACAGCCCCCCGCCACAAAGAGCCAAGTCCGAAAAGGACAATCTGATTATACAATATGCCGAACATGATACCCAGTAACGAACCGACAACGGCAATAATAAAAATCTCTCCCAGGTATAATTTTTTGACTTGTCCGGTCTTGTATCCGACAGCGAGCAACAATCCTGTTTCGTTTGCGCGTTTTTCAATTCCCAAAATATATAGTAGACCGGTCAGTATTAACGCCGATACGATGATAAAAAAGCTCAAACCGAGGAATAGCTGGCCAAAGTCGACAGCTTCTTTAGTGGCAATCAACCCCTCTTCGAGTACCGGCCGGAATACCAGACCAACCGAAGCGGGTTTCAGGTTGTTGAGTATTGCCGATTGAATTGATTCAGGATTTATACTACTGACAGGAAATCGGATAGCAGTTAATTTACCAAAACGATTTTCCCACAAATTTTGCGCTGTTAACAATGAAATATACGCTTTTGGCGTTCCACGATAGGTGTCCCAGTATTTTTCATCCTTTTGCCGTATTTTGTCCAGATCAATGGGTATTCCCGGGTCCCAATCACGGCAGTTATCGGCATCCGCAAGCCCGGGAAATCCGGGCATCAGATGTTTATCCGCAGTTCGTCCCATGATAGGGACAATTGCGGCTATTTTTAATGATGTGGATTTTTCCAATAATTGCCTTGCCGGCCCGGGTACATAATAATCGATACGGATCGTATCGCCTGTTTTGGCGCTCAAATCATCGGCAAGCCATTGATTTATAATAATTTGATCTTCTTTTAAATTTTTGTGAACAATGGGTTCACCCGGTGCGGAAATGAATGAATACGGTGTGGTTTTGCCGTCAACTTTGAATTGGTTGACAAAATATGTCAATATTTTTTTGAATTCAAGCCCTGTTTCATCAACGGCGGCTACAACGGCGGGTTCCAAAAAAATCCGGTCGGATGTCAATTCAAATGTCTTGAATTCCGGCAGTTCTGTAAATTTCAACCCGGCATCGGCCAGTTTGAAACTATGGTCTAAAAATTGTTCCAACATATTGATTGTCAGTGATTTATCTTTATTGTCGGCGACAAGCAATATATTGGCCCGGTTGTCCATATCCATGGTTTCGGATAAAAATGAAGCGGATAGAAAGACATTATACGGCGGGATCTGGTTTGTTTTCAAACTGAACCGGCCGAAATGCTTGTCCTGTATAATGGCTTTGATCGTCACGCGCAGTGCAACAGATTTTTGGATATCGCGGGCAAAAGGGGCGTCAAGCGGAAAAAAATCGACAGAATTGATGCGCAGTAACAGATTATCGTTTACTTTTAGTCCCATTTTCAGGGCCAGCCGGTTATTTATGACGGCCTGGTTATCTTTTATCTGCTGAACCGGGACATTTTCAGGCGAAAGATCCCAGAAATTATTTTCAATACCCAATATTTGCACATTATTCAGCCGTGATTGTCCCCCTCCGGCAACAGCAATGCCATTCAGATTCAAAACTGATGCGCTTTTTACCTGTAAATCTTTTGCGATTTCTTTTGCAAGTTCCACCCTGAAATAACGGTCACCTGATGATATTGCGAATTTTGTTTTTCCAAGGCGGTCGAGGGTCATCTTTTCAAGGCTAAATCGTACGGAATCGCCCACAATTAATGCGCCGATCAGTATTCCGGTACCGATGACGGTCCCCAAAATAACGGGTAAATGCTGGGTCCTGAAATAGAATAATAAACTGTTTTTTAATAATTTAAAAAAACTCATAAATTTAATTGATCATTCTTTAATGAGTTGACCGTTCTGCAAACGGTAAATCGTTTCCATTTTTTTGGCCAGTTCCATAGAATGCGTAACCATAATCAGTGCAATTTTTTCATCCCTGTTCAATTCCACCAGCAGTTGAACAAGATTTAAAGCCGTCTGCGAATCGAGGGAACCGGTAGGTTCGTCGGCCAAAAGTAAAGAAGGTCGATTGATCAGCGCACGTATTACTGCAACACGCTGACATTCGCCGCCTGATAATTGTCCGGGCCGGTATTCTTTTCTTGCGGATAAACCCACTTTATCAAGCAGATGGTTGGCCCGTGCCGTTGCTCCGGCCATATCCGGGTTTTGTTGCGCTAATACGGGCACAAGAACGTTTTCCAGAACCGAACATTGCGGCAGGAGATGATGCAGTTGAAAAATAAAACCGATTTCCCGGTTACGAAGCATTGATGTTTCATTGGAACTTATCGAAGTTACATCCTTTTCTTCAAGTAATACTTTACCTGAAGTCGGGCGATCCAACGTGCCTATTATATTCAATAAAGTGCTTTTACCTGAACCGGAAGGTCCGACAACGGCGATGGATTCACCGGCATCCACTCGCAATGAAATATCATTCAAGACAAGTAACCCCTCTGGATTAACCGGAGTCGAATAGTACTTGATCAAATTATTGACTTTAAGTAACAATTTTTATTTCCCTGGTTTGAGATTATTTGAAAGTATTTTTTCATAAACGTTGACCATATCAGCGGCCATTTTTTGTATACTAAAAAAATCATGCACGCTTTTAGCGCCCGATTCGCCGTATTTTCTGGCTCTATCGGGATTTAAAAGCAGTGTTTCAAGTGCGTCGGCCAGATTTTCGGGAGTATTACGTTTATAAATAACACCCCCCCCTGTTTTTTCGATTATTTCCGGAAAAGCGCCGACATCGGGTTGTACGACAGGTATTCCTGTCGCGAATGCCTCAAGCAGATAGGTGCCGAATGCTTCACCTGCCGGAACCGGTACGGATAGAACGGATATGGATTTTAAAAACTCTTTCCGGTGGTTTTGATCAAATTCATGGAAAATTCTGACATCTGCATATACATTTGATTCTTTTAAACGTCCCTGTATGTGTTTGATAAATTCCCCGTCATCAGCGGTATAACCACCTGTTATATAGAGTTTTAAATTGTTAAATCGTTCTTGTCTTTTCAGGATCAGAAACGCGTCCACCAGTATATCCAAGCCCTGTGACCGGTTCATTCTGGACAAAAATCCGATAACAGGCGGATCAAAGGACAGGTCATTTTGTACGAAAACAGAAAGATCTATACCGATATGAACCGTATCGATTTTTGTTTCAGAAACAGACATTTTTTCCCGCATCACTTTGGCATAGTAATTACTGACCGGGGTAAAAGACGCAACATCGGCGGCTTTTTCGGCCATTAAATGCCAGACCCGTTCCTGATATTCCGGTTCCATGGGATCGATCCACTGGTTTTCATCCTGCAGGGAACACACAATCGGCGTACCTAATTCTTTTTTTATTTTACCGGCCAAACCAAGCAGTAACGCATTTGACAGATGGATTATATCGGGCCTGGAATGTTCCTTTAACCAGTGCACCAGGTGTTCAAGCTCGGTTGACTGATTGCCCTCTTCGCCTTTTAACATGGAAATTGTCATATCTTCAAGCCCGACGGCGCTTGTCGATCCGGCTTTGTGAGCGGCAATATTTAACAAAAACCTGGAGTCGAACAAACGTTCCACCCAAACCGGGGCTTTTCGATAAATCGGCAATACCTGTTTTAAATAAGTATTGATCGCACCGTAAAAAACCGGTGTATCTCCGTATAATTTCGAATGCGGATCATCGATATTCAGCGGCAGATACATCGGCACGATTGATACATCATGTCCCAAATCGCGCAGTGCCTCAACCAGGGTATTATCCCGCATACAATTCTGGCAGTAAAATGTAGTACCCGATCCCGGAATGATGTGAACAATTTTCATAATTCAGCTCCGAAAACGTATAAACTGCCGTCTTCAGCGCCTATAGCGATAATTCCGTCAGCAACAGCAGGTGAACCGGTGATGGCACTGCCGATCTCGTAGGACCATATTTTTTCACCGTTCAGCAGATTTATCATATACAGGTTACCATCTCCGGACCCGACAATGACTTTATTGTCACAAATCACCGGCGAACTGTCCACTTCCCCGAGCGTGCGAAACATCCAGATCGCCTGCCCCGTTTCCCTGTCCACACAATGGACATAATCATCCCGGGAACCCGCAACAACTCTTTTGTCATCCACGGCCGGAGATGAGAAGAACGGCGCGCCGTTTGTTTCATTCCCGTATTCCCAAATGACAGCATTCGTCTGCAAATCAATACAGATTAGTTTATCATCATAATTCCCTAAATAAGCACAATCTTCGACAAGCGCGGCTGAACCGGCTATATAGGATTCGGTATTGACAGCGGCCAGTTGCTTTCCTGTTTCAGTAGACAGCACATATAGATTGGCATCGCAGCCGCCAAATATGACACGATGACCGTCGGTTGCAGGGGCGCCGTTGATAAAACTTTCCGTCTCAAAACTCCATATTTTTTTACCGGTTTTCATATCCACGCAGTGCATGACATTATCATAACTGCCCACAAGGACACGGGTTGGTTGGCCCTCATGACCGACGACAATATTTGCCGAACCCATAATCCTGTCCTCCGTTTCGTATTTCCAGAGCAGTTGTCCGTTAACGGCGTTAACGGCATATAAAAAACCGTCCATGGAGCCTGCAATTAGCGTTTGATTATAAACAACCGGGGGGGCCTCAACGGCATCTTCGGTCAAATAACTCCACACTTTGCTGCCGGTATTTCTATTCAATGCGTAAATAAAACCGTCACTGGAGCCAAAATACACCATACTGTCCTGGATGACCGGTGAGGATTTGATTTCATCATCTGTTTTAAAAGACCACAGTAAGTTGAGTAGATCCGGAAGGGTGCAACGGGCTGTGCCGGACAGCCGGGTATCTCCCCTGAACAGGTTCCAGTCATACTGTGAAGATTGTATACTCTTAAGAGAATTGTTTTGCTCACCAGTACAACTGAAGAAAAATAAAATAATAAATAATAAAATTAACCTGATAATATATTTCATAATTCCTTTTCACTTTTAAATGAAAGTGCTCCGGTCGGACAGGCCTGCACACAAAGGTCAGCAACCTGCTTTAGTCCTTTGGATAATGTTTTATCAAACGGGACCTTGATTTGTACGTTAAATCCTCTGCCGATAAATGTGAGGCCTAATTTTTCCTTTGCTCTTTCGGTTATTTGCACACATAATCCGCATTTGATACATTTACCGGTTTCATAGATAACACTGGAATGCTGGTCAATTATTTCAACACTTTTCCGATTAATATTGGCATAACGCTTCTGGTCGGCTCCGTATTCATCCGCATAAAGACGCAGTTTACAGGTATCCGGTTTACGGCAGTCGCAATGCAAACATCGTGAGGCTTCGTTTACGGCTTCCTTTGCCCTGTAATCTCCGGAACTGTTTTGCGGCAGGATTCGTTTTCGATCGGAAGCCTGTGTCAACAATTGATCCAGGTCTTTCTGTTCCATTTTGCCGATCGAGGAATTGAACCGGGAGTTTTCACCGTTCAGTTGTTCGCCGTTTAAAAATTGATTTACAGAAATAGCGATCATTTTACCGTGCGCGGCGCTCCGTACAGCCATTTTGCTTTCCCGGATCGCGCTGCCGCCGGAAAATATACCGGTTTGGCTCGTGGTCATGGTTTTAGGATCAACAACAAATCCTTTTTGAGTGAATTCTATGCCATATAGGGCCGCAAGTTTATCATCAATAACACCGGTTGTCAGAACAATAGCTTCATACTTTTTTTTCAGTTCGGAAACGAATATGTTCCTGCCGATTGTTATCTGCAATTTAAAAATCGCGCCAAGACTTTTTATAATATTGATCTCGGCGTCCAGAACACAATGGGGTAATTCTGCCGGGTCCACACCGTAGCGCAGCATCCCTCCCGCTTTACTGTTTTTATCGTAAATATCACACTTGTGTCCATATTGAAGTAAATAATACGCCGCGGACAGGCCTGCCGGTCCCGACCCGACGATCGCGACTTTTTTGCCTGAGGATTTCGCCCGTTCCGGTATAAATTGTTTTGCCTGCTCGAGATCAGCGTCGGCCGAGTATCGTTTCAGCAGGCAAATGGAAACCGCATCATCGATCTTTGCCCTGTTGCAGACTTTTTCACATGGCGCGGAACAGATACGACCCAGTACGGCCGGGAGGGCGATGTCTCGTTTTACGGTTTGTATGGCGCTTAACAGATCGCCTTCCTCAATTTGCCGGATCATCAGCGGTATATTCATGTGCGCCGGGCATCCTTTTTGACACGGCGCCTGACAATCACCGATATGTTCGCTTAATAGTAACTCCAGAGCGTCTTTACGGGCTTCGCGCACCCTGTCGTTGTCCGTTTCAATGATCATATTATCCTGTACAAGTGCCGAACAGGAAGGCAGCAGCCTGCCGCTGTTTTTCTCTTCGACCACGCAGATCATACAGGACGTAAAAGGCTCCAGTCCTTCAAGGTAACACATGGTCGGAATAAAAATATCCAGCTCTCTGGCAATCTGTAAAATTGTCTTATCGGGCTCCGCCTGTACTTTAATATTGTTTATCTGAATTTCAGGCATTTATATTACCTCAACGGCGTTTACGGGGCAAACCTGTCGGCAGGTGTCGCACTTTATGCATATATCCGGGTTTATTTTATGTTGTTCGTAAGGCTTAAAATCAATGGCATGAACCGGACAGTTTTGCGCGCAAATTGTACAGCCGATACATTCATCCGTGATAGAATATTTGATGAGCGCCTTACACTTTTTCGCACGGCAGATGCCGTTAATATGTTCCTCATATTCATGCCGGAAATACCGCAAAGTGGTCAAAACAGGATTGGGTGCGGTTTTTCCCAAACCGCAGAGACTGCCCTGTTTCGTTTTGATTGCCAGGTATTCAAGATCATCAATATCTTTTTGCACTCCGTTACCCTCGCACAGCCTGTCCAGAATGTCCAGCATGCGCCGGGTGCCGATCCGGCAAAATGTACATTTTCCGCAGGACTGGTCCTGGGTAAAGCTCAAAAAATAACGGGCAATGTCCACCATACAGTCGTTTTCATCCATCACCAGCAGACCGCCTGAACCCATCATCGCGCCGACATCATTCAAAGCCTCGAAATCGATTCCGGTATCGGCAAGTTCAGCGGGAACACAACCACCGGATGGACCGCCAATCTGTACGGCCTTGAACCGCCTGCCGCCGGCAATTCCGCCGCCGATATCTTCTACAATCTGCCGTATGGTTATCCCCATTGGGACTTCAATGAGTCCTCCCCGGGCGATTTTTCCGGCCAACGCGAATACCTTGGTGCCTTTGCTTTTTTCCGTACCCAGACCGGCAAATTTATCGGGTCCGTTGCGAAATATCCAGGGTATCAGGGAAAAGGTTTCCGTATTGTTCACAAGGGTCGGTTTTCCCCACAATCCTTTTTCCGCGGGAAACGGCGGCCTTATTTTGGGCATGCCTCTTTTCCCTTCTATCGACGCGATCAATGCGGTTTCCTCACCGCATACAAATGCGCCCGCGCCCTCTTTTACTTTTACGTCAAAAGAAAATCCGCTGTTCAAAATATTGTCACCCAGCAATCCGGATTGCCGGCATATATCAAGAGCTTCATTGACCCGTTTAACGGCCAGCGGATATTCGGCGCGTATGTAAAAATATCCTGTTTTCGCGCCGATTGCAAAAGCGGCAATGACAAGTCCTTCAATGATGCGGAACGGGTAAGATTCCAGCAGCATTCGATCCATAAACGCGCCGGGATCCCCTTCATCGCCGTTGCAAATAATAATTTTGTCGCCGTTATTATTGTTTCTGACAATATCCCATTTTTTCCAGGCCGGAAATCCGGCTCCTCCCCTGCCACGCAATCCGCTTTCCTTAACAGAGGTAATAATCTGTTCCGGGGACAGTTCCGTCAAACATTTTTTCAGCGCGGTAAAACCGCCGCGCTCACGGTATTCTTCCAAATCAATCGGATCGATCACTCCGGAAAGTTCCGTCGCAATATGCACCTGCGAACCTAAAAATGATGTGACCGGTTTATCACGGGTATCAAGCGGATAACGTTTCATCTCTCCGCCTGAACTGTCCGTTAAAACATTATGTATAAAATGATTGATGTTATGAGTAACGGCAAAAAAACCTTTCGGTCTGAAATGCCGTCTGACGATATCATTGATTTCTTCCGCCTGCACATTCGAATAAAATACGGGTTCTTTGCCCGGTAATGTTATTTCCAGCAGAGGCGTCTGGTGGCACATACCCACGCAACCGACACGTTTTACGGGAATCTGGATATGATTATCTATTAGGGTTTTTATTAACTCCTCCCGCACTTTGCCGCTCCCGCTGGCGACACAGCATGATCCCAGACCGATACGTATTTCACCGTTCACATTACTGAGCGGCTGTTCGGCCTTTTGGGGTTTGTGAGCGGTCTTTTGCGCGTATTTTTGAAAATCGTGAATAATTTGCGGAACGGTTTCAGGCTGAACATGACCATAGGTGATACCGTCAATCTGGACGACCGGGGCAAGTGTGCAGCAGCCCAAACACGAAACTTTGTGCAGGGTAAACTGTTTCAGCGGATCGGTATCATTGTTTTCCTGAATGTTGAGATTCCGCATGAATGAATCATAAACCCGTTCGGCGCCTTTGACATGACAGGCCGTACCGATACATATATTTATACCGTGCGCGCCAACCGGTTTATGCCGGAACTGGGTGTAAAAAGTCGATACCCCGGTAATGGATGCGGGTGTAATATCGGAAATTTCACAAACTCGCTGTAAAGCTTTTTCAGGTAAATATTTGTACCTGGATTGTATCGCCTGTAATATGGGTATGACCGAATCGGCGCCGGCGCCGATATCTTTTATAATAAAATCAATCTCGTTTAAATTTATATCCTGTTCCATATAAAGCTATTTTTCACCTATACAATAAAGATTATCACTGCCGCGTATAAATATTTTTTTGTCCGCAAAAACCGGAATCGTCGAAACATCTTCACCCAATTGTGCCGTATTGACCAGTGAGAATGTTTTGTCGGCTTTGAATATCTGCATATTGCCGTACAAATCCATAAGGTAGACATTTTCACCGACCAAAATCGGTGAAGAATAAAACCCATTGTCAAAATCATGTAGCCAGTATACCGATCCGGTTTTCGCGTCAAGACAGGTCACAGCGCCATACCCGGACGACAAAATCAAATATTCTTTTGTCGCGACCGGACTGGAGGCGTCGGGTAGATCGTCTTCATGTTCCCAGATAATCTCCGGCGTATCGCCGAGCTGGATGGCGGCCAGAATGGCATTTTCATTTGCGGCATATACTATACCGTCGGCGTATGCAGGTGACGATGCCACTTCTCCGCCCATACAATCCACACGCCACAATTCGTTTCCGGTTTTGGGATCGTAAGAAACCACAAAGGGATTGGCGCTCAAAATCAGTTCCATCCTTTTGCCGGTATTCACCAGGATTGGCGATGACCAGGTAATGCCCATATCTCTCTGTACCTGCCAGACCGTTTTTCCGGTTGCGGCATCAAGTCCCATAACCGATGCGCCGTTACCATGATCATACTGGATGAGCAGCAGTCCCCGGTCTACAATCAGTGACGATGAATGACCATAATGATTATCCGGAACACCCAGATTTTTGCCCCAGATTTTATTTCCCCCGACATCGAAACATACCAGGTTACCGGTGGCAAAGACAGCATAGACATAACTTCCGTCGACCGCCATTGTCGGAGCGGCATACCCGGTATCTTCGGTTACATCCGGGCGTTCGGAGGGTGAACCGGGAATACCGGTTACCTGTCTTTGCCATATAATTTGACCGGAATTGTCGTCAAAGCAGTACACCTCTTCCGTGTTTTCGTCGGCGCCGGAAAGAAAAATTTTATTGTCCCAGAAAACGGGAGAATTAAAACCCGGTTTGGGTACCGGCGTTTTCCAGAGGATATTGACGCCGGATTCGCCATCCCATGTTTGCGGAACATTACTGTAGGCGGCATAGCCGATAGTGTACGGCCCCCGGAAATACGGCCAGTTCTTCAGAATATCCTTTTCATCGGGAACTTTATATTTTTTCACCTGCTGTCTCTCAAAAGAGGCGGCTGACATTTCCTTTTGGGTCAGCAAGGCCAGAGCTACCGTTACAGATAAAACGATGATACCTGAGAACATAACCCATTTTTGCGACAGCAGACGGTTTTCCCAGGTATCGGTTACGGGCTGCGGGAGTTCAGGCGTCTTTTGTTTGAGCTCACTCATTAATTTCAGGCAAACGAACAGAACGACAATCCCGGCAAACAGGATATACCCGCCGAAATTGATCTGCCATTGCTTGGTAAAATAAGCTTTACGGGCCAGCAAATCCAGGGAGCGTATCTGCTGGCGCAGAACGTCATCGTTCGGATTGGTATCGAGGTCCGCGTACAGTTTTGTCAGGGCCGGGCTGTTCAGGGGATCGTTGGATTTGAGTTGAAAATAATTTAAAATGAAAAAGACACAAACCAGTAATGAAAAAATAGCGGCCAATACGGCAGTTCTTTTTAACATATTATATACAGCTAATTTATTATTTACTTTGTCGTTATTCAAGTAAAGACACTCCTTTTAATTCCAGCAGGCGTTCATGTTCTTTCGGACAATATTTGAAACAGCGTCCGCAGCTCAGACAGGCCCCTTTATCGGGTTCATAGTCCAAACGTCGCCGCCATAATGTCAGATTTATTAATTTACTCATAATCACTACGGCTAAAAATGCGCCCAAAATCCACGACCCGGTTTTGAACCGTGATTGAACAAGAGCCGCCCGGTTGTATAATTCCGCGGTCGGCATTCCGGTTCCCCGAAAGGCCTCACTGAATTCGGTGGTGATTGTTGTCTGACCGGTATCTTCCAGTCTGATTTGCTCCGCCACCTTAACAATATAATGATTTCGTGATAAAGGTACGGATAATTTTGAAAAAGCCCATCCGCCGGTTACTATCATCAACGGCAGTAACAATAACAACAATATTAATTGACGTTTCCCTTTATCCGGTTCACCGGGATATCTTTCCGGCGTCGGTGTGTTAATGGCGTCGAACGGGCATGAATCAGCGCATAAATGGCATTGAATACATTCGTCGGGTGTAATGGTCACATGACGTTTGGAAAGAACAGACGCCCATTTTAAAAGTACTCCGTACGGACATAAAAACCGGCAGTACGGCCTGGCAATAAATACACCTAAAAGTAAAACAGCCGTGCTGAAAATGAACATATTTTGATTGAACCCGAATCTGAAAAAGCCGATAAACGGATCATAACGGCAAATTAAAAATTCCGCCCCGGTAGCAGCAAACAGTACAGCCAGCCCCAGATACAGATACGGAATCAAACCCAGGACATGATTTAATCTGTTCGACTGTTTTTGCGGTTTGAGAATAACCAGATCCTGGATGGCCCCTAACGGACAAACACCGGCGCAAAAAGTCCTGCCGAAAAATAACGCGAAAATTAACGGCAGGGTAAAAAAGGCAATCACGACCAGCGGAACGACATAAGTTTTGTCAAAGAATGCCAGACTTATATTTTGTATCGAACCGATTGCGCAAACACATCCTTTTCGGAAAAATCCGAAATATATTAAAGAAAAGATCATCAGGGAAAATATATATTTTCTGGACCTTTTTTTCAGGGCGAAATACGATGATAAAAAAAGCGCAATTAACAGTACCGCGACATCCACGTATTCCCAGGAAACGGAACGGGGATAGGTTTTTACCGGCCCCGGCTGTGTATAGCCGGATTCAAAATCCGGTTTGGGAAACCGCTGAATCTGCGGATATGACTCTGTAATGAAGATAAAAATTAATAATATGAAAAGTATATTTTTTTTCAATCAAACGTCTCCGCTTTCTGATGTGGCTGTCGGACTTTCTCTTACTTCACCTCTGAATAGATAAGGATTGTCGGCAGGAACACGCACCCAGGCGTCAGCCGGACAATTTAATGCTATGTTACATTCGTTACAGTTTACACAAATATCATGGCGCACCTGTAAAAAGAGGGAACCGTTGCCGAAGGAACCGCATCCCTTGACACATTTGGCGCAGCCTATACATAATTTCTCATCGATGGTATATTCAAAATAGGGATTTTCGACAAAAGTTCTTTTAATGGCGTTAGTCGGGCATAACTGGCTTTCCGCCGCGGTGTCCAGCCTTTTTGTTCCGGGTTGATGGTAACCGCCGCATAATTTGCAATAACCGCACATGGCATACGCGTGAACACACTTGACCGCCGAGGGATAAAGCACACAATTTATGGCGCATTTTTCACATTGGATACATTTATCCGGGTCGATCTGCCAGACCATATCACCCTTTGTCGATCTGGTGATGGTAAAACCCGCAATCCCGCCCAGGGCAAGGGCCGCGGTCGTATTCAACCCGTTTTTGATAAAACTTCTTCTGTCATGATATTTTGGGGATTTATCTTCAGGCATTTTATCCTCGAATAATCTGAAATTCGATATTATGTTTACCTATTGCCGGCTGGCAGACCGTATCAACGGACAGTCTTTCGATTCGGAGCAATTTGAACAGAGGCCCTGGTTCAGACATTCATTTCCGAAAGACCGCATATTTCTTTTCCTGAACAACAAAATACCCGTGATCACAGCCAGCACGGCGATCATTAAATTACGCAAAACCGTGTATAAAAAGTCACGCCGTGTTAATATTTCTTTTACCATCTTTAAACCTGCCGATCATTTGTTTTTTGAAATATCCTGACACAGCCCGCTTTAGGATCGAGCACATAAATCAGCCCGTCCGCATCGGCGGCTAAATCGAGGCCCACAGTTCCACGTGTAAAAAGTTTCGGCGGTGCGACTACGGACACAAATTCGCCGATCCGGTTATGAACCTTTACACGTTCCAGTCCTTTTTCGCTGGTCACAAACGAACCGTCCGGCAGTAATGCGATATGGGAAGGATTGCAGCATCCGCTGAATCCCTCAAGCCGCATGGATGCCGTGCCCCAAAAAGACCGCAGATCGCCGTTCGGATTATAATTTTCAAGCGACTGTCGACCCGGATTGACGACCCAGATAAATCCATCGGGATCAATAGCGACATCGAAATAGGGGCTGGGAACGATAAAACCCGGTATGTCCCGCGCCTCGTCTTTATCGCCGATCCTGTTCAACAGTGTTCCGGATTTATCGTAACGCAATACAATCTGTTTACCGGCATCGGCGACGTATACGTTTTCGGGGGAAGCGGCAATGGATGTGATATAGGAATTTTCTTCCAAAGGCTCCCAGCCTGCTGTTCTTTTTCCGGTGAAATCATAGACCTCAACATGGTTTAATATACCGAGATAAATGGTAAATTTTTTATCCACAGCAATACAATTGGCGGAAGCCGGCAGGCTGAAAGAAGAGTGAACCGCACCCTCGGCATCAAAAATTATCACACTGCTGTCGCCGGTAACATATAATTGTTTGAGACTGTCAACCGCAATACCGTAATTATTTTTCAAACCGGTGTTTATTTTTTTAATTTCACTGTAATGGATCAGATTAGCGGGTATGTCCAGAAAAGCTTCAATATTGTATTCATAAGGATTTTCGCTCTCGGTAACCTGTTTTCTGCTTAGTGAACGATACCCTAAAAAGGTCAATCCGGCGGCGATCACGATAATAATAAATCCGGATAAAATATTTTTAACACTATTCGATTTATTATTCATGTAACACCTCAAATTTCAATACAAACCATTTTTTTGGAATCACGAAGCAGCATTCTTTTGTTGGCAACGGCAAGGGGTCCCCATGCGTCGGTGCCGTCAAGAATTTTTACTTTTGCCAGTTCTTTGTACTCATCCGTACTGGCCTGAATAACCGTCAGTACACCTTCATCACTCAAAATAAAAAATTTGTTATCAACCATAATAAAAGGACCCAAACCGAACCGGTTGGTTTTACCGCTTGTCCAGACAAATTGAGTAATGTCGTCCGGATCACAGCAAACATATTGATTTCGCATCGGTCCGGCGTCTTTGGGAAGCACACAGAACAAATGACCCTGATACAGGATGGGTGTCTGCTGTTCCGACGCCAGGCCGTCCTTGGGTGCTATTTTTTGTAACGTTTGCAGATTATATATGCCGTTGGCATATTCTAATTGAAACATCATTGAACCGGCGCCATATCCCGCGGTAACAAAAATTTTTCCGTCTTCGAGGAAAACGGGCGAAGGCGCAATGACGTTCTGGTTCCAGTCCGGTGATTCCCACAAAATTTGTCCGATATCTTCACCTTCCGCTGAAATACCGACTATCCCCCCTATCGCGCAATAGACATACATTTTTTTGCCGTTAAAAGTCCACGGCATAATCGAAGAGTGGGACATTTGCCAGTTATTCGGATTCGGGGTTTGCCAGGCAATCTCTCCGGTCCGGCAGTTGACGGCAATAATCAGTGATGTGCCGCCCGGGGCAATGACGGCTACCGAATCCTCAAGTAACGGGCATTGGCCGGTATACCAGAGCGGAACCGTTGTATTGTAATCCTGCACCAGGTCAATTCCCCATCTGAAATTCCCGGAATCGGCGTCAACACACATGACATGGCATTGCGGTCCGATCGTAACGACGTACCTGTCATTGACGGCAGGTATAGTACGCGACATACCGTGATTTCTTTTCATGGGATTGTTATACCATCGCCGCCAGATATCTTTTCCGTCTCCCAGTGATAAACAACGCAGGGCATCGGCGCGGTTAATTTCATCATAATCCATTATATAGACACGGCCGTTATATATCGCCGGGCCGGCATGCCCCTCACCCAGATCAACAGACCATAATATTTGCGGACCGGAATCTCCCCATTTCAAATCAACATGTTCGTTGCTTTTATTATCAAAGTTGATTCCCCGGAAACGCGGCCACTGTCCAATTATATCTGCGGCGATACCGTCAAATCTTTCAAAAAATTCCCCGATATTTACCTGCGAAACCAGACTTTTTAAATTTTCCGGCTGGTTGTCCATACCGGGTATACTTTCCGTAAAATGACTGGTGGGATCATAAAAAAACCATCGGCCCATTATTGCTATGGCAGCAAAAATTAAGGATATGAAAATGATTTTGGAAATGAATCTATAATTCATTTAAACAATAAAATTTTAGTACAGCGCAGAATAAATAATTAAATTTTAATTTAGTATATATAACTCACGAAAGCAAACTTTAAATAACGGGTTATTTTGCTTTTATCGAATACGCCATCAGGAAATCGTCGTTACGAACATACAAAACGCCGTTGGATATTGACGGATGTGCCCAGTACGGACTTTTTCCCAGAGGTACCCGGAATGAACTGACAATGTCAAATTTTTCCGGCGTTGCTTTGACCAGTGCAAGATTACCCTTTTTTTCTTCGTAACAATACAGCATCCCGTCGGCGTAGATGGTTGAACCCTTGCAAAACCAGGATTCTTCATACATTACTTTTCCGGTTTCCCAATTCAGGCAAACCCAGTTGCCGTCTTTATTATTCAGCCAATTGGCGCCGTATAAATAACCGTCCACAATGATTACACCGCCGATATGCACATCCAGAGTATTATCCGTCCATTTTTTGATTATTTTTGTCCCGTCGGCAGACAGGTCAAACCTGGCGCAGCCCCAATCATAACCGGCAGTGATATAAATACTTCCGTTATAATAGACCGGTGAATTGGGATTGATGGACTTGTTATTGGGCAAAATATTATCATACTTTTCATTCCAGACAATTTTGCCGGTCTTGGCATCGATTCCGACAAAGGATTTTTCGACCATTGCCGCGATTATTTTCTTACCGCCGCGTTCTACAAGAATAGAGGAAGAATAATTTGATTTATCGCTCAATCCCTTACTTGTCCAGATGGTTTCGCCGGTAAGTTTATTCAATGCGACTATCGTAGCGTTCGGACCGCCCGGAGTACAATATAAATAATTTCCGTCGATGAGTATGGATTCGGAAATGCCCCAGTTAGAGTATTCGCCTTTAAATTTCTCAACAACATGAATTGTCCAGTTCTGTTTGCCGGTTTTCAGATCAAAACAGGCAAGCTGTCCCATGCCGCTCATGACATAAATTCGATCGCCATCGATGGTCGGTGTGGTACGCGGATCGGGATAAGAATTCTTCCAGGCGTCGCCATATAGTTTTTGCCATATTATTTTACCGTCAAGGGTAATCGCGGACAGGTATTCTTTCTTTTCTTTCATGCCTGTTGTATAAATAACTCCGTTCACAATTGCTGCGGAAGAATTCCCCGCGCCTATGCCGTCCAGGGACCATAATAATTTTGGCCCGTTTTCGGGCCACAATTTTAAAAGTCCTGTTTCCGCGGATTTACCGTCCCTGTTCAATCCGCGAAATTGCGGCCAGTCGGCGGCGGACGCATCGATAATCGGAATTAATATCTGTATACAAATAAACAGTATAATATATTTGGTAATTTTTATTTTGATGTTCATATAATCCTCTTTTTTAGTGATTATTCGTTATTGTGAAATTGAATAAACCATCAGGGCATCGCCATGACGCACATATAATCTGCCGTCATGAATGACCGGGTGCGCCCAGTGCTGCGATGTTCCTTTTCTGATCCTGAAAACACTGATGACATTTAATTTTTCCGGGTCGGGTTTGACCAGCGCCATTTCGCCTTTTTCCGAATAACAGTAAAGCAGTCCATCGGCGAATATTACATTACCCTTGCCAAGCTCGCGGGATTTGTATGTGCTTTCACCGGTTTTCCAGTTCAGACAAGTCCAATCCCTGTACTTGTCTCCCGATCCGTAAATAAAACCATCATGTTCTATAAATGCTCCGATTTTGCTGTCCTGTAATGTGTTTGTCCATATTTCTTTCACGCTTTTACCGTCATTTGACAACTGCAGCATCACTCCGCCGGTTCCATAACCGCTGGTGCAGTATACGAACCCGTTCTTATAATAAGGCGAATTCGGATTAATATTATATTCGGTCAAATGCGTGTGTGACCAGTAATACTCGCCTGTATCGGCATTTAAACAGACTATGGATTTATATGCCATGGTTAGTAACAAGCGGTTATTATTATGATTAACAATGATCGGGGAACAATACGCGGAAGGTTCACTAAAGCCCTTACTTTTCCAGACAACTTTTCCGGTCAATCGATCAAGAGCGGCGATTCCCGCG
This sequence comes from Candidatus Zhuqueibacterota bacterium, assembly GCA_016934825.1. Classification (GTDB taxonomy): domain Bacteria; phylum Zhuqueibacterota; class Zhuqueibacteria; order Residuimicrobiales; family Krinioviventaceae; genus Fontivivens. The sequence goes on from JAFGSB010000084.1 coordinate 44,345, forward strand.
TTAGGCCCCCCGGGGGTTATGATCACACGATCTCCGTCCACCAGTGGCGATTCGGCCACCCCCCATTCAATATTTTTACCGCCGAAAGTTTTAAAATAGTCGACGGACCAGATTTTATTACCCGTATTGGAATCAAAACAATAAATAATACCAAAACCGCTGACCAGGTACACATGTTTCCCCACAACAGTCGGCGCGGATCGGGACCCGGGATAACTGAGCGTCCACTCGGGTCCGTAGGGTTTTTTCCATAATAATGTTCCCGCCAAATCAAATGCGAATAAACTTCCGTTACCTTTTTCAGCTCCGGTGACATATATTTTATTATCGGTTACCGCCACGGATGAATAGCCGTCTCCCAGACCCTCAAAATCCCATAACAGCTCGGGGCCATCCGCCGGCCATGATTTCAATAAATTTTTTTCGGAGTATTTGCCGTTACGATCAGGACCCCGCCATTGTGAATCGACGGCCCCGTATACAAACGCTACAAATAAACACTGTATAATGAGTGTGTTAAACATTTTCTTTTGTCTCACATTGTGCTCCTTCCCGTTTCAACATTTATTGAACTGAATATCAGAGCCTTTATATTAAGCATTTTTATGATAAAAATGTATATAAATTTGGGATTATCGAATGTTTGCAGAAAAATTCGATATGTATTTTTATTTGGTATTAATAAAACATAAAAACAGATAACACGATCCCGCTATATTATACTCTTTGCAATTAAAAGCTGGTTTTGAACCGATTCGGGACCGGTTCCCCCGGATATATTTCTTTTATGAATTGATTCATACGGATCGAATAAGGTATATACATCATTATCAAATAACGGGGAAAAATCCTGATAGGACTCCAAACTCAAATCTTTTAACGATACTTTATTCTTTTCAGCGTGAGCAACAATTGATCCGACAACGCTGTGGGCCTTGCGAAACGGCAATCCCTTTCCGACCAGGTAATCCGCAAGGTCTGTTGCGTACAGCGACGGATCAACGGCGTTTTTCATGTTTTGAGCATTGACGGTAAATGTTTCACATACGCCCTTCAGGATTTTGAGTGACATTATAGTTTGTTCAAGCGAATCGAATACCGGTTCTTTATCTTCCTGCAGATCCCGTACATAGGCTGTCGGGATCCCTTTCATCAATGTCATTCCGGAAACATGATTTCCGATTACACGGGCAGATTTCCCGCGGATCAATTCGAGCGAATCCGGATTTTTCTTTTGCGGCATCATGCTGCTGCCGGTGGCAAATTTTTCATGTATATCAATAAAACGGAAAGCCTCTGAGGACCAGATAATCAGGTCCTCGGCGGTTCTCGATAAATGCAGCATGATCTGGGCACAAATATACAGTAATTCAAGCACAAAATCCCGGTCAGAAGTGGCGTCGTAGCTGTTTTCCGTCGGGGCGTCAAAGCCGAGTTCCTCGGCGAGTTTGATACGATTTATATCAAAAGCGGCCCCGGCAATGGCGCCGGAACCGAGCGGCATTTTATTCATCCGGTTCCGGGCGGCCGACAGCCTTTCCCTGTCCCTCTGTAACTGGAAAAACAGACTCAGCACATAAAACGCGAATGAAACGGGCTGGGCCTGGCGTAAATGGGTCTGGCCCGGGAAAACAGTTTTTACATGTTTCTGTGCCAGATCAACCAGTATGGTTTGCAGAGACTTTACCGAATCCGTCAGATCATCGATCCCGGATCGCAGATATATTCGCAGGTCGGTGACAACCTGGTCGTTCCTGCTTCGTCCGGTATGGATTTTTGCTCCGGTATCGCCCAATCGTTCGGTCAACCATCTTTCGTTGGCGGAATGTATATCTTCATCCGTATTTTTGAAATGTAATTTACCCGCATAAAAATCGGATTTAATGTTATCCAAAGTACTGCATACCCTGGCCGCTTCTTCCTGTGTGTACACGCCGACGCCGGTCAGCGCGTTTGCCCAGGCTTTGTTTACCGCGATATCAGCGTCAAAAAGCTTTTGATCAAAACCGATGGAAGAACTGAATTCTTCCATCAGCGAAGCGGTTTGTTGGCTGAACCGGCCGCTCCAGATTTTGGATTTTGTCATAATATTTTAGTCCCTCTTGAATATGGTATAATCGGGTTCGGAATATCCGGGTCTTTTGCCCCAGTCTATTTCGACAAGGGCTCTGACTTTCAGGGGCAGCCCGAACAGGTTAATGAAACCTTTTGCATCGGTCTGGTCGTAGACATCTTCTTTGCCGAAGGTAGCCAACTCTTCACGATACAATGAATAAGGAGATTTTACTCCCGCCGATAAGACATTGCCCTTGTACAGTTTAAACCGTACCGCGCCGGTGACATGGTTCTGGGTGGCTTCGACAAAAGCGTCAAGCGCATGACGTAAAGGTGTAAACCAGGCGCCGTTATATACCAGTTCGGCATATTTCGGAGCGAGCATCTCTTTAAAATGCATGGTTTCCCGGTCAAGCACGAGACTTTCCAGTTCCTGGTGCGCCCGATATAAAATAGTACCGGCCGGCGTTTCGTAAACCCCGCGTGATTTCATGCCGACCAGCCGATTTTCAACCAGGTCGACACGGCCGATGGCATTATTGCCGCCGATTTCATTCAACAGTTGAATGAGAGGAACGGGTTCCATTCTCGTTCCGTTTACCGCGATGGGAACGCCTTTTAAGAATTCAACCTCTATGGTGGTCGGTTTATCCGGCGCTTCCTGTGGAGATTTGGTCAGGACAAACATATCATCTTTCGGGGCGTTCCAGGGATTTTCCAGGTCGCCGCCCTCGTGGCTGATATGCCAGATATTGCGGTCATTACTGTATATTTTTTCCTTTGTGGCCGTTATGGGAATATTCTTTTCTTTGGCATACGCTATGGCGTCTTCCCGGGAACGAATATCCCATTCACGCCAGGGAGCGATCACTTTTAATTTGGGATTAAATGCTTTATATGTTAACTCAAAACGGACCTGGTCGTTACCTTTACCCGTGCAGCCGTGAGCCACGGCGTCGGCGCCCTCGGCCGATGCAATTTCAACCTGACGTTTCGCGATGATGGGCCGGGCGAAGGATGTTCCCAGTAAATATTTTTCTTCATATACGGCGCCGGCTTTCAGAGTCGGCCAGATAAATTCCTCGACAAACGGTTTTCGTAAATCTTCGATATAACATTTACTGGCGCCGGTGGCGATAGCCTTTTCTTCCAGACCGTCCAGCTCCTGGCCCTGTCCGAGGTCTGCCGCAAAAGCGATAACTTCGCAATTGTAATTCTCCTTGAGCCACGGTATAATGATTGACGTATCCAGTCCCCCGGAATAAGCCAATACGACTTTTTTGACTTCTTGCTGCATTTTAATCTCCACAAATTAAGTTAAATAAACTGTAACATATTACTAATATAATTATTCACCGTGAACGGTATCTTTTTCACCGGGATGAAAAAATTCTCTGATTTGTTCGGCCAACCTGGGCGATATTCCCTCAACGGCGGACAATTCCGCGGCAGTTGCCGACCTTATTTTTTTAAGGGAACCCAAGGTTTTTAACAGTTGGGTACGCCGACCGGGTCCGACGCCCGGTATCTCATCCAAAATGGATAACAGGGTCCGCTTTTTTCGCAGAGACCTGTGGTATGTCACGGCAAAACGGTGCGATTCATCCCGGACGCGCTGTAATAGTTTCAGGGCCGCTGAATCACGGCGTATGTTCTGCGCTTCCTGAATTCCCGGGACAAAAACCTCATCAAGGCGTTTGGCCAGCGCGATGACCTGTTGATCGTTGATGTGTAATTTCTTGAGCGCTTCTGTCGCTGCCGATAATTGACCCTTGCCGCCGTCGATCAGGATCAAATCCGGCAGGGCTTTATTTTCTTTTTGGATGCGGGAATACCTTCTATAAACTACTTCATGCATCATGACAAAATCATCCGGTGTCTCCTTGATGCGGATTTTAAATCGCCGATACTCGGATTTGGCCGACTTGCCGTTAATAAAACAAACCATAGAGGCCACCGGATTTGTTCCCTGAATATTGGAAATATCAAAACCTTCAATTCGTTTCGGGATCTGTTTTAAATTCAGGGCTTCCTGCAGGGCTTTGACCGAACCGGCGATAATGTCTTTTGCCTGCTGCTTTTGCAGCAAAAGTTCATCCAATAGCAGTTGCGCGTTTTTGTTGCACATTTTTAACAGCCTGGATTTTTCTCCCTGCTGCGGAAACAAAATTTTCACTTTATTTTCAGATTTTTGTTCAAGCCAGTTCGATAAAATTATCCTGTCACTCAAAAGGGCCGGTACAATTATTTCCGGTGGAATAAAGTCTGCTTTTAAATAATATTGTTTCATAAATGAATTTGTTACGGATGCAATATCCTCATCCCTGACACCGTTAAGATAAAAATGCAGCCGTCCGATAATTTTGCCGTCCCTGACTTTAAAGACCGCGCAGCATGCGTCATTATTATTCAACGCGGCGGCGATTATATCCCGGTCGGCCATTGTGGGATCAAGCACTTTTTGCCGCTGCCTGAATATTTCAATCGCTTTCAGTTGATCGCGCAGCCGGGCGGCCTGTTCAAACTTGAGCTCAGTAGCCAGTTTTTTCATCCTCAGCGAAATATCCTGCTCCACTTTTTGCGTGTGACCCTGGATAAAATCCACAACGAATTCTATGACCTTGTTGTATTCTTCATGTGAAACGTAATTTTCGCAGGGACCGTGACATCGTTTAATATGGTAATTCAAACATACTTTATATTTTTTATTTTTGGTGTTTTCCGTAGTCAATAAATAATTACATGAACGAACGGGAAAAATCCGTTTCACCGTTTTGAGAATTTCCCGCATCGAATAAACATCCGTATACGGGCCAAAATACCGGGAACCGTCCCGGATAATTTTGCGTGTGGGAAAAATCCGCGGATAAGGTTCGTTGGTCACACGGATATAAGGAAAACTTTTGTCATCCTTCAGGTTAATATTATAACGGGGTTTGTTTTCCTTAACCAGGTTGGCTTCGAGTATCAATGCCTCAACTTCCGAATCGGTCACGATCGTTTCAATATCAGAAATTCGTGAAACAAGACGAACCAGTTTCGGTTCCAGGTTTCTGCTTTCCTGGAAATAGGACCGCACCCGGTTGCGTAAAATTTTGGCTTTGCCGATATATAAAATCTCCCCGGATTTATCCTTGAACAAATAAATACCGGGCTTTTTCGGTATATTAGCCAGTTTGTCTTCGAGTTCCAACCTTTATGTCCCGTTCAATTTTGTTTCAAAATTTTTCCCAATGTATTACCTGCTCAAGGGGACGCTTATTTTTTGCCCCCTGCCGATCGAGCCGATAACCAACGGGAATCAATGCAATTAATTTATAGCGGTCAGGGACTTTGAGCATTATATTTACATTTTGTGCATAACCTTTTTTATCGCCAGCCACCCAGCAAGCTCCGAGACCCAAACCGGTTGCAGCCAAAAGAATATTTTCTACTGTGGCGCAGCCGTCTTCGAGATAGTACTTTGTATCCTCACAAAAAACAACGATACAGGCAGGGGCATTCTGGATAAACTGACCGTAATCCGTCAGGGCCGCGATATTACTTTTGGTCTCGTCATTTGTAATTATGACAAATTCCCACGGCTGCTTATTATGCGCCGATGGTGCTCTCCGACCCGCGTCGACAAGTTTTTCCAACACATCTTTAGGGACCGATCTGTCCTGGTATTTTCGAACGCAGGTTCTGGTATTAATTGCGTCAAATAAATCCATTTTATATTCCTGAAAGTTAATAAAAAATTCTTAAAAATACATAATAAAAAAGGCCGTCTCAGAGATATTGAGACGACCTTAAATATATAAAAAATATCTAATCGATGTTATTTTTTTTCATAGGTCTTTTTAATCAACTCTTCAAGACGCTTTTTGGGTTCGAGTACAATTTGTTCATCTACGGTGAATTCCGCACAACCAAGTAATCGTAATCCATATTCATAATCGCGCAGCATGTTGTTGCACTCTTCTTCAAGGGTAATATCTCTATCATCCGCCTGTTTTTTTAATAATTTTACCGCCTCGTCGGTAAATACAATGATAATTCCGTTAGTAACCAGAAATCTTTTCTGGAATTTTTTAATATAGTAATTGGTAATGATTTTATCCAGTTCTTCCAGAGGACGATTGATCATTCCGGAGGTGATTTTCAATTCTTTGATGTCCGTATCCGGCAGCATTTTTTCGAATTTCAGCATGATCCTGTCGACAACGCTGACGAGTCCCCTTGCGCCCGTTTGTTCGTGGTATGCCATTTCGGCAATTTTTTTCAATGCGTCATCTTCAAAATCGATGGAAACATCATAAGCTTTGAAATCGCGTTTTTTACCCTGAATGACCGTGCTGTTCGGATTACTTAAAATCCTGTATAAACCGTCAACATCGAGTGAATTTAATGTCACAACTACCGGCAGACGGCCGATAAATTCGGATTCAAATCCAAATTTGATCAGGTCTTCCGTGCGGACGTTTTTTAATACTTCAACGGTATCTTCCGCATCTTCAATTTCTTCACTATTGGCCTGAAATCCGATAGGCTGCTGATTTAACCGCCTGAGAATTATGTCGCCTAATTGAAAAAACGCGCCGCTCATGACAAAGAGAATGTTTTTTGTATTAATTTTTTTTCGCGTCACTTTGCCGGTACGCTGGGCTTCCATGGCGGCTTCCATTTGCGCCGCAAGGTCGTGCGGGGTTTTCAGGTCGACTTCGGCTTCTTCCATAAGTTTTAACAAATTTCTCTGCACACCGCTGCGGGAAACATCGGGGCCGTAACCATTACCGCTGGAAGCGATCTTGTCAATCTCATCCAGATAAATGATTCCGTATTCGGCCAGTGAAATATCACCGTTCGCCTCATGTACCAGACCCCGTACCAGGTCCTCGACATCGCCGCCTACATATCCCGTTTCGCTAAACTTTGTCGCATCCCCTTTTACAAACGGAACGCCAATCTTTTTCGCAATTAATTTGATTAAATATGTTTTACCCACACCGGTCGGGCCGATCATCAATACATTGCTTTTGATATTTCCCACCAATTCATCCTCGGCGGGCAGGGTTTTTCATATTTCATTCTGTTAAAATGAGTGCATATTTTTGTCGCTAAAACCTCCAGCGCTTCATCCTGACCGACAACATATTTTTTTAAATAACGCTCCAGCTCGGTTGGTTTTAAATCAAAATTTATATGTGATTTTTCTTTTTTCTTTTCACCTTGTTCTCCGGGTTCCGAACCGATTGAATTCGGTTCCGGAGGGATAATTACATTTTTACCATATTTTTCCTTCAAAAACTCGGCAACATCTTTTTGCAATTCTTCAGGTGTGGGTATTTTACTGTTTTCTATTTTCGACATGATTACCTCAAATCATACAACATAATTTATTACTTAAACTAAAATCGTGCAACATCTGTTCCAAATAAAAATCTATCTATATTATACATTAATTATATATTTTTATTGAAATTAACCATTAACTTACTTAAAAATCGAATCCTGCCATTATGTCAGCAATCAGGATAATAAGGCAGACATTAATCAAATACAAGACTCGCGTCAAAATTTACGGCGGAATGTGTTATAGCGCCGGTGGAAATAAAATCAACGCCCGTGTCCGCAATTTGTTTTATATTTTTCAGGGTAATATTCCCGGACGCTTCAAGGGGAATCCGGCCGTTAACCAGTCCGACACACTCGGAAATGAGCTCTACATTCATATTATCCAGCATAATACGGTCGACATTCAACCTCAGCGCCTCTTTTACTTCCGCGATCGATTTTGTTTCAACTTCGATAGCCGCGGTAAAATGATTTTTTTCCATATAATCACGACAATTTGTCACGGCTTTTGTAATACTTCCCGCTGTGGTAATATGGTTTTCTTTAATAAGAAACATATCATAAAGGCCGATTCGATGATTCCCGCATCCTCCGCATTTCACGGCATATTTTTCCAGGGTTCGCCAACCCGGTGTAGTTTTACGAGTATCCAGTATTTTAGTTTCCGTGTTTTTTATTTGTTGACTGAATGTAAACGCAAGAGTTGCGATGCCGGATAACCGTCCCAAAAAATTAAGAGCGGTTCTTTCGGCGCTCAATATGGCATGTGCCGGACCATGCAGTAAAAGCAGGATATCCGCAGGTTCGACCCGGTCTCCGTCCTTTACTTTTGGCGTAAATTGAATGGCCGGGTCCAAAAATTTAAAAACCTGTATAGCAATATCAAGTCCTGAAACAATTCCGGATTGTTTGGCAATAATACGGGCGCTCACATTTGCCGATTTGGCGTTCATTGCCTGAGTGGTGATATCGCCGCGATGTCCTAAATCTTCTTCAAGCGCGTTCTCGATTAATAGTTGTGCACTGTTCAGGATCGTGTTATCCATCAAAACTTTTGTTTTCCATTTCTTGTTGAATTTCAATAATTCTTGCGTTTGCGGCTCTGCCGATGTTATCGGTCGCCCCCCGCTCGCGAACCACCTGTTGCAGGAGTTCAATCGCTTTATCAAAATTTCCGAGTTTACGGTAACTCAGACCGGCTTCATACAAAGCGGTCACACCCCATGGTAATTTTGTCGGTTTACTCAATAATTTTACTTTTAAAAATTCTATGATTGCCTGTGCGGTTTCTCCTTTATCCGCATAACACTTTGCTATCCAGTACTGCACTTCCGGTTCTTCGTCGGCGGAAACAAGCGGTTTTACCTGCTTTAACTGATTAATGGCCCTCTCATAATCCTTCAGTTCATATAAAAGGACTCCGATTTTTACCTTTTTTTCCAAAATATCGGAATTATCCGGGTAAAGATCAATATATTCACGGATCTGGGCAATCGCCTTGTCCTTCAACCGGAATTCATCATACGATTTAATGAGCATATTCATCGCCTGGGCATGTAAAATTCCGGGCTTTTGATATTTCAACACATTTTCGCAGGCGGATATACACTGTGACAATAACCGGTTTTCGTAGTAAAAATCAGCCAGATTCAGGTACGCTGATGCCAGAATATCCGGGTCTTTATATTTTTCGGGGATTTTGGTCAGAATTTTTAACGCATCATCCGGTTTGCCGGTGATCACATACATTCGCGCAAGCCCCAGTTCTCCCTGTGCCCCTTCGGGGATTTCATCATACTTTTTGATCAGATTTTTGAACGATTTTTCAGCCTGTTCAAAATCCTTTTGCTTGATGAAATACATTCCTTCTTCATACAGGAACAGGGCTTCAAAATTTTGCGCGTCAAATCTTTTAGAAAAATCGTCGGCCATAGTTTTGGCGCGGCTTAAATTTCCCAGTTTATAATCGCAGAGGACCTCCCGCGCATTGGCGTGTACGGCAAGATCGCCGGTCAATTCCGATTTTATGCCGTTGTATTTTACCCGCGCCTCCTGGTACAATCCCTGATCGTAATATATATCTGCCGATTTGACCCTGGCTATCTGTGCGAGCGTATCGGCAGGATAATTTTTGATCAACTCCTCGAAATGACCAACGGCGACATCCCTGTTGTTCAATTGCATCGCCAGTTCACCCATGGCCAGTAACGCCTGCGGTTGATATTTTTTTAATTTGCTGGTATAAATATAGTCACGATATGCCTGCATTGCATTAAGGGGATTGGCCGCGTTTTGACTTTTTAACTGCGCGGATAACCACAATAATTCCTCATCATTTTCCTGATCAAGGTACAACGGTTTTAATTCTTCCGGGATGGGCGGAATTTCTTTTTTTAAGATAGATTCCGCTTTTTCATGTTTCCCCTGCCCGATCAATATATTAATATGCTTTGTTTTTATTGCGATGGCCCGGTTCGAATAATAATAATTTGACGAAATATTTTCATAAACCGCAAGCGCTTTGTCGTTTTCGCCCTTTTCCAGGTAAATGTCGGCAAGTAAAATTTTGGAATCCAGAATAGTGGCATTATGATTCAATTTTATTGATTTTGTCAATAAAACAACCGCGCTGTCGGTTTCGCCCAACCTGTGTAAAATTTGCGCGTCAAGTTGCAGAGCCCGCGCGTAAATAACATCCCCGGCCGGTTTTGACAGGATTTCACTGCAGACGAGCCCCGCTTTTTGCAGTTTCAACCAGTTTGTGGAATCGGCATTGCCGGCGACGATCTCCCGCACAAGCCTGACATTCAAAACATTTCGCATACTGTCATATTCGGATTCCCGTGGAAAATCCAACAAAGCGGTTTCCAGTATCTGAATTTTTTCACCCGGGTTCGTAATATTAATTAGACTGGTATTGACGGCCTGGAATTTCGCCCAATGCGTCCATTTCGATGAAGCGTAATTACTCTGTAACTGGGAAACGGTTTGATTCAGAGTGTCGATATGTGAGGCTGTTTTTAACGGCTGATTTTCCAAAAAATATTTTTCCGCCAAGGCCGAATGGCACCGCGCTCGTAAATAGTACAATTCATCTTTATTTAACTGTTCATTGGTATCCGCTAAAAACGCCTGTTTTATCAGAGAAAGCGCGCGTTCATAATTATGGAAAATATTAATTTCTGTTTTAATCCACTCTAAAAGCTTTTGCGGTCCGGAAATGTTTGAAAAATTTGGGATGAACAGCTCATTAAAAGATTTTTGGATTTGTTCCGGGCTTGCCGGGACGATTTTTTTCAAAATATTCAACCGGTTTTCCACATTTTCATAATTATCTGCGCCGGGAAATAAATTTAAATATCGTTGATATCCCATAATCGCCTGCGGAATATTATTTTCCACCTCCCAGGAGCGGGCAATATTCAACTGGGCGTCGTCAACAAGCCGGCTTTTGGGTGAAATCGTGGATATTGAGGCGTAACTGTTTCTCGCACCTGCCGGGTCATGCAGATACTTTTCCTGTATAGACCCCAGAGCGAACAATGTTTCATCTTTAAATAAACCCGTTTGATCGTTATAAAGGTTTTCCTGCAGTACATGAACGGCTTCAAGTGATTCTCCTTCTTCGCACAGCAGATAAGCGTAATGCTGCAGACTTTTATGTTTTATAACGGGATTGGGACATGCTGTATCGGCAACAATGGCGCTGAAATGAACAATGGCCTGTTTATTTTTTCCCGATTTACGGTTCATAAATCCTTTGCGGAATTCCAGGGCACATTGATAGTTTAACGGCAGTTCCGGTTTGCTGCACTGATTATATCTCCGCAGCGCCGCATCAAAATCACCGGCCAAATATGAATTGTCACCCGATATCATCAGCAAACGGTTTTTAAAATCGCCTCGTAAATCTTTTGCGACCAGGTTTGCGACCAGTTCATTTGATTTTGCATACATACCCTGCCGTTGCTGGGAAACAGCCAATTCGACGGCGGCCTTTCCGACAATATCATTGACAAATCCGCTTTTTACAATTACGGTCAGTAAACTATCGGATTTATGAAATCGTCCTGATTGCGCATACAATTGCGATTTTAACAAATTGGCTTTCAGGGCAACGTTATCCTGGACCTGGCTGCCGGTAATTTTATTTAACTCGTTAAATGCCGGGGTCAATTGACCCTGCCGGCCCTGAATTTCCGCTAACAGTAAATACGCTTCAAATCGTAACGGATGAGTTGAAAAATTTTCCGTTATAAAATTAACCGCGTCAAGCGCCCTGGTAAAATCGGCTAATTCTAAATATGTCTGCGCCGCCCTGAGTTGCGCTTCAGGAACAAGATTGCTTTTCGGGGTGAATAACTTTAAACGCTCAAAAGTAAGGGCGGAGTTTATATAATCCTGTAATTTGAATAATATCAGGGCCCTGTTAAATAACGCCTGATCGGTCAATGAGGACTGAGGATATTTTAACAAAAGGTCCAGGTATGTTTTGGCCGCCCTGTTTAGACTATCCGATTTCTCAAAACTTAACGCGGCGTTAAAAAATGCCTGCGGAGCATTAATGCTGGTTGGAAAGTTTTCGGTAAATTTCATATATTGCTGGGCCGCGAGATCATACATCCCTTTATCGAATAACTGCAATGCGAACTGAAAATCCTGCTCTTCCTGTATGATATTTTGCTGGGCATATACATGTGTACTAAAGACAATAACCGTAAACATTAAAAATATTTTATTGATTCCTGACACTATAATATCTCCAATTTAGCATAAGGTAATACAAGTCTTTTTTCCCCGACGGTATCGAATAAAACCAAAAGTTTTACACCATACCGGTTATCAATTTTTAAAATGACCCCCTTGCCGAATAACTGGTGCTTAACTCTCATACCGACATGGTACTCTTTATATTCCTGTGATTCATTTTCATAATCCGGCATGGAATTTGGATTGTCAAACAATTGCGGACGCCGGATTTGATGTGATTTCACGCTTTTGCTCATAACCGATTCGATAAACCGGGTATCCAGTTCATTCAAAAACCGGGATTTGACCTGGGCGGGATTTTCACTGAATTTTCTCCGGTTTTTTGCCCATGTTAAATAAAGTTTGTCCTTTGCGCGTGTAGCGCCGACATAAAATAGCCGCCGCTCTTCTTCCAGTGCGAAAGGATCGTCACTCATTCTGGACAGGGGAAATAATCCATCTTCCAGTCCCGTTATAAAAACAACCGGAAATTCAAGCCCCTTGGCGGCGTGTAATGTCATTAAGGTTACGGCATTCTTTTTGTCATCCCAACTGTCAATATCCGTCGTCAGGGAAACATGCTGTAAAAATTCTTCCAGGGTGGTGCCGCTGGTAGAATGGGAAAAATCAACGATAGCCACCAATAGTTCGCGTATGTTTTCAGCCCTGGTCTGGGATTCCACCGACGTATCTTCTTTAAACTGTTTTAAAATTCCGGTTTCTTCAATAAGCGACGACGCGATTTCGGCAGGTGATAATTCTTTCCGCAGGGAGCGGTACTTTTTGAGTAATTTATAAAATGAAGTCACTCTCTTTGCCGTTGGCTCCTGTATACCCGGCACGGAGGAGGCTTTGGAGAGCGTTTTAAATAATGTTTTATTGTTTTCCTGAGCAAAAGTTTGCAGTTTATTCACCGTAACATCCCCGATCCCGCGCAGGGGATAATTAATAATTCTTTTTAAACTGATCGTATCGGCGGGATTTACCAGGACTTTTAAATAGGCAAGAACATCTTTGACTTCTTTGCGTTCATAGAATTTTACACCGCCGACAATAACATACGGTATTCCATCCGCACGCAGCGAGTCTTCCAGAACGCGTGACTGGGCGTTGGTTCGATACAAAACAGCAAAATCATAAAACCGCCTGTCGGCTTTTCTGAATTCGATTCCGATCTGGTTAACCACATAACGGGCCTCTTCGCGTTCATCAAAAACCGTCATTAAAGTTACGGTCTCTCCAACCGGTCTGTCCGTCCATAATTTCTTTGCATGACGTTTAATATTATTTTTAATCACCGAATGCGCAGCCGATAAGATATTTTGAGTAGACCGGTAATTTTGTTCGAGCCGAAATTTAGCGCAATTCGGATAATCGGCTTCAAATTCTAAAATATTGCGAACGTCTGCGCCGCGCCATCGATAAATCGATTGATCATCATCCCCCACAACACAAATATTTTTCCTTTTTTCCGCTAACAAATGTAATACTTCATATTGTGCCCGATTGGTATCCTGATATTCATCAACAAGCAAATAATTAAATTTATTCTGGTAATTTTCCTTAACATCGGGATACTGCTGAAAAAGATGAATGGGTTTTATCAGCAGGTCATCGAAATCCATTGCGTTTAACACTATTAAACGTTTTTCATATTCAATATATACTTTGGCGGCAACCTCGTCGACCGGATTACCTGCCTGTTCGGTTAATTGCTGCGGCGATATCATCGCGTTTTTGGCCGCGCTGATCTTGTAACTGATCATTTTGGGAGACAGGTTTTGTATGGATAATTTGAGATCGCCCATAATTATTTTTATCAGGGTTAACTGGTCATCGACATCATATATTGAAAAATTGCTGTTATATCCGATTTTTTCGCCTTCGCGTCGTAACAATCTGGCAAAGAGTGAATGAAATGTACCGATCCACATTCCGGCAAGCATTTCCGGTATAAGCTTTTGAATTCTTTCCCGCATTTCCGCAGCGGCTTTATTGGTAAAGGTCATTGCCAGTATTTGGTATGGAGCCGCTTTCTTTTCAGATAATATATGCGCAATACGGTATGTTAACACACGGGTTTTGCCGCTTCCTGCACCGGCTAAAATAAGCACCGGACCGTCAATATGACAGACGGCTTTGCGCTGCTCCTCATTTAAATCAGTGTATATCCACTGCAGATCATTTTTCACTGTTGTATGTTCCTTTTAATCTTTTATCCCGCGCAACCTGGATTCTTATTCGGTCAAATTTCTTCTTGGCGTTTATATGATCGCGTAATGATTGACTGAATATGTGCCCTCCCGTTCCGTCTGCTACCATATAGTAAAATTGGGTTTGCGCCGGACTAACGGCGGCGTAAATAGCCTTAACGCCCGGATTATTGATCGGACCGGGCGGAAGGCCGGAATATTTGTATGTGTTGTACGGCGAATCAATTTCCAGGTCTTTATTCAATAATCTCCGGGGATTATCGGGAATAATATATTGTATTGTCGGATCCGCCTGTAACAGCATACCGGCTTTAAGACGATTGTGATATACCGATGAAATATATACCATTTCACTGTCAATGATGGCCTCGCCTTCAATAATCGAAGCCAGTGTTAAAATTTGATTCAGGTCAAAATTATACCGCTTTCCCCGCTCGATCAGGGTATCATTGACATTTTTAAAAAATTGCTGCACCAGTTCATCGATGACCTGTTGTTCCCTGGTGCCGTACGGAAAATTATAGGTCTCGGGATATAAATATCCCTCCAAAGATGTGGAATGTATTGCAAATGTTTTGATTAAAGTCGTATCATGAACCAGTTTTATAAATTTTAGTGAGTCGATGTTTAACTTTTTTTTCAGCAAAGACGCGATTTTACGTGAATCCACACCTTCCGGTATCGTCACCTTGATGTAACTTTGCGGGCCTTCGATCAGGGTTCTGAGAACGTTATAATTCGAACTATTGAGCGGCAACGAAAACTTGCCGGCCCTGATTTTTTGTGTTTTACCAGTCAATTTTGCCGCAAGGACCAGATTTTTTGAACTCGCGACGACCCCCTGTGTTTCCAGTCGTTCGGCAACATTTATAAATGATTCTCCCCAATCGATGATAAAATTAACTTGATCCTGTTTTGCAGAAAAACCAAAAGGCCAGTAAAACAAGTATAAATAGATACAGCAAAAGAATATAATAAAACCTGTTATTAAAAAAAAGGATAAATATTTCGTATTTATTTTCGCATTCATATAAATTATATATCAGTTATGTAATATCACTGGTGTCCGATTAACGGACACCGCTGCCTGATCCGGTTTACATTTTCAATAAAATCAAGCTAAAAAATTGGAAAAATTTATTTTTTTCAAACATATCAATTAATGAAATCATATCCGAAAACGTTAATACAATAATATGTTACGAGTGTTGCGTCCGGGTTTAACCGGACACTAGTGATGTAATATTATCATTAGATCATATATCGCATGGGTATAGGCAATAACTCCGAATCCGCGCAGTTTATATAACACGCATAACAACAAACCCATAAAGAATCTGTAAAAGGCGCTGATTATGGTAAAATTTTCACCGCCAAGGTAATGACTCCAAGAAAACAGTATTGAAGAGAACAATGCAGCGGCAAGATAGGCCATATACGGACGAACCTTTAATAAAATCAAGGTATATGCTGAAATCCCGAAAAACAGCACACGAAAAACAAGTTCTTCGTAAAATCCGGCCCCCAATGACAGCATAATTCCGACATCCTTGACCTCTTTAATATTTATAATCAAAAACAATATTTGCGTAAATTTGGATGAAATATATCCAATAATTACAGCATATAATCCGCTTTCCAATATGATCCATAAGAAATATTTAAGGTTTAACTTTTTAAAATTCTTTTCTCGAAGATAAAATATGATTGTAACAATGACAATAATCAACAGACCGAAAGCAAAAGGTCCGTGAATCCCCATTAAATCGAGTAATTCTTTAAAAATGATATCGGAAAAATTACGAACATAATATAACTCGTAATTACCAACAAACAATGTCATGATTTCATAGGCTAACAGGAGTGGAATCGTACTTAACACACCATATAAAGGAGTACGGCTTGTCAGCAAATAACCCGACCGCGCAAAAATTCTGTCGACATAAAAAAATTTCAGTATTTTTTGGGTAATTTTTGGCGCATCAAATTCTTTCTTCAAATCAATCATAGTATAATTACTTTTAAATTGTATTCCTTTTTTGCCAAGCTCGAAATGAATCGAGTGTCATGGTGTTAATTATGTCTTGTTTCCGGGCCCAGCCGCGTCTGGCGGTAGCGACACCCAGTTCCATCATCGGTAAATGATTCGGATGATGTGTGTCGGTATTAATCGAAAGTTTAACGCCGTTGTCAATTGCCTTTTTGATATTTATATCCGACAAGTCAAGGCGGTCCCAATATGAATTGACTTCCAGCGCCGTACCGGTTTCAGCGGCATGTTTTATAATTTCATTCATATCGACAGCAAAACCATCGCGTCTGGAGATCAAACGGCCCGTCGGATGACCAATCACATCGACATAGGGATTATGTATGGCCGCCAATGTCCGTTTGGTTGGCTCGGTTTCGAAGGCGCTGTGTATGGATGAGATAACAAAATCCAGTTTTTTCAGAATATTATCGGAAAAATCCAGATCACCGTTCGGCAAAATATCCACTTCGCACCCGGCAAGAATATGGAACCCTTTGTTTTGCCGGTTTAACTCGTTTATTTCTTCTATTTGCTGATAAAGCCTGTCTTCGTTCAGCCCGTTCGCGTAAAACGCGCTTTTTGAATGGTCGCAAATTGCCATAAAAGTATAGCCGAAGGTCCGAACAATTTCAGACATTTCTTTTATACCAAGCTGTCCGTCGCTGTACGTGGAATGTATATGTAAATCGGATTTTATATCATCAATAGTTACCAGGTCAGGCAAAGTCCTGGCCAGCGCCGCTTCAATTTCGCCCCTGTCCTCCCTTAATTCCGGGGATATCCAGTCCATACCGAGCAGTTTATAAATATCTTCCTCCTCTTCGCCGCCGATTTTCCGGTCGCCGTCGTAAATACCGTACTCATTTATTTTAAGGCCATGGTTTTTAGCGATGCCTCGTAAACGGATGTTGTGGGCCTGGGAACCCGTAAAATACTGTAAAGCCGCGCCGTAACTCTCCTTTTTGACCACTCTCAGATCAACCTGGATCCGGTCATTTAAAATGATACTCGCTTTTGTATCCCCGGCGCCCAGCACCTGGGTAACATTCGGCATTTTCACGAATATTTGCACCAGTTCCGGACCGTTATCCGATTCCGCCAAAATATCGATATCATGTACCGTTTCACGCCCCCTTCTTGTTGAACCGGCATGGGACAACCGCTTTAATATGGACCCTGCGTTTTCCTTTAAATAGGATTTTATCCCGTCGATTACGGGCAGGGCAATACCAATGGAAATCCGTTCCTGCGACGTTTTCAGTAATTCAAGACCTTTGCTTATTTTTGCTATTTTTTTATCCCCCATTCCCGGCAGTTCAGCTAATTTGCCGTTTCGGATGGCTTTTTCGAGATCGTCCAGGGTTTCAACACCCAGTTTTTTATAAGCCAGCGCCGCTGTTTTTGGGCCAAAATTCTGTATACTTAATAACAGAAACAGGTCTTTCGGGATTTGTTTGAGCAATTCTTCATATTGACTAATTTTATTGTTAAGCAAATAGTCTTCAATTTTGCCCTGCAAAGCCTTGCCGATACCGGGCAACTCTCCCAGCTTACCCTGTTTCCATATATCCTCGATATCGGACGTTAAATCGGCAAGCAAACGCGCCGCATTTCTGTAAGCATTGACTTTAAAGGGCACTTCTCCCTTGAATTCAAGGATATCGGCCATCCTGAAAAATATTTCTGAAATTTCCTGATTTTTCATCAAATCTCCAAAATCGAAAATTAAATATAGAATAATTGTCATGAATAATCAATAAGTATTTGAGAATAATTTGGGCGGGAGATATTTATTGTACAATAAAGAATATCTGTTTAAAAAACAGATAATTATACATTACCATTCAGGTAATTGAGTAAATATTGTAAACCCTCAATATAACTGTTCAGACCCTTTCCGGAAATTTGTTGAATACAGACCTCTTTTGTTACGGAAATTTTTCGGAAATCTTCCCTTTTATATATATCGGATAAATGAACTTCCACGGCCGGCAGTTGGATTCCGGTAATTGCATCACGCAGGGCGTAGCTGTAATGCGTAAAAGCGCCCGGATTTATGACGATCCCGTCGGCCCATTTACGATTTTCATGTAAAAAATCAATTAACCGGCCTTCGTGATTCGATTGTATTATTTTGATCTTTATCTTTTTTTCAGCCGCCAATTCGGTAATTCGCTGATTCACATCATCCAAAGTTAAGCGGCCATAGATGTCCGGTTCTCTTTCCCCCAGTAAATTCAAATTCGGTCCGTGTATAATCAATATTTTATGCATAGTACACCGTTACGGTTTGATTTATTTGGAATAAGCCAATACAAAACGGACTGCATCTTGTATATTTTTTTTGGAAACATTGCGCGTTAACATTGCTTGTCCGATATCTTTGAGCAATACCCATAATTGCCCCTCCCGTGAGCGTTTTTTATCTCTTTGCATGGCATTTATTATTTGTTCTACGGAGATATTCTGGGGAACAGGTGCCGGATTTAACCTGTCAATTATCGATAACATCTGCTGCGCTTTGGACATCGGAAGCAGATTTTCCAGGGTGGAAAGATGAATCGCTCCGCGCATACCGTGCAATACGGCTTCTCCGTGTAAAAAAGTATCATAATGTGTTGCGGCTTCCAGGCCGTGGCCGATTGTGTGGCCGAAATTCAATGTGGCGCGGATACCGGATTCTTTTTCATCCTGTTCGACAATACGAGCTTTAATTGAACAACAGGCGGTTAAAACCTGCTCAAGCAGCGGTATGTTTTTCAGTCCAATAATTTCTGCTAAATTATTATCCAGTAAATCAAAAAAAGAGCTGTCTTTTATAAAGCTATACTTTAAGACTTCAGCCAAACCCGCATATATTTCGCGAGTTGGAAGCGTTCGTAAAACCAGCGGATCAATTAAAACAAATTCGGGTTGATAAAATGAACCGATCAGGTTTTTGCCCAGCGCATGGTTAATGCCCACTTTGCCGCCGACACTGCTGTCAACCTGGCTCAAAATAGTGGTCGGTACCTGGACAAATTTTATTCCGCGCATAAACGTTGAAGCGATAAATCCTGCCAAATCTCCGACTACTCCACCTCCAAAAGCGATAATTGCGGAATGCCGGGTCGCGTTCATTTCCAGCAGTTTCGTATATAAATAATTAGCGGTATCAAGCGATTTTGATTGTTCCCCCGCCGGGACTTGAAACGTTTTTTGAGCAAGATCCGGTAATTTTTCCCGGATCCAGGGATTGTACAGGCCGTAAACATTCTCATCGGTTATGATAAACAGGTCATTTGTCGATAAATATCGTTCAAGATAGGAAGTCAAATTATCTAAAAGGCCTTCTCCAATATAGATGGTATAACTAAAATCGCCCAGTCCGACATCGATACTTTTCATATATCATCCCGAATAATTTTAAAAATCGATAACGCAAATTCTTTTACGGGAAGTTCTCCCCCATTTTCAAAGCTATAATCAGCCTTCAGGTAATACGGCTGGCGTTCCTTTAACATATTTTCAATTTTATCATGTAATTCCCGGCCGGATAAATTCGCCATTAACGGCCGGTGTGATTTCTGTATAATTCGATTAGCAAGCACGGCAACCGGTGCAGTGAGACAAATAGAAATGCCGCTGTTGGCAATGATTTTCCAGTTTTGCTCTCGTAATACGGCGCCGCCTCCCAGGGCAATAACCTGGTTTGTTTTTGCGGCAACCTTACGGATGATATCCGTTTCAATTTTTCGAAAAGCGGCTTCGCCTTCATCGGCAAATATCTGACTGATGGCTTTACCGGCCGATTCTTCTATCAAATAATCGGTATCATAAAACGGCCAGCTCATCATTGATGAAAATTGTTTTCCGATCGCAGTTTTACCGGATGCCATAAATCCCATAAAATATATATTCTTACCATCCCAGGGGTACATCCGGTAATCCTTTAAAAGTCTGTTTCATCTCATCAATCGAATCGCCGCCCAGTTTTTCACACAAAGCATTCGCTAAAACAATAGCCAGCATTGCCTCGCCGACAACTACCGCGGCCGGTACGGCGCACACGTCCGAACGTTCATAATGCGCCTGTTGCGGTGTTTTATCAGCGACATTGACGGAATCCAGGGGTGTCGACATGGTCGGCAGGGGCTTCATGGTGACTTTGACAATAACGGGTTCGCCGTTGGTCATCCCGCCTTCAATACCGCCGGCATTATTACTACCCCGGTAATAACCGGATTTCTGATCAAAATATAAACGGTCATGCACCTGACTGCCCTGATTATAAGCCACACCGGTTCCCATACCGATTTCCACCGCTTTTATAGCGTTTATACTCATCATGGCAAAAGCGATTTGCGCATCCAGTTTTCTGTCCCAGTGAACATGACTGCCCAGGCCAATCGGCAAACCGGTTGCGATGATCTCAAACTGACCGCCGAGGGAATCTCCCTTTTGCTTGGTTTCATCAATGAGGGCCATCATTTGTTTTGCCGATTGTTCATCGGCGCATGCGACCGGGGACTTTTCGACTTTATCAAATATAGCGCCCCATTCCGCTTTCGATTTTTTATTTTTTTTATCCTTGGATGGTAAACTCAAAACAGAAAAAGGAGATTCAACCGAACCGATCCGGGTGACATGCCCGTAAATAAAAACTCCAAACAGGGATAACAGTTTTTTACAAATAGCGCCAACAGCGACCCGCATAGCGGTTTCACGCGCCGAGGACCGTTCCAGCAAATTTCTTAAATCATTTTGCCGGTATTTTACCATCCCGGCAAAATCAGCGTGACCGGGTCGCGGCATCTGCAAAGGCGGGGCCGGATTGCTCACTCCTTTAACGGACATTTTATCGATCCAGTTCGGCCAGTCTTTATTTTCGATCAAAAGTGAAACGGGACTGCCGAGGGTTCTGCCGTAACGTACCCCTGATAATATCCGGGCCCGGTCCTTCTCGATCTGCATTCGTCCTCCGCGCCCGTACCCTCTCTGACGTCTTTGCAGTTCGAACTCTATTTCATCTTCATCTATCTCGAGTCTGGCCGGGACCCCTTCCAGTATGGCAGTTAAAGCCTGTCCGTGCGATTCGCCGGCCGTTAAAAAACGTATTTTATTCATGAAAACCTGATTCCTGTTTCATTATACCTTTTAATTCATTCAGGGCCGCACCCTTTAATTCGTACTCCTCGTTCATCCAGATACGCAGGGATTGCAAGCCCTGGAATATAAGCATATCCAGGCCGTTCTGCACTACAGTCCCCCGATTTCGGGCATTTTTCATCAGGGCGGTCTGTCCGGGATTATAAATTAAATCAAATACAAAATGTCGATTTGTGACAGCAGAATAATCATTCAGGACTGATTTTTCTGTGTCGGGCATCATTCCGACCGCGGAGGCATTGATAATTATCGCCGAATCCGATATACAATCATTAATATCTGTCGAATGAACCGTTTCCGTATGCGGTATTTTAAATGCCTGTTTGGCCGTTGCTGCGAGCAGATCGGCTTTTTCATCAATAATGTCTGTAATCGTTAATTTATTTATGTTCAGGCGCGATAAGGCATAAGCGACGGATTTCGCGGCCCCTCCCGCTCCGAACATCAACACCTTTGCGTTTTCAAATCGTGACCTGTTATTTCCCAGGGATTCGATGAATCCGAAAGGATCGGTGACATATGCTGCAATTGACCCGTCTTTGAGTTTAAGGGTATTTGCCGCCCCCAATAATTCAACTGCACGGGATTTTTGGTCGACGTGTTTCAAAATCTGTTCCTTGTGCGGCACCGTAACATTTATTCCCCCCATATTGAAGGCTTTAATGCCGTCAACGCATTGTTTCAGATGATGTGTTTTTACATGAAACGCAACATAGGCCGCATCGATTTTAAAATAGTGAATCATCCAGTTTTGCATAAGCGGTGAAAGGCTGTGGGCAATCGGATCACCAATAACGGCGAATAGTGTTGTCGAGGTTTTAATCATGACGCAAAGATTCCAGTATATCATAGAATCCGGGAAATGAAGTCTCGACACAGTCCGTATTTTTTACCAACGTCTCGCCCTCGGCCAGTAAACCCGCAATCGAAAAAGCCATTGCAATTCTGTGGTCGCCATAGCTGTCAATTTCAGCGCCTTTAAGCGGTGTCGGACCATCAATGATCATACCGTCCTTTATTTCCCGAATATTTGCTTTCATCTTTTTAAGGTTTTCGACAACCGTCGTGATCCGGTCCGACTCTTTCACCCGAAGTTCACCGGCGTCTTTAATCGTTGTAGATCCGTTGGCCTGGGTTGCGGCTATTGCCAGAATAGGAATTTCATCAATGATTCGCGGGATAATTGAACCGCTTAGGTGAGTCGGCATCAAAATACCCGATCGGGTAACTAATTTTTCTCTGGGTTCATTATTCAGCACAATATACTCGCTTTTTTGGATCGGAGCGTTCATACTGACCAGCGCATCCAGAATACCTGTCCTGGTTGGATTAACACCAACATTAGGCATAATGATTTCCGAATCCTTTAACAAACATCCGGCGACAAGAAAAAAAGCGGCCGCGGAAATATCTCCGGGAACATCAATATCGGTTGCCTTTAACTGAAACGGACCCTTAATACCGGCCATTCCGGCGGAAAACTGAATGCTGGCCTGAAATTCTTTCAGCATCAGTTCCGTGTGGTTCCGGGATTCGGACGGTTCCGTGATTCGCGTAATGCCTTTCGCATATAAACCGGCTAACAGAATGCAGGATTTAACCTGGGCGCTGGCCACAGGTGACGCGTAATCGATTGCCTTTAACAAATTACCCCGAATTTTCAACGGCGCTTTAAAAGCTTGACTTTCAATTTGGGCGCCCATTAATTCAAGCGGTTCGATAATACGTCTCATGGGTCTCTTTTGCAGGGACTCATCACCGGTAATTGTGGTGGTAAAATTCTGGGCGGCAAGAATACCCGATAAAAGTCGTAGTGTGGTACCTGAATTGCCTGCGTCAAGAATTTTACCGGACTCTTTCATGCTATCCATCCCCCTCCCGTGTACAACTATAGACTTTTTTTCCTTTGTAATGGAAACACCAAGTGCCTGTAAACATTTTTTTGTGTTTTTCACATCCTCGGCGTTTGATAGTCCGGTAATCCGGCAGTCGCCATCAGCGATTGAGGATAAAATAAGCGCCCTGTGAGAAATCGATTTATCGCCGGGTAATTTAATTTCCCCACGTAAATTCGTGGCCGGTTTAATCACTCTATCTTTCATATTAATCCCTCTTTCCACATTCAAGACCATTCGAACGCAAAATTTCCAATGCCTGTTCCTGATCTTTTTCTGTTGAAAATGCAAGACGAATAGTACCGCCTTCATCTTCGCGGATTTTTAAAACCTCAATATCTTTAATATTAATATTTCTTTCGGCTAAAGAATTAGCAATTAAGGATATCATACCAGGCCTGTCTTCTACAGCTACGGATATATCAAAATGCGGACTTAAAAATCCTCTTGTGTCGCTTGGTATATATAAACGGTTTTTGGCCGAATTTTCAAAATACTTTTGCAATTCAGGGGTGTTAAGTATTTCTTTAACTTTTTTTAATTCTTTAATATAGGCGTCAATATACATTGTGATCATATCCGCGTTGGTATCGCGAATATGTTCCCAGATACCAAACGGGCTGGAAGCAATACGGGTCATATCCCGGAAACCTCCGGCCGCCATTTTTAAAAAATGCGGGCTCTCTTTTTGCTTGTTTGCCACCATATTCATCATGGCGACAGCCGCCATTTGCGGAAGATGACTGACCGCGGCCGCAATTTCATCATGCAATTTCGGTAATAACAACAGTACTTTGGCGCCGAGTTTCTCCAAAAGTTCTCCAAAAGCTTTACGGGTTACTTCATTGAGCGGCCGGGACGGCGTTAATACATAAATCGTATTTTCAAACAGGAACGGATCTGCCGCATTGATCCCCCTGAATTCGGAACCGGCCATTGGGTGGCCCCCAATAAAATCACATTCCATCGGAATATGAATATTCGCGGTTTCCACTATTTTTCTTTTAATACTGCCGACATCAGTTATCAGTGTATTCGGACGTACAAAAGCGCCGATAACTTTGATAATTTCAATAATATCGTTTATGGGTGTACATAAAAAGATCAAATCCGCCTGTGAACATGCCGGTTCTAGTTCTTCTACCGGATATACTATGTCGACGGCTTTTCTTTTTTTGGCGTTTTCCAGAGCATATGGATTATCGACGCCGATGATAGTTCCCTTGTAACCTTTTCTTTTCAACGCCAGCGCTAGGGAACCGCCAATTAATCCGACACCGACTATTAAAATTTTTTGAAATCGTTCAAATGCATCCATATATTATCCCTGTTTTATCTTTCGGCCTATCGCCCAGGCGATCATTCTCAATTCTTCCATTAATCTTTCAAACTGGTAAGGATATAAAGATTGTGCACCGTCGGATAACGCTTTCTCCGGTTCATGATGCACTTCGATCGTTAAACCATCGGCGCCTGCCGCCACAGCGGCTCTCGCCATGGGACCGACTTTGTCTCTCAATCCGGTGCCATGGCTGGGATCGACAATTATTGGCAGATGACTTAATTTGTGAACAACAGGAATTGCGGATATATCCAGCGTGTTTCGGGTATAATTTTCAAAAGTTCGGATACCGCGCTCACAAAGGATGACGTCATAGTTACCGCCGGCCATAATATATTCCGCCGCCATTAAAAATTCCTCGATGGTTGCGGCCATTCCCCTTTTCAGCAAAATCGGTTTTCGTATTTTTCCCAGTTCCTTTAACAGGGGAAAATTTTGCATATTTCTGGCGCCAACCTGTAATATATCAACATATTCAAGCATCATATCAAGTTGGTTTTCCCGCATAATTTCGGAAATGGTGGCGAGATGAAATTCTTCACCCGCCTTTTTTAATATTTTGAGGCCGTCTTCTCCCAGACCCTGAAAACTGTACGGCGATGTTCTCGGTTTAAATGCGCCGCCTCGTAATACCGTTGCTCCGGCTTTTTTCACTTTTTCCGCAATTGTAAAAACCTGTTCTTCGCTTTCAATTGAACACGGACCGGCAATAACATGGATCTCATCATCGCCAAAGGAAGCATCCTTTACTTTGACTACCGTATTATCCTGATGAAAAGTACGACCGGATAGTTTATACGGTTCGGTGATACGTACAACTTCCTGAACGCCTTCCATAATTTCAAACTGGCGTAAATCAATATCACGTTTGTCGCCAATCGCACCTAAAATTGTTTTATTAACACCGACAACCTTGTGAACATCAAAACCCAATGATTTCAAACGTTCCGAGACAGCTTCTATTAACACCTGGGTTGCGCTGTCCTTCATTACAATAACCAAGTTAAAATCCTTTCCGGTTAGTATCTAAATCACACTTTTGTTAAAAGATTAAAGAAAAAATTTATACAACACTTGAAAAATTAATCGACATATTTTTTGATTTACAATATTGCCTTTTAAATATTGTCGTATTGTTATATTCCTGTACAGGAAAACGGTTTTATAATAGTGTTATTTTAGTTGCAAGTTACGGCATGCATCAATGATTTGTACAAAAATTGATTTTATATTATTCTCTGTAAGAGGTCCTGCATTTTTTGAAATAACATTATTTAAAATTTGTACTTCTCGTTCATGACTATGAATGGATATTTCATTCTGTGTTTTAAATCTGCCAATTTGAATTGCATAATTGGCCCGATTCGATAATAAATCTAAAATTTGTTCATCAATCCGATCAATTTCTTTTCGTAGTTCGTTAATGTCCATCAGTTACTCCATAAATGAAAAAACCCACTACCTTTTTACTTGTAGTGGGTGGATTTGCTTAAAAAAAATTCCCGGTATGAGCTAATCCCTCCCGCTACTTCCAAAATAAAAATAAAAATAATAATAGTTGTAAAAATTATATTTCATTGCTGTTTGTAAAAATTAGTAATTTCCATTTATTAATTAGCATAATATACTATTTATAAACCAATAGTCAAGTATTTTTTTATCCAATTCAAATTTTAGAGTATATAACCGAAAATTTTTCAGTTTCAAATAGTTCGATTTGAAACATATTTACGTTTTTGGGTAATTGTTTTTCATAATATTCATAAATATATTTTGCCAGATTTTCAGAGGTCGGGTTAATTCTGTCAAACGGTTGTACTTCATTGATGATACGGTGGTCAAACTGGCTTAAACATTCATCCAGTTTGTTCTTTAATTCATACAGGTCTATGACCATACCCAATTCATTCAATTCATTGGCGTTAACAGTCGCTTTAACTTTCCAGTTATGTCCATGAATCCTGTTGCAGGCTCCTGGATAATTGACCAAACGATGAGCGGCTGAAAAATCTGATTCAACACATAGTTTATACATAATCACCCAATATAAATTTAATTTTTCAATATTATGTTTTTTACTTCCTGTATGAGAGTATAAAAAGAAATTGCTCAGTTATTCAACTCTTCCGCATTTTCCTTAATTTTGCCGATTGCCTTTACGATATCGTCCATATCCTCTTCCGTTCCCAACAACATATTTTGTGTAAACCAAATGGCTTCTTCATAACAGGCTTTTTCCGTTTCGGGGCAGTAATTGTTAGTATAATCCACCGGTATATTCACCGAACGACCACGCGGACCAAAAGCCTTGTTAATAAATACGGGCTGTTTATATAAAGGAATCGAATAGCCCGGACTGGTAAAAATTCCTTCTTTGCGCATTGCATCGATAAAGGATGTTTTGGACTTGCCGGCAAAATGTTCATTTTTATATTTAAAAATATATAAATGACACGAATGTGAAGTCACATCGGGATCGTCTTTCAATGGTACAATACCCTCTATTGACTTTAGTTTTTCAGTCAGGTATTGACAATTTTTTTGCCGGATTTCCTTCAATTCATCATACCGTTCAAACTGGGCAAGCAAAACGGCGGTTTGTAGTTCGGTTATCCGGTAATTTCCACCAAAATAAAAATGCTCATACCATAATCCCTCTTCGCTGCGTCCGCAGTTTATGTGCGATCTGGCCATTTTGGCCACAAGATCATCATTCGTGAGAATGATACCGCCCTCTCCCGCATTTATGTTTTTGGATGATTGAAAGCTGAAACAACCGGCATCGCCGATGGCGCCCACACGTTTGCCCTTCCATTCGGAACCCCAGGCCTGGGCGGCGTCTTCAATCACTTTCAGGTTATATTTTTTTGCCAGCGGGTTGATCGCATCCATATCCGCGGGACGGCCTGCAAAATGCACCGGCATAATGGCGGCCGTGTTTTTCGTAATTACGTCTTCAGCCTTTTTTACATCGATATTATAGGTTTCCGGATCGATATCAACAAAAACCGGGATTCCTCCCATTTCAACGACTGCGGTTGCGGTTGCGATAAATGTATATGCCGGAACGATTACTTCTGTGCCGCTGTCGACATCTGCGGCTGTCAATGCGACTTTTAAGGCGGTTGTACCGCTGTTTACACAAATTCCATATTTTGCATTTTGATACTCTGCAAATTTCTGTTCAAATTCCGATGTTACTTTACCCTTCAAACATCCCCAGCTACCGCTTTTAATCACTTGGGTTAAATATTCAATTTCTTCATCACCCCAGACCGGCCATACCGGAAAAGGTTTGGTTCGTACAGGTGTTCCGCCGTTTATAGCCAATGTACTCATTACTGCCTCCAGTTATATTTTTACAGGTTGAAACCAAATATCTTTAAATCTTTTATTAGCTTTTCGGTTCCGGTATACTGCAAACTAAAAAATCCCAAATCGATTGCCGCGTCAACATTTTCATGGTTGTCATCAATAAAAAGGCATTCCGTCGCATAAAGTTGTACTCTATTTAACGCGTAAAGAAAAATTTCTTTCCCGGGTTTAACTGAATGCGCCATGAATGAGGTGACAGGGTTTTCAAATAACTGCATGACCGGAAAATGTTGCATAATATAGCCGAAATGTAATTCATCCGTATTACTGATTATAGACAACCTTACATGTCTTTCAAGCTGTGAAACAATACGGGCAATATCCTTGTTCAGTGTGAATATATTCGTATATATGCGGGTAAAATCCTCAAACGAAATGTCCCCGAAACCATTACAAACCCTGTTGTAAAAATCAACCGGTTTTATCCGGCCGCAATTGAATTCGGTTACAACGCCCTTCATTGTTTCCGATCGTTGTTTGACAGACTCTAAAGAATTAGTTGTGTGCTGAGTAAAAGCGGTAAAAAACCGTTCTATGTGCACATGGATTAGAACCGAACCCAGGTCGAAAAAAACAAGTTTGATATTTTTTTTATTCATCGAATTCATGTTAATAATTAAATATCATGAAACAGGGCCCCGACGGATTCACCGTCATAAATGGCGCGAATAGCTTTGGCAAATAATTCCGCCACGGAAAGCACTTTGAGTTTGCTGAAATGGGATGCATTGACCTGTGGAATGGTATCGGTCGTGACCAGTTCTTCGATAGGCGATTCCTGAAATTTTTTTAAAATGTTATTCGAAAAGAAACCATGAGTACAACCGGCCCAGATACGTTTCGCGCCATGCTTTTGTTTTAGAAATTTTACGGCCTCCAGCACCGAACCGCCGGACAGTATTTCATCATCTATGATTAAAACATCCTTTCCTTCAGCGTTGCCGATAATATTGTTAATAACGACTTTTTCCTTGTCGCCGATACGTTCTTTATCAAGTACCACCATGGGCAAATTTAACATTCTGGCAAATTTCCTGGCGCTTTTGGCCCCGCCCACATCGGTAGCTGCCACAACAGCGTTGGACAGGTCCTTGGTTTTGTAATGATCAACCAATATCTGGGTCGGCAGCAACTGGTCCACGGGTAACCGCGAGAATCCCATTATTTGCGGGGAGTGTAATTGCATGGTTAAAATTCTTTCCGCTCCGGCCGCGTTGATCAATTCCGCAACCAGTCTGGCGGTTATGGAAATTCGGGGTTCATCTTTTTTATCAGACCGCGCGTAAAAATAATACGGCATAACCGCGGTAATTCTGCGGGCGGATGCGTACTTTAATGCATCAAGCATGATGAGCAATTCCATAAAATGCTCGTTAAGCGGTTTGGTTGCGGTCTGGATGACAAATACATCATCATTTCTTACGTTTTCTTCAATCTTTACTTTCAGGTTCTCGTTGCTGAAACGATGAATTTGTATTTTTCCCGGTTCGATATTCAGATAGGAACATATATTAGATACGAATTGTCTGTTGCTGTTACCGGAAAAAACTTTAAGGTTGCCGTACAATTTTACTCCCTGTTATTTTTAAATAGTTCACTTGATAATTCACAATAACCTTTTGATAGCAGATCATTTTGCCGAATGGAAAAACTGTCCATAAGAAATTGTATCCTGGCCTGAGAAGCTTTTACATCCTTCTCGCCATCCAACACTGCTTCAAATTCAATAAATGTACTTAAATTATTTACCCGATCCAAATGTATTCTGACGTTGCTCCATAGATATAACGTTCTTGTTTTCAAGACAACAAGATCAATGTCAAGAAATTTTGCCATCAATGCTGATAACTCATCAGCATTCGTTGTGCGATATATACTATAACTGCTGATTTTACTTTCCTTTATGGGTGGGCGTTCATAAAAGATCAACTCTGCAATTTCACCGTCAACCTGTCTTAATTTTAATTTTCCCTTATGAACTTTAAAATATGTATCCCTTTGTTCATGTTCCCATATTTTTTTCGCGCCAATAGAAAGGGCGATATTTTCAGCTCTTTTCAAATCAGCACAAAAAGCCTTAATTTCCAAATTTTTCATTCGCGCTTATAAAGATTCTTTCCCGGCAATCCAGTAATCGGTTTTAAAATTGTCAAAATCAGGGAAAACAATCCGATGGCCGCCTTCCCGGACAATAAATTTTTGATGTTCAAACAATGCCATAACCCGTGATATTGTTTCCCGCGCCGTTCCGGCCATATTCGCCAGATCCTGTTGTACGGGTAATTTGGGTATGATCATACTTTTACCCCGCTTATATCCTGTTTGTTCGGCCACATGTATCAATGTCGCTCCCACACGTCCCACGGCATCCTGAAGAGTCAGATTTTCAATTTGAACATCGCATTTTCTGATTCTGTCGGCAAGAACTTTTAACAATTCAATCGCGATATGAGGAAATTTTTCAATAATTAACAGGAATTCACTTCGCCTCAGTGTTAATAGTTCAGATTCCTCCATAGAAATAACCGTAGCAGACCTGCCTTTGCCATCCAGGAGGGATAATTCACCAAAAAAATCACCGGATTTTAAAATGGTCAATATAACTTCCTTACCCTCATCACTTGTACGGGTAACTTTTACATTACCGCGCAGAATAATAAACAGGGTTTGTCCGACTTCCTCTTCTACAAACAGAACCTTGTCCTTATCACATTCGCGGCGAACACATTGGGATATAATCTGTTCCATTTCGGAATCACTTAATTTTGAAAAAAGAGGAACGCGTTTTAATAATCTAACTAATCTTTCTTCAACCATATTTCTAATCCATATTAATGTACAAAAATTATCATGTAAATTTGGTAGAACGAATAGAAATGTTTTTTTATATGTACCTGAAAATAAAATCAGAATTCCAGGTTTATAATTAACGATTTATAATTTTTTCAGTAAAAAGTTATACAATATTATAAAACTCAATATTTTTAAATCGTATTAAAAATATCAGGATGTTTCCGTGATATCGTTTTGATCATTTTTGACCCACATAAATTTCCGGCGAAGTGTAGATGAATAATATTTTTCCAGCACATCATATTCCACTTTAATTCCCCATTTATAAAAAACGCGCGGATCGATATAGGATTTTTGACTGGTTCCCAAATTCCAGGTTCGGTTTTTATTGGCAATAGCATTTTGCGCTCTTAATTTACCTAACGCCGCATGTGCTTTTTCCTCCCTTAATTTAGTTTTGACAATATTATTCTTTTTAGCTTCTATTCGTTTGGAAAATGTTTTATGGATCATTTGTCTCTTTTTATTATTCGGCGCCTTTTGTTTTTTTTCTTTTGCCTGCGCTTTAAGTTTGTCGAGTTCCTTGTTCAGTTTATTCAATTGTTGTTTTATTTTCTCTATTCGTTTTATCGCGTTTTGTTCACGTTCTTTGAACCGTTGTTTGCGGTTCGCCCAGTTTTTCGGAGGTTGTTTTGTGTGGTTGCACAGTATGGCTGCTTCAAGGTTCGCCTTGGTGGCTGCTTCCCATTTTTTATATTCAGGATCACTTGCGTTAACATCCGCATTATTGAGAGATTCTTTAACCACCCTGGTCGCATGGTGGGTACGAAAAACTTTTGCGGTAAGACCTTTCATTGCTTCGGATAAATAGGCGTTCACATTCCGGCTGGTAATGTCGGGAAATAACTGTGGTTTATTATACGCGGCATTTTTCACTCTCTTCTGTCCGTTAAATGATGGCTGTGCCTTTTCGGCCAATTCAGTTAAATTGTCTCGAACAATTTGAGACAGTTCAATTTTTTTATGCCAGAGTACAGAATCCTTACCCAGAAACCGGAATTCAACTTTACCATCATCAAGAAATTTGATATGTTCGGGCCGCAGTGTTGTTGCGCCAACTGTATCCGCCTCATCCTGATCTTTTTCATCTCCGACACGCAGGCATAAAACATCAATTAAATAACAGGCCGTGGCAATTTTACGTATTTTAAACTTTTCGCTTTTCAGACCGTCATTTATATGATCACGCACTTTAGCGATTTTGGATTCCAACTCGGTTGCTTTATCAAATTTTTGAGCTTCTCTTTCCTGTTTAATGGGCGCCGTGTCATGGAGCCAGATATATTTTAATTTACCGGACAATTTATCTTCCCATCGGGCAACCCACAGGGAATCTGGCTGCCATACAATCTCTTTCCAATCCCCTGGGGGAACGGGAGCATCGGGACTCAAATTCAAGGTCACATCACTTTGTGACGCACCTTCTTTCCATTTACCCCGTAACGGATGTTTGCCCCGTCCCATAAAAATTCCGCTCGGTTCAGTTAAATAGTTTGCCAATTCCAGTATTTCAGTATCGGTTTGTGCGTATCCATACTCGGCTTTTAACTGTTCGCGAATTTCCTTGCGTTTCGCGGCTAATAATTTTTTATCTTCTTTCGACATAGCCTCTTTGGCGGCCCGTTCATCCAGTACTACTTTCATTACGGATGAAAAATCAATTTCATCAACTTTTAATACGGGTGATATTCCAAGTGATTTACTAAAATCTGACATAAAATTTTTTACAAAAACCAGATCTTCAACATACAGTGTGCCCTGCTTCTTAGCCCATGCAAGCGCCATTTCTTCCTGTTTCGGATTTAACCGGTATTCCTCTCCCCTAATTTTGATTATCAAACCTTTATATTCAGGTGGTTGCGGAACAATAATTCCTTTATGCACTAACTTTTTTAACAATTTTTAAGATTTCCTCTCCAACTATTTCGATTTACATATCTTCAGTATATTTGTTAAATATCAATATATTAATCAGTTTTTCAAGAACTGAAAACCTGGATTGATATAAGTTTCTTAACAATTCATTTGATCATTATAATTCAATTTTTCGTATCTGTATATTTACGGACTGGAGTAAAAATATAAATATTATTTATTATCAACGAATTTGAATGTGAAAGAATAAAAGATTTTTTAACAAATATGCAAGGAATTTATTTATCTTTTTTATAAATCCAAAGTAACACAAAAAAGGCGTCATAATAAAACATTGACGCCCGGCAGGAACAATAATCTATGTTAATTTATTTTCAATTTCCTTCAAAACTTTGAACGATTCTTCTGCAATGACT
This sequence comes from Candidatus Zhuqueibacterota bacterium, assembly GCA_016934825.1. GTDB lineage: Bacteria > Zhuqueibacterota > Zhuqueibacteria > Residuimicrobiales > Krinioviventaceae > Fontivivens. The sequence continues at coordinate 77,635 of JAFGSB010000084.1, forward strand.
TTTCCACCTGGTGTAAAGTCAAATACTTCAAGTGAAATCCATTTATCATAACTTTTGTCTTTTAGTAATTGAAAGGCTTTTACAAATTGTGTATCAGCATCACCGGTACCCAGATGTTTTCCGTCCAATTCCTGCACATGAATATGATAAATATTTTCAAAATATCGATTAATAAGAACGTCAAAAGGTTCGGTTTCGTTCGGAGTGTTATGGAAATCAAACATGAGTTGCACCGCGGGATGATTGATCTGGTCCACGATTTGTTTCGTTTCGGCAAGTGTATTGATCACATCCGTCTGGCTGGTATCAAGGGTTTCGATTAAAATTTTTACATTTCTTTGCAGTGCATGATCTGCCACCGCGGCAAGTCCTTCTGCAAAATATTTTTTCGCATCATCAATGCTGATACCGACCGCATTGCGTTGATTCGGCGAACCGAATATCATTACTTCACCGCCAAGGTCGCCGCAAAAGTCGATGAGTTTATTCAGATAGTCAACTGATTTTTCACGGATTGCGGAATCAGGGGTTGTAAAATGTAAACCTTTGGGCGGAGGAGCCAGCAACCAGTGCAAACCTGCGCATTGTAAACCCGAATTTTCCATTGTCACCAGCATTGATTTGCGTTTATCCGCACTTAATTCCGCCACACTTTCCGAAACGAGTGTAAACGGCGCAATTTCGATTCCCGTATATCCCGCATTCGCGACTATGGCGCACTGTTCCTGCCAGCTCAGATCTTTCATGCTTTCATTACACATGGCGTAATGAAAGCCGGTCCATTGTAGTTGTGCAGAATTTTCCTTTTTACTACATCCGGGAACCATACCGGCTACGGTGACCGAACTTAAAACCGTGCCTGCTTTTTTCAGAAAATCTCTGCGATCAATATTTTTCATCATAATACGATCCCTTATTATTCTAAACCGGTTTTTGAAAAATTGTATAAACTTTTGAAATTTCCGAATCCACTAAATCCACCAGCCTTTTCGTCAGTACGTTGTCTTCAAGCACCCAACCCATATCACAATACAGATAACCGGCCTTCTGTGCGTATAATTTTTGTTTCCACAACATGACGCCATCAAGTCCCATTCTGCGGAATTTCTTTTTTACGCCCAGGTATCCCAGGCGGAATCCCTTTACTTTCTTTTTTGTCAATAACATTTTAGCGGCTCGTAATAATTCCCAGCGGCGAAAACCGTTTATTGGGACCATTCGTTCGCTTACATTCGGGATCCCGCCAAAAAAAGCCGCAGCCTCTCCATTTACATACAGAAATAAAAAGAGCTTCTTATCCATAACCAACTGCATGTCTTCAACAATGGAGTAAAATTCCTCCTCGGTAAAGGGAACAAATCCAAAATTGTCACCCCAGGCGTCGTTGTAAATTTCAAACATTTCCCTGCGCCTGACCTTAAGCGGCCGCTCATCCCAGGTCTCAATTTTGACCTTAAACCTGTCAATTACTTTTTGGGCGACCCGTTCCAGTTTTTCTTCCATTGGTCTCATGACCGGCGCCTCCCAGGACAGGACCCGTTTTATCGGCTCGAGACCGGTATTTTTAAGTAATTGTTCATAATATGGTTTATTATAATGATAATAAAGGACGGGTCTCGATTCAAAACCCTCTGTAAGTAAACCGGGCGTGGCTTCATTTACGGGAAAATTCTGCGGGCCTCTTATTGTATTCATTCCCATGAATTTTATCCATTCTGAGGCCGCGGTTAAAAGAGCATCGGCTACATTCTGATCATTTATTGATTCATACTGTCCCAAAAATCCGACTTTATCGTTCCAGTGCTTATTATGGTTATCATTAATAAAGGCATTACACCGGCCTACTATTTTGTCGTCTCGTAAAGCCATAAAAAAACGCATACGGGCATGTTTAAAAAAGAAATTCCTTGTCTCGAAAAATCCGGTCATACCGATCAGTTTAAAGCCGAGATATTCATAATCCAGTAGTGGGACATAATTCGGTTCATCTTTATAATGCTGCCAATGAAAATCTACAAATTGTTTTATATACTTTTTGTCCTGTGATGTCTGGTTCGAAAAGGAAACAATTTTAATATCATTTTTCGGCATTTCATTCTCCAATAATGATATGAATTACATTAACAATCTTATCTCAATTGTTTAACGAATTAATTAGAGTAACACAAAAAATGAACGAGAGGTATATTGGTAATGCCAAACAGTATAAATATATTAAATTTA
>JAFGSB010000085.1 GCA_016934825.1 Candidatus Zhuqueibacterota bacterium
AATGCCTTATCGCTATGCTTAAACCCAAATTATATACTGAGGAAATCGAGCAATTCTGTCTTTTCAAAACTTAACCGGACACTAATGTTGTTGGTTAATGGTTGCAAATTCCAGGCATTATATTGGATTATTAAGGGATTTATCCCTAAATGAATTAAAGCGGATAACGAAACGCGCTTTTATATTACAGGAGCGTGAATCCTTTCGAGACGATTTATTGAAAACGAATATAACCCCACCCTTAAATCCCTCGAATGGATAACTTTGAAAAATTGTATGTATAAAGATCAATCAGGTATATTTATGACAAAATTGCATATCTTGATCAATCTTTCGGGCGCCTCATTCTGCCTGTAGTTTGAGGCCAGAATCACAATTCCTTCATAATTTTCAATCCGTTGCAGCAGATAATTCGTGTCCTGGTTGGCGTAACGGTCATTCGAGTCATTTACATCCGTTCTCCTACCGAACAGCGCGTCGGCTTCGTCGAAAAACAGGATGACATCCTGATTTTCAATTTGGGAAAATATTTTTTTCAGGTTTTTTTCCGTTTCGCCGATATATTTGCTGACAACTGAGGACAGGTCTATCCGGTATAGCGGCATGCCTGACCGGTTGGCAATGACTTTGGCGGCGAACAGTTTGTTGGTGCCGCCCGGCTCCGTCATCAGAATCGTTAGTCCCTTGCCTTCGGCTATCCGGCTTTCCCTGTTCCCGGCGGTGTTGACAATCTCGATGATGCGGTCGCGTTGCGGCTGCGGGATATTGTTAACAGTGGCCCATTCCGGCGCTTCGACCGGCTGCAGTTCGATACTGTTTTTTTGTCTGCCCGCGCAGGTGAAAAAAAATAGTATGGATAAAAGCAACACTAACTGTGGAATTGTTTTTATCATAATAATGTCCTTGTTTTACAATATTTTTTTAATATCTGCGTTCATCCGCGTTGATCTGCGGTTAATATCTGCAACACGCCAGATTAAAGAGTCATTCCTGTCTCACACCCCGCTCGGCCACAGCGCCAGTTTATCGCCGTCGGTTTCATAGCCGTTGGCCGTAAAAACTGCTGCCAGTTCGTGTACCGAGGCAGGTTTGTTGTCTATGCTCTCGATCTCGAGCCGCTTTTTCGGTCTGTACATGGCCGGCAGTTTCAGCCAGATTTTCAAAGCCGCCGGTAATTCAGCTTTTGTCTCATTGTCGAGATCCGCGCACAGGAACAGCCGCGTCCCGTAATTCTCGCTGTAGACAGCCGGTTTGGACCCGGCAAACAAAATATGGTTGGAAGCCAGCCGGGTGACGCCGATTTTATTGCCGGATTTGTCCGTCAGTTCCCAGCTTATGGCCCCGCCGAACGGCAGCGCCGGGTCAACCGTGGATAGCAGACAGGTCTCCCGAGACTCGTATCCCCCGCCGGACTGGATTTTTTCCAGCAGTTCCATGGCCCCGGGCAGGGCGAACTGCAGACCTGACAGTCCCCGGATAAAATATCCCCGGCGGATCTCGCCGCTCCACTCCAGTTTTTTCAATACCTGGAAGATCCGGTGCCAGGGCAGCAGGCCGTCTTCGAAACGGTAAAATTCCTTGACCAGCACGCCGTAGCGGTCCAGAAGCAGTCTGGCCTGTTTTTCGGCGCGGCCGCGGTCGTCCGTGTCCGTGCCGTGCACCGCGAACGAACTGGTGAGAAACCATCTCCCCTCGTGCCGCCGCAGTTTTTCCCGGATATCGCGCCGGGCCGGACGCCTGCCGTGTTTTTGCCGCATTGCGGCGCTCCAGTCCGGTTTTATCTGTTCGTGCCAGTCCGGGGCGGTTTCCGTCTGCTTTTTGACGGATGCGCCCAGTAAAGATAAAAACGATGTATAATGGTCGCAGCCGGCCAGCCCGTGTAAAACCAACTGCAAAAGTCCGTTTTCAGTTTGCAACCCGGTCAGCCCGGAACCGTCCACGATGTCCCTGAAAAAACTGGCGCCGTTCTCCCGTAAAAAGTCGTAAACGGCGATTGTTTGTTTATCAAAATTTGTAATATTCGCCAAAGTATCACGGCTTGTAAAAATATGCCCGCCGCCCCTCACGGTAAAACAGAGTTTTGTGCGGCTCTCGGCGTTAACTTTTTTCGCGCGGACAAATACCTCTCCGCTTTGAATAAACTGCTGCATCGAATCCGGCAGACCGGTCAAACTTTGCTGCGAGCCGAACATCCGGGTGCGTAAGATGTCCCGTTCGAATACTTTGGGCGGAAGGTAGAGTCCGTTATAAAGTGTAATAATATCCGACACGGACTTTTCCGGCGTGTTGATATGGTGCCATTTCTGCAAAAATGCATAAAAAACGGATCGGTCTCCGGGCCGCGCAGCTTCCCGGCGGACGGCGATGGCGCGGCGGTATAATTGCGAAAAATTGTACCGGTCGCAATAATATTCCGCGGACTCGTTTTCCACCAGCTTGCCGCGGACGATTAATTTTTCCGCCGACAGACCGGTCAATACCGTTTCGATCAGTTTCGGAGGCAGCGCTGTCCGTTCTTTCATTTCCGTAACGGTCAGCGGCCCGCTTATTCTAAACAGGCGTTGTAATAAAATTCGTGCGCTTCCCGACGATTTGATATCAGTAAACACTTTTTGCTCCCCGGTCACGATCCAGCCGTCTCTGATGCCGTTAAAATAACAAATCCGGTTTTCATTTTGCAGCTTTTTCAGCCATTCATCGGGATTTTGTTTGGATCTCGCGGTCAACTGCTCTGTGTCAACCGGCCCCGTTTTTTCGATCAAAGCGAACAGGTCCTCGGCGTCCTTGGCGCGTGACTCCGGCGCGGTGCCCTGCCAGATCGATTCGGCCTGTTCGATGATGTTACGGGATACAATTGCCGGGATGGTTTCCTTTTGCAGTACCTCGGCCAGCAGTTCGTTGCTGATCTCGGCGGCATAGCCTGTGGTTCGCGTTTTGTCATAATCGTACATATATTCGGACAGAAACCGGAACAATAATCCGGAGGCCATCGGCGACGGCGAAGGTGTGTGAACAATGTCGATTTTGATTCTTTTGTGCTGAATGTCCTCGACGACCGTTAAAAGTCCTTTCAGGTCAAACACATCCTGCAGACAGTCCCGTATGGTCTCGATGAGGATGGGGAAATCGGGAAACTCCCTGACAACCTGCAGCAGGTCGGCGGCGCGGAGTCTCTGCAGCCACAGCGGAATTCGTTTATCCGCACGGGACCGCTGTAAAAGCAAAGCGCGGGTCGCGTTGTGGCGGAACCGTACAGCGAACAGGGGGGTGGTGGTCAAATGGGCGGTTAAAATCTTTTCCATCTCATCCGCGGAAAGTCCCAAAAGGTCCTCTATCGGCGGCGGTTCCGTTACATCCACAAGACGCAGTAAAATGCCGTCGTCGTCATAGGAGTACTGGGATTGAACATCATAGCGCTGTTCCAGCACGGCGGCCAGCACCGTGGCCCAGGCGCCCAGTACCCGCCCGCCGAACGGCGCGTGGATAACGATTTGCGGCTCTCCCGCCGAATCCCGGAAATGTTCCAGAATGATCCGGTTATGGGTCGGTATACTGCCCGTATATTCGGCCTGCCTGCGCATATAATTCAACAGGTTGTGAGATATGTCCGGATCCGCATGGCAGGATGCGGAAAGCCAAACCTCGCTGTCCGGATTATTTAGCATTTCCTGCCGGAATGCGCCAATCTTTTGACTTGTTTTGAAATCCCTGTAAAGCGGTTCGCTCTTCCAGAACGGCGCTCTGGGTTTGACGGACCCCAGCGGCGTCACGATGATCCTGTCCCGGGTGATCTGGTTGATTCGCCACTCGTTATTGCCTAAAAAAAACACATCCCCCACTTTGGACTCGAATACAAACTCTTCTTCCACTTCGCCCAGGCGTGTACCGGTGTCCGCCAGATATACGGCATAATAGGCCCGGTCGGCGATGGTGCCGCCGTTCATCACCGCCAGGAGACGGGAACCCCGGCGTGCAATAAGACGATCGTTTACTTTATCCCATGTCAACCGCGGTTGCAGGGCGCGTAATTCATTTTTTTCGAACCGGCCGGACAGCATATCCACTACATTATTGAACACGGTTTCCGATAAAAACCGGTAACAGTAACTTTGCCTGAATAACCGGTACAATCCGGGACGTGACCAGTCACGCAAAGCCACCTCGGCCACAATTTGCTGCGCCAGAACATCCAGGCAGTTTTCCGGGATGTGCGTCTCTTCAATATCGCTGTTAAGCATAAACCGTGTAAAAGCGACCGCGTCGTCCAGGTCCGCCTGATACAGGGGGAAAATCCGTCCCTTGCTGGTCGCTTTTAACAAATGCCCGCTGCGTCCGACCCGCTGCAGTGCTGAAGTGACGGTTTTAGGCGTTTCCACCTGGACAACCAGGTCAATACTGCCAATATCGATTCCAAGTTCCAGCGACGCCGTGGCGATGACCGCGGGTATTTTACCTTTTTTCAGGGTTTCTTCTATATCGTAGCGCACCTCGCGGGATATGCTGCCGTGATGCGCCAAAGCAATGGATTCGCCGGTGCCGCCGGTTTTGCGACTGTGTAATTCGTTAAGCTGGCGGGCGATCTTTTCGGTCTGCGCCCGCATATTGACAAAAACAAGGGTGGTTCTGTGTGATGTGATTAAACCATAAAGTTTTTCGATCAGCGCCGGCCAGACGCTGGCGTCCGGCAGGTCGGTGAAATCCGGAACCGGCGAAATGACTTGCAGGTCAAGGTTTTTTCGCTGGCCGCAATCGACAATTGTTACCGGTCGCGGAATAAAAGTGTTACTTGCCTGAGAATATTGCTGCCCTCCCAAAAACGAGGCGATCCGTTCAAGCGGCTTTTGCGTGGCCGACAGGCCGATCCTTACCGGTTCCTTTTGGCAAAGCGGCATCAGTCTTTCCAGGGACAAACTGAGATGCACGCCGCGTTTGTTGTTGCTCATGGCGTGGATCTCATCGACAATAATATAACGCAAGTTGTGAAAAATGGCCCGGCCGCGTTCCGATGTTAAAAGCAGGTAAAGCGATTCGGGCGTGGTGATGAGTATATGCGGCGGTTTTTTGACCATGGATTGCCGAATGTGGGAAGGAGTGTCCCCGGTCCTCACAGCGGCCCGGATACGCGGCGGCGTTAAATCCTGCTTTTGCGCAATTTGATGAATCCCCCTGAGGGGTTCCTGCAGGTTGACATGGATATCGTTATTGAGCGCTTTTAGCGGTGAAATATAGAGTGTGTGAACTCCGGCCGGGTTTTTCTCAAAGGTCTGGGGATCGGCTTGTAATCCGGTGCGGAAAAGATCGTCGATACACCATAAAAAAGCCGCCAGAGTTTTCCCGGAGCCGGTTGGCGCCAGGATAAGCGAATGTTCTCCACCGGCAATGACCGGCCATCCCTGTTGTTGGGGGGGACTCGGAGCGCCGAAATTGCCGGTAAACCAGTGTGCAACAACCGGATGAAAGGATTCCAGGACTGACATATGACGCTCCGCTTCACAGTGGATTATTCGTTAAAGTTAAAACCGATGAATTTTAATCCCTCAACAATGCCGGTTCGCCAGTAAATCCATTGATGCCCGCCGTCCCGGACGCGGAATTCATGCGGTATCTCTCTGTCTTTAAGGATCAAATGCAGTGTGCAATTGCCCCGAATTAAAGAATCATCATCGCCGCAGTCGATATAATATCGTACTTTTTTGAGCGATTCCGGTTCAAGAGTTTTGGCCATATCTATTGGATTGTGGCTGCGCCAGTGTTCGGTTATCCGGTTTTGTATGGTCCCGCCGTAAAGTTTTTGGAACAAATTGTTGAACCGGTCTTCCGAAACGGCCAGATACGCTTCATTATCACGTAGAGCCGAGCTGAAAGCCGCGCATGCCGCGAACATGTCCGGATAGCGCATGGCGTACATTAATGATCCGTAGCCTCCCATGGACAACCCCGATATTCCCCGGTACCTTTTTTCAGTACGGGTTCGGTATTCGGAATCGATAAAAGGTACGAATTCCTGAATGAACATATCCTCGTATTTATCCGTTCCCCTGTAATCATTCACATAATAGGTCACTTTGGCGTCCGGCATAACGATGATCATCGGCGGGATGTCCCGGCTTTGGATGGCCTTGTCCGCCGCGATGTTCACTTCACCAAACTGGATCCAGGCTGTTTCGTCATCCGTATAACCGTGCAGCAGGTAAACGACCGGGTAACGCCGGGTGGATGAATCGTAATCGGGCGGCAGATAAACGGCATAATTAACATTCCTGCCCAGAATTTTGCTGTCCATATAAAGGCCTTCCAGTACCTTTGCCCGGCTTTCATGAATGTGAAATAAAAAAACAACGGTACATAAAAGAATATACTTGTAAAGTTTCATAATATCTGCTCCGTAAGTGAAAGTTCGGTTCTACCTGTTAAAGCTCCGGCCGATGAATTTAAGGGCTTCGGTAATCCCGGTTCTCCAGTATAGCCATTGATGTGAACCGTCCCGCACCCGGAACTCGTGCGGGATGTTCCGGTCCTTTAATACCAGGTGAAGTGCGCAATTGCCTTTAATGAGGAAATCATCGTCGCCGCAATCCATGTAAATACGGACTTTTTTCAGGGATTCTTCCGGCAGTGTTTTGGCCAGATCCAGAGAATGGTGCTCTTTCCAGTGTTTGGTGCGACGCGCCCCGCCTTTAAGGTTGCTGCCAAGTAATTTCCCGAACATGTTGTTAAAGGTATTGTCATCCATGGTCGTTATTTCTTCATCCGTCCAGATGGCGCTGCTGAAAGCCGCACAGGCGGCGAACATATCGGGATAACGCATAGTGTACAATAATGTGCCGAACCCGCCCATGGATAATCCGGATACTCCCCTGAATTCTTTTTTCGCGCGGATACGATAGGTTGATTCAATAAATGGAATAAATTCTTTGATGAACATATCTTCCCAGGATTCCTTGTTCTGATAATCGTTCATGTACCATGTGACTCCGGCGTCCGGCATGACGATGATCATTGGCGGAATTTCCCGTTTTTCGATGGCATTGTCGGCGGCAAGATTCACTTCGCCAAACTGGATCCATGCCGATTCATCATCGGTATAGCCATGCAGCAAGTACACAACGGGATATTTTCTGGTTGATGAATCATAATCGGGCGGCAGGTAAACGGCATAATTGACATCATAATTCAGTAATTCACTTTTAAAAACCAGCCCTTCCAAAACTTTTCCATGTGGAACGGCAAATAATGAGCCGGTCAGCAAAATGGTTAATAACAGGCAAAGTGTTTTTTTCATATCAAGTCCTTTTCGCTTAGTTATAATTTTCAAAAGTGCCGCGTTCTCTGTTTTTACGCACTTTGGGTAATTTATGGACCTTATTATGCATGGATATATAAATTCCCGGCAATAGAATTGTCGATGCCAGTAAAGCTTCGGTAAAATTTTGCAGGGCGTCGGAATTTTCAAACCCAAACGGCCTCATTGCTCCGGTTAATACCACCGGAACAGGAGGATCCTTAATCGTATCATACAAATGCTGAGCGGTTACGGCCATGGTATCGGTGCCGTGTAAAATAACTATCGGAGCGGACTCGGACAGAAAATTTTCGACCGAGAGTTTGATGATCTCCCGGTCCTTATCCGTCATTTCCAGAGAATCTTTACACAATAAATCATGCTGGGAGATTTCAGTATAGGGTAATCGCAGCCTTTTCAGCATTTCCTGCAATTGGGAACTCTTGTTGAGCAGAACGCCGGTATCTTCATCATAGGTTTTTTCAATGGTACCGCCGGTTGTGATAATGATTATTTTTTGTCTCATAATCTGTAACTTTATTAAATTTATACCAGTTTACCTTTTTCCGTGTAAAACCAAACTCTGTTGAATATAAAATAAGCTACTTAAAAAGCAAGTTATTTCACCAAATTTAATACCAAATAGTTTCGATTTTACTTGACAAGATAATCTTTTTTTATTAGTTTATTGTTAACAAACCGGGTTGGTAAGATTCAGAGTTTCTTGCCGCCCGGTTTGTTTTTTTATTAATTTTATATGATTTTGTATACTTGCTATGATCCAAAAATAATCGAGTTGTGTAGTTTCCAGGAGAAATATTTATGAAGGCCATGTATCTTTCACAGGAACAGTTTGACAAATTAAAGGGCGAACTGGATCAACTTAAAAGAGTGGATAGAAAAACAGCCATTCAGGCAATAGCGGAAGCCCGTGAACATGGGGATTTGCGCGAAAATGCGGAATATGCAGCCGCAAAAGAGAAGCAGGCAATAATCGAAGCTAAAATCCTGCGTTTGGAAGAAACACTATCAAGGGCCCGGGTGATGACCGATGAGATGATGAACTCCGCACGTGTACTGGTCGGCAGCAGGGTAACGCTGGTTGAAACGGGCAGCGAGGAAGAAATTGTTTACGAACTGGTGCCGACTGCTGAATTCAACAATTTCGATCTCGATTCGGTTTCGGTGGATTCTCCGGTCGGCAAGGCGTTGATCGGTAAACAGGTTGGAGATATCGTGGAAATTAATGTCCCTGCCGGAATCATTGAATATAAAGTTGTTGAAATTAAATAATAATGTATACTGGATGAAAAAATGAAGCGTCATCCGAATCTTTTGAATCGAAATAAAACCGCCCTGATTGTTATAGATATTCAGGAACGTATCGCCAATGTTATGAAGCAACGCGATACGGTTGTAGACAATACTGTAAAATTAATCAAGGGATTTAAAATATTAAAAGCCCCCATATTTTACACCGAACAATATCCCAAAGGGCTGGGCAGAACCGATTCGACGATTTTGCATCATCTTGATTTTATAGAACCTCATGTTAAAGTCGGATTTTCCGTTTGTTGCAGTGAGGATTTTCTGCAAAAAGTTAAAAATACCGGGGTGAAACAACTTGTACTGGCTGGAATGGAAACGCATGTCTGTGTATTGCAATCCGCACTCGATTTTATACAAGAGGGATTTCAGGTATATGTCGCCGCGGATTGTGTTTGTTCACGAAAAGAATTTGATTATGAAATTGCTATAAAACGAATGGTACAAAAAGGGGTAACCATAACTTCCACAGAAATGGTTTTATTTGAGCTTATGCAGGAAGCGGGATCAGAAAAATTTAAAAGTATTTCCCAAATCATCAAATAACGAATTTCTTAATGCCGGGAAGTGAATATGGTACTTCCGGGTGGAATATAATATTTGCATTTTCCCCGAATTCATTTAATTAACGTTTTCAAAATTCCTTCAAGTATATAATATATGTACGCAAAACAATTGTATGGAAAGTAATATCTTAGTGATTTAATTTTTTTAATATGGAAATGAATGTTTATTAGGAAATCGGAAACCAATTGTAAAGTGAAATTAACATTTCCCCTTTGTCAAATAATCATAAATTATTCGTGCGGTAATCAAGGCATAAATTTTGCCTTTCATATATATTTACATTTTTATTATTAGCTTTATTAAAATTTGAATACTGTTTGTGTTAAGCGGAAATAGAAATTTTGGCGCTTGAAATGGTTGACTAAAAATAGTCAAAAAGGAGCATTTAGAAAATAAGCGAATATTCGACTTAAAATTTTTATAATACCCGGTTTTTTTAGAAAATAAATGGAACTATAATTAATTTGATATTGTAAATTTAGATGATAATATTTGAAATACAGCATTGTTTTATTCAGTTTTCCTTTTATATAACTAATAATAAGCAAAATATTTTAACGGATTAACGTGTGCATTTTGAGTTGGTCTTCAAAAATAATAGATTTATTCCTCATAATAAAAAGGTAAAGAAAAATGAAAAAGCTGTTATTTTATTTTGTTACCGGATTAATATTCGCTGCTAAAATATTCGCATTTGATTCTTCAATCAAATTATTGGATGATAATAATCAAAAAATTTATGTCTCCAAAAAGGGAGACGATATCACTGGGACAGGTTCGTCGACTGCCCCATACCTGACGATTGGTAAAGCAATCGAGATGTATGCGTTATATGATACGATTATTGTTGATGAAGGAATATACGATGAAAATTTAAATATAACGGAAAAATCCCTGATTCTGACGGGTAAAAAAGGACCGGAAAAAACAACAATAAACGGTAATTCTCTAAACAGCGTATTTAAACTATCGAATTGTAGTTTTGAATTGTATGGTTTTACTATAACGGAGGGAAACTCTGATTTTATTGGTGGAGGAATTCAGGCTATCTCCTCTGATTTATTAATCGAGAATTGTACTTTCCGGGATAATAAGACAATGGAAAGTAATTGGGCGCGAGGAGGGGCCATTGGCTTTAATAATTTAGTTTCAACATTAACGAATACCGTCCAAATAAAAAATTGTCGTTTTGAAAATAATTATGCATCCAATTATGGCGGCGCGTTGGCCTTTAAGACATCCGGCAAGGATTCATCCGGATTGAATTTATTAATTGAAAATTGTGGTTTTAACAATAATCAGTCCGGTGCTATTGGGGGTTTTATTGTCGATGAATATGAAAGGACTTTTGAAGTAACTTCTTTAGTTATTGACGGATTAAATACCAATTTCGAGATTATCGATTGTGACTTTAAGGGGCAGATAAAAACAGATGAAGCCGTTACCGTATTTATTGTTGACAAAGCAAAAGGCAGAGTAAGCGACTGTTTATTTCTTCCACAAATTAATGAAAGTGAAAATAACGATATTATACAGCGGGCTTTACACATTGGAACTTGGGCGAATGTTGAGTGTACCGGTTGCACAATCATAAAAGATGAAATGAATAATAGTCATAATATCGTAATTGGTGCCGGGGGGTCGATAGCACTTAAAAATTCGATTTTATGGGGCGGAGAGAATCAAATTTATCTGAAAAAATTATACGGTAGTGGGGGAATTTTATATGTGAGCTATTGCGATATTGAGAATGGTATGGAAGCTGTTTTAGTTGATTCTCTTTCTACTTTGAATTGGGGTGATGGCAATATTACAGAAAATCCTTTATTCTGTGATCCTGAAAATTTCGATTATCATTTAAAAGAGGGGTCTCCCTGTATCGGAACAGGTGAAAATGGTAAAAATATTGGAAAATATGGAGCGGGCTGCTCTGTTAATAATATTGATGACATCAGCATTGAATCTTTCGATCTTGAGCTGGTTAACTATCCGAATCCTTTTAATAATTCCACGGTAATACAGTTTACGAATCCGGAAGCCGGTCCGGTCAAGTTGAAAATTTATGACATCCGGGGACAATTGGTTAAAACGCTGAAAAATGAAATTATGGGACCCGGATATCATAAGGTGGTATGGAACGGAAAGAATGAATATAACACATTTGTTTCATCAGGACTTTATTTGTGTGTAATGCAATTTAAAAATCAGACAAAATCAGTCAAACTTGTTTACACAAAATAGTATAAAAATCCATTGATATTGATAATGTTTAGTCCACTGCATAGTGGACTAAACATGTATTGTGTACCAAAAGAGTACGAGGGACACAAGCAACCGTCTCGTACGGTTCAAAACATCGATAACATAATTCAAATATTAACATTTAAGAGTAAATTATAAATGCAGTTATTTTAATCAAAATTTTTTGATTATCATGGTCTGTTAGATATAATAATTTGTGTTGGATATGATGTGACATAAATTTTAATGAATTTATAGAGGTGATCCATGGATTATTTTTAATAATATGCATGACAAGAAAAGGAAAAATAATAATTCGTTTCACGTTTTTATGAATTTTTCAGATGTCTAATCGCAGCAGCACAGTATGAAGTAATAATAAGGCATAAAATATGAAAACAAAGTTTATTTATTTTATTGTCGGATTACTATTCATCACAAAAATATTCGCAGCTAATTCATCAATCAAATTAGTAGATGATTATAGTAACAAAATCTATGTCTCCAAAAAGGGAAACGACATAACAGGGATAGGTACCATAATAAATCCTTATTTAACAATTGGTAAAGCAATCGAGAAGTCTGGGATATCCGATACGATTATTGTCGACGAGGGGATTTATTATGAAAATTTTAATTTATCCGGTAATTCATATATTATTAAAAGCAAAAAGGGGCCTGAAAAAACCTCAATCAGTGGGAGTGGTTTAAACAAAGTTTTTCGATTATCAAATAGTCAACTTGAATTAGAGGGTTTTATTATAAAAGAGGGTGTATCAGATTATATTGGCGGAGGTATTCAGGCAATTTCTTCTGATCTACTGATTGAAAATTGTATTTTTGAAAACAATATAACAAAAATCAGTGATTGGGCAAGAGGTGGCGCCATAGGATTCAATAATTTTGATTCGTCACGAACAAATAACATTATCATCAGAAATTGCCGGTTTGAAAATAATTTTGCTTCAAATTATGGCGGAGCCATGGCTTTTAAAACATCAGGTACGGATTCATCCGGATTGAATTTATTAATTGAAAATTGTGATTTTATCAATAACCAATCCGGGGGTATCGGTGGTTTTATTGTTGACGCTTATAAAAGGTCCTTTGAAGTGACTTCCTTAGCAATTGAAGGTTTAAATTCGGAATTCAATATCATAAATTGTAACTTTTCCGGAAAAGTAAACACTGCAGAAGCTGTTTCCGCATTTATGGTCAATAAATCGAAAGGGAAATTACGGGAATGTTTATTTTTGCCGGCCGACAATGAAAAAGCAGGTGAAATACATCGGGCCATTCACATTGGTACCAGTTCCATTATTGAAATTATAAATTGTACAATTTTAAAAAATGAATTCAATAATAATCATAATATTATTATTACAGCGGGAAGTAATGTTTTAATTAAAAATTCGATTTTATGGGGGGGAGAAAATCAAATTCATCTTAAAATGTTGTATGGTACAGGGGGAATTTTAAATGTGGGCTATTGCGATATTGAGAATAATATGGAAGCTGTTTTAGTTGATTCTCTTTCTACTTTGAATTGGGGGGATGGCAATATTACTGAAAATCCTTTATTCTGTGATCCTGAAAATTTCGATTATCATTTAAAAGAAGGGTCTCCCTGCGTCGGAACCGGCGAAAACGGAATAGATATGGGAAAATTCGGGGTCGGCTGCTCCCCAAATCGAATCGATGAAACAAAAGTTGAAACATTTGACCTGCATCTGGCAAATTATCCCAACCCGTTTAACAATTCAACTGTTATAGAATTTATAAATCCGGAAGCCGGTCCGGTCGATTTGAAAATTTATGACATCCGGGGACAATTGGTTAAAACGCTGAAAAATGAAATTATGGGACCCGGATATCATAAGGTGGT
>JAFGSB010000086.1 GCA_016934825.1 Candidatus Zhuqueibacterota bacterium
AAACGTTCGGCTTATGGTTTTCACGATATTCAATATTTCTCTTTGAAAATTATTCAAGCTACTACCAACTAAAAGTTAGAAGAACCACAAATATATCTATTGGGCCCGTTATATAATCTCCGTATTGTCGAGTGTTTATTGTGTAAAAAATTTTTTTAATATAATACTTGATTATTTTGATAATAAATAATATTTTAAAATCAGAAAATATGATTTTATCATGAAAACAGATCACAAGCAGATGGAGAGAATATCTTGTCAAAACAGATTCCTGTGGGAGTTTCAAACCGACATTTACATGTAACCCAGGAAGTTTTAGATATTTTATTTGGTCCGGGAAGTGACTTAACAGTTTATAAAGATTTATATCAAAAAGGTGAATTTGCCTCTGAACAAATTGTCGAGATGATCGGGCCCAGGGGTAAATTTTCCCATGTAAGAATACTTGGAAAGTTACGTAATAATATACAAATCGAAGTGTCAGGAACCGATGCCTATCATCTTGGAATAAATCCGCCCGTTGGAAAATTTGCGCCATTACCGGAAGGTCAATCACTGACAATTAAAGGGCCGAAAGGTTCGGTTGTTGTAACGGAGAATGTTATGATCGCCCGTCGTCATATTCATATGAATTCAAAAGATGCCGAAGAACTTGGCGTCAAGGATCAGGATATAGTCTTTGTATCCCCTGCTCAGGAAAAGGGTGATAAGGCGGAATCCAGAATATGTATTTTAGGGAATGTTCTGGTGCGTGTAAATGATAATTTTTTACTGCAAATGCATATTGATACCGATGAGGGGAATGCAGTCGGGTTAAAAACCGGAGACCATGTGTTTATTGTCCAGAGTAGTCTGGGTTATTATGAAGATCCAAAAGCACCGGACAAAAAATTAATTACGGAAAGCGATGTCAGGCAGGCAATTCTTAAAAAATTAAAAATTCATATTAAAAAAGGTATGATCATTACACCGGCAGCCCAGGATTTGGGAAAAATCCATAAAATATTCGTCTATTAATTATTTTTTCATCTATTATGCGGCAATTATTTTATACAGTATATCCCTGGAAATTTTGCGATTTGTATATCGTTTCCACAGATAGTGGTCTCGCGAATATTGAATTCGGTCGTGTGAAAACAGAGCAAGAATATGTTTCTGCCTTTAGAAAACAATTCGATATAACAAGGAATGATGACGTCTTTAAAACTTTGCGTGCAAAGCTGGATCAGTACTTTCAGGGTCGATCTGTTAATTTCGATGAACCGGTCGATTTGCTGAGGGGCACTTTGTTTCAGCGAAAAATATGGGATCTGGTCAGGCAAATACCCTATGGGCAGACCCGGACATACGGCCAGATAGCCGAACAAATAAATAAACCTGGCGCCGCACGTGCCGTAGGCGCGGCCAATGGAGCGAATCCTCTACCGATTATTATTCCCTGCCACCGTGTCGTGCAGACGAATGGCAACCTGGGAGGATATGGCGGCGGCCTGGATATCAAAGATGCATTGTTACGGCTTGAGCGGGTTGTTCTTTGAAAAAAATGTTTTCCAAAGTTTACCAATTTCTGGAATCAAATTTTCAGGATGTGAAAGTGAACTGGACGCCGCATTTTTATGATTTGCCGCCGGATATGTTAATTGAAATCGAAAAGTTTTGGAAAAATAAAAAAAATAAAAAGATGTATAACGGCCAACTGGCCCGGTTAGATTCCTGGATTATAGAAAAGAATATTTTAAACCTGAACCTGAGTGTCACGGATTACAGTACATTATTTTATTCAAATCATCATATTCAATTTATCATAAAAAAATGGGGGGCAAAATACATTTCCAGGGCGCTGGGTATCAGCGCGATCGTTTTAACGTCCGATCGTTTTTTAATGCTGATGCGCAGGAGTAATATGGTCGGTGAGTATCCCGAATGTATTGATGTCTTTGGCGGCCATATTAATCTTTCTCATAACCTCGAATTCCCGGGAATTCGCGAATCGATGTTAAAGGAGCTTGATGAGGAACTGGGTATAGAGAACAAAGATGTTGATCTGGATTGTATTGGATTAATAACAAACAGCCAGAATAAAAAGCCGGAGTTAATATTTACTGCAAACATTGCTTTATCTGTAAATGAAGTTATCAATAAAATGAACAATGCCGTTGACAGTTTTGAATTTTCAAAGATAATTGTTTTGCCGAATTTGGAAAATGTTTTAACCAGTTTTATGAAAAAAAATGAAAATTTATTCTCTCCATCTGCGCTTGGGTGTATTGAAATGTTTAAACAAGCCTGCTCCCGGGTATTGTCATGATCCTTTTTCAGGGAATAAAATGATGAATACTTTGATAAAAACATTTTACAAAGTTATATAGAGGATATTTCCTGTGACAAAAATCGGGAAAAAGAAAAAAGAGATCGATATATCACGAGGTATATATTTTGGAAAATGTTCAAACAGGTCCTCTTGTGCCTGATTCTCAGAAAGAATTACGATCCGGGAAAAGGTTTAAATTCCCGGTTTTAAACCGTGTTGCAGTTGCGGGCAGTTTGATCCATGATCCTCCAATACGCTGGACGAAGAGGGGTGTTCCGGTGACCAATTTTATCATCGCAACGGAGCCTGAAAAAGTAATTAATGCCCCGGAGGGTATGGACAGGGAATCATGTTATGTGAGCGTCGTTGTATGGTCAAAACAGGCGCTTCAGTGCAACAAATTTTTAAAAAAGGGGAGTTCCGTGCTCATTTTGGGAGAATTACAATCCATGCCCAATAATGAGCCTGAAAATGAGTATTATCCCATACAGTTAAGCGCACAATGGATACAGTATCTTGAAAAGGATGCGATACACAATATTACGGACTTTATGGACGAGGATACGGAAATGTTCCATCCGGATGATGTTGAAGAATAGTGAAAACGGATCGATTCCCGCTAGTTAATAACCCAGCACACTTTGAGCTCCGCCTCGTTTCTCCAGTTTAATATCCTGTAAAACCTGCGCTTTTATATTGACCCGGACATAAATTTTTTTACTTGGTCCGGAGGGTACCCAGTCTATATTTGCTTCCCAGCAATGCAAATCCCTGAAAAAAGTCATACTATGATAGGCAACCTGCTTCTTTTCCAGGTCAATATGGGCGCTGTAACCGATCCGCCAGTTTCTTGTCAGGTTCATTTCCGCGCCCCTGATATCCAGATAATATTTTTTTTGTGGTTTGTTCGGATCGCTTTTGTCAAGATTAAAGCTAAAGTTTAATGATGTTCGCCAAGGAATGCTCAGAGTGCGAAAACTGCTTTCATCTTCGAAGCGGTTTCCTCTTTTAAGCAGATCTTCCTCCAGAACACTTAAATTTTCTTCTTCCAATAAGGGATCCGGTTCCCGGTCTATCAGGTCTGTATTTCTATTGTTATTACCTTTTTGTCTGGAATCTTTATCCCCTTTACCCTGCAGCCGCAGGGAAACATTGAGACGCAGGGATGTCATTTGCAGGAAATTTCCATTTTTCCAGCCCCCGTCTTCAAACAGATATTGATTCGTCCTTACGCCGCTTGAGTAAGAAGTGGCTGCGGTCTCATACCATTTATAGAAACTGTGTGTTGTGCTTGCGCTCAGGCTAAAATTGCGGGCCGGGTTCGCCTGCCAGGATGTTCTCAGGTCGGAAAGTTTGTTTTTCTCGGCTTCGAAGTTAAATCCGGTGCTAAAGTCCATGGTAAACAGATCGATCTTTTTTTCTTTTTCTCCATATCCTTTTTTCATTTGGAAGAGGTTGCGGACGCTCAGACTAATGTTTTTGCTTCCCCCGCGGCTGGTACTCCCAAAGCGGTCTTTTTTCTCAATTTTGCCCTCAGGCGTTTTTATTTCCGTGTAATAACCCCATTTGGGATCCGAAAAATCAGGTTGATAGCGAAACGATATCGAGGGGGTTACAACATGACGGATCGCCTGAATGTCTCCGATACCCGGAGCGAACATGCCGTATATTTTTGTGTTCGCGGATGCATTGTAATTAAAGGTATGCCGGGCCGCGAATCCCTTTGCTTTTTCGGATTCAATTTTTTCCGTTTCGGGATTGTAGGTATAATTCAGGGTTTCGTCGAACCAGTCTTCCGAACCGCTTAAAGACTGATTTAATGACAGCCAGCCAAAATATTTTTTCGGACTGGTCAGAGACAGATTAAAATCATGAGAAAGCTGGCGCGTTTTCTCAACTTGCTTTGTTGTGTCCGTACTGCTTTTAACCAGATATTCCCGTTTTTTACTGAGCAGATTTGAGTTATACGAAAAGTAAAGTGATTCATACCATTTGGGTCCGCTTCTTCGACGTTCTCCCGTTTTTTGTCTGGATTTATCTTTTTGGGGCTTGAATATTTGTGTTTGACCCTTCCGAAATGAAACCTGCGGCAAAGTTTGCTGGGTAACGTCGTCCTGCAGGTCGTGAACCTGCGACAGGTTCACGCTCATGCTGAGTTTTTGTTTGGACCAGTTCTTCGTGTACGTTGCATTTGACCGTAATTCGCGGGTCAGACGGGTGTTCAGATTGGTGCTAAAGTTTTTATAAAAGTTTTTATCGCTGACAAAATAACCGGAAACGCTTAACTTTGAAGAAGGATCAATATCCTGAGAATGACTGACGCGCATATCCCAGCGCTGGGTTTTATTTGTACCGAATGTCTTTTTTGTATACGAACCCGATAAACGTCCGTTCAGTAAATACCTGACATTATAATTTGCGCCCCCTCTAAACAGCCATCCGGATTTTTCAAAAAAATCGACCATTATTCTGGAATCGTAATAATCATTGGGGGCCCAGTAATATCCCATTTCGCGTAAAAAGCGGCCCTCCTGGGCGCTTTCACCATACCGGGGTATGATGATACCCGATTGCCGTCCCGTTTTATTGGGAAATACCGCAAACGGCAGCGCCGCCATCGGAATATGTCCCATATACATAATGATGGGTTTTGCAATCACTTTATCATGCATGATCATTTTTAATTTTTTGGCCCGAAAATGAAAATGCGGATTGCTGTCAAGATCACAGGTGGTAAAAGAGGAATTTTTTATATGAAATATATCGGGTTTCACTCTTTTAATCTGCTGGCCGGTGTAGAAACCGCCTTCCAGTTCGGTGCGTCCGCGCACGACCCGGCCTTTTTCGGTTTTATAATTGTATATCATGGTATCGCCGGACATGGGCGAGTTGCCTTCTACCAGTATGGGAACGCCTCTAAATTGAATTTTCATGGTGGAATCCGTTGACGCGCTGTCTTTTTTTACCCATACCGTGTCCGGCAGAGGCTCGGCGATCATCAGGTAATTGTTCCAATCCAGAGTGATTTTTTCGGCTTTTAAGGTAATGTTTTTATATTTGATCTCCGCTTTACCGATGAGTTCGGTTTTACGTTTGTCGACATCCGTAAAGATATCGGCGGCGTCATAAAAAATTGTCGTGTCGATATCGGATTTTTGGGCTTTCGGCGGGGGTATTCGCACAGAGTCGGACGGCACAGAGTCCGGCGGGGCCGTGTTGTCCTGCGAATACACGGGGAATGTATATATTAATAATAAACTGAGTAAAATAATTAAAATTAATTTTTTCACGATTCTTTTATCAGAAGAATATTATCTCTTTTTTTTCGGCCATAACAAATTCAGCCGTTCTTTAATTCTTTTTTCCACACCGTTGTCGGTTGGTTTGTAATAGATTTTGTTTTTATTTTCCGGGGGTTGATAATTCTGGTCCACAAAACCGCCGGTATCATGGGGATATTTATACCCTTTGGCGTAATCCATGTCCCGCATGAGCCGTGTCGGGGCGTTGCGCAGATGCAGCGGCACATCGCCGGGAATCCGGCCCTGAAGATCGTCCGTCGCTTCTTTAATGGCCAGATAGGAAGCGTTACTTTTCTGGGCCGATGCCAGATATGTCGTCGCCTGGGCCAGCACAATACGCGCTTCCGGCATGCCGATATAGGTGACAGCCGTAAACGCCGAAGTGGCGACCATCAGCGCGTGCGGGTCGGCGTTGCCGATGTCTTCGGATGCCAGAATGATGAGCCGCCGGGCAATGAATTTCGGGTCTTCGCCCGATTCCAGCATCCGGGCCAGCCAGTATATGGCCGCGTCAGGATCGGACCCGCGAACGCTTTTGATGAACGCGGATATCACATCATAATGATATTCTCCTTTTTTGTCGTATAAAAGCGTTCTCCTCTGCATGGCTTCTTCGACAAGATCGCGGGTTATGTCTCTGCGATTATTTTTGTCCGGCTGCGCAAGCTGCGCTGCCAGATCGAGCGCCGTCAACATATTGCGCGCGTCGCCGCCGGACAGGTCCAGTAAAATTGACCGGGCGTCCTTTTTTAGTTGTATGTTTGACTCTTTCAGTATACTGTCATTCTTTAGTGTATGTTCCAGAATGGTATCCAGCTCCTGCCGGCCCAGTGCTTCCAGTTTATATACCCGGCAGCGGGACAGCAGCGCGGAGATGACCTCGAAACTCGGATTTTCGGTTGTGGCGCCAATCAGCAGGACGGTGCCGTCCTCAACGCTGTGCAAAAGCGCGTCCTGCTGGGATTTGTTGAACCGGTGGATCTCGTCGATAAAAAGTATGGTTCTTTTGCCCAGCTTTTTCAGATCATGGGCGCGTTTGATGATCTTGCGAATGTCCGCCACCCCGGCCGTGACCGCGCTGATGGCGTTGAAATCCGATTCCGTCTCGCCGGCGATGATCCGCGCCAGCGTTGTTTTGCCGACACCCGGCGGGCCCCAGAATATCATGGAGACCAACCGGTCCGATTCAATCGCCTTGCGCAGTATTTTCCCTTCCGCCAGCAGATGCTCCTGGCCGACAAATTCTTTTAAAGCGGCCGGACGCATCCGGTCCGCCAGCGGACGCCGGGAATTATCTTTATTGTTTTGACGATTTTCTTTTTCGAAAAGATCCAATATTTTTACTTTTTTATACTGAAAATAATGAATTTTATTAATTTACAGAAAATAAAACGTAATTGCAATATTCAATAAATTGTGTGTGTCAAGTGTCGTCCGACTTTAGTCATCCGGTCCGGTCGAGGTGAAAGATATTTTGTAGGGGCGATGCATGCCTCGCCTCTATGCGGGAAAATAATTTTTGATTATATGGGATTTTTGTTTCCGGCGCACCGGGGCGTGGACCGTCATGTCAGATCGACGCTCCGGCCCCCGAGTAGAGACAGCGATCCTCCCGCTCCGGGACGGGAGAGGTGTCTCGTACCGAGGGGACGTTTTTAGCAAACATTGCAGATTTTTTTCGCTCCGAGCCACGTCTCGATACACTCGTCCCGTACTACCAAGCGGTACGGGACTCGCTACTCGACGACCGGTCCGGTGGAGGTGAAAGATATTTTGTAGGACGAGGCATGCCTCGCCTCTACGGGGGGAAAATAATTTCTGATCACACGGGCTGTTTGTTTCCGACGCGCCGGGGCGTGGACTGTCATATCACACCGTTGCGTCGGTTCCCGAGTAGGAATCCCGCCTGACGGGATTCCGTATCGAGGGAATGTATTTTGTTAAATCCACGTTTTTTTTGCGCCAAAAACGTCTCGTTCTCGCTATGCGCTACTCGACGACCGGGATTAACCCGAATTTCGGGCATGTGCGATGCACTTGTCAAGAGCGTCGTACATTGTCGCCTATAATTTTTTCTCATTTTCGCAATTTTACTTGACTTTTTAAATAATACTGATTATTATTCATTTAGGGAAAGCTTATTCCTTTTCTCACCAGAAAGCTATGGATAAACCGACAAGGGGCTACACAGGGCGGAAAAGTTAATGTTATTTATTTAACAACATGCGGGAGAGACGGCCGTGAAAAAGAACAAAAATAAAATATTCTTTTTTTATGTTTGTCTTGTTTTATTGTATGCCAATACAGCATTATTAAGCCAGACCTGGGAAACCCACACCAATAAAGACGATGTGCAGGACCTGTGCTGCGCCGGCGATTACTGCTGGGCGGCCACCACCGGCGGGGTGGTGAAAGTGAATATCCATGATTTTTCGTTTGAAGAATTTGA
>JAFGSB010000087.1 GCA_016934825.1 Candidatus Zhuqueibacterota bacterium
AAATATAATAATTTTTCGAAATGTATGAAATGTATTTGAATATATATTCAAGCGGAACAAATTTTTACCGGGATAAAGTAATTTCTTTATTCTTATAATATAATTTAGTAATTTATTTATTCTAATTTTTTCAATAGAAAAAGACCGTCGGAGAAGATTAATGGATACTATAAAAAGAACAAAAATTTTAAAGGCAGCTATTAAAGTATTCGCAAAGGAAGGTTTTTTTAACGCCAAGGTTGAGCAAATTGCTAAATTGGCGGGCGTGGCTACCGGGACAACTTATCTTTATTTTGAAAATAAAGATGATATTCTCATCTCAATTTTTGAGGAAGAAATGATCCCGATTATTGAATCGATGAGAATTGCACTGAGTAAAAAAGAAACGGCCCGTGAAAAAATAACTGAAATTATTTTCAATCATCTGGAGATGATCCAGGAAAAACCGGATATGGCTCAACTATTGGAAATCGAATTGAGACAAAGCAGTAAATTTATTCATGGTTACCAGGGTACCAAGTTCAAGGAATACCTGGATATAATGGCCGCTGCTTTTGCGGAAGGTCAGGAGAACGGTGAATTCAGGGAGGATATTCAGCCGACTATTTTTAAACAGATCCTCTTTGGCGCCATCGACCAACTGTCGATTAATTGGACATTGTCCAAATCAAAAAAAATTGATTTGAAATTATGCGCAGATCAAATCGCTGCCGTTATGTTGGATGGTATTACAAATAAATAAATTGAATACCCTGTAAATTGTTACCTGATCCAAAATCCGTTTTGAATATTTTATTTTTTTAATTCGCCTTTGAATAAACAGCAATTAATATTGTTTTAAATCCGGTTTATTTTTTCATATTATATTCAATTTTCCGGTTAATTATCAAAATAATATCCCGAAGCAAAGACAGACATTAGCTGAATGGAATTCAAAATGTGTTTGACTTTCCTGCTATATCTTTTTATATTATTTTCTTTAAAATTTTTTATGATTTGACTGAAATGTGTTTAAAAATAATAATGTGGAGGTATAAGTGAAAATAATTGTATGCCTGAAACAAGTTCCGGATACGGAAGCGAATATTAAAATCGACACGAACGGAAAATCGATCTCTGAAGCCGGAATAAAATTTATTATCAATCCATATTCCGAATATGCCATAGAAGAAGCGATAAGGTTAAAAGAAGCGGGTAAAGCGGAATCGATTACAGCGGTTAGTTGGGGACCCGAGCGTGTATCCGAGGCCTTAAAAACCGCATTAGCTATGGGAGTCGACGACGTTTTGTTGCTCAAGACCGATAGTTATTCTGTCGACAGTTTTGCTACCGCCGGGATTCTTGCCGCAAAATTAAAAACCATGGAATATGATTTGATTTTAATGGGAAAAGAAACGATCGATGACGGCAGTATGCAAATTGGTCCGATGCTAAGTGAACTGTTAAATATTCCCTGTGTAACCGTTGTAACCAAACTCGATGTTGATGGTGAACATGTTACGGTGAAAAGAGAAGTTGAGGGCGGATCCGAGATTATTGAAACGTCAACTCCCTGTATTATAACCTGCCAGAAAGGATTAAATGAACCGCGTTATCCGTCCATTCGCGGTGTGATGATGGCGAAGAAAAAACAGGTGACCACGGAACAGGTAAGTTTTGAGGGCGAAAACCTTTCTATCAACAAGTTATCTTATCCCGCAGCCCGTAGCGAAGGAAAAGTTGTGGGTGAAGGAGCGGATGCGGTTGCGGAACTGGTTCGGTTGCTTCGCGAAGAAGCCAAGGTCTTATAATACTTAATTTGTTTATGAATATTGGAGGTTAATATAAATGTCAGCAATCCTTGTAGTTACTGAATTACAGAACAATGAATTTAAAAAATCCTCATTCGAAACCGTTTCACAGGCAAGACGTCTGGCAGATTCGCTTGGTCAAACCGTTACTGCCCTGGTAATCGGTTCTGATGTTAAGGCAAAGGCGGCTTCCCTCGGCGAATATGGCGCGGATCAGGTTTTGACGGCAGAGGACACCAAATTGGAAAATTTTAATCCCGATTATTATAAAACGATCGTAATTGAGGCGGTGAAAAAAGTATCCCCTGAAATCGTTTTGTTTATTGCAACTCTTCAGGGTCGTGACCTGGCGCCTCGTGTCGCCGCGGCGCTGGAAACAGGTCTGGCATCCGACTGCACGGGTCTCGAAGTCGTTGATGGCAGTCTCGAGATCGAACATCCTCTTTATGCGGGTAAAGTTTTTGCCAAACTTTCTCTG
Organism: Candidatus Zhuqueibacterota bacterium; assembly: GCA_016934825.1. Taxonomy (GTDB): domain Bacteria; phylum Zhuqueibacterota; class Zhuqueibacteria; order Residuimicrobiales; family Krinioviventaceae; genus Fontivivens. The sequence continues at coordinate 2,269 of JAFGSB010000087.1, forward strand.
GAGTCGCCCGTGAAAATACTATCGTTAAGACCGGGTGTTTTTGAAGCAAAGATGAACGGTAAACAAGCTGTTGTAAATTCTTTGGAACTGCCCGCGCTTGAAAGCAGGATCAAAATTAAAGAAATAAATAAAACCGGTGGAGATAAACTTGATGTCACCGAGGCTGATATAATCGTCACCGGGGGCCGCGGAGTGCGCTCGGCTGAAAATTTTAAAATTATTGAAGAACTTGCGACCGTGCTGAACGCTGCTGTGGGCGCTACACGTGCGGTGGTGGATTCGGAATGGCGTCCCCATGACGAACAGGTCGGGCAAACCGGTAAGGTTGTATCACCCTCTCTTTATATTATGTGCGGCGCTTCGGGCTCGATTCAGCATTGGGCCGGCATGTCGGGTTCCAAATGCATAGTCGCTGTAAATAAAGATCCGGAAGCACCGATCATCAAACGCGCCGATTACAGCATTGTCGGCGACCTGTTTGAAGTTGTTCCTGCCTTGACTCAGGAGATCAAAAAGATCAAAGGCTGATTTTGTTGTTCAAATAAACGATTATTTTAACACCAGCGAAGGGAGTTTCACTTGTTAAATCTGTTTGGTCAAATTGTATTGCTGTTATGTATATTGGCGTCAACGGGATTCTTTTTCCTGGAAGTGAGGAAACGATACCGTCTGGTCAAAACCGGACTGAAGGATGAAAAACGATGGGATAAACCGGTAAAACGACTGGGTTTTGTCGTTGCCAGGGTAGCCACACAGTTGTGTTCTATCAAGGATCGTCCCGTTGTCGGCGTGATGCACGCGTTTGTGTTCTGGGGATTTGTTTTCTTTACGGTCGCAACAATCAATCACGTCGGCGGGGCTTTTGGGAAGGGATTTTCACTTTGGGGAAAAGGTCTGTTTAACGATCTCTGGTTTCTTGGCGTGGATATCATTGCGGTATTCTGCATTATCGGCACAATTTATCTGGCAGTACGCCGTTATTTTGTTAAACCGATCGCCATAACCAAACCCATGCCCATATCCCGTTCTCCGCAAAGCGCGATTGTTTTATCTTTAATATTTGGTTTAATGCTGACTTATCTGTTAAACCAGGGCGCGGAGATCATTTTAATTGGCGAGTCTTTTGCCAAATGGATGCCCTTTACCAGGGCGACCGTTCCGCTTATGGCCGGAATGAGCGCTGGTTCACTACATATTTTGAATTCTTTTTTCTGGTGGTCGCATATTTTAATGGTACTCGCTTTTTTGGTGTTTATCCCGCATTCGAAGCACTTTCATCTGCTTGCGGGTCCGATCAATATTTTTTTGCGCAGCCATGATCCGATAGGCACTTTAAAAAAGGTTGATTTCGAAAAGGTAGAGGAATTCGGCGTTACCAACGTCAACCAGTTCCAGTGGAAAAATATCATTGATTTTTTCTCATGTGTTGATTGCGGACGCTGCCAGGATGTCTGCCCGGCTTTTCAAAGCGATAAGGCTTTATCTCCAAAAGTGATTATGATGAGTCTGAGAAAACATATTCTGCATGAAAGCGACAATCTGCTATCCGGGAATGCGCCCGCGGAACCGGTAATGGACAAATGGATCACGGCGGATGAGATCTGGGCCTGCACAACCTGCGGCGCATGCATGGAAGCCTGTCCCGTTTCCAATGAGCATATACCGACAATACTGGAGCTGCGCCGCGCACAAATGATGATGGAAAATAAATTTCCGCAGGAGTTGAACCCGGCTTTTAAAGGCCTGGAGACGAATTCCAATCCCTGGAACATGGGCAGCAGCACACGCGCCGACTGGACCGAAGGTTTTGAGGTCCCCATCATGGCCGAAAAACAGGAAGTGGATTATCTCTGGTACGTCGGGTGCGCCGGTTCTTTTGACGACAGGGGAAAGGAGATATCAAAGGCGTTCGCGAAAATACTCAATAAAGCCGGCGTCAGTTACGCTATTTTGGGTGAAGAGGAGGGTTGCTGTGGAGATCCCGCGCGCCGGGTCGGCAATGAATACCTGTTCCAGATGAACGCCGAACAGAATATTGAAACATTTAAACAATATAAATTTAAAAAAATTGTTACCTGTTGTCCGCATGGTTACCATATATTGAAAAATGAATATAACGAATTCGGCGGTCAATATGAGGTCGTCCATCATTCACAGTTGCTTGCCGAGCTTATCAGTTCGGGTAAGATTGAATTAACTCAAAATGGCAACGGAATAATTACTTTTCATGATTCCTGTTATCTCGGCAGATATAATCAAATTTTTGATGAACCGCGCAGTATATTAAGAGCCGCAACCAAACAGGAAATAGTTGAAATGCCTCGAGCGAAAACAAAAAGTTTTTGCTGCGGCGCCGGCGGCGGACGAATGTTCATGGAAGAAACCGAAGGCAAACGCATCAATCATATTCGTGTCGAGGAAGCTCAAAAAACCGGCGCTGCAACCGTCGGAACGGCCTGTCCGTTCTGTATGAGTATGTTTGATGACGGCATAAAAGAAAAAGGAATCGAGGACAAATTAAAGGTTCAGGATATCGCCCAGATTATCGCAAACGCGATGAGTTGATCTATTACAAACATATTTGATAAAATCCTTGCCGGTATGGTTGTATAATCTGCAATAAATGTATGGTTATTATACTCGGGGAGGATTTTTTTATGCCGGTTACAATTTTTTAAATGTGATGCGGTTATTTATTTATAAATTGAGAGCAGAATGAATAATCAAAAGACAATCAGTTCAGCGTCGGAAAATACGATTAAAATACTTGTTCATTACAGTGAAGTCGGCCTGAAAGGTAAAAACCGGGGATTTTTTGAAAACAAGCTGAAACAAAATATCAAACTTGCATTGCGGGATATAACTCATGTCAATATCAGGAATGAATATGGAAGATTTATTCTGAATATAGAAGCAACAGATAAATTACCGCAGATTGTGGAACGTTTAAAAAAAATCATCGGTATAGCGCATTTTAATGTTGCTTATCCCGGCAGTACCGATGTTGAAAATTTAAAAGATCAGGTTTTGGAACGTATAAAGGAATTTCAGTTTGATTCCTTTAAAATACAAACCCGCCGGTCAGACAAGCAATATCCTTTAACTTCGGTGGAAGTGAACCGGATAGTCGGAGCGCGGATTGTTGAAGCGCTGAATAAAAAGGTCGATCTGAAAAACCCAGGGATGACCTGTACCATTGAAATTTTTAACAAGCAGATCTATTTTTCATTTGAAAAAATTCCCGGTCTTCGCGGACTGCCGGTCGGAACCAGCGGTAAAGTTGTCAGTTTATTGTCATCCGGTATTGATTCGCCGGTCGCGGCTTACCGTATGATGACAAGGGGCTGCCGTGTTATATTTGTTCATTTTCACAGTTTCCCGTTTACGGAAAAATCATCCTATTACAACACCCAGATACTCGCTAAAAAATTAACAGCGTATCAATATAAAAGTGTCGTCTATTTTGTACCGCTGGCCAGGATACAGGAAGCCATTATTCTAAGCGTACATCCGAAATTCAGAATTATTATGTACCGGCGGATGATGTACAGGATCGCGGAACTTGTTGCCCGAAAGGAAAACGCCAAAGCCCTGGTTACCGGAGAAAGCGTCGGACAGGTTGCCAGTCAAACTCTTGAAAATATAATTGCCATATCCGAAGTCGTCTCTCTGCCGGTTCTGCGGCCCCTGATCGGTTCGGACAAGGAAGAGATCATTGAACAGGCGCAAAATCTGGGAACGTTTCAAACCTCAATTGAACCGTACGATGACTGCTGCAGTTACCTGCTCCCCAAAAGTCCCGAGACCAAAGCAAAACTGGAACAAGTCCATGCCGCCGAAGCGCGGATAGACAATTGGGAAGAACTCGTACAAAATGCCCTTCGTGAATCCGAAATCGAGATTTTTCGTTTTCCCGAACAAGGCTGACATACTTTTAAATTACCGGCAATAAAATTTTTCCCCCTTATTTTTTCCCAAAAAGATAGAATTATAAATATCCGGTAAAAGCCGGACATAGGAGATTTATTTTAAAATTAAATTTTTGTCAAATTTTTGCGAATTAAATGTGTTTTTTGTTAAAAACATATCTTAAGGTATGATGTTTGCAATGTTTTATTCATACTAAATTGTTGTATTTGTCGGGTAAACTAAAATTATATTTTTTATTTACCGCTAATTTGATAAAAAAGTAAAAAATACTTGACAAATAATTATTTTTTTTTTACTTTGTCTATATATTGATGTATTATGCCTCTTTTTATCAATATTTAGACATTATGTTGACATATTTATAAAACCGGAGGAATCTACCATGAAACATTTGGTTACACTTTTTACTTTTATAATGATAACATCCGGTATGATCTTTGCCCAGGGGGCGGGCAACGCGCTTGAATTTAATGGAACCGATTATGTGAATTGCGGCAGCAGCAGCAGTTTGAAGCCGAGCGATGTTTTGACGATAGAAGCCTGGGTAAGACCGGATGATGATTCTCATGCGGGCGGTGGTGACGGATTAGTTGTTTCCGATGGCGACGGCAGTGCGACCGGTGTAAATCTGGATCTGCAAACATCTCAGGTACCTTATTGTATTATCAATACTGCTGATGGACTAAAATCAGTTTCCGGCAATGCTATATCTCCTGCAACCTGGGAGCACGTGGCCTTTGTTTTTTCTCCTGTCGGTTTATTTCTATACCAGAATGGAAGTCTGGTTGATTCGGAGCCGTTCCCGTCAGGTTCAAATTCTATTGTAACAACGGCCAATAATTTTTATATTGGTTCAAAGGGAAGTGGAACCGATCGACGATTTTTGGGCGATATCGATGAAGTGCGTGTCTGGCACGCGGCATTGACTCAGCCCAATATCAATGCCTGGAAAAGTAAACCCGTTACGTCGTCACACCCGAACTGGGGTAATATGGTATCCTATTACAAGTTTGATGAGGATAAAGTTGGTCAAACAACCGGAACGTGTGTTGACAGTAAAGGCTCAAACGATGGCACGAACAGCGGCGCTTTATGGTTTACCAATAATGATCTTCCACTGCCCGTTGAGCTGACTTCCTTCAAAGTAAATCCGGCGCCAGATGGAAGCGGTATTGAACTGCATTGGATAACTGCGAGCGAACTGGACAACCTGGGTTTCGAGATCATCCGGCGGGAAAATATCGGTGAAACCTGGCAGGTCATTGCCAGCTACAAAACGTACCCGGAGCTTGAAGGACAGGGCACGGTGACTTACGAAACCCATTATAATTATACGGATCGAAACGTCGATAAAAACAGGGCATATCAATACAGTATTGTCAGTGTGAATGTGAATGGTGATAGGGATTACAGTCAGGCTGTGGAAATTTCTCTCTCCGGAGTTACGGTTACGGATTTTAAACTGTACCCGGCGTATCCTAATCCCTTCAATCCATCAACGGTTATTTCATATTTTTTGAAAAACGAATGCGAGGTCAATCTTCGAGTTGTCGATATTCATGGCAGAGCAGTTCGTACATTGCGTGATGGTCTTTTGCATAATTCCGGTTTTTATTCGGTGACCTGGGATGGTTTTAGTGACGAAGGCCTGCGCATATCCAGCGGCGTCTATTTTATTATTTTGGAGGCCGGTCGATTTTCCGGTTCTCAAAAGGTTTTATTTTTGAAATAATAAAAACCGGTGTCCGGTCAAGCCCGGACATATCATTCTAAACTTGTTGTAAACATAGCGTATAATTATTTTGAACATGGTAATTCAGATCAGATAGAGCCCATGAACCGGATACCGGTTTTTTATAAATAATTGTCTTTTTTACTTTAAGATTCGACTTTTTTATTTCTTGATATGAAATGGCCATTGGGGATTTGAAAATAGTTATGGCACAAAAAATGCACATCAGAGATTACATTTAACTCTGATGTGTTTTTTTTTAGGGGGGTATGTGTGAAATTTATAAGGATTTATAATTTAAAATTTTAAATGGGAGAAAAATGATGTGCTTAAGGCTTTTGAAGTGCTTGTTTTTTCTATTGTTAATTCCATTAATGATAACAGCACAAACAATTGATCAAGCTTTTTCCGCATTATCGCAAACCGAAATCGCTAAACTTGATCCTCGTTTTCAGAAAATTATTGTGGGAGAATACACCCAAAAAGAGAAAATTTTATCAGGTACGGGAATTGAGACTGTTGGTATCAATTCAGCGGGTGATAATATTTACGATGCGGTGGTTTATACCACGAATCCGGAAGAACTTGTTTCAACAGGAATACCCGTTAATACAATACTCCCTCAATTTGTAACCGTACGGGTTACAATGCGTGAGTTGTTAACCCTGGCTCAACTGCAAAATGTACAGTATATAGACCCGGGTCTTTTACAATACCCGTTAAATGATGTCACGGAAGGTGTTACCGGAGCTGATTTGCTGCATGCCGGTTACCTTAATGGTACTGTTTACAAGGGACAGGATGTTATTTTGTGTATTATTGATACCGGAATTGATTGGGAGCATAAAGATTTTCGCGACCCGGCGGATGATACGCAAAGCAGAATATTATATATCTGGGATCAAACCTTAACACCTCAGGGAGCAGAGAGTTCTCCCGCCGAAACCGATTTGAATTACGGTGTGGAATATACCCGGGCGCACATTGAAGATGAAATTGACGGTTCTCCGGCCGGATTTGTGCGTGAACAGGATACAAATGGTCATGGAACACACGTAACCGGAACAGCCGCCGGTAACGGAGCATCATTCACAAATTTGAAATATGCAGGCATGGCGCCGCAGGCAGATATAATCGTCGTTAAAGCGGGCAACGGTTCATTTACGGAGTCGAACATCATTAATGCTTTGACTTACGCACAGGAAAAAGCAACCGCTTTCGGAAAATCCGTTGTTGTGAATATGAGTTTGGGTTCCAATGCGGGTCCGCATGACGGAACCGACGCCAAAAGCCAGGCAATTGATACTTTTACGGGTTCAGGTAGAATTGTTGTTGTATCCGCAGGAAATAGCGGCGATGATTTAATTCATACAATGGGGGGAGTTGGTGCCGGTAATTCTGTCGAGATTACATTCACAGTCCCTGATTATACTCCGGCCGGTGACGTTAATAATGATGATTTGAGTATTGATATCTGGTTCGATGGTAACAATGATATGACCGCTCAGGTTATTTCACCAAACGGGTATTCCGTATCACAAACGTCCGGAGGATGGGTGGAAAATAGTACGAACGACGGTACGGTAAAGATTGAGAATTATGTATTTTTATCTAACAGCGATCGTTATATCCGTGTCAATATTTGGGATGATATTGCCATCTTACCGCCGGCGGAGGGAATTTGGAAATTAAAATTGACCAATAATTCCGGTGCGAATGTAAATTACCATGGCTGGTTATTTGATCAGAGTATCGGTACGGCCCCTTCGATTATATCTTTATCAAACAGTGATTCCCATTATACGCTCAGTAATAGCGCCGTCAGTGCAATTATTGTCGGATCATATGTTCATCGGTGGTATTGGCCGGATTATTTGAATAACTATTGGTGGGGCGGATCACCGGATCTTTCAGACAATTTGTCCTCATTTAGCAGCCGGGGGCCAACCCGTGATGAACAGGACAGACCGGATATTGTCGCTCCGGGTGATAAAATCGTTTCCAGTTTATCGCAGTATGCAAATCCCGGCACCAGCGCAATATTACCGGGTCAGAAACATCAGACCATGCAGGGTACCAGTATGTCGTCGCCTGTAGTGGCCGGTGCTGTTGCGCTTTTATTACAGGAAAATTCCAACCTGGACGACGGGGATGTTAAATCTCTGATGATTGATAATGCCGATACGGACAGCTATACGGGACTTGTATGGAATTCCATGTGGGGGAACGGTAAACTGAATATTTTCGGAGCCATGAGCGACGCTATGGGAACAAGCCCGATAGTTGCCTGGGAGACAATGATCTATGACCAGTGGGGTGCGAACAGTTACATGGATATTGGTTCGGCGGGTTTTCAAAAGATAGCCGTAAAATTTACGCCCTCATTATCCGGAATAGTGTCCGGTTTCTTTTTTCAAACCTACATCAATAATACACTAACCGCTCCTTTAAATGTGGAAGTATGGTCCGATAACAGCGGTAAACCGGGTACAAAATTATCCGGAAGCAGTACAATTGCGATTGAAAAAGATAAAATATTAAAAAATAGTAATACTTTTGTGAATTTGCTGGCCGGAAATATTTTTGTTAACTCCGGCACTAATTATCATATAGTAATGTATCCTTCGAATACGGGTGAGGTCATTTCAATCAGTGTGGAAAATAATGTGTCTTCTGATAATCGTTCAACATATTTTAACAGCTCAAACTGGTATTCATTGTCCACAGATTTTCGCATACGACCGGTAGTAGTTGAGAATGCCGGATTAAAGTTATTAGTAAAAGTTATGTTGCAAGGTCCGTTTAATTCTGTGGATCGAACAATGGATACGAATTTAACTCTGCCATTGACATCTCCATATTCTGAAGATCCCGTAACAATTGCCAGCATGCCGGAGAATATTGTTGACTGGGTACTGGTTCAATTGAGGACCACCACAACCGGTACAGCAATAGTCTCAAAAAGCGGGTTATTACAAAGTGATGGTAAAGTCGTTTCTGCTGATGGAAGATTATATATAGAGTTAAAAGCGCCTGCCGGTGATTATTATGTTGTAGTTAAACACAGGAATCATTTATCCGTTATGAGTAATGATCCGTATAATTTGGATTCCGCATCACCTGTAACCTGTGATTTAATTCACGGAGATGGTTCTCATATTCACGGGACAAATGGCGCAATAGAACTGTTAACCGGATTAAATGTCTGGGGAATGTGGAGTGGTGATGTTAATAAAACCGGTATTATCGATGGTGATGACAGAAACGCCACCTGGAACAATCGGACATTGACCGGATATCAGATGTCGGATTGTGATCTGAACGGACGAGTTGGCGCTTCCGACAGAAATTTGACATGGAACAACAGAACCATACAAACTCAAGTTCCGTAATCAGGCTTTTTTAAGGAGTATGACATGAAAAAAATTATTTTTACTGTCTTTGTTTATACGTTTATTATAGCCGTTACTGCCGGAGTTACAGCAGTATCTTATACATTGAGGGTTGTCGATCAACAAGCCGACGGTACCAATTTCACTTTTAAACTCTATCTGCAAAGTACGAACGTCGATTTTTATCTCGCGGATTCTGATATATATTTAAGTTTTAACAGTGAAAATTTTTCCTCGCCGGTTTTAACAAAAATTGAAAATGGAGATTTATATTCTTCAGCTTACACCGTATCACCTGCGATAACCGGTGATAAAATAGCCATCTCAATTAAAGGTCCAGCTCCGACCTCGGATACGGAATTCCAGAACGGCGCTTATCTGCTTTCTACGGACAGTCCCGGTACCTATATTGGAAAATTCCAAATCTCCGGTATCAATAACCCTGCTGGAACAGCCGGGCTGGCATGGTATTACCCGGGTACAAGCGGAACGGACCTTTTCTATTTTGGCTGTCAGGATCCATGGCCCACGTTTCGTTCTACAACATACGCAAATGAAGATCCGGCTAATGCGGCGTTGCCTGTTAATATCGCGGGATTGTCCGCCGTGTTGACAGATAATAATTATGTCGTGATAAAATGGACAACAAAATCGGAAATTCGTAATCTGGGTTTTAATGTTTTGCGAAGCACGTCCGACAACGGCCCCTGGTACAAATTAAATTCCGAACTGATTAAAGGCGCCGGTACCACAGTAAATGAAAACCAATATGAATACCTTGATAAGGTGCCCAGGGAAAACGGCATCTATTTTTATAAAATCGAACAAATTGATACCGACGGTAAAATATCCTATTTTGGTCCTGTCCAGTTGGATGTGGGCTCAACGATACCCAAATCATTTTCCTTACAGCAAAATTATCCCAATCCATTCAACCCTTTTACCAATATTATTTATGCGTTGCCCGAAGAATCGGATGTTCGTATAAGGATATTTAATATGCGCGGTGAACTGGTTAATGTTCTGGTCAATCAAAAACAGAATGCAGGAACATACAAGCTCACCTGGGACGGGACATCGGAAAATGGACATGTTTTGTCATCCGGTTTATATTTTATCAAGATCGATGCGGGTAAATTTAGTGATATAAAAAAGATGATATTTGCCAAATAGTACGGCAGGAATTGAGCAGGAAAAAATAAATACTTGCTTTCAATGGTTTAAAGACTTAAATTCGTCGCGTGTTTTTGACAGAAATCGAAAAACCATTGGCATTGGCTCCATTGGCCGGCTGGACGGACAGAGCATTTCGAAGAATTTGCAAAGAATATGGCGCCAATCTTTTATTTACGGAGATGGCAAGCGCCGATGGTATTATTAGATTTAATGAAAAAACTTTAGAACTTTTAAAGTTTGGTGAATACGAGAGACCTGTTGGGATACAGATTTTTGGCGCTGAACCTGAGATCCTGGCTAAAGCGGTTAATATTGTGTCACAATATAATCCGACATTCATAGATATAAATTTTGGTTGTCCGGCAAAAAAAATAGTAAAACGCGGGGCCGGTTCTTTTTTATTAAAAGATTTGCATGTGATCGAAAAGATCGCAAAAGCCGTTACCAGAGTTTCTTCAGTACCGGTTACGGCAAAGTTAAGAAGTGGTTGGGATGATATAGTTGTCGTTAAAGTGAGTCAGGTGCTTGAAGATTGCGGCTTTTCCATGCTGTCAATCCATCCACGAACACAAAAAATGCAATTTAAAGGGCGCGCGGATTGGAATCTAATAGGAGAAGTAAAGCAAGCTGTAAAGATACCTGTTATCGGAAATGGTGATATAAAAACAGCTTTTGATGCGGTAGATATGTTTAATATGACCGGATGTGACGGGGTAATGATCGGCAGGGCCGCTCGTGGTAACCCCTGGATTTTTAAACAAATATCGGATTTGATACAAAAAAAAGCCATACCGAAAAAACCCGTCTTCTCCGAGTGTATACATACCTGTTTAACACATTTACAATATTCTCGGGAGATTTTCGGGGCCGATCATACGATGTACAATATGCGTAAACACATCGTATCGTACCTTAAAGGTTTTCCCGGAGCATCGGAAATCAGAACCAAAATTTTTGCGCAAAAAGATTTTCAGGGTGTATACGAAACATTAAATTATTGTTTGAATCATCAAGATGAAAAAATATCTATAACAGGCAGGTAAGATTACCTGCCTTTTTTATTGTTATCAAAAATCAAGGAGTGATTTATGGGTAGAAGTAATGTATTAATAATGGGAGCGGCAGGAAGAGATTTCCATAACTTTAATACTTATTTCAGAAATAAAAATAATTATCAGGTTATTCTATTTACAGCCGCGCAAATTCCGGATATTGATGATCGTAAATATCCGGCCGAGTTGGCTGGCTCTTTGTATCCAAACGGAATACCGATTATGTCCGAGGATGAACTGCCGGACCTGATAAAAAAACATAATATTGATGAAGTATTTTTCTCTTATAGTGATGTGCATCATGAAGAAGTTATGCACAAAGCGTCTTTGGTCAATTCAATGGGAGCAAGCTTTACATTGCTTGGTCCGAAATTTAGCATGCTGAAATCAAAAGTTCCGGTAGTCGCTGTTTGCGCTGTTCGTACCGGCTGCGGGAAAAGCCAAACAACCAGACGGGTGGTGGAAATCCTGAAAAAGAAAGGTAAAAAAGTTGTTGTCATTCGGCACCCCATGCCGTATGGTGATCTTGTAAAACAAAGTGTTCAGCGTTTTGAAACACTTGAAGATCTGACAAAACACCAGTGCACTATAGAAGAAATGGAAGAATATGAACCGCATATTGTCAGGGGCTCAGTTGTCTATGCCGGTGTTGATTACGGAGCAATCCTGGAAGCTGCGGAAAAGGAAGCGGACGTTATATTGTGGGATGGCGGTAATAACGACGTTCCCTTTTATAAGCCCGATGTTCATATTGTCGTAACCGATCCGCTTCGTCCCGGTCATGAAGTGACCTATTATCCGGGCGAAACAAATCTGCGGATGGCCGATTATGTTATTATCAATAAAGAGGTTGAGGCCGGATTTGAAGATATTGAAATTGTCAGGCAGAATATTAAAATGGTCAATCCGTCTGCGGTAATTATAGATGCGTCTTCTCCCATAACAATAGAAAATCCGGAAGTCATTCAGGGGAAAAAAGTACTGGTGGTTGAAGACGGCCCAACCCTGACTCATGGTGAAATGACCTTTGGGGCGGGAGTTGTTGCCGCTGAGAGATACGGAGCGGAAGAAATAGTTGATCCCAGACCTTATTTAAAGGGTAAACTTGTTGAAACTTTTGATATTTACCCGGAAATCGGCCAGTTGCTTCCCGCAATGGGTTACGGGAATGAACAGCTAAAAGATCTTGAAGCAACAATTAATGCAACAGAATGTGACTCGGTGATTATTGGAACGCCTATAGATTTGAGACGTATAATAAAAATTACAAAACCGTCCGTGCGGGTCTTTTATGACTTGCAGGAAATCGGTAAATTAACACTTGATGATGCGTTAAAAAATATTTAACAAAGAATAGGTAAAGTTAGTTTCATAGATAAATATTAATGTCCCGTATTGAAAAGGAAAAGGTCGCTGTTGTTGCGCTTGGGGGAAACGCTATTACCCGTGAGTTTGAAGAAGGTGATATTTATCAGCAGTTTGCAAATACACGCCGTGCACTTGCAGGAGTTGCCGACCTGGTGGAAAGGGGATATAAAATTGCCATCACACATGGGAATGGTCCCCAGGTGGGGAATGCGCTCATCCGTGTTGAAGAAACAAGAAATCTTGTGCCTCCTGTTCCATTAGGAGTAATCGTTGCCGATCTTGAGGGCGGAATGGGTTACATGATTGAACAAACAATGCAAAATAAACTGTCATTACGAGGTATTGAGCGAAAAGTAGTTACCCTATTAAGTCAGGTCGTTGTTGATAAGAACGATCCCTCCGTATTGAATCCAACAAAGTTTGTCGGTCCCTTTTATGATCAAAAAGACATTTCCAGGTTACAGAAGACAAGGGGTTATATTATTAAAGAAGATTCCGGCAGGGGTTACCGTCGGGTTGTACCGTCTCCAAAACCCAAAAGCATTGTCGAAGCTGAAATAATAAAACAGCTTGTTCATGAAGAAGTCATTGTTATTGCAGCTGGCGGCGGCGGTATACCCGTTTATATTGAGGAAGACGGCAGGCTGGAAGGGATTGACGGAGTAGTGGATAAAGACCTGGCATCATCGGTTCTGGCCCATGAAATTGATGCAACCGAGATGTTTATACTTACAGCGGTTGATAAAGTGGCTATTCAATATGGCAAACCGGAACAAAAAGACCTTGATTTACTCACTGTAAAAGAGGCCAAAAAATATTTAAAGGAGGGTCAGTTCCCAAATGGTAATATGGGACCAAAGATTGAAGCGGCAATTAATTTTCTGCAAAACCATGGTAAACAGGTTATTATATGTTCCGTTGAAGGTTTAACGGACGCTTTAAATGGAAAAACAGGAACCAGAATTATCCCGTAATTTTAAAATAATAAAAATGAGTGCTAATATGGCAAAAAAATCAGAATTAAAAAAAGAAATAAGAATCAAAGAGTCCTGGTGTAAGGGATGTGAGATTTGTGTTGAATTTTGTCCGCACAATGTGTTAGTCATGAAGGATGGGATAGCCTTTGTCGAAAATTTACAGGCATGTACGGCATGCGGCTTGTGTGAATTATATTGCCCGGATTTTGCGATTGAAGTATTTGTAATTAATGATAAAGTTCAAGTAAAAGAGTAGTATAGAATTATGAATAAAAATTCTAATAATGTAAAAATTTTATCCGGGAATGAAGCGTGTGCCCAGGCGGCCCTGGCGGTGGGGGTGAGGTTTTTTGCGGGTTACCCGATTACGCCTTCATCCGAAATTGCGGAAGTGCTGGCCGGCGAGTTGCCGAAAAATAACGGAGTTTTTATCCAAATGGAAGATGAACTTGCCTCGATCGGCGCCATCATCGGGGCATCGTTAACCGGTGTAAAAGCGATGACCGCAACAAGCGGTCCCGGATTTTCCCTGATGCAGGAAAATATAGGATATGCGATTATGGCGGAAATCCCGTGTGTCATTGTAAATGTTATGCGGGGTGGCCCGAGTACCGGCCTGCCCACGTTACCCTCACAGGGCGATATTATGCAGGCAAGGTGGGGTACCCACGGCGATCACCAGATTATTGCGCTTGCTCCCTTTAGTGTCAGGGAGGTCTTTGATATGACAATCAGGGCTTTTAATTTGTCGGAAAAATACAGAACCCCGGTCATTTTGTTACTGGATGAAATTATCGGCCATGTGAATGAAAAAGTGATCTTTCCTGCTGACAATGAGTTTGAAATTATTAACCGTCCGAATCCCGAATCCAAAGATAACTATCTGCCTTATCAGGAAACCGCCTCTGATATTCCCCCGATGGCGAATTTCGGTTCCTGCTATCGTTACCATGTGACCGGCCTAGCCCATGATGAGACAGGATTCCCCACAAATAATGCAGAAAAAATTAATCAATTATTACAGCGTCTCGAACGAAAAATTGTAAAGCATACGGATGATATCGTGGAGGTTGAAGAATATCTGCTGAACGATGCCGAGATCGGAATAATTGCTTACGGTTCTGCTGCCAGATCCGCGAGACATGCCGTCAAACTGGCCCGCAATGCGGGAATAAAAACGGGAATGCTGCGTTTAAAAACAATCTGGCCGTTTGCGGAAAAACAAATTCGTGATTTTTCCGATAAAGTAAAATTATGGATCGTGCCCGAATTGAATATGGGTCAAATTGCACATGAGGTTGAATGGGCGGTACGCGGCAAAGTCCCTGTTTATAAATATAACAAAGTGAACGGTGAGCCGATCAATCCCGAAGAAATTTTGAATTGTATAAAGGATAAAATAAATGTTTGATTATGATTATTACTTGCGTAAATCAAAAATGCCGTTAATCTGGTGTCCGGGTTGCGGAGATGGAATTATATTAAAATCCCTGATCAGAGCGATCCATAAAAACGGATTTACCAAAGATAACGTGGTTATGGTTTCCGGTATCGGTTGTTCAAGCCGGTTAACCGGCTACGTTGATTTTAATACATTGCATACGACTCACGGACGGGCAATAACATTTGCCACCGGGATAAAATTAGCCAAGCCGCATTTAAATGTTATTGTGATTACCGGAGACGGCGACGCAACGTCTATCGGTGGAAACCATTATATTCACGCTGCGCGCCGTAACATCGATTTGACGGTTATCTTGTTTAACAATCAGATTTACGGCATGACGGGTGGACAGGTTTCTCCCACAACTCCGAGCGGTAAGAAAGCGACCACTGCGCCGTATGGAAGTTCGGAAAATATTTTTAATATCAGTGGTTTGGCTATAGCAGCCGGGGCCCCGTTTGTTGCCAGAACAACGGTAGCAAATCCGGTTCAGGTTGAAAGATATATAAATCTGGCTTTACAAAAGAAAGGATTTTCAGTTGTAGAAGTCATGACGCCCTGTCCGACAACATTTGGAAGACGAAACAAGGCAGGCGCGGGTGTCGATATGTTAAAATGGCAAAAGGAACACAGTGTAACCATAAAAAGCGCGGAAAAGATGAGCCCATTGGAACTGGATGAAAGTATCGTCACCGGTATTTTTGTTGATATTGAAAAACCGGAATGTCGTACGGAATATCAAAAAGTTATTGATCAATTTAAATCATAAGTTAATAAAGGAGAATTATTATAAAATGAGCATTCGATATGAAGTCCGCTTGAGTGGTGAAGGTGGTCAGGGCCTGGTTTTAGCCGGTAAAATATTGGCTGAAGCCGCCGCCATTTACGACAATCTAAACGCAACCCAAAGCCAATCGTATGGTCCGGAGGCTCGTGGTGGAGCCAGCCGGTCTGAAGTAATTATTTCGGATGATGATATTGATTACCCAAAAGCAGTGAATATTGATCTGCTGTTAGCTTTAACCCAGGAATCTTTTGACCGATATCAAAATGACGTTAAAGAAGGCGGAATCATTATTGTTGACGAACAATCGGTTACACGGATTTCTGAGGGAAAATTTTTGCTTTATAAAATTCCTATTATTAAATTAGCCAGGGAAAAGCTGGGACACGCACTTGTCGCAAATATTATCGCGTTGGGAATTATTGCCGGTATTTCCAAAATCGTTTCTGAAAATGCCTTAAAGCAGGCAATAGGGGCGCGGGTACCGAAGGGTACGGAAGAATTGAACTATAACGCTTTTCAAATTGGATTGGAAGAAAGTGAAAAACTGGTAGCCGTAAAAACTGCCGAATGATAGTTACTCATCTTCAGGAAGGAAAAGGAATGGAAAGAACATTAGCAATTCTAAAACCGGATTGTTATAAGCGGAAATTAACAGGTGCTGTTCTTGAAAAGATCGAAAAAGCAGGTTTTACTCTTGTTGCCGCAAAAATTGTAAAAATGACAAAACCAATGGCAGAGTCATTTTATGAGGTGCACCGTGATAAAAATTTTTTCCCGGCTTTGGTGGAATTTATGACTGAAAATCGCTGTCTTGTCGCCGTTATCGAAAAAGAGAATGCAATTGAAGATTACCGGAAATTAATGGGAAGTACCGATCCTGCAAAAGCAGACAGCGGGACCATTCGCAAAGAATATGCTGAAAGCATTCAAAGAAACATTGTTCATGGTTCAGATTCGCCGGAAAACGCGATTCGGGAAATAAATTTCTTTTTTAGCGGCTCTGAATTATTGGGATAATATAAAAAATTTAATATGAATGAAATTCATTGATATTAATTTTTACCTTGACTATTAGTCGTTTTTTTATTAAATTTTTGACCGATTTGGAGATTTTTTTTTGTGCTAAAGTTAAATATATCAAGTTTTTCAGAAGGTTTATCATCTGAAAAAAGAACGGTTCTTCCTTCTGAGATTGATTTAGATGAGCAAGAATTTTATCACCCGATCAATTTAGTATTCAATATTAATAAAATTGGTTCAGAAGTTTTTTTAAAGGTTCAATTAGATACCTCCGTTGCACTCGTGTGTGACCGCTGTTTGGCTGATTATAAATATAAACTCAACGAAACGGTAAGTATTGTCTGCACAACCGATAATAGTCTTGTAACGAAAGACGAAGACGGGATTTATTTTATTTCCGAAACAACCAATGAGATTAATATTACGGATTCGATTCGGGATGCGTTAATATTGAATATTCCACAAAAAAAATTATGTTCTGAAAAATGTAAAGGATTGTGTGCCCAGTGCGGAGTTAATTTAAATGATGAAACATGTAATTGTAAATCGGAAAAGATCGACCCACGCTGGGAAGCACTTAAAAAGATAAAGTTTAATTAATTTTATAGAGGATACCATGGCATTACCTAAACGCAGACATTCAAAATCACGAAGAGACAAAAGAAGAGCGAATTGGAATTCGAGTGTTCCACCGATAGCTGAATGTTCAAACTGTCATCAACCGAAACTCTCTCACCGGGCCTGCCCCAATTGCGGTTATTATAAAGGTCGTTCAATTTTTCTGCCAAGAGAATCATAATGCTTAAATTCCCACCATATGACGCACAAATGATGGAAATTGTAAAATAACTTTATGTGCGTGGAACATTATTCCCGGAGTTAAATATTGATAAAAATTGCTTTAGATGCTATGGGAGGAGACAATGCTCCTCATGATGTTGTTCATGGTGGTATAGAGGCGGCAAGATTGTCCAGGAACCAGTTTGAAGTTGTTCTTGTGGGTAATAAAGAATCGATTGAACAGGAAATTTCAAGGCACTTTCATACTGCGAATTTACCGATAAGTATAGTACATGCATCTCAGGCCGTATCGATGCATGAACAACCTGCAAATGCCCTAAAAATGAAAGACTCGTCCATTTCGGTTTCCATTGCCATGCTTAAGGACCATAAAGTCGATGCTTTTGTCAGCGCCGGCAATACAGGCGCTGTAATGGCATCGGCTTTATTCGGTTTAAAGAGAATCAAAGGAATTCGAAGACCGGCAATAGGATCAATGCTGCCTACGGAAACCGGTACCTCACTTCTCATAGACGCTGGCGCAAATGTGGATTGCAGACCCCTGGACCTGTTACAATTTGCGATTATGGGTAGTATTTACTATTCCCGTGTATATGCCAAACCGGATACCACGGTCGGGTTGTTGAGTATCGGGCATGAGGATTCCAAAGGTAACGAGGTCGTGATAAAAGCAAACGAACTTTTTAAAGACAGTTCTATAAATTTTATCGGTAATATTGAAGGCGGCGATATTTTAAGAGGCAAAGTTCATGTCGTTGCCTGTGACGGTTTTGTGGGTAATATAGTTTTAAAAGTTGCCGAAAGTTTGCACGGACTATTGAAATTTAATTTAAAAAGATTTATCAGAAAATATTTTTTCTCGCAAATTGGTGCAATGTTGATGAAACCCACTTTTGAGGGTATTAAAAAAGTATTTGATTACCAGGAATATGGCGGCGCTCCGTTATTAGGTGTGGATGGTAATTGTATCATCGCTCACGGAAGATCAACTCCCCGTGCGATAAAAAATGCTGTTTTAGTCGCTTATAAAATGGTCATTGAAAATGTCAACGGACATATTACTGAAACTTTTAATAATTTACATTTTTCTAATAATGAAAATTGAATAAAGAATATTGATAGACTGGAGATAGTTTTGATAAATCCAAAATCTATGATTGTGAGTACAGGTTCAGCAGTTCCTGAAAAAGTTTTAACAAATCACGATTTTGAAAAAATGGTGGATACATCTGATGAATGGATAAGAACACGAACCGGAATTGAAAAAAGGCACATTGCAGCAGAAGATGAACTGACATCCGATCTTGCCACAGAAGCGGCGAAAAAAGCAATGCAGGAAGCGGATGTATCCCCGGAAGAATTAGATTATATTATTTTAGCAACAATAACACCCGATGTCGGATTCCCTTCAACAGCCTGTTTTGTGCAGAAAAACCTCGGCGCTGTGAATGCAACGGCAATGGATATTTCTGCTGCATGTACCGGATTTATTTATGGCCTTGAACTGGCGGATACTTTAATTACAGTAAACAAAGCAAAAACGATACTCGTTATAGGGGCTGAAACACTTTCCAAAGTGACCGACTATACAGACAGGGCGACATGCGTATTATTTGGTGATGGCGCCGGAGCGGCAATCGTAAAACCGGCTGAGAATTCACGAGGTATATTGGGTACGTTTACAAAAAGTAATGGAAATCTCCATTATTTGTTACATATCCCGGGAATGGGAACAAAACATTTACCAACGCATGAAACGCTCGACCAGCATTTGCATTATATTAAAATGGCCGGCCGTGAAGTTTTTAAATACGCGGTAACAGCTATGGGAGATGCTGCGGTTAAAATCATTGAAGATACCGGTTTGAAAAATGACGAAATTGATTTATTGATACCTCATCAGGCAAATTTAAGAATAATTGATGCCACCGCTAAACGTGTGAACATACCTTCCGATCGCGTATTTGTAAATGTAAATAATTATGGCAATACATCGGCCGCGTCTATCCCGCTTGCTCTTGACGAAGCGATTAAGACCGGAAAAATTCATCAGGGGAGTACAGTTGTGCTTGTTGCATTTGGAGCTGGTTTTACGTGGGGTTCGGCAGCAATAAAATTATGATATTTTTTAATAAAAATGGGTATAATTTTATGAAAACCAGGCGCCTTATTTTCTGTTTGTTAATTTTATTATTAACAATAATAATATCCTGTGGCCCGACCATGGTTGCAACACAGGTCAATAAACCGGCTGAAATCAATGTTAAAGGAATAAAAAAAATAGCTGTTGTTGATTTCAATGGTCCGGAGAATTCCGGCAACCTGGCTGCCAGTCTGTTAACGACTAAACTGCTGAATAGTCATTTTTTTCAGATTTTTGAACGAAGTAAAATCGACATGATTCTGGAGGAACATAAATTAGCGATGTCCGGGGTGGTTGATGAAAGCACCGCCCGAAAAGTCGGACAATTATTGGGTGTCGATGGCCTTATATTTGGTGAAGTTGTTTCCTTCAGGGTTGAACCGGATCAAACGGGTGTTGAAAAAGTTGAAAAAAAGGTTGGAACCGGTAAGTATCGTATTGTCATCCGAAACAAAAAGAAAGTCCGGGAAGAAATTAAAAAAACGGTGCTTGTTGACCAGCATTATATCATACGCCGTGGAACGGTTGCGATCACTTTCCGTGTTGTGAATATTGAAACCGGAGAATTAATAGCCTCAAAAGCCAAAAGTAAATCTTACGACAGCGGCAAATTAATTGAGGGTCGCGGCCAATTAAAACCCCGTGATGCGATTTTACATGACCTGATGAATGAGATCGTAGAAGATTTTGCCAGGCAAATCGCGCCCTATAGCGTGACTGAGAACCTGGCTCTGGAATCCGGCAAGGGTGCCATAAAAGTCGGAGTTCAATATGCCAGAAACGGATTATGGGATGAAGCAATTGATGCGTTTCAAACGGCGGTAAATCAACAGCCGCAAGATTCAAATTCACATTATAATCTGGGCGTAGCTTATCAGGTCGTTGGAGATTACGATAATGCTGAAAAAGAATTTAACAAAGCCATTGCATTAAAAAATAAAAACCTGTATTTTCGTGCTTTATCAAATTTAAGAAAACAAAGGCTTGAGCAGGAGAAATTACGTCAACAAGTGGGTAATTGATATTGGAAAGAACAGCTTTTTTATTTCCTGGTCAGGGATCACAATATGTTGGAATGGGTTATGATTTATACCAAAGATATGCAAAGGTACGTGAACGGTATACCCAGGCGAACGATATTGTAGGTTTTAATATTGCCGAAAAGTGTTTTAACGGCACCGAGGAAGAAATTAATCAGACATATATTACGCAGCCGGCAATATTTGTTCATAGTTATATTTTATTTGAATTATTAAAGGAAATTGATATATTCCCGGAATTAACAGCGGGTCACAGTCTCGGTGAATATACAGCCCTTACAGCCGCCGGTTGTCTGGATTTTGTTGAGGCGTTACGTCTGGTAAAATTACGCGGTGAACTCATGCAAAACGCCTCGGATTACCAGAAAGGAACCATGGCCGCTATTATCGGTCTTGATAACGAACCCGTAGAAAGCATTTGCCGGGAGGCTTCTCAGGAAGGAATTGTCGGCATTGCCAATTATAATTCTCCCGGTCAAATCGTTATTTCCGGTTCTCTGAACGGTGTGCAATTGGCCATGCAGCTGGCAAACGAAAAAGGTGCGAAGCGGGTTGTTGAACTTAAAGTCAGTGGAGCGTTCCATTCGCCGCTCATGGACCCGGCTTTGAAAACCTTTAACGAGGAATTACAGAAATTAGAATTTAAAAAACCGTCAATCGAGTTCTTTTCCAATGTTACCGGCAGTATCGTAACCGAACCGGATGAATTAAAACAATTACTTGCAAAACAACTATCGAGTCCTGTTTTATGGATGCAGACAATCCAGAAGATGCATAAAACCGGCGTTTCCGTTTATTTTGAAGTGGGCCCCGGCAATGTATTAACAGGATTATTGAGAAGAATAAATCGTGAATTGTCAGCTACGACTGTAAATAGTTTACAGCAATTTTTAAAATTAAAGGGAAACAATTGAAATTATTAGAGAATAAAACAGCAATTGTAACCGGTGGAGCCAGAGGGATAGGGGAAGCCATATGTTTAAAATTGGCATTGGAAGGATGTCAAATTGTTGTATCGGACATTGATCTTGAAGGCGCAAATCAGTGCGCTGCCAAAGTAAAAGCGCTCGGTGTCGATGCGATTGCCGTTAAAACGGATGTAACCCAATTTCAGGACGCCGAAAATCTGTTTAAAACCGGGCTTGATAAATTTAACAAAATTGATATACTGGTCAATAATGCCGGTATAACACGAGATAACCTGATCATGCGGATGAGCGAATCAGAGTGGGATTCCGTTATTTCAGTCAATTTAAAGGGAACCTACAATTGTATTAAAGCAGGCACAAGAATGTTTTTTAAACAGAGAGCAGGTAAAATTATTAATATGGCGTCGGTTGTAGGCATTATGGGTAATACCGGCCAGGCGAATTATTCGGCGTCAAAGGCCGGTGTAATCGGCCTGACAAAATCTATCGCTAAAGAATTTGGCAGCCGTAATATCCAGGTAAACGCTGTTGCTCCGGGGTACATTGAAACGGAGATGACAAAACATCTCTCAGAAGCGGCAAAAGAAACATTTTTAACTATGATACCGTTAAAAAAACCCGGTC
Organism: Candidatus Zhuqueibacterota bacterium; assembly: GCA_016934825.1. Classification (GTDB taxonomy): domain Bacteria; phylum Zhuqueibacterota; class Zhuqueibacteria; order Residuimicrobiales; family Krinioviventaceae; genus Fontivivens. Next base: position 24,684 of record JAFGSB010000087.1, read on the forward strand.
TGCCTGAAGATGTCGCGGCGGTCACATTGTTTCTATCCAGTCCCATGTCAGATTATGTTACCGGCCAGGTAATAAATGTTGATGGCGGAATGGTTATGTAATTGAATTTTGAATTGAATAAAAATGTAAACAAAGTAACTATTAATTCAGGAGGTAAAGAATCATGGCATTAGAAGATAAGGTAAAAGAGATCATTGTAGAACAATTGGGTGTGGATGCAAGCGAAGTAACACCCGAAGCTTCTTTTATCGATGATTTAGGTGCAGATTCACTGGACACTGTGGAACTTGTCATGGGATTTGAAGCGGAATTCGGTCTGGAAATCCCCGATGAGGAAGCAGAAAAATTAACCACAGTTGGTGATGCACTTAATTATCTTCAGGAAAAACTTGGTAATCAAGAATAGTATACGTTGATAAATGGCGGGGATTATTATTCCCCGCCTGTTTAGACGTGATTCATATGTTGGTTCTTATTTGGAAAGATATTAAAATTTTTGTTTGCATTTTTTTTCACAGTCATGTGTTTTTTGTAAAATGAGGTTTGCATGGAATTGAAAAGAGTTGTTGTCACAGGAATGGGTCTGATCGGCCCGCTTGGTAACACGATAGAAGAATATTGGAAAAATTTATTAAGCGGTACAAGTGGCGTTGGCCCGATTACTCTTTTTGACGCATCAGATTTTAAAACACAAATAGCCGCCGAAGTCAAAAATTTTAATGTTAATGATTTTATTGATAAAAAAGATGCGCGCCGCATGGACCGCTTTACGCATTTTTCCGTGATCGCGGCAAATAGAGCCATTGAAGATTCTCAAATCAATTTTGACTTGGTTGATAGAAATAAAGTCGGGGTTATCGTTGCGTCCGGTATCGGAGGTATGAATACTTATGAAGAACAGTGTTTTACATTGTTCGAGCGCGGTCCCAAGTGGATAAGCCCGTTTTTTATTCCCATGCTTATATCTGATATAGCGCCGGGTTATATATCGATTCGGCATAACCTGAAGGGAGTTAATTACGCGACAACATCTGCTTGCGCATCATCTTCCCATGCCATCGGCGAGGCTTTTAACCATATTCGTTTTGGTAAAGCAATAGCCATATTGACCGGCGGTAGCGAAGCTCCGGTTAACAGGATGGGTGTTGCCGGTTTTAACGCCCTGAAAGCTATTTCTGTGAGAAATGACGAACCGGAAAAAGCCAGCCGTCCTTTTGAGTTGAACCGTGACGGATTTATTATGGGAGAAGGTGGCGGTATTCTGTTACTTGAGGAACTGGAGCACGCCAGGGCCCGTCAGGCGAAAATATATGGTGAAATTGTTGGCGCTGGTTTTACGGCTGACGCGTTTCATATTACACAGCCTCCTGAGGGTGGAGAAGGCGCAGCCCGCGCCATGAAAGTTGCCATGGAAGACGCCGGTATCAAGCCCGAAGAGGTGGATTATATCAATGCTCATGGAACATCCACACCACTCAATGATAAAACGGAAACGGAAGCCATTAAAAGTACTTTTGGGGACCAAGCATATAAACTGGATATCAGTTCAACAAAATCCATGATCGGACATTTGTTGGGTGCGTCAGGAGTTTTTGAAGCGATTGCCACCTTGTTGACCATTCAAAATGATGAAATTCACCCGACAATTAATTATGACACTCCGGATCCGGAATGTGATTTGAACTATGTTCCGAATAAGTCCAGGAAAAAAATTGTGGCTACCGCTCTTTCCAACTCCTTTGGATTTGGCGGTCATAATGTTTGTTTGGCATTTAAAAAATTCAAAAATTAAGTATTCTATGTTATCATACTTTTCTTTTCTCAAACTTTTTCGTTTTAAAAAGAATATTGAACATCCAAAGGTAAATTTATCTGATTTATCCGAGCGATTAAAATATAAATTTACCGATACCAATATTCTTTATCAGGCTTTAAAACATCGTTCTTATTTGACACGCACCGGTGAGAAAAGGATCGAATCCAACGAGCGCCTGGAATTACTGGGTGATGCTGTTCTTGGTCTTGTAGTTACCGAATATTTATATAATAAATATCCCGGAGAAGAAGAAGGTATTTTAACAAATTTTAAATCGTTGCTCGTAAACCGAAAGCTGTTGTCCCATGTTGCCAAAGATTTCGGTCTGGGAAAATTTATTCTTTTGAATGAAGCGGAAGAACGGTCCGGCGGCCGTAAACGGGTGTCAATTCTTTCCGATGCCGTAGAAGCTATCATAGGGGCCATTTATATTGACGGCGGTCTGGTAAATGCCAAACTATTTATACATAATAATATCACCAACAGGTTGGATGATATACTCAAAAAGGGTCAGCTAAAAAATTATAAAAGTATTTTACAGGAGTATTGTCAAAGTTACAATATAAAATGCCCTAAATATAAGATCGAAGAAGAAAACGGACCCGATCACAAAAAGATTTTCACCGTTGCCGCGTTTGTTGATGGAAAAAAAATGGGCGTGGGACAGGGACATTCAAAAAAAGATGCTGAACAAAAGGCAGCCAAAGAATCATTAATACAATTAAATGTAATCTGAATAAAAAGGTAAAAGTATGAATTATTTTTTAACGGACGAACAGGAAACATTTCAACAAATGGCCTATGAATTTGCACAGGGGAAAATAGCGCCTGTTGCTGCTGAATATGATGTAAAAGGAGAATTCCCATGGCCGCTCGTAAAGGAAATGGCGCGTATGGATTTTTTCCGCCTGTGGATACCGGAGGAATATGAGGGTTTTGACGGCGGTATTACGGAGATGTCCTTAGTTACGGAAGAATTTTCCCGCGCCTGTGGAGGTATTGCTTTGGCCCTGGCTGGTACGGCACTGGGCACTTTTCCGATTTTAATAGCCGGAAGTGAAGAACAAAAGAAAAAATATCTGCCGGAATTGGCAAGTGGTGAAGCTTTGGCGGCATTTTGTTTAACTGAACCGGAAGCCGGTTCCGACGCCGGCGCTATCCAGACGACGGCGAAGGCCGACGGCGATTATTATATTCTTAACGGCACCAAACATTTTATTACAAACGGCGGCGTGGCGAAATATTATACCGTTATTGCCACTACCGATCCAAGCAAGGGATCACGCGGCGCGTCCGCGTTTATTGTTGAAGAAGGAACCGAAGGTTTGGTTTTCGGCAAAAAAGAAGATAAAATGGGAATACGCGCATCCGCAACCTGTGAGGTTGTTTTTCAGGATTGTAAAATTCCAAAGGAAAATCTGCTGTCACGCGAAGGACAGGGATTTATAATTGCCATGAAGACATTGGACAGATCCCGACCCGGTGTTGCCGCCCAGGCTTTGGGTATCGCCCAGGGCGCGTTCGATCATGCCGTACGTTATTCCAGGGAAAGAAAACAATTCGGACAGAGTATTTCATCTTTTCAGGCCATTCAGGTTATGCTCGCCGATATGGCGACCCAGATTGAAGCGTCTCGCGCTTTAATTTACGCTACGGCTAAAATGGTCGATGCCGGAATTAAAGATTATGGTAAAGAGTCCGCCATGTGCAAGCTTTTTGCCGGCGATATGGCTATGAAAGTAACGACCGATGCCGTGCAAATTTTTGGCGGTTATGGTTACATGAGAGATTATCCGATTGAAAAATATATGCGGGATGCAAAAATCACTCAAATCTATGAGGGGACAAATCAGATCCAGCGGAATGTGATCGCGGCAAAAGTTATCCGCGAATCGGCGATGCATAAGAAATAGAGTAAATCATTAACCCGGCTGCGGCCGGTTTTTTTTTACCTGATATTTGAAAAACAAGCTCTGTCCGGTAGATTCCTTATTGCTTAATAATGATACAGGACAATTATGTTTTGGTAATCAACCAGTCGGATTGCCAGGGCTAATTCTTGAATACCGGTCACACTCTTTATGCCGGATATGATTTTTTTCTTGACATTATTTTTTATTTAAACTATTTTCTATTTATTAATTTTTTTAGTTTTTGTAAAATAAGTTTTTAATTCTTTTTGCCGTTACAGGCACAGCCATGGCAGGTGTGCCTTTTTTTATATTCGGTATGTTGAGACGGACGGAGAAAATATACGAAAAGAATTAAAACGATTTGATTATATTATTTATTTTTATATCACCAGTGTGCGGTTATATACGGACACGACGCTCTAACATTACATATTAATCAAGTTTTCGATAAATTAATCCCATATAAATTTGTCCGGAGAAATGAGATTATTTCATTCTTTAACTTTATATTACATACTTGAAGCCGGTACAGATGATGGTGTCCCTTAAACGGACACCAGTGATTTAACTATTGTTTATTATTTTATGTCGGGTATCCGGTCCCGGATCCCGGTAAGGAGAATTATGCTAAGGTTGTTAAAATTCGGAGGCTCTTCACTGGCAAGCCGTGACAGAGTAAACAATGTTGCAAATATAGTGACGAAAAATTACTCGGGAAACGCCACTGTTGTTGTCGTATTGTCCGCAGTGGGCGGTATTACGGACCAGTTAATTGAGGCCTCAAAAACGGCCGAAATAAACGGGAAAAAAGCGATTGAAATTACCGAAAAAATACGTCAACGGCATCTGGATGTTTTTAGTGAAGAATTAAAAGATAAAAAGATCCATGATATATTTTTATCGTTGTTCACCGAATTACAGGACATTATCAAAGGCGTTAGTCTGGTGAAAGAATGTTCGCCAAGAACCATGGACATGCTTGTCAGTTTCGGAGAACGATTATGCGCACAGCTCATGACGGTTTTATTTATAAACAAAGGATTTAATGCGGAATATATCGACGCCCGTGATCTGGTCGTTACCGACCGCAAGCACGGCGGCGCTCGGGTCCATATTGATGAATCTTACCGGCGAATCAAAAAACGGATAAACGAAAATAAAATATATGTTGTAACGGGTTATATAGCCTCCACACAGGATGGTGTAACAACCACACTGGGACGCGGCGGTTCCGATTATTCCGGTTCAATTTTTGGGGCCGCTCTTGACGCTGAAAAAATTGAAATCTGGACCGATGTTGATGGCTTTTTAAGCGCCGATCCGCGTCTCGTCAACAATGCTTTTGTTCTGCCTCTTGTCAGTTACGAGGAGGCGATGGAGTTGTCCTATTTTGGCGCCAAAGTGATCCATCCGCAGACAATGGTTCCGGCAATAAAAAAGAAAATCCCGATTTTAATAAAGAACAGCTTTGACCCGGAAAATCCGGGTACGATCATTTCACCGGATAAGGGAGATTTTGAACATCCGGTAAAAGGGATTGCCTCTTTTGACGGGATATCCATGATTAATATTCAGGGCGGCGGAATGGTGGGTGTTCCCGGAATATCGGGACGGTTGTTCAACGCTCTGGCCGAGGAAAATATCAATGTCATTATGATTACCCAGGCTTCTTCGGAACACAGCATCAGTTTTGCGGTATTAACGACGGAAGCCGACGCGGCACGGGAAGCGATTGAAAATGAATTCAAGATCGAACTCATGGCCGGAATCATTGATAATGTTGAAAAGACAGACGGGCTTTCCATCATTGCCGCGGTCGGTGAAAATATGGCCGGTACTCCCGGAATATCGGGCAAACTTTTTGGCGCCCTCGGACAGAATTCCATTAACGTAAGAGCAATTGCACAGGGGTCCAGTGAAAGGAATGTCTCCCTTGTTGTGAACAGCAACCAGGCCGAAAAGGCCGTCAATGTCATGCACAGCGCTTTTTATCTTTCTCAAAGAATCGCCAGTGTATTTGTTGTGGGCGCCGGCTCAATCGGAACAACTTTATTGCAGCAAATTCGTGAGAAACAAAAAGAACTCGCGGAGCAAAATAATCTGCTGATCAATATCTGCGGTATTGCCAACAGTAAACGAATGATCTTTAATGAAAAGGGGATAGATCTGACAAACTGGCAGGAGATGCTGAACTCTTCCGGCGAGACGTTCAAAATGACAAAATTGCTGGATAATATACACAGACTTGAACTGGCCAACACAATTTTAGTTGATGTGACTGCGAGTGATGAAATCGCCGGGTATTATGAAAAGATCATCTCCGGCGGGATTCATGTTGTGACCCCGAATAAAAAAGCCAATACCATGAGCCAGGAATATTATGACCGCATTAAAAATCTGATCAAGGATCATCGTTTACATTATTTATATGAAACCACCGTCGGCGCGGGTCTGCCGTTGATCGGAACCATTATCAATCTGAAAAACAGCGGTGATAATATCTATAAAATTGAGGGTATTTTATCGGGAACAATGAGTTATTTGTTCAATACCATATCTGCGGACCACCCGTTCAGCCAGGTTGTAAAAGAGGCTCACCAAAAGGGTTATACCGAACCCGATCCGAGAGATGACCTTTCCGGTATGGATGTCGGCAGAAAGCTTTTGATCCTTGCCCGCGAGATAGGTATGAAAATGGAACTTGATGATATTAAAGTACAAACCCTGCTGCCCGAAGGTATGAACACAATCACGCTTGATGAATTCTGGAAAAAACTCCCCTCTCTGGATGAACATTTTGAGAAATTGCGTCTCAGTGCAGAGAAGAACAACACCGCGATACGATATATCGCCAGGCTGGATAAAAACGAATGCCGCGTTGGTGTTGAGGAGGTCCCGGTAAATAAACCGCTTGCCCTTGCCGGCGCTACGGATAACATCATTCAAATCACGACGGAAAGATATTCCGAGAATCCGCTGATCGTCCAGGGCCCGGGCGCCGGACGTGAAGTGACGGCCGGAGGTGTTTTTGCCGATATTATCAGTCTTTGTTTTCATTTGACATGAAAATTAATGTTCAATTTATAAGGATACCGGATAGATTATGAAATTATACAGCACCAGAGATCACTCAATTACCGTTTCTTTTCATGATGCGCTGTTCCAGGGACAGGCAGCGGATCGCGGTTTATATATGCCTCAGCTTTTTCCGTTAATAGGACAGGATGAATTCAAGAATTTGGCCGGTCTGGACTTTAAGGAACTGGCGTATACAATCGCTCAAAAATACCTGGCCGATGAGATATCGTCTACCGGGCTGGAAAATATCATTCAACAGGCATATCACTTTGCGCCGGCGCTCAAACAACTGGACGATTTTACTTTTGTACTGGAATTGTTTCACGGGCCGACTTTGTCGTTCAAAGATTTCGGCGCACAGTTTATGGCCCGGGCCATGTCTTATTTTGTCCAGGATGAACACCGGGAAATTACAATACTGGTCGCGACGTCCGGTGATACCGGCAGCGCTGTTGCTCACGCGTATCATAAAGTTGAAGGTATTCGAATAATTTTACTTTACCCTTCCGGTAAAGTAAGTCCACTCCAGGAAAAACAGTTTACAACTCTGGGTAACAATATCCTGGCGCTGGAAATTGACGGTACCTTTGATGATTGCCAGTCGCTGGTTAAGCAGGCCTTTGCTGACGACAATTTGCGAAAAAAGGTCAAACTGACTTCAGCCAATTCGATCAACATCGGCAGGCTGGTGCCGCAGTCTTTTTATTATTTCTGGAGCGTGATCAATGTTTTTTTTCAATTGCATAAAGATATTCTCGTCTGTGTACCCAGCGGAAATTTTGGTAATCTTACCGCCGGTCTGTTCGGACATGCCATGGGTCTTCCGGTTAAAAAGTTTATCGCCGCAGTAAACAGCAACAATGTCATTCCCGAATATTTTGAAACGGGTGAATACAAACCGCGGCCGTCTGTCCGAACATTATCCAATGCAATGGATGTCGGTAATCCGAGCAACTGGGAGAGAATTCGCGATCTTTATAATAATAATTATAATTCAATCAAACAGCATATATGGACAACTTCGGTGAATGATCCTGTAACCATTGAAACAATGAAACAGGTTTATGAAAAATATCATTATATCATCGATCCGCATACAGCCGTCGGTATGCGGGCTGTTGAGCGTTACCGGGATAATGTGCCGGCCGATAAATTTACCCCGGCCATAGTATTGTCAACCGCGCATCCGGGAAAGTTTCAGGAAATTGTAAATGATGCTCTGAATATGGATTATAAATTACCGGAATCTTTGCATAATGTTTTACGAAAAGAAAAGCAGACCATAAAGATGCCCGGCTCATTTAAGTATTTCAGGGATTTTTTGTGGGCGATATAAGACAATAAATAAACAAAATAATATTATATTACAGGGCGGAATAATCAAATCATTCCGCCCTTTTATTTTACATCCGGGTATTCAAATTTATCAAACAAAATGCGATAAAGTAAAATAACATGCCGACCATCAGTGCGATTTTGAATCCATAACTGAAAGATACCAGCATAATTGCCGTACTCCCCAGCACGCTCGCCGCACCGTTGACTGCAAAACCCCAATCAATTAACTCCCCGATTTTGTAACTTCCTTTCGGAAAAGGCATACCCATAAAAAAAGTTACCGGGAAAATGAAAACAATTGCCGATAAAATTCTTCCGTAAATATTCAATCCCGCCATTGTGGATGTTAACAACGGTGTTACAAATATTTCGACCGCCAGTAATAGAATAATTGCGATGAAAGGGAAACGGTTTTTAAAATGTACCGACATTCTGCTGCCGATACCCGATCCGATCAGAATTGTAAACAGGATCGTCATACAGGTATATGAAGACGAGCCGATAAATAAAGTATATCTTTGAATGAGAACAATTTCAACAACCATAAAAGCAATACCGATACAAAAGAAGTAGAGCCATCCCGCCGGTGAAAGTTTTTTACCCTTTTTAGCATACGGCAGCAGATTTAAAGGCAAAACCAGAATAACAATAATCAGCAATATAATTATAATCAATAATTTCGACAACGGGAACCCCATAAATTCCCAGGGTTTTAGATCATTCAATTTATGAATGTTAAAATTTTTCCATAAACCTAATTGAGCGGTAAACGGACGGTTGTCGGTACACGGGCTGATATCGATTTTCGCACTGTCCTGCATCACCGACCAACCTTCAGTTACGATCCGGTTTATCAGGTTGCCCGCAGTCGAATCCGGCGCCGGATAGAGTAGATGGATCTGAGCATAATTCTCCGGTTTTAATTCACCGAACGCCTTTTGTCTGACCTGCTCTGTGAGCGGTCTTTTCGACAGTAACAAAATATTCCGCCGCATTTGCGGGAGATCATAAACGGCAAAGTGGTCCTGCGGATTCTGAATTCCCAGTTCCGAAAGCGCATCCAAAACCTCGGAGACAATCCGGGGCATATAGAACTGGTGTTCCATCATCATAACGCCGTTATCCGTCAGAGCCCGGTAATAATCTTTGAACGCCCCGGTCGTGAACAGATAATTCTCGGCTAGCGCAAACGAACCGGATGCCAGGGCCGCAAATGTGTTGGAACTGAGAGAATAAATCACATCAAATTTATTTTTGAACCGGCGTACATACGTGCGCGCGTCTTCGGTTATAACTTTTACTTTCGGGTCTTTGTAAATAAAACCGGAGAATTCGGCAAGTTCTCCGTCAAGCATTAATTTATTAACATGCGGGTTGACTTCCACCGCGTGTATTTCCACGGCGCCTTCCTGCAGGGCCTGTAAAACATCTACACCGCCGCCGGCGCCAAGAGACATAAACGTGCAGGAATCGTACTGTTCGATCAGGTATTTGACGCTGATCCCGAACTGGAATCTTTCGGAATCCGGTCTGACCCAGTTGCCGTCAAATCCATAAACCGGGCTGTTTGCCGCGTTGTCGATATTGATGCCCCGATAATTTTCCTGGTAATTATATATCTTGATTTTCGCTATCGCGTCCCAGTGTTTGTATATAACCGGTGCTCTTTCTTCACCCGGTTTTTCCATTATTTTTTCCGAATAGGGGATGAGCGCCAGCGTCACGATAAAAAGCAGGGCGGGGAGGAGCCTTTGCACAGATTTGCCGGTGACAATTGCTGAAATAATAACGGGTATACCGACTAAAAATACGGCAGCAGGGGTGCCAAAAAGATTCATTAATAAAACCGAGATAATGACTCCCGAGCCCGCACCCAATAAATCTGCCATGTATAACCGGGGTATGTCCCGGTGATAATGTTTGAACAACATAGCCAGGGCAATACCACCGCTAAAAAATGGAGCGCTCAGCAGAATAATCGTTAAAATAAATTTACCAACCATTAACCAACTGATAAATAGTTTTCCATAATCCATACCGATGTGCAATGCTATGGGCGGTCCGGCTGATGCAAATAATGCGGTGAATGAAAGTATTAACCATAAATGTTTTTGATTGTTACAGGATGAAAATAATTTTAATCCCAGAGCTCCCAAACCCAACCCGAGGACGGCTAAAGAAAGAATCAGAAAAGCAAAGGTATAAAAGAATTCCGCAGAAAAGATACGCGTCCAGACAATTTCAAGAGCGATAAGCGAAACCGAGAGCAGATAAATCACGACGTATTTGTTTTTATGCACGATATCGTCCCTTTTTGAATTTGAATCTTGAAATATTTTCGTTATATTTATTAACTCAATTTTTGAAAATCATGTCTCCTTCAGTTGAATAAAACTGACCGGTTTTCAATACGCTGTTTTATCTGATTTGTTTCAATAAATTAATATGATTAAAGTGGTGATTCAATGAATTTAGTAACCTTTTTAATATTAGCGCCCCCGATTTTACTGGCCCTGGTTTTTCATGAATTTTCCCATGCGTTTGTCGCCCATAAACTGGGAGATAACACCGCCAAACAAAACGGACGTTTAACATTAAATCCACTTGCCCATTTGGACCCATTGGGCACATTGATGATTTTTCTGGTCCGATTTGGCTGGGCCAAACCGGTTCCGGTCAATCCGTATAATTTGAAAAATCCTAAAAGAGATATGTTATGGATAAGTGTTGCCGGTCCTTTATCAAATATGATATTGGCGTTTTTGAGCGGCACCCTGCTGCGTCTTATATATCATACGGGTATAAAACCGGAAATCACCTCAATCGGCGGTCTGTTAATGCTCATGCTGGTGTTTTCTCTGCAAATCAATCTGGCTCTTGCCATTTTCAATATATTGCCCATTGCCCCGCTTGACGGTTCAAAAATATTATACGGCGTTTTACCGAACAAATATTCGGGATTTGCACTTTTACTTGAAAAATACGGTCCGATGGTACTGCTTGGTTTGATTGCCATTGGGTATATCGCGAATATCCATATTCTTGGCGGTCTTATCTGGCCGTTCGTGCGATTTTTTAGCAAATTATTTGCCGGCATTTAATCTCTTTTGGTTTAATTTTCCAAAGCTTGCTTCGGAATACTCTTAAAAACGTTCAATAGATACCTCGTAGCTTGCTGTGAAGCATTTCATTTTTATTCTTAAGGGTTCGGTATGAAAAAAATATTAAAGTGGTATTTTTCGGTTTCGCTGGTTTTACGAATTCTGGTGTGCTTTCTGGCCGGATCACTTTTGGGGGTTCTTTTCTGGTATATTTCAAGCGTCAGCGGACGCCCGGTGGCCGACGTGGTCATTCCTTATATATCCCCGTTTGGAACGATCCTGATTAATATGCTGAAGATGATCGTCATCCCGATTATCTTTTTCTCGCTGGTAGTCGGGGCGGCCAGTCTGCCGTTAAAGCGTTTTGGCAGAATTGGTTTCAAAGTAATTATATGGTACTTTTTCTGTTCTTTCCTGGCGGCCCTTGTGGGAGTTCTACTGGCACTGGTCATCAACCCGGGGGGAGGAGCCGATCTTGCCGGTTGGGAAAAAATGGCCGGGATGCTGGCGGCCCAGGCCGGAGAACTGGCATCCAAATCACAGACACAGGAGAGTTTCGTGACATTGATTGTGAATATGTTTCAGAATCCCTTTGAAGCTCTGGCCAGTGGAAATTTTTTACCGATCATTGTTTTTTCAATTCTGTTTGGCCTGGGAATCCGCGTCAGTCTTGAAATTAACAATGATGCACAATTCCAGCAGCGGTTGAATCTGCTGCAGGAGATATTTGCCGCCATGCGGGATGTTATGTTCAAACTTGTGGACTGGATCCTCGAGTACTCTCCTATTGGAGTTCTGGCGCTTTCGTTCGTTAATTTCAGCTTGTATGGTCCCAATATAGTTGGGCCGTACATACGTGTGACGCTTGGTATTATTGCCGGCATATTATGTATGATTTTTATTGTCTACACCTTGCTCATTATTTTAGTTACACGCTCAAATCCCTTTACTGTTTTAAAAAATATTCAGGAAGCCGTTATCACCGCATTTATTACCCGGAGCAGCGCCGCAACTTTACCCGTATCGATTCGGGTGTCCACTGAAGATTTAAAGATTAAAGAAAGTCTGGCCGGTTTTTCCCTTCCGCTTGGCGCAACGATCAATATGGACGGTGTATGTGTGCATCTCCCGATGTTTGCCGTATTGGCGGCGAACATGTTCAACATTCATTTAACGGCATCAACTTTGATTATTCTTGTGCTGACAACCGTACTCGCGTCCATCGGCGCAGGCGGCGTGCCCGGCGGCAGTCTTATGCTGCTCTTTATCATACTTGAGACCATGGGACTGGATCCCTCCCAGGTAGCGGTGATTGTTGCGATCGCACTTGGAATCAATCCGATCCTGGATATGTTTGAGACAGCGAATAATGTTACCGGTGATATTGTCTGTACCTACGCCGTTGCGCGAAATGAAAAGTTAATTGACAACGTTTAAATCCTATTTTTACAATTTTTTACAAAATTACAAAAAATACTATTGCAATAACCAAATTGTAATAAATTACAACCCGGTATTTACAAATTTAATAACCGGAAAAAGTTTGATCAATTAAATTTATCATAATAATTATTATGTTTTTTGTCCTTGTTAATTGATTAAAATTATTGAGTTTATAGTCCAGTCTGTTTCCTCCGCATTTCCCTGTTTTTAAAACCATATTGATATTTTATTCTGAATCTGGCATTGGTATTGCTTAATGGCTTATATACAGTTCATTGAAAGGATGAGATTGAATATTCATACGTTATAACGTATGATGTATATATAATTTGAAGTATTATGTAAACAGGAAGTAAAAAAATGCAGTTAACAACAGTTCAATTAAAGAAAAAAATAAATAACATAAAAACATTCAATACCGCCATTAAAGAGGAATCTGACAATCGTATAACGAATGATATGCAATTCCTGGATAGAATATTTTATCAATTATCAGCGGAAACCGGCAAAAAGGATTTAAGATCAATTACCAATTATATAAGTGATATTGCTATTGCATTGTCCCAGGCCGAACGGGGACTTGTTTATTTGAAGGAAAATAAAGAATACCGGTTAATTTCCGCCCGTAATAATGAACGTGAGAACATCAATATTTCGAAATCAGATTTCAGCAGGGGCATTCTGTATAAAGCAATTCAATTAAAGCAGCTTGTACAACTCATAGATAAAAAACTGGTCACCGGTCAGACAAATTTAAATAATATCAGGTTAAAATTTGTTATGTGCGCCCCGATGATTATTAATGGTGAAGATATCGGCGCCATTTATGTTGACAGCAGTAAACCATTAAGAAAAGCTTTTCGTTATACGCCTGAATTCTTTTCTTTATTTGGAAACAAAGCCGCTGCATATATCCGCAACATTCAGTATCATGAACAAATTTCAGTACATGATAAACAAATGAAACTCATAAATGAACAATTGGAAACATTACAGAAATTGGCCGCCAAAGGTAAAAATGCCTCTAAAATAGGACATGAATTGAATAATTTGTTGGCCGTAATATATGGAAATATCGAAATTGCCCGCTCACTACTCAATAAATATGGTGAAGGCGACCAGGTCCTGGAACGTCTTAAAAAAACGGAGGAACTGTTAAGGAATGTGGGCCGTTTTTCAAAGAGTTTATTAAAAAATTCTCAATTTGATTATCGTTTTGAATCAATCAATTTAAATCAGGTTATTCTGGATTTTAAATTTCATTATTCCTCTTATTATAAAAATTCGAATACAAGTTTTGCCATCAATCTGGATTTTGATGTGCCTGTCACGCAAGCCGACCCGGGATTAATAAAACAGGTATTGCTCAATCTGGTAAAGAATTCCATTGAAGCCAAACCGGATTGCCGGATATTAATCAAAACAATTTATAATAAAGCAAGACAAACAATTAATTTATATGTTGCGGATAACGGGCCGGGATTTTCCCCTGAAAAATTAGCCGCTTTATTTCAAAACAATTATACGAATAAACCGAATGGTAACGGATACGGATTAATGATCTGTAAAGAGATCATGCAGAAACACGGCGGAACGATTTCAGCGCAAAGCAGTCCGGGAAAAGGCGCCATGTTTATCATCAGTCTGCCGGTCAAACCGAATGAAAACTATAAACAAACGCCCCGAAAACAGTTGGATATGATTTATCAATCCCTGTAAAGACATTTCTGTTCAAAATATCTCCTTATGTTTTTCCCTCAATATACAAATTATTGCGATATTTATATTTATGATTTGCGATAATTTGCAAAAATACAACAATTTTTTTCACAACTTTTAAAAAGTACTTGCAAAATACGATAGTAATTATTATTTTGCAAACAGGCGGTGGGTTTTTATCGGATTATTGCGATAGAATTATCGAAAATTATTTTAATAATTTTTTATTGTATTAT
>JAFGSB010000088.1 GCA_016934825.1 Candidatus Zhuqueibacterota bacterium
AAAATCATATCCCGCCTGTTTAATAATTATAATATTATATTTATAGATCATCGTCATATAATTGTTTAATACTTTACATGGATAATCATTTTAAATTAACCGGAAACACTTTTTTTTAAATATATACTCTTAAATTATTGAGAAATTTTTTTATTTTGACATGAAAAGGAATATATAATGAATAGAACAGGTTATAGAGAAAAATTAATTTATCAATTAATTTGAGGGGGAAAAAGTGTTTTGTTGTTACCATAAAAAAAGTCAATTATTAAACAATAATTTAACAATTTGGAGGGTTCCATAATGAGATCATCACTCAATCTGCTACGATTGTTCATTATCATTGTGCTTTTTGTCTCAAGCGCATATTCCCAGACCGAGGTAGGTGGTACGATCAATCAAAATACTACCTGGGATCTCGCCGGCAGTCCTTACATCATTAAAAATGATGTGACCGTTTCCGGAGGAGCAACCTTGGCAACTCTTACAATTGAACCCGGTGTTGTTGTTCAATTCTACCCGGAAAGGAAACTCATCATCGGCTCGAGTACTGCTGCAGCGGCAAATGGTAAATTGGTAGCCGTCGGTGCATCGGATAATCCGATCCTGTTTACCACATTTTACGATGGTACAAATGCCGTAAATAGATGGCGCGCCGGTTATTTCAATAATTATGCCGATGATTCTTCAATGCTCGAGTATTGTACTTTTGAGTATTCCAGCTCAGCTTTTCATATTTATGATTCGAATCCGACAATAAATAATTGTACATTCCGTAATTTATCAGATTACGGTGTATTCTTGACGGAATCCTCTTCCCCGACAGTTTCGAATAACACATTTACCGATTTACGTACAGCCGTTTTTATGAAAAGCAAAAGTTTTGGATCCCCGGTAATTTATGGAAATACGATTAACAATTGTACTGATATTGCTGTAAATGTTGAAAGCAATGATGCCTCTCCCCAGCTTTATGAAAACAGTTTTACGAATAATGCTGAATATCTCTTTAAAATATTTCCAAATCAGGCCGGAGGAATATGGGATAATACGGAATCCAGTAATGATCCTGTAAAAAATAAAATTTGGCTTAACGGCGGTGTCCTTTCCAAAGACGCCACCTGGAAAGAAACCAATATCGATTTTTTAGTTGCCAGTGATGTTTTTGTAAAAGGATCAGGCGGAACTCTTGTAACATTAAATATTAATCCGAACGTAACTTTTAAATTTTTTACGGGCGCAGGTTTATATGTTGGTTCCGGTATTCTTACCGAACCGGGGAAATTAATTGCGAATCAGGCTACTTTTACATCCTTTTTACCCACACCTGCAGCGGGTGACTGGCATGCATTAATATTTAATACTTCTGCTGATGATGCTTCCATTGTGGACGATTGTATAATAGAATATGCCGATACAGGATTCAAAACCTTCGGCGCATCACCGACTTTCAGCAACAATAACCTGAGCAATATTGCCAATCGTGCTGTTTTTATCAAGGACGATGCTTCACCGGTTGTTACGGGCAATACTTTTGATAAGGTTCAGGGCGCTGTTTTGATTAACAACCAGAGTACCGGCGCTCCGGTCATTTCTAACAATATAATTTCAAATTGTACGGCTACGGCAATCCAGGTTGACGGACCCAACACAATGCCGGTTATTACTGATAATAATTTCACCAATAATGCAACCTATCTGATCGATGTTTACCCCAACCAGGTTAAAAATATTTCCGGTTGTACGGAATCAAATAACACCACTCCTTTTAACAGAATATTTGTTAAAGCCGGCGATCTGACCCAGGACGGTACCTGGACAGAAACCGAGTTGGGATATTTTATTTCCGGTGATATCATCGTCAAGGCAGCCGGGAACACACCGACTCTGACAATCGATCCGGGTGCAACTTTGTACTTTTTCAATGGCGCCGGATTATGGGTAGGGGATGTTGCACTTCCGGCTACCGGTAAACTGATTGCCGACCAGGCCATTTTTACTACATATGACACGAACGCACCTGCTGCCGGCAAATGGCATGCTGTGGTCTTTAATACCACCGCCGACCCCGCGTCGGTTGTCGATGGTTGTACAGTTGAATACGCGGAATCGGCTTTTAAGACATTTGGTTCTTCGCCAACCCTGAGTAATAATAACATCAGTAAAATTCTTAATTCCGGTGTTTTTATCAAAGATGCTGCGGCTCCCGCGTTAACCGGAAATACTTTTACAGATATGCCCATTGCCGTATTAATCAATCTTGTCAGTACCGGTGCACCGGCTATTTCCAACAATACATTTTCAAATTGTACGGATATACCGGTAAAGGTTGAAGGTCCGAATGCCGCTCCGGTTATTACGGATAACTCATTTTCAAATAATGCAACATATCTTATGGATTTATTCCCGAACCAGGTCAAAAACGTTTCCGGAAGTACCAGTTCAAACACACCACCTCAATTTAACATGATCAGTGTAAAAGCTGGTGATTTGACCCAGGATGGAACCTGGAGTGAAACTGAAGTCGGTTATTTCATTTCCGGTGATCTTGTTGTTAAGGGACAAAACAGTATGCCAACACTTACATTATCTCCCGGTGCTACATTGTACTTTTTCAATGGCGCCGGATTATGGATTGGCGCACCGACTGCTGTGAATGCCGGTAAACTCGTCGCAACCGGAGCGACATTCACAACTTATGATATTAATGCACAGGCAGTCGGTAAATGGAATGAAATCTATTTTTATGATAACGCTTCCGATGAAAGCGTGTTGGATGATTGTACTATTGAATATAGTCGAAACGGTTTAAGCATTCACAATGCTTCTCCCACTCTTGAAAATTCTACTATCCAGAATGTTCAGAATTTTGGCGTTTTGATGAACGATATTTCTTCCCCGATCGTTCAGGGAAATACGTTTGATCAAATGGTTTCATCTGTTATTCTTGGTTCAACAGCTATTGGCGCTCCGGTTATTTCGAACAATACGATCTCCAATAATACGGATATTGCCGTAAAAGTTAACAGAGTTGAAGCCGATCCGCTTATCTCGAATAATAATTTTATGGATAATGAAAGTTATTTGGTTCAGCTTCATCCTGATCAGGTGAAAAATGTTACCGGCAACCAATTCGAAAATAATGAACTGAATGAAATTTATGTTTTTGGCGGTTTTGTAACCGAGGATGCTGTTTGGGCTGAACAAAATGTCGCTTACTATATTTTTGCCGATTTGTATGTTGAAGGTTTGGCCGGAATGGTCACCCTCTCACTTGATCCGGGAGTGGTACTGGTTTTCAATAACGCTGCAGATCTGATCATCGGTTCTCAATTAAAAGGTTTACTTGTTGAAGAATCAATTGGCAACAACTCCATTCAGACCGTATCGGATGATGATTCGACAACAGGTAAATTATTGGCTGATAAAGTAATGTTTACAACGGCTAAAAAATTAGATCCGGCGCCCGGGACCTGGGGTTCGATTATTTTCAAATCCCATGCTTCCGATTCATCAGCTATCACAAGAAGTGAAATTAAATATGCAACAACCGGAATTCAGGTCAATAATAATCATGTCGATATTTCATTGAATACGTTTGAAAATTGCCTGAATTATAATATCTATTGTTATGGCGGCTCACCGACCGTATTATATAATACAATGACCGGTGCACACAAGGGTGTATTTGTTGATAAAGAAGGTGATCCGGTAATCAATTATAATAACATTGTCGCCAGTACCGAATATGGCGTTCAGAATACTTCTACAATATTGATTGTCGACGCCAAATATAACTGGTGGGGACACGTTTCAGGCCCTGCCGGTATGGGACCCGGTTCCGGTTCGCCCGTTTCGAAAATGGTTGACTTTGGCGGATTTTTAACCGAACCATTTGTCCCGGCGTTTCCACCGGAAGTATTTTCATTATTGGCACCGGCGGACGGTTCAACGATAAATCAAAGTCCTGTAACATTTTCATGGGAAGCGACGACAGACCCGGATGAAGGTGACGTACTGACTTATACTCTGTACATTTCAACGGATGCTGATTTCACCAGTCCTGTTACTGTTACCGATTTAACAGAGAACTCTTATGTGTGGACCGTTACCGAGGTGAATCAACAATACTGGTGGAAAGTGAAAGCTGTTGATACCAATACGGAAGGCACATGGTCTAACGAAACCTTTAGTTTCACTGTTCAGGCTTTACCGCCGGCCGCTTTCTCTTTGTTAACACCGGTAGATGACGACACCCTTGATGTAACGGATGTTGAATTTACCTGGGAGGAAACCACCAATTCACCATTGGGTGGAGCCCTGACCTACACCTTGATGCTTTCAACAGACGCTGATTTCACAAGCCCGCAAACCGTAACGGGATTGACCACTTCTTCCTACACCTGGAACGGACTTGAGGACGGCCAGCAGTACTGGTGGAAAGTAAAAGCTGTTGATGAAAATACGGAAGGTACATTTTCGAACGAAGTTTTTAAATTTAGTATAAAGACTGATACGGGTATTGAAAATGAAGGTCTGGGTATTCCTGTGGAATTTTCAATTAGCCAGAATTATCCGAATCCGTTCAACCCGGTTACCTCGATTCGTTATGGACTGCCCTCGAATTCGGAGGTTACAATAACTGTTCATAACGCATTAGGACAGCAAATTGAAGTTTTAGTTGAGGGTTTCCAGCGCGCCGGTTATCATAATGTCGTATGGAACGCTGTGAATTACGGTTCCGGTGTCTATTTCTACAAAATTAAAGCCGGTTCTTTCACCCAGATACGAAAGGCAATATTAACAAAATAATTGTATTGAATTAACATAATATTTATCTAAAAGCTCCGTCAAATAACCAGGCGGAGCTTTTTTTTAAAATATCAGTTTTATTTTTAATTCTGTATACACTCTTTTCATATTAAAATTTCCGGCAAATGATCAATAATACTGAATTGTCCAGAATCCTTGTAACCTGCGCCAAAGGTATTGCACCTTATCTTAAAAATGAAATATCAGCTTTGGGTTTTCCAATTCTTGAGGAAAAAACGCTCGGCATATTTACACAGGGTTCATTTAATGATACGATCGGTTTAAACATGCAGCTCCGAACCGGTTTGCGCGTATTGTATTTGCTTGATGAATTTTCTGCGTACACACCGGACGAACTTTATGATCGACTCATTCAAATAAACTGGGAAGATTACATTCATAAAGACGGATATATCAGTGTTACGTCCTCCGTAAGTACGGATTCCATCAAAGATTCCCGGTTCGCGAATTTAAAATGTAAAGACGCGATCGTTGACCGCATACAGCAGAAATGCGGCGCCAGGCCAGATTCAGGGCCTGACCGGGATAAAGCAGTCATATTTCTGTACTGGAAGGATGATATTTGCGCCGTATTTTTAGATACGACAGGAGAGCCTCTGTCGAAAAGAGGCTACCGCAAAATACCGATGAAAGCGCCGATGCAGGAGACCCTTGCCGCCGCAGTCATTCTGGCAACCGGCTGGGATGGAAACGGACCGTTTATTAATCCAATGTGCGGCAGTGGAACGCTCGCCATTGAGGCCGCATTCATTGCGTTAAACAAAGCGCCGGGACTGTTGAGGCATAATTTCGGTTTTATGCATTTCAAGCAATACGACAAAGAACATTATCAATCCATACGCCGAGATCTCCGGAGTAAAATGAAAAAAACGCCGGATTTTGATATTTGGGCTACGGATATCGATCCCGGTGCCGTAAGTGCCGCACAAAAAAACGCGAATACGGCGGGTGTTGAGCATTTAATCAATTTTCAGGTATGTGATTTTACCGGAACCCCGGTGCCGGAACGGGAGGGAGGAATAATTGTTCTCAATCCGGAGTACGGTTTCCGGTTAAATGAAGAAAAAGGCCTGGCGGGTGTTTATAAAGGAATTGGTGATTTTTTTAAAACGAATTGCACGAACTATAAGGGATATATTTTTACCGGCAATTTGAGTCTCGCCAAAAAGGTCGGTTTAAAAACAAGCAGACGTTTGATTTTTTACAACGGGTCAATAGAATGCCGGTTACTGGAATATGAATTATATACAGGTACGAAAAAACCATATAAAACAGAAAAGGCTGATCCGTGAAACGGGTCAGCCTTTTTTTATATGATTTGTGAATAATTACATTCCTTTTTTCTTCAGAATTTCTTCGATCTCATCCATCACTCTGTTCATGGCGACCATGGTTTTGTTAAACGGTTCCGATGTTGTCATATCCACGCCGGCTTTTTTCAGCAGGTTGATCGGATAATCCGAGCCGCCGGATGACAGGAATGCCAGGTATTTTTCAGTCACGCCTTTTTCCCCGTTCAACACTTTTTCGGAAAGCGCAATCGATGCGGTAAAAGAGGTCGCGTATTGATAAACGTAAAAATTATAATAAAAATGCGGAATATACGCCCATTCGTTTGTATACACATCATCAATAACACAAATATTATCATCATGACCATAATAACGACGAACAATATCGGCATACAAATCTGTCAATGCCTGGCCGGTTAACGCTTCACCTTTTTCCGCTTTTTGATGTATCTTTAATTCAAATTCAGCGAACTGGGTTTGACGAAATACCGTGCCCTTGATCCCGTCCAGATAATTCATCAGCATCGAAAGCCGTACTTCATCGTCTTTTACTTTTTCCAATTGGTCATGGAACAATAACGCTTCATTAAATGTGGATGCCACTTCGGCGACGAAAATCGAATAATCGGATGTGGCAAACGGTTGATGTTTATTCGAGAGGTAACTGTGCATTGTATGACCGAGTTCATGGGCCAGTATGCTCACGTCGCCATACTTGCCGTTAAAATTTAACAGGATATAAGGATGAACATCATAGGCGCTGCCGCTGGAATATGCACCGGATCTTTTACCCGTTGTCGGGTAAACATCGATCCACCTGTTTTCCATCCCCTCTTTTACGATATTGACATAATCTTTGCCCAGTGGTGTCAGGGCAGCCAGGACCTGTTTGTAGGATTCATCAATCGTGAATTTAAGATCGACGCCTTTTACAGTCGGCGCGTAAATATCTGAATAACGCAAAGTGTCAACACCAAGCATACGTTTTTTTAGTTTCAGATAACGATGAAATGTATCAAGATTGTCATTTACATTTTTTATCAAGGTCATGTAAACTTGAGTGGGGATATTATTCGGATCCAGCGCACGTGCAAGACAGGATTCATAACCGCGGGTTCGCGTATAAAACAAATTTGACTTGACCTCGGCATATAACTGGGTGCCGTATGTGTTTTTAAAATTTTGAATGGCGTCAAAAAATTTATCGAAAACTTTTTGCCTGTCTTCCCGGTTTGTTGAGGCGCGATACAGGGCATAGTTTGCCAGATCAATTTTGACTATGCTGCCATCGCTTAATTCGATTTCCGGGAACGGGAATTCGGCATTGCTGAAAACACTGTAAATGTCATAAGGAGAATTTGACATCAACGATGCTTCGGCAAGTATTTTTTCCTCTTTTTCCGAGAGCATGTGTTCTTTGCGGCGCTGCAGATCGTGCAAATAAAAAACATATATGCCAAGCTCCGGTTCGGCTGAAAGGAATTGATCAATTTTTTCTTTATCGATGGCAATTATTTCAGGTTCGATAAAGGCGGTTTTTGAATAAAAATCGGTCAGTCGCTGCTGCAATTCTTGTCGCATTGATAAATTTTCCGCGACGCGGGTATCCAGATCATATTTTTTCCCGGCGTAACTGTATAACCGGTTAAACTCTTTCCGAATATCGAAATATTTGTTCAGACATTTCTGCAGGTCATTGGCCGAGTTTGCCAATGTCCCTTTAGTTTTAACCAATTGACTAATTTCGTTTTCCAATTGATTTTTCGAATTTTCATATGCAGCATCATCAGGATAAAGATCGGTCAGATTCCATGTGTATTTTTTATCGATTTCCGATCTGTTCCGGGTTTGTGCTTGAGTATTTGATCCGGCCAAAAATAATAATGAGCTTATAAACATAATTGCCCCTATTCTTTTATACATAACTGGTCCTTTCTTTTTATTTAAACAATTGAATCACTGGTGTCCGTTTAGTAGTCACCGCTTGATACATTTACAAGTTAATCAAATCAAACAAGGATTTTTTCTAAAAACTTGTATGATTTGTAAAAGTTGTTGTGTCCGGGGTTAACCGGACACTGGTTTATTGAAATATTTAACAATCTTTTTAGTCTATTTCTTTCAATTCATTCAATACCGGATATGAAGGCCTTATGTCAACGGGGATGTGTTTTAACTCGTCGATTAATCGTTCCATGAGCGGTGTCATCAGGCGATATTTTTCAATGAATTGTTTTGCCGTTTCATAGTCACCCAGCGCCTCAATGGTTAATAATTTTGCAGCCAGGTCACGAACGGCCGGATAAATTTTTTCCGTGTCCACATTTAATTTACCCTTTTCATCCGTAAAAAAAGCACCGTTTTCAATATAATAATTAAACTGAATGGCAACACCGCCGCCGTGCGCTTCATCTATTCCAAAACGAATGGAACGGAACATACCGCCCAGGTAGCTGGCATACATCGACTCTTCCAGGTCTTTGGAGAAAACACCTTTTTCTATCAGGAATTTCAAATTATAAATTCCCAATACGTCCGCTTTACATTCTTCAATTGTCGAATAGAGTTCTTTTAATTCCCTGCTTACGGTCGTTTTGGTGCCGTTTTCAAGGGTGATAATTCCGGGTCCAAGTCCGTGACTTATCTCATGCATGAGGACATGGTTAAAATAAGCGTCAAAGGTGACGTGTTTCAGCGGTTCCCCGGCCAGTATTGTATTGACAATAGGAATCCAGCATTTATCGAATTTTGCCTGGGCAATATTTTTCAGCATTACTTTTTTTGAGCCTTTTGCTTCCCTGACCCTTTCATCATTCGGTAAATTGAATGCAGTGGTTTGAATACCAGCCTTTGTATCGCCCGCAGAAAAGACCTCCTGTACAACTTTGATGGGAGATGAAGAACCCCTGTTAAAGTTTTTAAATTCATCCGGGATGGGTAAATTATCTTCCATTTGATTTAAATAAGCAGATGCTTTCTCCAGCTTTTTACTTTCCTCATGGTCCACAATACATAAAAATGCTTCATAGGAAGCTTTGTAGTTGAATAACTCATCTTCATATACTTCATAAGGGCCGATGACCACTTCAAGATCACCTGCCAGATCCATCCAGGCCATATCACTGTCAAAATAATCATCGGTTAAAAACCCTTCAGCCCTGAGTTCAAGAAATTTCTTTAGCGAAGGATCATCTGTCAATTCTGCCGCTTCTTTTATCAGACTGCTTATTTTTTCAACCATATCCTTATATACGATATGATAGGGTACAGTGACCAAATTACCATTACTGTCTTTTTGGATAACAGTAAATTCACTGGTAAAGTCTTTTTCATGTTCGGGATTTGCTTTTATAGCGGCTTCAAATTGTTCTTTGCTCATGTCCGGGGGATAAAATCCCGCACCCAGGGGTTTTTCCCCGATATTTATAAACGGTTTATCTTCTTCAAGACGGTTCCAGGGCCCAAACATGACATTAAATAAATCAAGAACGGGCTTACGATTCGGATCGGCTTCAAGTTGATTTTTAATTTCGGGATTCAGGGGATCAACCTGAATGAGAAATAATTCATCGATAATCCGCCCGGCCTGAACAAGTTTGGCCAGCGCTTTTTTATCACCAGCGGACAATGTAGATATATCACATTTTAACTCGACCGGGGCAAGTTTTTCGAGTTCACCCTGTACGTAATCAATTGAAACCGTTCCATTTTTGTTGCCGTTACAACTCATAAATGTTACACTGAGGAACAGGATACCGAGAAATAACAATATTTCACGCATTATTTTCCCTTTCAATATTATTAAAATGTATAATAAATTTAAGATTTAAAGCCAAATTATATACGAATATAGATATACGGAGAGAATAGATAATATATAAAGACCGGGAACTTTTTTGAATTAGCGTATTAAAAGCTGGTCGATAACGATAAAACATAATTCCTTATGGGTAATAGTGTTCTTTCCATTTGTGTGTGATTATGATTTAAAGCGTTGTTTACGTTCGCATTGATAATATAACGGCCCAAAGTACAGGAGAGCCGCCCGTTAAGTGTTTTCTGGGCGACCCGGTCATCACCGGGATAGACTTTGACCTTTTCAAGCCGGGCAACATACAAATAATCAAGCCCGATTTCAAACAAACTGAATTTATATGTCATTGAATAATTAACGAGGTGCCGCGAGCGGTATGCAAGTACCGTATTCAGATCAAGGTCCTGCGGGTCCATCCATGTATAGCCGATATCAAAAGATATCCCGTTACTCCACGGCGTGAACTTGAGATTAGTTTCCACTCCGGTAATTCGCGCACGGGTAACATTAATAAACTGCACGGTCTGGGTTTCGTCCGGTTCCGGTTCAATCAAATCCCAGTAATCATTCCAAAAGCCGGCAATGTCCAGGTAGAGGTTGACATACGGTATGAAATTCATACCGATTTCATGCGACCAGGCCGTTTCCGATTTCAGGTTTTCGTTGGGTATAATTCGAATGCCCGAATAAATCGAATCGGAAAATCGTTCTGACATACTTGCCGCCCGGAATCCCCTGCCGGTCGACGCCCGAAATGTTAAATAGGATTGTGCGTGCCACACCAAACCCATTTTGGGACTTAATTTCGAGTCCTCAAAACCGGTATCCACATATTGATAATCATAACGCATTCCAAGTGTAAACATGAGATTGGTGACAAGTTTTCTTTCATTTTGTACATAAAGGGAAGCGGAATATTGATCGTGTATACCCACCAGACCGGAATTGACATGGTCCCAGGACTCTTCGGTCCCGAAGGTGAGGGAATTTTCTTCGGAGAACTGATAATCACCCTGTATTTCCAAACCGTAGCGATTGGCTGTGGAAGCATTATTATTATCGTGAAAATAATTTTTCCAGTAATTTCTGAAATAGGAAAACCTTGTTTTGAGACCAAAGTTTTTGTTAACAATCCAGTTATGAAAGGCATTGAGTCCAAATTTGTCCGATTTGATCTTGTCACCCAATGCTACCGGGTCCACTTCGAGAGCGCGGCGCTGGTCTCGCCATTGCAGGCCGGAGTTTGTATCTCCGCCTTCAAAATTTGAAGAGATGGTGAAATTGTGTTGGCCGTTTATTTTGGTAAATACTTTTGCCGATGCCGTTATGCGCTGATAGTTGGTATTTTGCCGGTAACCGGTTGACTGCTGCCTGCCTGCCGATATTAAAATATCGGAGCGACCGATATGATGGCTGTGGTCGATATATACATCATCAAAATGCAAAAGACGATCCGTCCACTGCCATTCTTTGAACCGGGGTTTATCATAAGCGCCGGCTGAAAGTCGTATATTTGTGGTCGGTTTCGGTGTTGTCTTTTTTGTAATGATGTTGATGACTCCGCCCAGGGCACTTGAACCATACAGTGCCGATCCCGCGCCTTTGATGATCTCGATTTGTTCAACCTGGGTAGCCGGGATCAGGTCCCATTTAATATCACCGCTGTCGCCTGGCATGACCGGAACGCCGTCAACCAGAAAAAGCACCCGGCTGCCTGCCCCGTAGCTGAATCCCGAGGAACCCCTGATATTAACCTGTGAACCCATATAATTTACACCGGAGGCCTGTTCCAGGATTTTATCCAGATATATTTCATTTTTTTCCTTCAACTGCCGACTGGTCATCACGCCGAAGCTGTTAGGGGTGTCCTGGATGCTTTGCCGCCGTTTATTGGCCGTTACCAGGACTTCCGGCGTTTCGATAACGGTTTCTTCCAGTTCAAAATTATAAGTTGTCGTTTTATCGGCGGTAACACTGACATTCTGCCGGTTAATGAGCTTATATCCCATCATGGAAACCCTGAGGTTGTATTGCCCCGGCGGAATTCTATTCATCTCGTAATATCCGTCCGCATCCGTGGTCGTACCCAGAACGGTTCCCACGAGCATCAAATTAACGGCCGGTAGAGCTTCCCCAGTCGATTTATCCGTCACTTTTCCTTTAATTGTCCCTGTGACCTGGCCAAACAAAGTTGTTATTAATAAAAGATTAACGGCTATTGTTATATAAAAATTTTTTGCAAATATTTTATTCATAAGCATTCGAAAATTGTTACATAAAGATTTTGGTGAAAACCAATTCAATGTCGATATTATCCACAACGCTTGTATCCGATTTTATCGTAACCGAACCGGTCTTGCCCGCCACCGGGTCAAGATAATATAATCCTTTCAAACTGGTCAAGCCGATCGTTTCCCCTTCGATCAATACCAGTACGCCGATCAGTCTGTACGTTCCCGGCTGCAGGGTAAGGGAATAAGAGGTAGAATCAAATCCGGCCTCAATAGGCTGACCGAGTGAGAGGTCCAGTAAGCCGGTGGGTAATACCGGCTGTGAGGCCACAACTATTACGGAAACCGCCCCGGCGGGCCATTCGCCTTTAGTACGGAGTGTGCCGGTAATTTTACTATTTACGGCACGTTTGGCTTTGGATAGATCTGCGGTTATGTTAATAGAATCGACGATGGACTGTTTATCCGGTATGGTGACGGAACCGGGTGTAAATTTGTTTTTTGTCGGAAAATATATGCCGATGATATTGGTCACATCCCAGGGCTGGTTTATTTCTTTCCAGACGACGCCGATGGCCGCAAAATGTTCGGGTGGAGTATAGATGATGTAATCCGTTGAATCCACGCCGACGGGTAAGGGATCACCCAGAATGATATCGGTGATATTTGCCGGGGGAAAGACAGTCGAAGCGACAACCAGAACCTGGTCGGTGTTTTCCGGCCAGTCGTTTAAAAATTTAATTGTCCCCCGAAATCCGCTTTGAGTCGGTTCCAGTCCGGGATCAGTGTCGCATGAAACCAGGAAGAAGAGAATTAAAATTATAAAAAATTTGATTTCTGGATTTTTCATATTCATTTGGAATATAATGAATTTTGATTAAATAAAAAACAAGATTCCACTGCTTACAGTGGAATCTTGTAATTTAACTTAAAAAAAAACGAATATATTCCAAATAAAAATTAAAAATTATAATCCAGGCCAAACATAAAATTGTTGATCCCCAATGAATAGATGCCGGCGAGGTTTTCGTAACCCAGAAAATCGGGGGTAGGCTGCCAGGTATCGACATCAAGATCGCCGACCAGGATTTTTTCATAACTGGCGCTCAGGTAAACCGGACCCAGCGGAACCTGCACGCCCACATTGACAACATTTCTTCGTGAGAAATCGGGAATACTGGGTGACATTGTTTCGGGTATGGCGGCGTTTGGTTCGGTGTAAAAGGAACCTCTTAATTTCAGCATGGATAAAGAATATTCCAGACCGATTCCCGCTCTGATACCGTCTTCCCAGTTTTCAACCAGTTCGCTAACTTTGTTGCCATTTTCGTCGTTGATATCAATCACATCCCAGACGGACCATTGCGTCCACGCGACGTCGGCGCTGATCAGTAAATTTTTAATACCGGTATAACTGACTCCAATACCGGCCCTCATGGGTAACGGCATATCTGCTTTAACAGCCTGGTTGTTTGAGCGGGCCAATGTCCCGCCGGAATAGTAATACAACAAGGTACTATATTCCGCGTCCGAGAGTTGTCCAGCCGCATGCATTAAATCAAGAGCGGGTTTTAGGTATTGCGTGATGACACCATTAACAGCGGAATTATCAGCAAAATATGTAGTTGCGTCTACTGTTCCATCCAACCCGATTGTAGAAAAGTATTGCAGGTTAGCGCCAATGGTCAGGTTTTCGGTGGCTTTATACATAATACCGAAATTCGCGCCAAAACCTGTTCCGTCACCTTCGAGGTTCGTATCAGTCAACAAATGGTTGTAAATAGCATCAAAAGCTCCAGCTTGTTGCAAACCTGCTTTTAAAGCTGCATTGGCTGGGTCATTGAGAATAGCTGTTACAGTGGGACTAAAAACATACGGATTGGGTGTATAATTTGGTTTTTCTATTGTTATTGTGGCTGAAACAAAACTGACACCTAAACCAACAGAAAATTTATCGGACACTTTATAAGCGAAAGTAGGCTGGATATTAATGACCTGCATATCATCATCGTAATCGAATTCCGGGTATTTTGCGTTATAATCATCCGTATTCAGAATATCCCATTTAGCGCCAAGTCCAAAAGGAGCCCACACGCCCAAACCAACAGCATATTTACCGTTGCTGTGATACAAACCGCCGGAGGGCACAAAAAATGTTTTGGCTTCATTGTTCACTTCTTCTCCACTGGTGGCACTGAATAGCTGGTCGCCAATTTTTGCAGGTGTATATCCTGCTTTAACACTGATGAATTCAGTACTAAAACCGGCTGTTAATCCATTGGTAAAAACCATACCCGCCGGGTTCCAGTGTACGGCGCTCCAATCATCTGCTACGGCCCGGAAACTACCGCCTAATGCCGTTGCCCGTGCTCCAACACCTGTTAAATCGATACCTGCTGAAAATAAGTTGGGTGCAGCAATTACAACACTGAATACAAGGGTTAACACGAATAAAATGCGTCTCATAAACCCTCCTTATTTAATTTGTGATTGATAATGATCAAACCTGCTGATTCAGGTCGCGAATTATTCCTTGCTTAATAAAAAAAATGAATTATCTTCATTTCAGCGGCTATATTAAGCATAATTTTTGGCTTTGTCAATATTTATATTAAAAAATATAATAATTTT
>JAFGSB010000089.1 GCA_016934825.1 Candidatus Zhuqueibacterota bacterium
CTCATAAAACCTCCTCGCTTCTTTCTTTTATATTACTATTGTTTGACTAATTTGTCAAGAGCGAGGAGGTCATATGTCCTTATTTTAACAGGTACATTTTCTTCACATCAACAAAGTGATCCGTTTTTAATTGGTACAAATAAATTCCGCTGGCAACGGGCAATCCGTAAGCATCCTTTCCGTTCCAGCGTGTTGTATAATATCCCGCATGTTGGTTCTGATCCACCAATGTGACGACCTTTTGACCCAGTATGTTATAAACGGTAAGGGTGACATGCGATATTTTTGCCAGCTCATACCGGATTCTCGTCTCGGGATTAAAAGGATTCGGATAATTATTCAACAAAGCAAATCTTGCGGGTACAGGTCTCTCATTTTCTTTTATTTCCGTTTTTTCATCCTCCAAAAAGGTTTCGCCCACTTTGAACGATCCGTTTATGAGTATTGTATCATATTCCTTTTCCGTACCTTTAAATATAAATTCTGAAAAATGAAGTTTCGATTTATCCCCCTTCTTACCCACGACTTTGAACGGAATAAGCACCAGGGAACCGCTTCCCTCCAAACTTTCACCCGTTCCATTGATTTCAATACTATTCTCTGTTGGTTGATTAATTTTCACGGACCACTTTTCCGCACAGAGAGTGCCCCTGGTAAGAACTTCATTTGACGGTTTGATAACATCCGAATCAAACCCGATTTGGGTTGAAAAAGACTGAATACCCCTCGCAAACAGAACGGGATTTATATGTATTGGAATATTAACCATATTTTTTGCAGGAGCAATCATATCGGGCAATGAAACCTTGATCGCCCATAAATCGGGGGCTTTTTTTAAAAAGACAGAAGCCATATTATAGCGGTTAAATATATGATCTTTTTTTGTTTCGCCGGTTGTGAACGTTTCCACGGTATAACTGCCTTCTCTGCAGGTATTGTCAAAAAAGCTGGCAAAAACACCGTCCTGAGGTAGGCCGTCCCCGTGTCTGCCGTCATCAAAAAGTTCAATTTGAACGTACTCATTATTTGGCAGGCCAATGTTTGCCATAACACTGGCTTTTACCACCGGTTCGCCCAATTGGATCAAACGAAGCTTTATCAAAAGCGGGCGGCACACACCCCAATGCTCAATGGACAAAATCGCTTTTAAATAAGAATAACCTGAAGCGGAAATAAAATATCTTTGTCCGACGCCGGTTCCCACCATCTCCCAGGTGCCGATTTCCGGTTTTCGTACTGTATAGGAGCGCACGGTCTTGCCTTCGATATAATCGATCATATCATCTTTTTCGGCAGCTTCGGGATCAATCTTTTTCCCGGTCGGTGAATACAGTATCAGGGTGTATTCGCCTTTTATTTCCTGACCTAAAAAACTGAATCTCATTTCATATACGGAATCGTCTACGTTAATGGGTTCGGAAAATTTTTCCTTGAAGGAATTGGAAAAAAGATCCACAATCTGCCGGTTGGACGCGAAATTCAGGGAAGCCTGGTAAGCCTTGATAATTTCAAGACCGCCGGTTGACGCTGCCGCTTTGGATATTCGATTTTGTTCGGATTGGTTTAACAATGCGTCGGCGCCGGCAAAAAAGTACAGACCGTCGGTTTCCGAGGCAATCCATTGTAATGAATCTTCATCCACATCCTCGCCGACCGTACCGAAACCGATGGTATAGGCTTCGGTTGTTGCCGGTATGGACGGGACCTCATCAAGTATCCACGGGGGTTCATTGCTGAGCCCATCGGACATCAGGATTATTGCCTGGGGATAGTTCGGGGTAGTGATTGTGGCTAATTGAGCCTGGGCAAAGGAAAGTCCACCGCCGATGGAAGTTCTGCCCCGCCGTGTAATAGAACCAATAGCCGTTATGGCATCGTCTTTGACGGTTTGAGAAGTTATTTCCTGTACGCCCCCGGCGACAGGAAAAAGCGGTTCAGCAATATCATCATAAATAGTGACACCGATATTATCGCCGATATTCATCAACTGTACAACCTGAGAGGCGGCATTTTGAACGGCGTCCAGTTTTGCCGATACCATACTGCCGGAACGGTCAATGGACAAAACGAGATCAAGAGGGGTCGGTAACAGGTCGGTTAACCCTCCGGTGCGGGCCATCAGCATTTGCAAGGCGCGGTTCACGTTCAGGCGTCCGTAACCCAGCTCGACGGAATGTCCGGGCCGTGAGGCATCATGAGAGTAGTCATATCCGCCCACTTTGTCCGCGCTCTGCATTAATATATCCTGGAGATCGGCCGGTGCAAGCGAATTGTCATAAGAGAGTAATAAAGCCGCCGCTCCGGCAACATGCGGAGTAGCGCCGGATGTTCCGTTCATATCAGCGATATAATCACCTCCGCCGTATCCGTCCGCGCCCTGTATGTCGGTTGTATAAAGATTTACACCGGGTGCGGCAATATCAAGACTATCCCCATAGTTGCTGCCCCACCAAAATTCACCGTCGCAACTGGTCGGGGTTTTTCGTTCATCACATTCGCTTGTGGCGCCGACAGCCATAGTTTCAATGTATCTTGCCGGATAACTTATGGGAGTAGTATTGCCGTTACCTGAAGCAAAACAGCATAACACGGCATTCGTTCGCGCATTCACAATGGCGTTATGTATGGCGGTGATATTCCCGCTCGCAGACCAACTGCAACTGATAACCACGCCGTCATAGTTAAACCTGAAATCCGTTGCATAATTAATCGCGTCAGCCCGGTTTTGATTCATACCCGAATACAGATTAACCCGTAAACCCATTAGACGACAGTTATGAGCTATTCCCGCAACACCCTGGTTATTATCGGTCACCGCCGCGGCGATACCAGCGCAGCATGTGCCGTGCGGGTAAAAATCGTCAGCAGCGTCTATTGCCTGCGGAGTTGGATTGTTATCATCATCCACGAAATCCCAGCCGACCAGATCATCATCCCTGCCGTTGCCGTCGTCATCAACGCCGTTCAGGTCTCCGGGATCAAGTACCCAATTGCCGCCGATAAACTCGATGGTATGACCATCGGCATCCGCATCTTCAAATAAATTCTGCGCGATGTTCGGCCTCAAATCCGGGTGTGTCCATTCAACGCCGGTGTCGATAATGACAACCAGTATATCGGCATCTCCACGCTCGATATCCCAGCCTTCACGCGCATCGGTATCGGCATCGGCAGAGCCGCCGCCCGTTCCCACATTATTCAGGGCCCATTGCTGCGCGTAAAAGGTATCATTCGGATCAAAACAGTAATCTTTAAAACCGATATAACTCAGCTCGGAAAATTTAACCTCCGGCAAATCCGTAAATGTTCTGATGGTTTCGAACAACTCTTTTCCAGCGGGAACCGACAATGTGTAATAACCGTAAGTCCATTGTTCTTTAATAATCGTGCATCCATAGGACCGTATGATACGAACCATCTCGTCTTTTGCATGTGTTTCATTGAATTGGACCGTGAATTCATTGGGTATAAAATAACGCGGGTAACCCTCCTGATCGGTCATGACCGGACAAACGGCCAGCACATTGGGGTCCGCTTTCAGAAGAGATGAAATCGAAGATACGGTGTGACCGGCAGGGACCTTATATACTCCAAAATGATAGTTTCCGACAGCATCGTGAATGGTTTCAAGATGATTGGAATCAATCACAGATCTTGCCGATTTTTGCAATCCGTTTGCCTTGCCGGCGAATTTAATCATGATCTGGTCGGACTGCGGAGCGAAGGAAAAACGTGTGCCGAACAATTTGTCGACATAATAAGCATTTTCCGTATCAACAGTAGTTACCTGGGCATATAAAGTAAATGCCGAAATGAATAAAATAGTAAAAATCACCCAAAAAAAGATTGAATAAATTACTTTCATCTTTTCTTCTCCCTGTTGTTAAACGTTTTGATTCCACCCCATGATTTATTGTAAAATTCTGATAACAATGCGGGTCATCATCTTAATATTTTATCATTGTCCAAATCAAGAAAAACAAAACCATCTTAATTCGATGATATTTTATTGAACATTATTTTATCAGTGATATAAGAAATTCGGAATACTTTAGGAGTACAAAAGTCAGAATAAAAATCGATTCAACGGGTATATTACTATTTTATTTTCATTCCCATAATAATGTTTACGTCATCATTATAATACAGGATGAATAAACATAGGCCTAACAAAACAGTATTTGTTAGAATAAAACAGGTGTTACCTTAACATTTTATTAAAAACAAATATTCCGATAGTTACAGGCAACATTTATTCACTTATCCCCATGTATCTAATTTTATCTATAATATTAAAAGCCAGCACATTTTATTTGTACTGGCTTTATTGAGAACCGAATTTTAAATTTTAATTTTTTACCAGGTAAGTAAAAAACTATTCACTAAAATTTTATTTCCGTTTAGGCCATATGACCTCTACTACGCTATAGCCTTTCCAATCAATATTTCACGGAAAAGAGAAAGACAGCAAAACAA
>JAFGSB010000090.1 GCA_016934825.1 Candidatus Zhuqueibacterota bacterium
AATAAAAACAATAAATTATATTGTTTTTCGATTTTACAATGGCACAAAAATTGCAAATAATTTTAATTTGGATTCTTTTTATAAACCATTTTTTCAATGAATCGGAGATACCAATGCCCCAAAGTAATTCTCCTGTGTCGGAAAGGAAAAAAAAGCGCCGGGCAATTGCAGGTGGGGGAGGAAGATCAAATAAAACTGCAAAAGGAAAAGTACCGGAGAAAAATATTCCGTTGAATGGACAGTTATTTTACTTTTGTGCTGAAAATATAAAAGAAGGTGCTGGTTTATGTGATGAGGATGGCGTAATTAAATATGTTAATACAGGATTATGTAATACGCTTGGCTATACACGGGAAGAATTAATTGGTCAATTGTTGACAAACTTTTTACCAAAACCCGGCAAAACAAAATATGAAAAACTAAATAATAAATATAATAGTGCGGAATCGTTCAAAATAAAACAACGCTGGTTGTCAAAATGCGGTAACAGGGTATTGACCGAAATTTTCATAAAGGCGTTATATGAGAACAATAAATTCAAAGGTACTTTTTTTGTTATAACCGGTTTAACCGAACATAATGAATTGCCGGAATCTTTGCATGATAATGAATTACCATACAGGCAAATAGTTGCAAGAGCTCATGACGGTATAGGGATTATTCAGGATTTCGTATTTAAATATGTCAATGACAATCTGGCGAATATACTTGGGTATACGGATGAAAAGCTGATTGGAATACCGTTCCTGGAATTAATTAATGAGGGCGACCGAGATAAATTTATAAAGTTATATCAAAAAGGAATTCGGCAAAAAAATAAAAGTCCGTTTTATGAATCTTTAATAAAATCGATTGGGGATAAAGAACAATTAATCGAAATATATGCCAGTGTTATTCAATACGAAGGTAACTATGCGGATCTTGTATTTGTCCATGATATGACTTATCGTAAAAAGATTTATAAGGCCCTGATAGAAAGTGAACGAAAATTCAGAAATTTACAAAATAATATTCCTCTGGGTTTATATCGTTCCAATCCGGCAGGACGATTTATTTCAGCAAACTTAGCCACTATCAGGTTATTTGGTTATAAGAACTGGGAAGAGTTGGAAAAAGTAAATATTGTTGATATTTATTTGCACAAAAAAGACAGGAACGGGTTTCTGGATCTGTTGAATAAATATCATACAGTGGAAGATTTTGAAGTTGAATTACTTCGCAAAGACGGGACCGCCTTCTGGGCTTCGATAAGTACTACCGCCGTTTATAATGAAAATAAAAAGCCGGTATATTACGATGGAATTATTCATGATATCAGCGAGAAAAAATTCGCTGAGGCGGCTTTAAAGGAAAGTGAAGAAAAATTCAGGTTAATTTCTGAACAGTCTTTGTTGGCCATTGTAATATTTCAAAATGGTGTAGTAAAATATTTTAATGAAGCATTCTGTAAACTTACGGAATATAACCAGAATGAGATCAGGAACTGGAAACCGAATGATTATTTAAAAACAATATATCCTGATGATTTACGAATTCTTATCAAGAAAGGGAGGGAACTGTTAACTCGTCCCCGTATTATTGCCAACCGTTTTACATTCCGTGGGATCAGTAAAAACGGAACTATAAAATATGTTGATAATTATACCAAAAGAATCCGGTTTGAAGGAAAACCGGCATTATTGATGTCTTTGATCGACATAAGTGAACAAAAGTTAATGGAAGATGAAATTCAAAAGACTCAAAAACTGGAATCGACCGGGTTGCTTGCCGGCGGTATTGCCCATGATTTTAATAACAGATTGTCCGTTATTTTGGGAAATGCCCAGTTAGCAAGAATGAATATTGATAGCAATTTCAAGTTGGATACCTATTTGCATAACATAGAATCCAGCGCCGCACAGGCGACGTCCCTAACTCAACAGTTACTGACTTTTTCAAAAGGCGGTAAACCGATCAAAAGTCTCTGTTCAATTCAGGAGATTATCCGGGAGGCTGTCAATTTATCTCTTAGTGGTTCCAATATTACATGCAGGGAACACTTTGGTGAAAGATTATGGAATGTGTCAGTCGATAAGGGACAAATCACACAGGTCATTAACAATCTGTTGATCAACGCGGAGCAGGCTATGCCGGAAGGCGGATGTGTTGACATTTTTGCGGAAAATTATTTTTATAAAAAAAATGATTCAGCAAATTTTTTAGAAAAAGGTATATATATCAAAATTACAATTCAGGATTATGGAACAGGTATCCCTCTGGAGATCGTTTCCAAAATTTTTGATCCGTATTTTTCGACTAAACAAAAAGGAAGCGGCCTGGGTCTTTCTGTTGCATATTCTATCATTGAAAATCATAAAGGTTATATTAACGTCGAGTCAGAATTTGGAACAGGATCAAAATTTATTATTTATTTACCTGCTACCCGAGAAGGATTAAAAGGAAAAGTGAGAATGAATGAGAATTATATGTCAGGATATGGAAAGATATTAGTTATGGATGATGAAGAATATGTTCTGGATATGGTATGTGACCTTTTGCAAAGTACGGGTTTTAATACTCTGAAAGCGAAAGACGGTCATGAAGCTATCCAATACTATTCTGAAGCACAACAAATAAAGGAACCTTTTCACGCCGTTATCATGGATTTAACGATTCCCGGAGGAATGGGTGGAAAGGAAACCATTAAAGAATTAAAAAAAATTGATCCGAATGTTAAGGCTATCGTGTCAAGCGGTTATTCAAACGATCCGATTATGTCGAATTTTAAAGATTACGGTTTTTCTGGCGTCATCGCCAAACCATATAAAATCAATAAATTGCATGAAGTATTGAATCAGGTTATCTCCGAGATTTAGCATAGAATGATGTAACGGTTTACCGGTTAATTCAGTTTGCGGGGACCATGTTTTGATGTTTTAAATAATTTCCCGGTATTTTCAGTGATTCGATTTTAGGTGTCGCTTTGACATTTTGTTATTTTCCGTATTTTGGAAAAAGTAGATTTTATAATTATTTTCTGAGTATTCGCGGTAATAACTGAATCTTTTTTAGTGTTTTGTCATCTAATCTTTAAAATCACTTATAGTTGAAAGGAGAAAAAATGTCAACAGTTAATCTTAAAATGAATGAACTTGAAAATACGTTGGAAAATAATGAGATCGTTCTTATAGATTTTTGGGCCGAATGGTGCGGTCCTTGTCGGATATTTGGTCCCACATTTGAAAAAGTATCTGAAAAACATCCCGATATTGCTTTCACCAAAGTTAACACAGAAAAGGAACAGGAACTGGCAGCCGCTTTCGGAATTCAGTCCATCCCTACGCTGGCCATATTCCGAGATAAAATATTGCTTTATAAACAGCCGGGAGCTTTACCAGAAGCCGGTTTGGAAGATATTATTAAACAGGTCAGAGAACTGGATATGGAAAAGATCAGGGAAGAAGTGGAAAAAAGTAATGACGGGGCAAAAGTTGACGCATAATCTTTTATATAAATTCTAACCAGCAGGAGTATAAATTTGCTACTCCTGTTGGTTTATTTTTATAATATTTGAGTTCGTGATACACTTATTTTAGTAAAAATAAAATTTTTCTTGTAATTATTAAAAAAATTTCATATAGTTAAAAAATATTCCAGGGAATAGGCTATTATGGGGTTAAATAAATTTAGCATAATTTTTTGGTTTTTAAAAGGGTCAAATCACCAAATTGTCATTGACAAAACTATAAGAATAAGAAATTGTAAATTGTCCACCCCTGAAAGTCGTTTCCAGCTTTAGGGAATATCAACAGGAGCATTATGAAAACTTTAATCGTAGATGATGATCCCGTAAATATCAAATTATTTGTAAAATATTTAAACATTTACGGAC
This sequence comes from Candidatus Zhuqueibacterota bacterium, assembly GCA_016934825.1. Lineage (GTDB taxonomy): Bacteria > Zhuqueibacterota > Zhuqueibacteria > Residuimicrobiales > Krinioviventaceae > Fontivivens. The sequence continues at coordinate 3,872 of JAFGSB010000090.1, forward strand.
AATGTATTCCTGCATTTAATGGTTCAGATGCAATTGAAAAGTTCAGGCATGCTATGAATGTGAATATTCCATTCAATTTAATTTTACTTGATATTATGATGCCTGAAACCGATGGTCATACTGTTTTACAGTTTATTCGAAAAATCGAAAAGGAATATAATGTTCCCTTTGAGAAAAGAACAAAAATAATTATGGTTACGGCGTTATCCGATTTCAAACATGTTACCGCCTCTTTTAATGAAATGGCCGATAGTTATCTTGTTAAACCTGTTGATAAAACCAGATTGTTGAGCGAGATAAACAAAATATGTAATTTAGAATTAAAATAAAGTCAACCAAATCAAAAAGTATCTATTTTAGTTTTCTGTCTGGCATAGTTGATGAGAAAGATAAAATTTGTTCTTATCAGTGGAGAATTAATTAATATCTGATTTTATTTGGTTTCAGATGAGTTTTTTAATGGATTGCCTTATTCAACGGCTCCTTGATCCAAATTATATTTTTTAAAGTATACTTACATTTCGTTACGATGATTTTCAAAAAATCTTTATTCACTGTTACAGATAACTGATTTTGATAAAATCGAAACAACGGTCAACGTAAATACTTTAATCATTAAAGAGAAATAACAACATGTATTCGTTTCAACATCTTGAAACCATTTTGCAGTTTTGGGGTTTGAAATTAAAATCGCTTCACCCGGAGATTGTTATTAACGGTAGTCCGGAGAGGACGGAATACCGGATGGTAATTGAAGATAACAAGGAACGGCTTTACATTCTTGAACAGATCCCTTCATCCAGCCTGCAAAACAAATTAAATATCTCCAAGACACTCCGTTATTTTTATGAAAAGGGAATTACCACCGTGGAACCATACCTCCCCGATTTACAGGGTAATGATATTGTGGAGTATGTTAAGCAGTACTGGCAAATTGTACCTTATATAAAAGGGATTCCGCTTTCCAGACCTGATTATGTTTTCGATGAATGGCGGGGTACAGCATTGGCCAATTTCCTGATCGATATGAAAAAACATTCATCCGGCTTGCCAAAAGTGATTAAAGGGGAAGTATTTTCGATAAAAAAATATATACTGGATTTTATGCACCGGGTAAAACAGTACAATCCGCAATTGTTGCCCGAATTAACAGAGATATATATGTTTTTACATCATGATTTCTTTAAATACCATGATACCCTGCCTGTTGCGTTTTGTCATGGTGATTTTCATGCGCTAAATGTGATCTGGAGAAGGAACAATATCCGCAAGGTAATTGACTGGGAATTCATGGGAGATAAACCTGAATTGTATGATGTTGCCAATATGATAGGCTGCCTTGGAATGGAGGAGCCCAAGGGCCTGATTAGCGGTGTGATTTGTTCTTTTGTACGAGAACTTCAAGATAATCATTTTATGACGGTTTGGACCTGGCGGTATTTGTACGAATATATAATCTCCCTGCGCTTTGCCTGGCTTGCCGAGTGGCTTCGAAAAAATGATAAAGAGATGATAAAACTGGAAATAGTTTATATGTTCCTGCTTATCGACAATCGACGAACAATCGAGCGAGTCTGGCTTAAGTAATAAATTTTTACTCATTCTTTTTTTTCTTGCCAAATGACACAGGTGTCCGGTTGACGGTCACCGCCTCGTGACCTAAATTTCAAATTTTTTATAAATAATGGATTAAAGGGGAATACATCATTCTTAAAACGGGTCCGGAAATGATAATACCCAAAATTATCAATAATATATGGAAAGTGTAACGTAAACGGTAATGCCGTCTATATTAAATCCGAAATTGCAATTAACAATAAATGTACTTTTGGGGGAATAAAAGTTCAAAATTTGTGTTTTTGTATTTTACCGTTACGGTTGATTTCAATTATACAGGAATGTTCATGCCATATTAAAAAGCGTGTTAAAGTGAAAAAAGTATTTCTTTTTATCCTTTTTTTCTTTATATTAATAACTTCATTTATAGAAATTAATAAAATAAATATATAATTATTAATTTGGTTTAAAAAGGAATGGGGATATGGTCGATGTAAATAAGAAAAAGTCCTCGGAAAAGTCAAATGAAAAAATAAAAACTCCATTTAATGATAAGGAGTTGGAATATTTCCGTAAGCTCATTTTACAAAAACGTCAGGATGCGTTGGATGAAATAGATAGATGGAAGAGCTATTTGTCAAATGATAATCGCGAGGAACTGGATAGCGATTCCGGATATAGCTTTCATCTTGCCGATTCTGCATCTGTCGGTACTGACAGGGAACACGCATATCTCATGATGGACCGCCAGAAAAAATTGATTGGCTACCTTGACCGGGCATTGGAACGCATCGAGAATAAAACCTACGGTATTTGCAGAGTTACCGGAAAACCAATTAACAGAGAACGTCTGGAAGCGATCCCGCATACTGAAATTTCAATTGAGGCTAAATTGAAAAACCAGAGATAATATGTGGATTTATTTTATTCCATTTAACGTTTTCGTCATTAAAGAATTGATATTATCAGGGGGTTTAGACCATTTCGCCCGGAAGTACTTTTTATTATGTGATTATTTTTAGTTACTTTTTTATTTTCTTCTTTTCTTCTTTTGTCCAATTCCGCAGTATCATCCAACTTTATATATCTTTGCATTTCGCCCGGGAGCAAGTTTATAATTAATACAGTACCCACTAATTTCCGGTTTGAATCCGGCCATCCCCCCAAACATTTAATTGTTGCTGTTTTATGATATGTAGATTAGATATTAACCCGTACATAAATGAAATATTGTATAAAGTATTTTAATTTATTTAAAAATTTTGTACATTGATTTATATTTTTACTCAGGCGGCAGTTTGACGCCTGAACGCCCCATAGACTTTTATGTTCTCTTTGGTTATAGCTTTATTATTGTTTGCTGATTTATTGAAATTGTAAGCCGGATCAGGTAGCGGTGTCCGTTAACCGGACACCAGAGTCACATTATTATAGTGAATTTACAATCCAGATCAGGACTGAATGTCCGTTGCGGGGATCGTGCAGTCCTGTTATGATTGAAGAAAATTCAAGGAGAATATTATGCAGCTGCACATTATCGATATCTCCATAATAATTGGTTACCTTTTACTTACGATCCTTATCGGTGTTTATATTTCTAAAAGAGCCTCAAAAGGTCTCGATTCATATTTCCTCGGGGAAAACAGCATGCCCTGGTATGTACTGGGGATCTCGAATGCTTCGGGTATGTTTGATATTACCGGAACGATGTGGCTGGTATATCTGGGATTTGTTTACGGCTTGAAAAGCGCCTGGCTGCCCTGGATATGGCCTGTTTTTAACCAGATTTTTCTCATGGTTTATTTATCAATATGGCTGCGCCGATCGAATGTGTTGACCGGCGCCGAATGGATACAAACAAGATTTGGGACCGGAACAGGTTCCAAACTTTCACATATCAGTGTCGTTATTTTTGCCCTGGTCAGTGTGATCGGATTCCTTGCCTATGCTTTCCAGGGAATTGGAAAATTTTCATCCATGTTTTTACCCGGTACTTTTTCCGCCAATACATACGCAGTTATTTTTCTCAGTATAACAACGATTTATGTTGTTTCGGGAGGCATGTTTAGTGTTGTTTTTACCGAAGTATTACAGTTTGCGATCATGACGGTTGCTTCTATTGCGGTTGCAATTATAGCGATGATGAAAGTTTCACCCTCAATGCTGGATAATGTAATTCCCGAAGGCTGGAAAAACGTTTTTTGGGGATGGCATCTTGATCTTGACTGGTCCGGATTTATAGATTCGGTGAATACAAAAATAGTAGACGACGGTTATTCCCTGTTTGCTATATTTTTTATGATGATGATGTTTAAAGGAATATTGATCAGCATGGCCGGTCCGGCGCCAAATTATGATATGCAGAGGATCCTGGCAACCCGCAGTCCGAAAGAAGCGGGTAAAATGAGCGGATTTGTAAATGTTGTGTTAATGTTCCCGCGTTACCTGTTAATCGGCGGTTTAACGGTGCTGGCGCTGGCTTATTTCAGTCCGGCTTTAAAATCAATGGGTTCGGATATCGATTTCGAACTCGTTTTACCTTATGCCATTAAAAATTTTATCCCCGTCGGTTTAAAAGGAATACTGCTTGCCGGACTGCTTGCCGCATTTATGTCGACATTTGCGGCTACGGTGAATGCCGCGCCCGCCTATATCGTCAACGATATATACAAAAAATATATTAATCCCAATGCTTCCAACAAAAGATATATCTTTATGAGTTATATTTCTTCGCTTGCCGTTGTCGCCGCGGGTATCGGTTTTGGTTTTATTGTAGAATCGATCAATGAAATTACCCTGTGGATCGTATCGGCCCTTTGGGGCGGTTACACCGCATCCAATGTGTTAAAATGGTACTGGTGGCGTTTCAACGGTCACGGCTATTTCTGGGGAATGATAATTGGAATTATTGCCGCTATGGCTGTTCCCAAATTATTCCCGGAACTGTCGGCCATTAACGGATTTCCGATTATTCTGGGTATTTCAACAATTGCCTGCATTGTCGGCAGTCTGGTCACAAAACCGGAGGACGATGAGGTATTGAAAAAATTTTATAAAACGGTCAAACCATGGGGATGTTGGGGCGCGATTTACCAAAAAGTCAAAGCGGAGAACCCCGATTTTAAACGGAATAAAAACTTTGGCCGTGACTGGTTTAATATTCTTATCGGTCTTGTCTGGCAAATTGCACTGGTCGCTACACCGCTGTATCTGGTTATCAAAGAAGTGACCCCGATTGTAATCGGTTTTACGGTCATCATCATTACATCAATCATTTTGAAGTTTAATTGGCTTAACAAATTGGAAGATTAATATTTTTTTATTCAGCCCTTTAACCAATATAATTCCTTTTATTTAAAAAATTACAAAACACGTTGAATGATTTTTTATCCCCGGTTCAAAATTTCGGCTGAAAATTGATATTGTTAAAATTTACTTGACATTATATCCGTTGTAGCCTAATTTGTTTATAACAGTATGTAAGTTTGTTGAATACGATTCTTTATTTGATTTTTAATAATTCCCGCACAAGGTCACGATGATGCATTTATTTGAACAAAAATTTTCATACCGGGGCTGGTTTGGCCTGCTGCTCCTTATTACCGGCTGGTTGTTAAACTGGACGCTGCCCGGATTACGAACGCATATTTTTTTCTTTCCTATGTGGCTGGGCTACTGCCTGATCATAGACGCCCTGGTTTTCATGCGCAAAGGAACTTCACTTTATACCCGAAGTATCGGAAAGTATATCGGGTTGTTTATTATCTCCGCACCGGCATGGTGGCTGTTCGAACTTATCAATCTGCGGACGCAAAACTGGATGTACGTGGGGCGGCAGTATTTTACCGATTGGGAATACGCCATTTTCGCCACCCTGAGTTTTTCCTCGGTTATACCCGCTGTGTTCGGAACAGCGGAACTGGCCGCATCTTTCAAGTGGTTCAATAAAGGCAAAGACCCACATGAACTTCCGGGGAAAATACGGCTTGCCGTTTATTTTTTATGCGGCTGGCTCATGCTGACCCTGTTAATAATTCGGCCGCGTTATTTTTTCCCGTTTGTATGGCTTTCCGTATGGTTTATTCTGGAACCGGTAAACGTCTGGTTGAAAAACCGTTCTCTCTTGCGTAAGAGATACGGCCTTTATTGGCGGACCGTTTTCTCTTTATGGCTGGGTTGTCTGATTTGCGGCTTTTTCTGGGAAATGTGGAATTTTTACTCTTATCCCAAATGGATTTACCAGGTCCCGTTTGTCGGATTCTGGCATGTGTTCGAAATGCCGATATTGGGGTACCTGGGGTATCTGCCTTTTTCAATGGAACTGTTTGCTCTTTATCATCTGATTACGGGATTGATAAAACCGGCGGATAAACAGGACTATGTTCAGGTGTAATGAAAACGTTCGTTATTGATAATGTAACGGTTTAACAAAGAGGTAACGATGCCTTTTGATAGATTTGCTTTAAACAACCCGAAAGACCAAATTGATAAAATCATGCGGCGCAATTCAGGCAAATTTTTATCGAATATTCAAAAACGAAGATCGGTCCGCCGGTTTTCGGATAAACCGGTATCAATCGAAATTATTAAAAACTGTATCGCCGCGGCCGGTTCGGCGCCCAGCGGCGCCAATAAACAGCCCTGGCATTTTGCGGTTGTTTCGGACCCCGAAGTAAAACGAACAATAAGACGGGAAGCGGAAAAAATCGAGCGGGACTTTTATCAGAAAACTGCGCCGGAAGAGTGGCTGCAGGCTCTGAAACCATTGGGCACCGATGAAAACAAAGAGTTCCTCGAGATCGCGCCGTATCTCATTGTTGTGTTCATGCAGCGATACGGTATAGATCCAGGGGGCGGCCGCGTCAGGAATTATTATCCCCTGGAATCGGTCGGTCTGGCAACCGGCATACTGCTGACTGCCCTGCATTTTACAGGTCTGGGCACTCTGACCTACACGCCCGCGAAAATGAATTTTTTAAATACTCTTTTAAATCGTCCCGGCAATGAACGGCCCTTTGTTATACTGGTTGTCGGCCATCCCGCGGAGGGTGTTTTTTCCCCGGATATTGCCAAAAAATCATTACACGAGATAACAAGCTTTTTTTAATCTCTTTTTGTTTGTTTTAATGCGGGTTTCATGAATCTGTTTAAACACATTTTAACGACATTTAAAAACGGTTATGCCGGAGTTCAGTTTCATCCGGTTTAGTCAACGGGAATTAAAATTATGAATATATTTTCACTGTTAGCCGGTTTGATTCTGCTATTTATGGGACGTAAATTTTTCTGGCTGTTTGTCGGTCTGGTTGGATTCGCCAGCGGATTTTATACCGCGCAATATGTATTTGCTTTCAATAATTTATTGGTTACCCTGATTTTGTCCATCGGCCTTGGTCTTCTGGGCGCATTAATGGCGATATTCGTACAGCGGATCGCGGTTTTTTTCTCCGGCTTTATGGCCGGCTGGTATTTTACCCGGTCGTTTCTCATTTTTGCCGGGTTGAGCGCCTTACCCTTTTTATGGCTTGTCGCGCTGGCGGGCGGCATTATCGGCGCGGTGCTTTTATCCATGGCATTTGATTACGCCCTGATCGTCCTGTCGGCCGCCGTGGGCGCCCTTGCGATCATTCATTCTAATTTCTTGTTAACGGATTCAAATATTTTTATTTTTATTGTATTGTTTTTTATAGGTTTGATTTTCCAGATAAGAATATTTCGTACAAAAAAAGCCTGATGGGCCAATCCTTTATTGGATTTTTCCCTTTGCGAAAAATTATCTCCCCCGTTCCAATCTCCAGCTTGGAAGACAATTGCCCGCGAAACTCTTTCGTTAAAACTTGTGCATTTACACTTTTACCCTCTTTCGTCTCACACCCCTTCCGCTGCCATTTAGCTTTTTTAATTCCCCGTAATCATCCGTCCCCGTGGTTGTAGCAATGGAAAAAAATACTGTTATTTACTTGACAAACTATCATATTTAATTTATACTATATTTATATCCGGTTACATATAATTTTTATAGCCAAAACCAATTAAAAGAGGAACATCATGAAAAAACGAACATCAATTTATAAAACTGTTTTTATTACTTTTGTAATTCTTTCATTACTGTACTGTAGTAAAAGTTACAGACAACAGGAAGAAGAAACCAAAAAAATAGAAACCGGAACTTTAACCGATATAGACGGAAATGTCTATAAAACCGTAAAAATCGGAAACCAATGGTGGATGGCTGAAAATTTAAAGGTAACTCATTACCGCAATGGTGATGCTATTCCAAATGTAACCGGCAATCCAGAATGGAATAATTTAACAACCGGCGCTTACTGTTATTATGATAACGACAGTAATAACGCAGCCATATGTGGTGCGTTGTACAACTGGTATGCAGTACAGGACAGCCGCAATATTGCTCCTGAAAGTTGGCATGTGCCAAGTGATGATGATTGGGGGACACTGGTTGATTATCTTGGCGTCATTTCTGTTGCTAGCTGTAAAAAGAAAGAAACCAAAACAACGCATTTGAACAGTCCTAATACCGGCGCGATCAATGAAAGCGGCTTTATCATGCAGCCGGGCGGGTACCGCGTGGGCGGGTACCGCTTCTGCAAGGGTTGTTTCCTCGATATGTGCGACATAGCCATCATTTGGTTCTCTACCGAGAGCTCTCTTCACTTCGTCAGTTACAGCTTAAAGAGCGACTTTTACATATATGGCTACAGAAATTTAGAAAAGCAGTTTGGACATTCTATTCGTTTAGTCAGGGATTGACTTTCAGCCAGAGCCGGACTAAAAGTCCGATGAAGGCGGATGCACCTTAGGCGCATTTGACTATTAAACTATTTTGAGTTAAAGTTTAAGGAGATATTTCTCCCCGTTCCAATCTCCAGATTGGAAGACAGTTGTCCGCAAAACTCTGTTTCGTATTGATTTCTGCATCCCAGGTTGGATCTGAAGCCAATGAGCAATTTAAGGAGCTATTTCGCACTCAGCCCTCGGAGGGCTCCGTTATTCAACATTATCCATTCAAAAAATTTTCTTGAATTTGTAAAAAAAATTGATTAGAGTGTGTTATATAATTTTTATATTACAAACGAGAGGGATAAATGAAAATAACTATTTCCCTGTTCGTGATGTTAAGCCTGGTAGTCGCCTGCTCCACCAATAAAGATCCGTTGAAAACACAAATCAATGAAAATGGCGGGGTAATTGATGATTCAATATACGTCAAAAAACCCAATATATACCTGTACCCGGAAACAGCGCAACGGGTGACGGTACGGCTTGATGTGCCCCGGGGCGGCGCGATTGTGGAATCCGA
>JAFGSB010000091.1 GCA_016934825.1 Candidatus Zhuqueibacterota bacterium
CCAGTTTTCGCCGGTCATCAGGCAATAGTAAATTCCTGATGTCACATGAATATCGTTATCGTTTTGCCCGTTCCAGGTCGTCAAATGATAACCCGCATCCAGTTGGCCTGAAAAAATTGTTTTGATTAACTGGCCCGATATATTAAATATCCGGATTTCAACAAACTGCGGATTTTTGAGTTCATATTTTATGGTCGTTTCCGGGTTAAAGGGATTCGGATAATTTTGTAATAAACGGTTGCTCTCCGGCAGGGCTATTTTTACCTGAACCGGTGCAAATGTATAACACTCCCCGTTGGCGGCCAATTCTTCCAGTTTGTAATAATAAATCCTGGAACCGCCAGCAGGATTATCTGTATATTTATATTCTTCTTCACGTGTGGCTGGAATTAACGATTGATTTATTTTTGAATACGGCCCGTTAAAAGCTGTGGCGCGCAAAATGTTGTAACCGGTCGTGTTATTTTCATTACGTGTTTGCCAGACAATATTTATCAAATCTTTGTCCGCCTGAGCTTCGAACAACGTTAATTCGACTTTGGTTTGGATAATTTTAACTGTCCAGCTATGCCCGACCGTGTCGATTTTATCCGTAATGACAACATCGACATTAAATTGTTCGGGCCAGGATTCATTCGGCATAATCATGAGGTATGCCGAATCATTTTGGGACTTTATCAGTTTTTCATCCACATACCAGCAATAATGTAATGTGTCATTATCTGCGTCCGTGGCTTTCACCTCAAATGCCTGCACCTTGTTAAAATGGGCCTGTACATTTGTTTGTTCCGGTATGGTGGATAAAATACCCGGTTTTCTGTTGACATTCAAAACATGGATAGTGACTGTTTTGGATGCTTTGCCGCCGCTTTCATCCGTTGCCGTAAACTCTATAAAATAATCTCCCTGGTCGTTATAGCCGGGCGTCCAGCTGAACTGCCTGGTTTCAACCGCATCAAACTCTGCGTCGTCGGGTAAATTGAGAGCGGCGAGTGCGACCTCACCGCCCTCCGGGTCAATTGCAGCAACTTTAAATATTAAGGTATTATTTTCATAAATTGATGTGTCGGATACGACAGTTATAACCGGCAGCAGATTTTCTTTCAAGTTCGCTGTGAATACAAGGGCTTTTTGGGGCAGAACAGGGGATGTCACCGTTACTCGCTGTTCACCGCTGCTTCCTAACGACCAGCGGCTTGAGGCAACACCCAGGCTGTCTGTGATTACGGGCTGATCCTGAATAATCTGTCCGCCGCCGTTTGTTACCTGAAAAGTAACCGCAATATCCGGAATGCCGTTGCCGTACCGGTCGATTATTTTTATTTGCAGGGGCTTTTCAAGTATTTTTAAGGGATCGCCGGTTTGATTGTTGCCGCCGGCAAAGATTATATCCGATGCGTTATCCGGTAATGCTTTAACATGAAAAATAACAGGGGAACCTTTCAGGCTTGTGTTTGTCGCGCTGAACAGGTACATACCCGAAACCGTATCCAGTTTTGCGTGCGCGGATGCCTGGCCGGTACTGTTGGTCCGTATCGGTTGTTCGTCCGTTATAATACCGCCGTCGGTCAAACCGGTAAACGTGACCGGAACGCCGGAAATAGGATTTGATTCTTTATCCAACACCTTCACGGTCAGCGGATAAATTTCCGAACCCACCGTGCTTTCGCTGCCGTCACCCAGGATATGGATAATCGTATCCGGCAGAGATGCCGATACAGAACAGGTAAAATCAATAAAAAGTGTGTCGTTCAAACGGACCCTGATAATTACGATACCGATATGCTGGCCGGCGGCCAGTTTGGCGCGGGCATAGCCGTAGCTGTCGCTGTTCACCACCGGGGGACTGGTAAAACTGGCGTCACCCTGTTCTATACTGAAATAAACCGGTATCGCACTGATGGGATGTTCGGAACTGTCCTTGATCCTGACGATGATCGAATCGGGAAACAATGTGCCGGGTGAGGCAAATTGTTCGTCGCCTTTGATTTTCTGGATCGTCGCGATTGCCGGCATACCTGCAAGCGCTCTGAATAAAACCGAGCCGGTTACATTTTCGGCTGTTGCTTCAAGGGTTTGTTCTCCGATGGTCGGACCCAGGATCCAGTTGCACTTTGCCAGCCCGGCTGTATCGGTTAAAACCGGCTGATTGTCCTGCACCGTACCCTTGCCGGTTTTAACAGAAAATGTAACCCTGTGGTCTTTTACGGCGTTGCCGAAAGCGTCCGTCACTTTAACCACAAGAGGGTTCGGCAGTACGGAATTGAGTGTTCCGGTTTGATTATTACCAAATTTTTCCTCAATGTTTTGCGCCGTTCCGGCAACAAAATCCACATTCACAATGGATTTTAAAGTAATATTTTTATTTTTAACATTCACCGTTATCTTTTTTCTTTCGGCTTTTGTGGACGTTACGGAGGCTGTTGCCGAACCGTTCCCGTCCGTTGCCGCCCCCGGCTGTTGAACGGTATTGTTCGATCCGGTAATGTTAACCAGTAATTCTTCTCCCGGCACCGGGTTGTTTTTTTCATCCTTTAAATGAATTGTGATAACGAGTTGGGTCTGTCCGTCGGCCGGAATTACCGGATTCGATATGTTGATTGAGGATTTTATGGAATCCGGCTGACCATAGGGCGCGTCCGCCACAATTGTAATGGGTGAATTAACCAGGTTGTATAATCCGTTATTCGATGTGACCTGCACCTTATGTGTACTGTCGCCAATTTCTGTGCCGAGTTTAAAATCCACTTTGGCAATACCGTTAGAGGCCGTTTTAATGGTTAATTTGTCGGATTGACTGTTACCCAGCTTTCCGGAGCCTTTAATTACGGTAAAAGTAACGTCATGGTTCGGTACAATATTATTTTCGATATTTTTTACCTTAACCTGTAAAGACGATGTCAAAAATTCACCCGCCTGGCCGGACTGATCATCGCCGGCAACGAGTTCGATTTTTTCGGCGTCGGATTTTTTGGCCGAAATATAAAATCTGTACGGGGAACCCGACAAGGGTTCGCCCGCTTCGCCAAAGGCTGTCGCTTTAAATACATATATATAGTATCCAACCCTGTCGCCAAGCGCCGGGTAAACCGAAGCAACGCCCTGTTCGTTTGTTGTTTGCTGGATCTGAAGATTGCCGTTAAAGTTTCCGCCGCCGCTTTCCGAAACAAAAGTTACATTATAATTACTGACCGGGTAACCGTTTTTATCGGTTATTCTGACCTGCAGGGGCAGAGGCACCTGCTGGTTAATAACACCGATCGTGCTGTCTCCCGATACATATTCCAGTTTGGCCGGTTCGGAAGTTGCCGTTGCTGTAAAAACGGCCGGGGAACCGGTCAAATGATTGTTGTTAAATGTTGATGTAACATTCACGCTGTAACTTCCCGGCGTCGGGCCAAGTTTATGCGTCACCTGGGCAAGCCCAAGCGCGTTTGAATTGACGGTATCGCTTTTTTTATCGTTCACGTAACCTTTATCGTCAACAACAGTAAAAGTGACCGGCTGACCGGACACCGGGTTTCCATAAAGATCGGTTATTTTTACGGTTAACGGTAGTGGTAATACCTGTGCAATACTGCCGTTTTGTTTATCGCCGTTTTCTTTTTGCATATATTTCGGCGCTCCGGCATTTGCCGACGCTGTAAAATCCACTTCATCCGTAATACCATCACAGGTTGCCTTGATGATATTGTTGTCCGTTCCCGCGGTTTGTCCCAATGTCAACATGACGGCCGCTTTTCCATCGGGGTCTGTCTGTACTGTTTTTTCCGTCTCACCGCCAAAATTTCCGCCGCCGGACATTACTTTAAACTTGATTTGAAAACCACCGCGGGGAATTCCCAAACTGTCCAGTAATTGTACGACAAACGGATTATTCAGCGTCGTTCCGACGGTTCCGGTTTGATTTCTGCCGGATATATATTTTAATTCCTTGATCGGGGCCATGGATGTCGACGCCTGAAAAGTGACCGATTTTTGAGGATCCGAAACCATCGATGCTTTAAGCGAATGCGAGTTTTCCCCCTGGGAACTGCCAAGGGTCCATAACACGGCGGCGATTCCCAGAGAATTTGTTTTTACTGTTTTGGATGCCGAACCCCCGATACTGCCGCCGCCGGTTATTACCTGAAAAAGGATCGGGACATTGCGCTGCGGGTTATCATATACATCGTGTACGAATACTTTAACAGAATCCGGTAATGGCGCATTTGGCGCGGCATATTGATTGTCTCCTGAATGCTTTTGCAATAATGAATCGGGTCCGGGAGCAACGGTTGCTGAAAATCCGAGCGGTGAATTGGTCAGCGGTAAACCCTTATAGGATGCGGCGGCGTTTAAAGTATTAATAACACTTGTTTGCGTACCCAGCTTCCAGGTTACACTGGCAATGCCGTTACTGTTGGTCACTGTGTCCACCTGTGTTCTGGTGGAGCCGTTTAAAAAGCCATTTCCGTTTGTTATTGTAAATGATACCGGGTGGTTGGCAACCGGACTGTTTTTATCGTTCATTACACGAACCCTGACCGGTTCGCTAACTATTTGCCCGGCCGTACCGTTTACAGCCGCGTTTGATACCCTTTCAAGTGTGGAGGGAACCGGAACGACAAGGGATACCTGAAGCACCTGGTCGGCGGTTACATTGGACTGCCGCACAACCTGTTTCTGTCCGTTCTGTGTTGTCAGGTACTCCACTTTTACATCGCAGGTGTTGTTTGATCCCAGTCCGAAATGCAGCGCCGTCTGGTTCTGTGACATATAAGAAAAACTGGATACTGACTCCTGGTAACCCAGTAAATAGTTGGGATCATCCATGTGCCCGGGTTCGTAAATACTGACTTTAGCGCCGAAACCGCCGTAATCGCCTTTTGGTCCGATGCATAAAACCCGGATATAGTGATTTGAATTGTTCAGATTGTTACGAATCAAAAAATTCGGCCCCCAGGTACAGGCGATGTAAAAGTCAATATCGCCGTCATTGTCAATATCTCCATAAGCCGTCCCCCTGGCGCCGTTGGCCGGCACTTCAATATTCGGTTCGTAAAAATAAGTCAGATTTCCATGCCCGTCGTTCAGGTATAATTTGGGTGTTGTGCCTTCTTCCCTTTCATCGTTGCGGATCAGGTACATATCCAGATCGGCGTCATTATCAACGTCTCCAAAAACGGTCGTATAACCGCTGACAAAAATATTATAGATCGAGGTTTTGTCGGTAAAGGTCCCGTCTCCACGATTTATAAAAACGTTCAGGGGCGGCAGTTCACTGTCCCCGCCGCCGAGTTTGTAATTCATAACAAAAAGATCCAGATCGCCGTCATTATCAATGTCGACAAAAGTGGCGCCGTGAGATCTTGTTGTGGCACCTGCGGACACGCCACGTGTGGATGCCTGTTCCGTGAAATGGCCTGTGCCGTCGTTGACGAACAGCCAGTTCGGCGCGTCGCGCCGGCATACATAAATATCCAGGTCGCCGTCATTATCAAAATCAGCGGCGGTCACGCCCTGACGGCCGTATGTTACCGGATCGTTTGACGGGCCGTCGGTGCCCTGGTGGACACGTGTCATTTTTCCGGTGCCGTCATTGATATAAAGTTCGTTGAGAGCGTTGTTTACATCAGAAGTAACGCCCCAGTTGACATTGAAAAGATCGATATTACCGTCATTGTTTACATCCAGCGCAATGGCGCCGCGGCTGTACAATCCGTCGGTGGTTATTCCGGTCCAATCGGTTATATCCGTGAAATTGCCGTTTCCGTCATTCCTGTATATTCTGTTACGACCCACGGAACGATTGCTTTCGAAAACCGGCTGGTTGGACATAAAGACATCGAGGTCGCCGTCGTTGTCGAAATCCGCACTGACAACGGCGTGCGTGTGCCCGTTGTCCTCGATGTTGCGCGATGATGATTGATCCTGAAACTGGTTGTAACCCTGGTTGACATACAAGACATCCGGCATGGGACCGTCGAGTTTTCCCGCGTTGGCATAGAAAATATCAATTTTGCCGTCCTGGTTCACGTCATTAAAACTGACCCCGTGGCCATATCGTTCCAAAGTGATCCCGTCCAGAACGGATTTAATCCCTTTAACGCCGGCGGAAGTGGTGATATCGGTGAACGTTAATTGCCGGTGTGCAATGATGGCATCGGACGTGTAAATTTTAAGATCGTAGTAGATCGGTCCGGGCTGTGCTACATAAGCCGGACCCTGATTATCGGTTCCCAGAAAAATATACCGGAACCGTTCGATCTGCCCGGTAAAATCCCACTCACCCCAGGTTTCACCGTTTACGAGAACATATATATTTGATTTGTTCCAGACGATTTTAAATTCATAAGATTTCGACAAATCCCAGGTGGCCCACTGTCTTACACGGGTATCACTGCGCACCTGTGTGGCGCCGTCGGCGCAGGCCAAAAATTTAAAACCGGCCTGTCCCGGGCCGTCGGAATAACCGATCCCGGTACGAATATTTGTCCAGGAACCGACCGGATTTGTACCGGAAATGGCGCCCTCGGGGCGAGAGAACAGGTTGATTATATTCTGTTTATCGGCGACGTTTTGTGTTGCGGGATTGAAATTGGTCACCGTGATTGAAAAAGTACCTTCATAGGGCAGGGTATCCGGTAAAGTAATCTTGAGCTGACTGTTCTGGGTGGTCGCCTTCCAGCCTTCTCCCGATATAAACTGCCCTTCCCTGTTGACCATTTGACCGACTGCCGGATCAATGCCGACCTTCAGGCTACTCGAGTATATCAGATTATCATGATTTGGCGGCGTACCGGCACTAACATCGGCGATAAAGAATAAAAATATTATGAAAAAAAGCGGTAGTTTGTTCTTAAAAAGAAACATTAATTTATACCTTATAATAAATGTTTGATACCCGTTTTAATTTAAACCATTTTCATGTTATTATATACAATATTCAGTACGACGTCAAGTGCAAAAACCAGGCCTTTTACATAACGATACGATTGAATAAAAGGTCTCTTTGTAAAAGAACCGGTAATTGATTTAGATAAGGCAATGATTGAAATATCAATTCGAGAAATTTTGTATTTTATTGTTTTTTATATATTTGAAATGAATTAATTTTAGAACAAAATAAAAAGATTGATACGATTACATCAAGAAAAGAAAGCCCCGAAGGGAAATTAATCAAAAAAGGATCAAAGGAAACTTACCGATGTACCATGATTTGACAACCTTGTATCAAAACGATATAATTTTAAAAATAAAATTCGGATACCCCGCAAAATATGCGGGGCATCCGAAAAAATATTGTTTATCGTATGATTACAAGACGTTTGGTGAGGTTTTGACTGCCGGCCTGGAGACGGTAGAAATAGGTACCGCTCGGAACAATGTTGCCGATCAGGTCCCGGCCGTCCCAATTAATTTCATGTTGACCCTGATCCATATTACCGCTGAAAACGCGTTTGACCAACTGCCCCTGAATATTGAATACAGCGATTTCAACATCTTTACGCTGGTCCAGTGTAAAGCGAATTTGTGTCTGAGTGATACCTCTATGAATGTTGAACGGATTCGGATAATTTTGTTCCAGCGCAAAAGTGTACGGAGAAACAGTGTTAACCGCGATCCCGGTTCCACCCTCCACAAGAATAAAATCTGCATTATCCACGGTTAAACCGGCATAAATGGTTTCATAAATCATATAAGGTGTGGAATGATAACCGCTTTTGTAAACGCCAAGCTGCCAGTAGCCGTCGATCGGGTTCTCGAATTTATAATTTCCGCTGCCGTCGGTATATTGTATTCGATAACCCGGTTTGGCTAGTTCCTCATCGTTAATCGCGACGACATATACATTGGAGGCAGGATTACCGTTCTCAAAAGTCACTTTTCCGGCAATATATTTATCGCCGCCCGCAGCTTCAAAAGTGAAATTATATCCTGTCACGCTCTGGTTTGCGGGAACATTAAAATTAGAATAGGGTATAGTCGGAGAAACAAGAGAATATCCATCTTTTGATGCCGATAATAAAGTAATAATACCCGGCATAACACCCATCTTATAAGTGCCATCGGCTTGAGATTGAGCTGAATAAAAATTTATAGTTCCGGCCACAATATCAAATGCAATACCACTTATTTCAACTCCGGCTAAAGGACTGTCACCGACTTTACAAACGCCTTCAACAAAAGCGGTATATTTTTTAACGGTAAAGTTGCTTTGCACGGTTTGGCCTGCCGCGACGTTAACGGTATCTACTGCCGGTTCAACAAATTCATCACTGGCTAAAACCGATTGGAAAATTGTCGGGGCGCCAACCCAGACTATACCCGGCTCTGTTCCCAGTTTATAATACCCGGAGTTGTCTGTTGTTGCTATTCCATAAAAATTTTCATCAGCCGGACTGGTAGCCGTGACCATAATTCCAGGTACCGCCGTGCCGTTCTCCTTTTTCACAAAGCCTTCCACAAAGGACGTGTATTTGTCAAGTTGAATGTTAACTGTCTTGGTTTCAGAAGCGCCAACCGTTACGGTTACAGGGTCACCCGGTTTATAAGCGGGCTGCATTTGCGTCCAGACACTTATTTCATAAGTGCCCGCTTCGACGTTGGCAAAATAATCACCATTACTATCGGTAACCGAACCTGTACCCAGATCGTTGTTATCAACATTTTCGATGAATACGACAATATTGGGCAATGGTGAACCTGTTTGTTTGTCTGTTATTTTTCCGGTAATGTAAGGTGGGGTTGGTTGAATATTAAATTTAAGAATTGCCGTTGCGGTGGAACCATTTTGCTCAATCGCTTTAACAATAAATTGCCCTGCTGCTGTTAGATCACCTTTTTCAATGGTTAAAGTAGATTTTAATTTACCGTCTCTTGCAGATTCATCACCGGCAATATCTTCATCCGGCTCTTCCGGATTTCGTATCCAGCCGATGCCATCGGTGAGAATAAAGTAATCCATTAAAAGATCATTCGGATCAATGATACCATTCTCATTAATATCCATGTAAATTTCAAACTCTGCATAGTTACCATTTCCGGCAAGATCACCGGTCATAACTATATTTGCGGGTAATGTGGATACCGTTAGATTCGCGGAGCCATTTAATTTTAAATTACTGATAGCAAACACCTGTAGCGGTATCAAACACAGCACTAAAAAAAGTAACAACCTTTTCATTTTACCTCCCTGATTTCAATTATTATTAATAAAAAACGGATTTTTTTTGTATTGTGCGGAAAATGTGAAAATAATAATATTCATCTTTAGTTTTTTTAATGAAATTATTTGATTTTTATTATAAGAAAAATTGATTTTAAATGCAAACATTTATTCTTTTTTGGTTTTTTTTAA
>JAFGSB010000092.1 GCA_016934825.1 Candidatus Zhuqueibacterota bacterium
AAAATCATGTCTTGCAGAACTCGGAAAAATATTTCGGGCCAGACGAGCGGCAATTTTTCAGTTTCGTGAAAATTTTACCACATTAAACGGTATTATGGAATGGTGTGATAAAGGCGTTTCATGTTTATTACCTGAATTCGGAAATTTTGATTCCGGGAATTTCCAGTGGTGGGTTTATAAATTACAGAATAGCGAGAATATTATCATAGAGGATATCACAACTCTGCCCGCCGAGGCCGATCAAGAAAAACAGTTTTTCGAGGCAGCTAAAATCAAATCCGTTATTGCTTTTCCATTGCAGGTTGACTATGAAATGTTCGGGTTCGTCGTTCTGGATATGTCCGATGTCAAATCAAAAATAACGGATTTTGAAATTCAATTTTTACGTTTCATAGCTGATATGATCAGTTTGTATTTTTACCGGATGCAAATTGGCAAAGTTGTTCAGGATATTGAACAACGTTACAGGGATTTAATTGAACTTACATATTCGGCGGTGGTAATCCATCGGGATGGTAAAATTCTATATATAAATCAAAAGGGGGCTGAACTGGTTGGCGCAACAAATTCATCAGAGATTGTAGGAAAATCGATCTTTAGTTTTGTGCATCCTGCTGATTCGAATTTATTAAAACAACGTTTCAATAAAGATTCCGGAAATAGAATATTCCCTCTTGTTGAACAAAAGCATATTAAACTTGATGGTGAAGTATTATATATTGAAGTTGCCAGCATGGTAATGAATTATCAGGGCAAAAATGCTTATTTATCAGTCGTGCGCGACATTAGCCACAGGAAAAAAGTTGAAATTGCCTTAAAGGAGAGTGAACAAAGATATCGAACCCTTTTTGAAAGTTCCCCAGAAGGGATTATTTTGATCGATTTGAGTGGAAAGGTGTTAATGGCTAATCATACTGCATTTTTAATTTTCGGTTTTAAAAATATTGAAGAAATGATGGAAACCAGTATTGATAGTCTATATTACGTCGTCCCTGAGCATAAATCTCTGGCAATTGAAAAGACAAGAGAGATTATTGACACCGGAGTAGTGAACAGATTCATAATCAATGCTCGCACCAAACAAAAAAATATTATAACAATCGAAATGCATAACTCGTTAATCAGGGATAATGAGGGAAATCCGACGGCGATAATGGGTTTTTTCCATGATATTACCCATCAAAAAAGAATGGAAAATGAATTAAGAGAAAGTAAGGAAAGATATCAATTGCTTGTTGACAATCAGATAGATCTTGTAGTAAAGGTTGATAGAGAAGGCAGGTTCCTGTTTGTCAGCCCTTCGTATTGCGAAACTTTTGGAAAAACGGAAGACGAATTATTGGGTAAACACTTTATGCCGCTTGTGCATGAAGATGATCGGGAAAAAACAGAACAGGCCATGAAGAATCTTTATGTACCTCCATATACTTGTAGTGTTGAACAGCGTGCTATGACCAAGAACGGCTGGAGATGGTTGTCATGGATTGATAAAGCCATTCTGGACAAAAATAATCAGGTTCTGGAAATTATCGGATTGGGACGAGATATACACGAAAAAAAGATGATGGAATTTAAACTCAGGGCAAGCGAGGAACGTTTCCGTGAATTGGCCGAATTATTACCTGAAATTGTCTTTGAGATGGATTTAGAAGGTAATTTTACATTTGTTAACAGAATTGCTTTTGATAAAACCGGATACTCGCCTGATGATTTAGAAAAGGGCATTAATGTAATGAATTTAGTCATCCCTGAAGAAGGAAATAGGGCGAAAGAAAACATGGAGAAAAATATAAAGGGTGAATTTGTCGAAAACCGGGAATATACTCTTGTTCGCAAGGATGGCATCACATTTCCGGTAATTGCCAGAACAACAAATATAAAACATAACGGCAGGGTAGTTGGAATCCGGGGAATTATCAATGATATTTCGGATTTAAAACAGGCAGAGGACGCACTCAGGATATCGGAACAGCGTTTCCGGGATATAATTGAAAGGTCTATCGATGGTTATTATTTTATAAATACAAAAGGAGAGATTGTTTATTTAAATGCAGCCGCTGAAAAAATTTTTAGATTTCTCAATAATGAAATGAATAATAAGGAGTTGTTTCATTATTTTGAGTCCGATTCGAAATTACTGGAAAGCATGAGGAAAAAATTTTCACAAATAATGGGGGGGAAAACCGAATCCTGGGATGAAATTGAATTGCAGGATTCTGTAAATAAAACCTATTGGATCGGTTATAATGGCAGAAGAGTAATTGAAAATGGAATTGTTATAGGAATCGAAGGATTTGTTAAAGATATTACAAAACAGAAAATGTCCGAAATAGAATTAAGAAACAGTGAAGCTCGTTATCGCACCTTATTTAAAAATATTCCTTACGAAGTATTTAATTTAAATTCCAACGGGCATTTTCGTGATGCGAACGTGCAGTTCCTTAAAAAGTGGGGAAATCTTTTAAAGAAAAAAACCTTCAAATCTCCCAACGAGCTTTTATTATATAAAACAATCCAACAATTGGTGGATAAAATCAGAGTATCGGGAAAAGCGGTTCAGCATGAATTTGAGATAAAGGAAAATAACGAGTCAATTTTTTACCGGTTGATTATCAGCCCTATAGTGCCTTCGGAAAATTTTATCATCGGCTTTGTCGGATTAAATATAGATATTACGGATCAGATTGAAGCTATCGAAAAAACAAAAAATTTTTCCGCCCGGCTTGTTCAAATTCAGGAGGATGAGCGTGAGCATATTTCCCGGGAAATACATGACAATTTGGGGCAAATATTAACAGCTCTTAAATTTGAACTGACCACTGCGGAATCGGCTTTGAATACCGACATTGAACTCTCACATAAAAAACTTTCCGATTCACATAAAACACTTTCTAAAGCAATTATTGAAGCGCGTAATTTGTGCAGTTCACTCCGTCCTCATTTATTGGATGATTTTGGGCTGGACATCGCATTAAAGGATTATTTGAAGGAATTCTCCCAAAAATGGAAATTTGATGTTGATATGAGAATAGATACTATTTCCGGTTTGTTGAAAAAAGACGAAGAAATTTCCCTTTACCGGGTTGCCCAGGAAGCTTTGAACAATATCCTTAAATATGCCAAAGCAACGAAAGTTTTTGTTGAACTTTACAAACAAAATGATAAAATTGTATTATTAATTAAAGATAACGGTAGAGGATTTGATATACAGAGAATTAATAACAGTAATCAGTTACATTTAGGTCTTATAGGTATGCGGGAAAGAGTCGAGTATTTAAACGGAGAATTTATCGTCAATTCCGAAATATCTAAAGGTACTGAAATTAAAGCTGTTATTCCGGCGAAATGAAAGGTGTAAATGAACAAGACTTCAATTTTACTGGTTGACGACCATATTTTGGTTCGTGAGGGTCTGCATCAGTTACTTTTAACTTTTGATAATATTGATGTTATTGGTCAAGCCGGCAATGGTTACGAAGCTATAAAATTGGCTGAAAAACTTAAACCGGATATTATCATTATCGATATTTCCATGCCGCAATTAAGGGGGGTCGAGGCTATTAAAGAGATCAAACGGGTTTCATCCCTGACTAAAATATTGGTTCTCAGTATGCATGACAGAGAAGAATATATTAAACAAAGTTTGAAAAACGGCGCCTCCGGTTATTTATTGAAAAATTCGGCCTCTGAAGAATTAAAATCCGCCCTGAGTTTTATATTGAATGATCAAATTTATCTAAGTCCTGCAATATCCAAATCAATTGTAACCGATTGGTTATCTGAATCAGGTTCCGACAGATTAAAAAAAGAAAACACCGGCCAGTTGACCAATAGAGAAACCGAAGTCCTTAAATTACTGGCGGAAGGTTATAGTAATAAGGAAGTAGCTTCAATTTTGCATGTCAGTGTAAAAACGATCGAAACACATCGCTATCGGATAATGGAAAAACTTGAACTGCAAAATTTTGCCGCATTGATTAAATACGCAATAAAACATAACTTGATTGAAATAAGTTAAATTGAACTGATAGGTGATTACCTTACCCTTAATTACGGGTTTTTCCCTATTGTTTTAATATTTCAATTAAAATATATTTTTTTGGTAGTATTACATAATACTACCATATAATACCGAGCGTCCACCCCCCGCAACTGGTGACCCCCCTAAGCCGGTTGTAAGGACGGTCGGTATTTTTTTGTAGTATGTTGGGTCACACTTGCATGAAATTTTGCCCAATTCTTTGACTATTTCCAAATTACTTTTTGCGATTTCAAATTTTATTGAATATATTAATATTCTTTTTAAATAATGGTTTAACTATTTTCACAGGATATTGTTTTATGAGGATTATTTCATATATTACGCTTGCAGGTTTATTTTTTATTTCAAGTTGCGCACATTTAAAACAGGCTGAACAATATTATTCTGCCGGTCAATACAAGGAAACAATAAATTTATGTCAAAAGGCTATAGAGCGAGATTCGTCGGATGTTAAAGCTTATTCTCTATTGGGGCAGAGTTATTTTGCTATAAACAAACTGGACAGTTCGTTGCTGGCATATAAAATGGCAAACAGTATGGATAGAGGTAATCGTTTTTATGAACAACAAATTTCTGTTATTTATAACAGCATGGGCGATAATTTATTTTCTGAAGGAGAATATTATAAAGCAATTGAAAAATATGAACAAGCGCTCGGGAACAATCTAGCCCCGGATTTCATTATCGAAAAGATCGGTGATTCATATTTTCAGGCCGGTAAACATGAACAGGCTTTAGCCGAATTTTCCAAACTCTACATTACCACCGATTCAAGCAAAATAGCAGATAAAATCGCAAAAATAAAAACAGCCGAAGTAGAGGCGCAAAAGCTTTTATCTGCCGGCAAGGTGTTCATAGACAAGAAACAGTATGATAAGGCAAAAGTCAGTTTGGGAAAAGCTCTCGAAATCAAACCGGACCTGATTGAAGCCCAATATAATTTACATATGGCGACAGGGCTCCGTTTATATCGCAGGGGGGCCAAAAATTCACTCTGGGACGCCATTGAAGAATTCGGGTATGCTTCCGCCATCTATCCCCGATTAAGTGAACCTCATTATTATATGGCTATGGCATATAATAAGAAAGATAAAGATGAATATAATAATGCGATCAGCGAATTTGAACTGGCCATACAGGTTGAACCAGAAAGTAAATTCGCAAAAGAGTCTCAAAAGAAAATAAAAGAACTGAAATCCCGGCAAAAAAAAATGCGGGAATTTTTGAGCAGATAATTTTGTCTAAACTTTTATATTGATTTATAATATAGGATTTTGTACACTAAATGTGATATATTTTTTCATCATAAAAGCAGAGTGACCGTTTAACGGCCGCCGGTTTAAAAAGAGATAATTATTTTTATATTAAATGATAAATTCTGAGAATAATATAGTAAGCGAGCTGTTGGATTTAAAGGTAACGCAAGTCGAAACATTTGACCGGGACATTACCGCCGGAAAAACCCGTGAATATTATGAAAGCTGTGAAGTTACCAGAGCTACGGTATTCCGTAACAAGTTATCCGGGAAAGTGGGGAATTTTATTCAAAATTTTGATGTGGAAATTACTGTGCATGGAAATGAATTTGTTTCTTCATGTACATGTAATAATAACAGGCAAATATGTAAACATGCCGTTGCTTTGCTATATGCATGGGTTTTCGATGGTGGTGATTTTCTTAATGTAGCGCATGTTCTCGAAGAGATTAATAAACTGGATAAATCAAGGTTAATGGATATTATTAAGAATATGATCCGCTATAATCCGAACCTTGTTGATATTTTTCTCGCCAAAGATAAATTGGATTGGGATGAAATTGATTCCGATCCGTTTATCTAGAAATTACCTCATTGATGCTGCTGCATCACATCATATTAACCCGACAGCCTATACGCATATTCATTTTTAAAAAACAAACTGTAAAGAATTAGAGAATTTTTGGTATTATATTTGCAGTTTATTTTATATTTATTTCATTCTAATTCATTTAATAACAATGTTTTGGCATTTAAGGACCTGTTTGATTAATAAATTTATTGAAAAAAATTGTTCCATTACGATTCATTAAAGTTACCGTTCCGAGCAGTATATTATGATGAACTTAGCTGATAACAGCATTTCAAAATTTAAGAGAATCTGGATTTTATTTCTTTTTTCTTTATTAATAAATTTTCCATCCCGGGGTGCTGGAGAATCATTTCCCGTGCCGGACGCACTTGAACCGAATATTGAATTCTGGGTAAACATTTTTTCCTTATACTCTGAAAATGAAGTTATCATCCATGACGCTGAAAATCTTGACATCATTTATGAAATTGTGAATTTGAATGATTATTTCCCTGAAAATACAAGCATGCACGAAAAATGGAAAAAAATAAAGTATGTAATTAATGATTACCGAAAGATATTGTTAAAATTAGCAAAGAATAATCATGTTGTTTACGGGGATTTAAATGATAAGGAAAGAGATGTTTATTTATTATTGTTGGAAACGAATGATCCCCAAAAGTACAGGTTGGCGGCAAAAAATATAAGAGGGCAAAGGGGGTTAAAGGAAAATTTCCAATCAGGAATAAAGAAATCCGGGAAATACATTCCGGAATTTAAACGGATACTAACAAGCTATAATTTACCGCCGGAATTATGTTATTTACCGCACGTTGAATCGTCTTTTACAAACAGAGCTTACTCCAAATCTGGCGCAGCCGGTTTATGGCAGTTTATTCGTTCAACCGGGAGGTTATATTTAAATATAAATCGTCTGATTGATGAACGGCTTGATCCCTATATAGCGACAGACGCTGCAGCAAGATTGCTTAAAGAAAATTACCGGATATTGGGTAGTTGGCCGTTAGCCATTACGGCTTATAATCATGGCCTGAATGGTATGAATAATGCCAGATATAAATGCAGGACCAGTGATTTTGGGATTATTGTAAAGAAATATAAAAGCCGGTCTTTTGGTTTTGCTTCCAAAAATTTTTATGCTGAATTTATTGCTGCATTACGGGTTGTTAATAACCATGAATTTTATTTTGGCCCTCTTGAATTTGATAAACCCATAAAATTTATAAATTTTAAAGTCCCTGAAAATATAAGTATTGATAAGCTTTCGGAAAAATTATTTATAAATAAAGATTTATTAATAGAGTTGAATCCGGCATTGCGAACCCCCATTACCTTATCAAGGTATAGTATTCCAAAAGGTTATGATATAAAATTACCGGATATTGAGAATTATGATCCATTTGTCATCTATGCCGGATTGCATCAAGCAAACGAAAAAGAATTAGTGTTGTCATTTGATTTTAGTGATTTCTCATCGGGAAAATTCATTAATCCGACACCTACCGCCACAACATTTGTAGATCATAAATTGGCCTTGATCGGTCAAATTAATAAAAAGCCGGATTCGGATTACGAGAAAATTATATTACCTCAAATTGACATCCCGGTACAAGAATTAGAGGAAGAAGCAAAAACGAATGGCAATATCGCCTCCTTGCCAGCAAAGCCGTTTAAGTTAAATATCGTTTCCGATTTTGATTCTGTAGGCCAGGAAAATACCGCTCTCTCGGAAGAAAAACCAGTGTATCAGGATTCATTATATTTGATCCGGGCTTCAGTCGTACCTATTGGACCCCAGGTTCCGATAACTTTATTAAATGAATTGGAATACAATGTCGATTTGACAAATATTTATAATTTTGATATTCACGGAACTTATTGGATCACAGTATTGCCGGAAGAAACAATAGGCCATTATGCTGATTGGTTAAATTTATCGGCGAATTATCTTCGCAAAATTAATGGATTTAGTTACCGCAGGGAAATACAGGTTGGCCAGCGGTTTAAATTGGCGTTTTCCAACACATCCGTTGACAGTTTTAATAAAAAAAGATTAATTTACCATAACACTATACAAAATAACTTTTTCAGTGAATATCATATTGTTGGGACAACGACTTATAAAATACAACCCGGTGATAATATATGGAAAATCTGTAATGAGATATATAATATACCGTACTGGTTGATCGCTTATTATAACCGGGATAAAAAATGGGATTTGTTAAAAACCGGTGATTCAATCAGCATACCCATCATCAGTCCCTTTGCCCAAAAAGCGGAACAAGATTACAGCGGATGAATTAAAAATTCATTGATATGATTTGGTCATAATAATTTAAGGACAGGTCTTTGACTATAAAACGGATACATACTTTGGACTATACGAACGAATTATCCAAAGACGACTTTACTGTTTATCCAAAGCTCAGAGGGAATATCGAACCTTTTGCTTCACAGGCAAAGGACGGAAATGTTTATATCGGCCTGAAAGATAACCTGGAACTGACCGGCGAACAATTATGGCTCTCCCAGGATTTGTTTTATTTGTTACAGTTTTTTGACGGCAGCCACAGTTGTTTGGAAATCAGATCAGAATATATGAAAAAGTTCGGCAAGATTTTGTATGAAAACAGGTTGCATGAATTTATTAACATTCTTGATAAAGCGTTTTTACTTGAAAATTTTAAATATTCAAAAAAACTTGAACAATTAAGAACTGAATACAGAAAACTTCCATATCGGCAAATGGTCTGTGCCGGTTCGAGTTATCCCAACGACCCCGTGAATCTGGCAGACCGGTTTGATCAATTGATTGAATCTGTAAAATCAAACGGGATTTTAATAAATCATAACCTTAAAAATATTAATGCAATCATTGCCCCGCATATAGATATCAGACTGGGTGGATCAACATTTGCTCATTCATATTATCATTTATTGCACAGTAAACCGGTCGATTTGTTTGTTATTCTGGGCATTGGTCATTCAGGTATTGACAATTTATTTGCTCTTACCGATAAGGATTTCAACACGCCGTTTGGAGTTGTGCAAACTGATACGAATTTAGTTAATGAAATTAACAACAGGTGTGACATTGATTTTTTATCCGAAGAACTGGTCCATCGTGATGAACACAGCATAGAATTCCAGACGCTTTTTTTAAAACATTTTTTCAAGAATTTCAAAATATTGCCAATACTATGTTCTTTTAATCATAGTGTATTTAATGCCTCCACAAAAAAACAAACAGCAATATTCAGGTCTTTTACCGACTCGGTAAAATCCGTATTATCCGAATTTTCCGGGAATGTGTGTTTTATAGCCAGTGTTGATCTTGCCCATGTCGGACTTAAATATGGTGATCCTGAAAAACCGGATCATGTTTACCTGGCTAATGTTGAGAGAAATGACCGGGAAATTCTGAATTCCCTTGCAGATTTTGATCAAACTAAATTTCAAAAAATTATCAGTTCCAATGACGATAAATACCATATATGCGGTTATTCGGCATTGACCACTTTAATGGAACTTTTATCACCGGCAAAGGGATTTCTACTGGATTATAATTATGCAGTTATGGATGAAAACAAATCAACCGTAACCTTTGCCAGTATGATATTTGGCTGATATACTTTATAACTATTCTTCCTGAAATTTCTAAACTCAAATGTCACCAGTATTATATGAACCTGAAATTATCTATAAATGATAATATTTAATTTGTGTCACTATTTATGATACAAAACGAGCCCGGGGGAAAAGAAATTTTTAAAATATTTTTAATTCAGTGAATTGAATTTTTTGAATCTTTTGTTAATAATAGTAATTATTACCAGTGACCGGTTAACCGGACATCAGTGAATAATTATTAAAGTTTTTTAATTTTTTTTTAAAAAATTATTGACTTTGAATATTATTAGTGTTACCTTTTTTAAAATCGTAACACGAGGACAATATGAGCAATTTGAAACGTTTCGGTATATCCCTTGAATCGGGGTTACTTGAAAAATTTGACAGATTGATCAGCGAAAAGGGGTATGCCAACAGGTCTGAAGCTATTCGGGATCTCATACGTGACGCGCTTGTTCAGCATGAATGGGAAAATGATAGTGAAGAAACAATCGGAACAATTACCATTATTTATGATCATCATGCCAGTCAAATAACGAATAATAAAACAGCAAAAGAACACAGGCATTTTCATCAGATTATTTCGACAATGCACGTCCACCTGGATCATGAAAATTGTCTGGAAGTATCGGCAGTTAGGGGTAGCGCAATGGATGTGAAACATATTGCCGATGAAATAATAGGCATGAAAGGTGTTAAACACGGTAAACTGGTTACCACCACAACGGGTAAAAATATAAAATAAATTTATCCGCGATTTTTTATGGAGGCCTGAAATGAAACGACTTTTAGTTTTATTATTTATTTTCATTATTTCAAACATATTAATGGCTGAAGAAACTTCCGCATATTATGATTCGGTAAAATACAAGTTCAATCCTGTTGTCGTTACAGCGACAAAGGTCCAGGGTGCGCAGAAAGATCTGGCGGCGAGTGTCTCTGTTGTTGACGAATCGGTTATTCGTAATGCAACAACTTCATCCGTCCTTGAATTGGTGAAAGACTATGTGCCGGGTATATTCATAACTGAAAAAAATGTAATGGGTTATGGAGTCGCGGAAGGTGCGGCGGGTGGTATCAGCATCCGTGGCGTGGGTGGATCTCCGGTAACAGGTGTCCTGGTATTACGCGACGGTCGTCCGGATATCATGGGAATGATGGGACATCCCATCCCGGACGCATATTCGCTTGATGGTGTTGAACGAATCGAGGTAGTCCGTGGACCGGCTTCGTTTCTGTATGGTACTAATGCCATGGGCGGCGTTATTAATATTGTGTCTAAAAAAATGACCGGCAACGGTTTTATAACCCGTATTACCGGCGGTATGGGTAGTTACAGCGGTAAAAAATTAACCGGCTACCACGGCGGAAAAATCGGCGCCCTGGATTATTATATTACGGCTTCAAACCGCAATACGGATGGCCATCGTGATTATTCCGCCTATGACGGCGATTTTTACACCGCACATATCGGTTATGATCTGGCAAAACGAACCAGTATATCCTTAAATGCAAATTTATCAAATATTTATATGTTTGATCCCGGGTTGGAAAGTAATCCGTATATCGATCACTGGTATGATCTGAGGCGGTCCGGCGCGGATATTTCCGTTATTCATTCCGGTTTTTTGGGTGAATCGAATTTAAAATTGCACGGTAATTTCGGCAAGCATAAAATATATGACGGATGGCGTTCCAATGATTTTACCATCGGTGTTATGTTTTATCAAAATACTAAACCATTTTCCGGCAATACGACAACAGTGGGATTCGACCTGAAAAAATATGGCGGTGATGCCGAGGATTCGATTAATAAAAACCTGAATATTGTGGCCAATAAACCGGTGACCGATTATTCGGAACATAACATGACGGAGTGGGCTCCATATATTCATACACAACAATTGATTAGGCAAAAGTTTATTGTATCCGGCGGTATTCGTGTTGAAAATCACGAGTTGTACGGGAACGAAGTTTTACCCAAAGTCGGTTTGGTCTATCATATGCTGTCAACAACCTCAATTCGTTTATCTGCCGCAAAGGGTTTCCGCAGTCCGTCTATAAGGGAACTGTATGTTTTTCTGCCCCGGAATAAAGATTTAAAACCCGAAAAGATGTGGAATTATGAAGTGGGTCTGAATCACCAAATTGGCTCCCGGTTTAATTTTGAAGGCAGCTTGTTTCAGTCCAAAGGTGAATATATGATCCGTTCGATTGGTCAGTTCCCAAACGTTCAGTTTGTCAACAGTTTGGATTTCACACATTCCGGTTATGAGTTGGTTATCAACTGGCTCCCTACACATCATATACAAGTTGCGACCACATGGACAAAACTTGATCTTCAGAATGAAACCCGTGAAACGCCGGGTAAAAAATTGACCTTTAACATTTCGTATGTTTTACAACATTTGAGTATAACGGCCAATATTATGCGCGCCATGAATACCTACGGCGCCGATTACCGGCAAATGCCGATGAATGATTACACTCTGTTGAATTTGTCCGCTCATGTAAAACCGCCCATCCCTTATTTCAGTTTTAAGATTGCGCTTAAAAATATTCTGGATACGGAGTATCAAACGATTTACGGATATCCCATGCCGGGCCGGACTTTTATGTTTGAACTGAATTTTAATTTGTAAAATGTATAAAAGGACAAATAATATAACATTAAGTGCGATGTTTATCGCCCTGGGTATTTTAACTCCTATTTTATTTCACGCGATCGGTCTGGGCAAAGTCTTTTTACCGATGTTCTGGCCGGTCGCAGCAAGTATTTTCTTTTTATCTGTTCCGTATGCTGTTTTGGTGGGTATCCTGACGCCTGTTTTATCTTTTTTGCTTATGGGCATGCCGCCGATTTCACCGCCCATATTGTACAGAATGATATTAGAGTTATTTTTTCTCACCCTGTGTTCGGGCCTGCTTTATAGGAAAGCAAAGTTCGGTATCTTTTTAGCGCTTTTGACAGGTCTGCTGGGATCCAGGGTCATTATGTTTTTGTCAACTTTGTTGTTACGTCCGTTTTTTGGTTTTGATATGCAAAAAGCTGTTAAAGCCGCTTTTGTTGATATTGTTTCCGGTATGACAGGAGTTGTTACTATTTTAGTTTTAATCCCGTTTCTGATTAACAAAATTAAGCATGAATCAGTCTTTTAAAACAGATGTGAAAAAATACCGGTCGCATCGTGATTATTTCAACCGTATCGCTCCGCAATGGAATTCCATTGTCTCTCCCGAACCCAGATTGATGGATTATATGATGAATTTTGGTGTTCGTGAAGGCGACCGGATTCTGGATATCGGCGCCGGTACGGGCCGTTTAACCGATTATCTGAAACTTCTTGTCGGCTCTACAGGTCTGGTTATCGCGGAGGATATTTCCGATGAGATGCTAAAAATCGCCAGAAATACGGTCCATAAAAATAAAAATTGTGATTGGGTATGCGCCGATGCCTGTCTCTTGCCTTTTAAAGAATCATTTGTCAATAAAGTAATATGTTATTCCGTTTTTCCGCATTTGCCGCAGCCGGTTCAGGCTTTACGGGAGTTTTACCGTGTACTTGAAAAAACGGGCAAAATACTTGTATTGCACAGTTGCTGCAGCAGAAAGTTAAATCAAATTCATGCCAACATCGACAGCGTCGTATGCTATGACCGTTTACCAGTATCGCGGGATTTGAAAAAAATGCTGAACCGGACCGGTTTTAGTGAAATTAAGACAGTGGAAAATCCGGGGATTTATTGGGTTGAGGCTGTTAAAGCCTGATATAAAATCTGTTCCTGCTTTATTAGCACCGAAATAATTTGTTATTCACTGTGTTATATATTATAATATGTATGTTGTCTGTAAACGGTGTCCGGTTCAACGGGATAACTGTGATTGGTTATTTAACGAATACCAACTGGAGTAACGATGTTCGAGGCGATTCTTTTTGATCTTGACGGTACGCTTGTAAATAATGACATGAGAACTTTTATCGATGAATATTTTTCCACTTTGGGTCCCCGGATCGAATCATATTGCCCGGACGGGGATTATATAAATACCATATTACAGGCCAACAGACCGATGTTCGGGACAAAAAAGTCAAAAGCGACATTGGAAACTTTGTTCTTAAGAGAGTTTAAAAATATAACCGGCCAGAATGAGAGAAAGATCAGGAAAATATTTTACGATTATTATGAAAATGAATATAAAAATATTAAGGTCGTTAAGCCGGTCAGTTATGCGCTTGAATGTCTTCAGACGGCCGCGAAAATAACCGACAATATCGTCGTCGCGACTGTTCCTATTTTTCCGGTTGCCGCCATCAAACAACGTCTGTATTGGGGCAATATCACCGGTTTTGAATTCAAGCTCATCACAGGGTGTGATGTCATGCATTCAAGTAAACCTTATCCCGAATATTATCGGGAAATTACCAAAAAATTGAAATGTGATCCTGAAAAATGTTTGATGGTGGGAAACGACCATATTGATGATATATCGGCCAAGGCCCTGGGGATGAAGACATTTTTAATAAAAAAGTACCAGGTGAATAAAGGTAAAGGTTATTATAAAGCGGATTATTCGGGTACAATGAAATCTTTGTTAAAATTTCTTAAAAAATCCCAATCCGCTGAATAGTTACCGGTTTATCTTAAATATGCAATCAGGTAAGATTGTTCAAAATCCTGAACACGTAACGAATATCTGTATACGCCGCTTTTAACCGGTTTACCGGAGTTATTGTTGCCGTCCCAAACAATGTTATAAAGTCCGATTTTGAAATAGTTTGTGCTTAAGGTCCTGATTTCCTCACCCTCGATATTAAAGATTGTCAGTTTAACTGTTCCCGGTTTTAACAGTTTAAATGAAAATTCTATTTTTTGCTCAAAAGGCTTTTGAAAATTTTTTTCCAGTATAAAACTGTTCTCAACCTGGGTATTATCCTTGGTTTCGCTTTTATTTTGATCGGTTGTATTATTCTCTGACGCAATTATTGAATCGGAAATGAAAAACAACAGTAAAATAAAAGTAACTTTAATAATATTTTCTTTAATACCTTTCATACCCGACATGCCTATAAAGTGAATTTTGAAATTCTAAAAATTAAATTACAAAATTAATGCCAAAAATTGTATTTTTGTATTGTTTTTAATATTGAAAATATTGAATTTAACAGTGAGAAAAAGCACTAAACAGAACAATTAAATAACTTTGGATTCTTTATATGAAAAATGTGCCATCGTGAAGCATATCTTTCTTGGTTGTAATTCACAATAATTTGTCCCCAATCGGCGTCATAATCGTATAGAAATGTCCCATTTTTTTATATATTAATAGATTATCGGAGAGGATATATTGACAACATTCCTTGAACAATATGTCGGCGAGATTTTTTATCAAAAAAGTTTAAACAACTTTTATTTAAAAATTTGAATTTGATGTGCAAGTTTTCAGAATTTATTGTGTTTAATATAAAATGATACCAAACGATATAAAATTATTAGATGATAACGAGCTCGTCCGGCAGTATCATGCCGGGGTAGCTATGGCATTTGAAGAACTGGCGGAACGGTATCATACTTTTGTGCTGAATATCTGTTTCAGATTTTTAAATGATGAGAATGACGCTAAAGACGCAGCCCAGGATATTTTTGTAAAAGTACATTTTGCATTAAACAAATTTAAACCCGAAGCGCAGTTCAGCACCTGGTTGTACCGGATTGCGGTGAATCATTGTTTAAATGTTTTACGCTCCCGGAAAAGAAAAAAATGGCTTTTGGTTTTTTCAGGGTATTCGGGTGACAATAAGGAATATATAGATAACATTAAAGACATGAAAAACAATCCTGAACATCATTTTGACAGAAAAGAAAAACAACAGGCGATCAACCAGGCATTGGCGTCATTGAATGACGATTACAGAACGGCCGTCATATTACACCGGTATCAGGGATTATCCTATAAAGAAATATCGGAGGTCATGGGAACCAGTGTTTCTTCTATCGAATCAAAACTGTTCCGGGCGAAAAAAAAACTGGCCGAACTTTTAAAGGATTACCTGAAAAATTAATTTATAAAAAAATGCATGAAATAAAAGTTTTAGGTGTTTAATAGAGTGTATGAAAATGAAAAAAATAAAAACTAAATTATCCGCTTACCTGGATGGAGAACTGGATCCGGAACAGGTTAAAGAGATTGAATTGCGGATTAACCAAAATCCTGAATTACGCTCCGAATATAAACGGTTAAAGCAAGTATACAGTCTCCTGCAAAGAGAAGAGCGGACTTTGACTGATCCTTTTTTTACAACCAGGTTAAATGTCCGGTTGCAACAGGTCCGCCGGGCAAAAAAAATGACTTTATGGCGTTATTTTTGGTCTAGAAGAATATTACTATCGGCTTCCGTCATTGCAGGTCTGATTGTGGGTATGATGCTGGGTGTGGAAATACAGGATAAAATCCTGAAAACCGAAAATCCTGAGAATCATGAAATAGCGCAAAAATATTTCGGCGGTAAAGTGTTATCGACAATACCTGAAGGTTCAATCACCGAAAATTATATCAAATTAAGCGGTCAGGTAAAATAAAGAGGAAAATATGAAAAACTGGGTATTAATTGTATTACTTTTTTCTGTCACGGTGAATCTTGCGGTTGTCGGTACACTGGTTTATTTTTGGAAAAAAACGGATCAAAAAGCCGATAATTTGATCTGGATATCGGAGGACTCGAAATCGGTCGATGGTAAAAAATTTATTTTCGTTAAAAAAGATTCATTTGTTGCAACAGAAAATATGGATAAAATTAATGCAAAACGGCTCGATTGGGGAAATAAAATGTCCGTTCTCAACCGTTCTATTGATAAAGACCGCAAAGATATTATCCGTTATCTGCTCGTCGATCCCCCGCAGAGAGATTCGATCAATGTTGTTATACATAGACTGGGTGATAAACAGATCAAGGCCGAAAGCCTGACTGTTGATCATTTGATCGGCATTCGTGAATTACTGCCGCCGCAGGAGTGGGAGGACCTTGTAACGTCGGTGGGAAACGGGTGCCAGATTATTGTGCAGAAAAAAGTTATTAAAAACGGACAGAATCAAAATATTACTGTGGAAATCAAAGAATTGAATAAAGATACAGATATGAGGAATTTTGACAAAAAATAAAACCGGCCGGTTTATCATAAAAAAAATAAAGTATATTTATAAAATCAGGAGGTAAAATGAAAACCAGATATTTATGGTCAGTACTTGTCGTATTGTTCATTGCCGGAACTGCTTTGGCGCAAAAAATGATGGATATAAGGGTGGATGACGAGGGCCCGAACAAAATTATGATCATGAAAAAGGGGATGGGGGACGACCTGAATTTAACCGAAACCCAGGAAAAATCATTTCAGCGCTTAAAACTGGAAAATGAAAAAGAAAAGTTGCCCTGGAAAAATAAACTGGAAAACAGACAACTTGATTTTAAAACCGAATTGCTGAATGAAAAACCTGATTTACAGACACTTAATAACA
This sequence comes from Candidatus Zhuqueibacterota bacterium, assembly GCA_016934825.1. Lineage (GTDB taxonomy): Bacteria > Zhuqueibacterota > Zhuqueibacteria > Residuimicrobiales > Krinioviventaceae > Fontivivens. Next base: position 17,037 of record JAFGSB010000092.1, read on the forward strand.
TCATTGACGAGATCTACAAGTACAAAGCCGAGTTGCAAAAAAAGGATATCGCGCTCAAATTCAAATTACGGGAACTGCTGACGGATGAACAAAAAAAGACCTGGGATAAAACCGAAGGCCGGATTGATTGCTGTGGGATGACTTACGATACCGATGTGCAGGTGAAAAAAATGATATGGATATCGGAAGATGATGAGGAAGTTGAACTGGAAGGGCCTCCCAGTAAAAAAGTTGAGAAAAGAGTCGAGATCAAATAAATAACGCCCCGGAGATTTTCGGGGCGTTTTATGTAAAAGACAAGGGGGAAATAATTCAACCGCGGATAAACGCTGATGAACGCGGATAATCGAATAGTCTCACGCAGATACCGCGGATGACGCAGAAAAAATGCACTACATTTGTCATTTCGACCGCAGGGAAAAATTTTTGTCTGTTTTTCCTGAGCCGTTGTCTATGCAATATCTAAGATTTCTCGTCGCTTCGCTTTTCGAAATGACAGACTGGCGACGACGCCCTTTACAACGCCATGGAGTGCATCGCCTTTATGCGATGCATACTTGCTGCCAGGCCGTCCATAAAGGGATGACACACCGGAACAACGCACCGGGGTGTGGGTATCAGGTTCTACGGGGATTCACGCCATTGCGGATGAAGGTGTAAATTTTTATTATCGGTCGTCGAGTAGGGCTGTCGAGTGCAGCGAGACAGACCGAATCGAGACGCTCGCCGGTGAAAGTTTTCAAACAACCGCAGAGTTATTCTGATTAAAGTCAAATAATTTTTTTGGCTTTGTGCTATAGCCAAAAAGTTCTTTGAAATAAAAAATTTAGA
>JAFGSB010000093.1 GCA_016934825.1 Candidatus Zhuqueibacterota bacterium
CGATTTTAATTGTATTGAATCCTTACTTTCTATAAAGGATCGGATTCAATACAATTAAAAGTGTAAACAACGCTAATATAAATCACACATTAGGTTGCAATTTTGAAACCGGATAAAATGTTATGAAAAAAATATTTTTGTATTTTTCAGGCTTGCCGCCATAATTATTTATTTTAAATAAAACCCGCCGGAAGAACGGCCAGGTTCTTGTTTCCGACGGGTTGTGCAGACCGATTATGCAAAACAAGTAAACCACGTTTTGTTAAATCAGCCGATATAATTTAGGGATTGTGTATATAAATTCAACAATCTTTATTATTAAGAAGTTATTAATGAAATCATTATATATTATCTTTCAAATAGCCATTTGCTCTGTTATTGTACATTTTTTCAGCAATTGTTTTGCCGCGGAAAAAAGTGAAACCCATCAACAAATGATCCAAAAATCGACTCAAATCAATAAAGCGGATTACATTGGACAGGAATTAATATATGTTGAATCAAATGAAGAGATTGTGGTCACCGTAACAAGCCCCGGCAGGAACAAACCCGATTTCACAGTAACCTGTTATGATATGACGGGTTCCGTTTTGTGGAAAAAACCGGTTTATCTGTTAAAAAGAATTTTTTTAGGCAAGAGCCCTAACAGAATATTGATTGCGCATGGCGCAAGCCGGGGAGAAACAAGGACATATACCTGTTTTAATCAAAACGGTAATGAATTGTGGAGTAAAACCATTATACTATCCGGTTTTGCCATAAGCGAAAGCGGCAAATACGGCATTACTATGAAAACCAATGCGGATGAAGGGGCTGGCCGGTTCCAGGTGTTTGATATGGAAACCGGGGCGGAAATCCCCGCCAATATACCGCAGGATTACAGTTATTTTCACGCCGCATTTCTAAACGACAGCCAGGCGATTGTTTTGCTTCAAAAATATTACACGGTAACAGATAAGGAACATGTAAAAATTTATCAACAAAAGATCGATGAGCTTTATGACAAAGCGCGCCAAAACGCCGCATCGAACAGAGTCAAAATTGATAAAGATGAATATTTACGGTTGCGGCGGGAATTGAGAAAAGGGACACAAGCAAAATTTCTGCCCGTAAAGTTTTTGATTTATGATATCAATAGCCGCTCGGTTGTTTTTGAAAAAGAAATAATTACCGAAAGCGGTGTAGATTTGTGGTGCCAGAGATTTTGGTATGGTAATATTTCCGTTAATCCGGCTGGTAATATTGTGGCCCTGCATTTTTCATTTGGCGAACCAACCGTTTTGGGCAGTCCATCGGCTTTGTATGTAATGAATATACAAGGACAAGAATTGTATTTTGATACGGAAGTGGAACGAATTAAAAGTTTAAAATTCGTGGATGATAAAAGTTTGTTGGTTAATCATAGCAGACGGTCAAATTTGTTTAGTTTGTATAATATTGAACAACATGAAAAAAACTGGACGTATGATTTAAAAGATGCGCCGGATGGTTGGATTCGGAACATAAATAAGTACGGAGAAATACTTTTATTCGATTGTTATTCCAATATGAAATATAAAATTGTTAATTCTCAGTTGAATATTAAAACCGGTGAAATAGTCGGAGAACCTTTCGGGAATCATATATTATGCAAAATAACCCGGGAAAAAATTTTTCTGGTAGACAAATCGGCAAAAATAATAACATTTTATGAAAAAGCACAGGGGGTAAATAATGAATAATAATATTTATCGAGAATTATATTGGTTCCAAAATTCATCCCGTGCGGATGATTTTGATAGTATTACAATTATTGTAAACGAGATATGATTTTTTACGTCTAACAATCAAATAGGGGAACACAGTACTAATCAAGTGTTCAGGGCAGTTAATTCTACAACTTTTACGGCTATTTAAACATTTAAATATTATCAATGCGATCTATAAAAGCCAAATCAAAAATGAAATTCTTGAAATTTTTTATACTTTGTATTTTCGCTTCCTGCTCCCACGATCCGATATTGATCGATCCGGATTCCATGGGTACATATTACCTGCTGGGCGTGATTTCGCCGCACGTGTCGCCCTGCGGCGTGGTGGTCGGGTACTCACTGCCGGAGAGCATCCCGGACGATCTGTCCGGCGTATCGGTCATCTGTTCGGGCAACGGGCGGAGCGTTACTTTCGCGGAGCAGCGTCCCGGCGTATATTGGGAGGAACCGACGCAGCTTGAGGTGGCGCCCGGCAAACGTTACGATATTACCGCGCGGATCAACAGGGAAAAAACGCTGCGGGGTTTTACTTTTGTGCCCGGCGATTTTCAGATTTTAAAATCCGGTTTGCCGGACACGTTTGTTTATATTTTACGGGGATATAATCAGGACTGGTACCCTTTGTTTAGTATCAGTGAGTATGGTCCGCCCGAAATTCAATGGAGCGCCAGTGAACACGCGTTTGTTTATAGTTTGAGTATTAACCGGTTTTCCGGAATATCCTCGTTCGACACGACATCCTTTTTACCCGCGATAAGAGATGAAAAAAATGTGCAAGACCAGGGAATTACGGAATGGACGGAAAAATATCAAATAAAAATTACCGCGTATGATTCAACATACCTGCCCTGGCCGGTGTTTGATTACGAGGATTTCAATTCTCAAAACAACCTTATTGACAAGTATATCGAAGAACGGGGATACCACACCGGATATAACGATAATATAAAGGGAGGGGCCGGGTATTTTTCATCAAGATATACCATTACGGACAGTATTATCATACACGTTAAAAAGGAAATACTGAATTGGGAAGAACCGTAAAACCTGTTTCTGATCTTTTCCGCTTGCCCCGGACATTCTGTCCTGCTGTTTGCCTAAAACGCTTACGGCAAATACAGACGGGAATTGGAACAAGTATAGTCCATCTATTTACAATAGTTGAAAGGATTGGTATTTTTACTGAATCGAAAATAACGAAAAATTTCAGCTTTACCCATAGGTGGGTTAGACGTTGTTTCTTTCTGAATATTTGTTTTATATTGTGCTGCACCCACGATCCGATATTGATCGATCCGGATTCCATGGGTACATATTACCTGCAAAGCGTGATTTCGCCGCACGTGTCGCCCTGCGGCGCAGTGGTCGGGTATGTTTTGCCCGAAACCATGCCGGATGATGTGAGCGGTGCGGTCGTTACCCTGTCCGGTAACGGGCAAAGCGTTCTGCTGAGTGAATTGCAGCCCGGTGTTTACTATGATGAACAGGAACTGATCGAGAGCACGCCGGGCCAGCGGTATGATATTTCCGCGCGTATCAATAACAATGTGCTGTTGTATGCCCATACATATATACCGGGGGAATTTCGTATGTTAAAAGAAGAAATGTCGGATACACTTGATTATATTATCCGCGGATACCTGGAAGGAGACGGAACGTATTATTTTCCATCCTTGTACGAACCTCCTCAAATCAGGTGGACAAAAAGCAAAAATGCTTTTTCTTATATAGTCCAAATGAATTATAATGGTATTGCTTCATTTGATACTGTATCTTTTTTACCTATGGTTTACTCTTTAAAAGGAATTAATGACCCAAATAAAATGAAATGGACCGAAAAATACCAGTTAACCATCGTCGCATATGATTCAACATATTTACCCTCTTATACATCGTCCGATTTTGATTTAAATAACATAAACCCGGTAATTGAAGATTATATCAGCAAAGGGATGAAAACCGGTGAAAACGATAACATTTACGGTGGTGGATTTGGTCATTTTACTTCGAAATATACGATACAGGATTCTGTGATCGTCCGTTTTAAAAAGGAAATACTGAGTTATGAAGAACCGTGAAATCTGTTTGTTTTTGATATTTGTTTTTTCGGTATGTGCGGCGTCAGCCGGTCCATCGGTCCGGGGCGTGGTGCAGGACCGGGCCACCCGGCACACGCTCGCGGAAGCCAATGTGTATTACGCGCAAAGCAGAGCCGGAACGACCTCGGATTCGCACGGCCGGTTTGAACTGCCGCGTTCCAATCTTACACCGGACACCCTGGTCGTCCGATATATGGGGTACAGGCCCGTTCGGGTCCCTGTCGGCGAATTAAAAGAGGACGTGAACTATATCGAGATGACCCGCGTTGTACTGGTGTTGAATGAACTGCGGATCGAATCCGAACGCTACGCCGAAGAATCCATAGCGTTGTCCCTGGAACCCGGGGCGCAACGTATGGCCCTGAAAGATATCCGCACCGTGCCCTATACCCTGCAGCCGGACATCAACAATGCCCTGCAGTTCCTGCCGGGGGTGATCACCATGAACGAACTCACCAACGAACTGAACGTCCGCGGCGGCAATCCCGACCAGAACCTGGTGCTGCTGGAGGATGTGCCGGTGTATTACCCGTTTCATTTGTTCGGGCTGGCCGGCGCGTTCAACCCGGACCTGGTCGGCGAGGTGTTTTTTTCACCAGGCGGATTTTCGGCCCGTTACGGCAACCGGCTCAGTTCGGTGCTGAACGTCAGGGCGCACTCGCCGCAAAAACCGCTGGAGATCAGCAGTGACCTGTCCATGCTCAGCGCCGATCTGACCGCCAGCGGCAGGGTCAACAACAAACTGGAGTGGATTCTTTCGGGCCGAAGGAGTTACGCCGAGCAGGTTTTCAAAAGTCTGGGCGAGGGGATCCCCTATACTTTTTACGACCTGTTTACAAAAATCGCGTTTACGCCGCACCCGAAGCATACCTTTTCGCTGATGTATTTTCATTTTAAAGACCGGTATACCGATGAACGCCGATACGATCAATGGATATATTTAAACGAAAACAAACCGGAACTGGGGCACATTGTGTATTATATGACCAACAGATCGAGCTTTTACTGGCTAAATACCCTGGCGAGTATAAAATGGGACTGCCGTGTAAACGACCGGCTCAATTTCAGCGTTCAGGGTTATACCAGCGCGGCCGGTAATATGTTTGATCACGTAAATAAACTTGAACTACCGGGCAATATTCCCGAAGGGTATGAGGAAAAAATACAGCAGGTCAAAGATGAATTTAAAAAAGAACGGAAGGACATTTCCAATGACCTGACCGATCAATCCATGCAGATGAATGTGAACTGGAAAGTAAAACCGTTTATCACATTAAACGCCGGCGCGCTGGTTTCCCGGTTTCGGCCCGATTATATTTGGGGTTCAAATTACCTGCCGGTTTCTCCGCTGTGGAATTATTCCGAACAGATCGGTTTGTATTTTGATCACGCTCCGAACCAGTTTGCTTACAAAAAGCCCGTCAATATGGTCAACGGATATGTCGAAACGCTGTGGCAGCCGCAAAACCCGCTGACTGTGCGCGGAGGGTTGCGTTTTACGCGCTGGCAGGGAAACAATAAAATTATCCCCGAACCGCGCCTGAACGCGAAATATCAATTGACCCCAAACTGGTCTGTAACCGGCGCGTATGGATATTATACCCAGGGACTTGCCACCGCGCTGGAAGACGGACTGGTGGGTTTCCTGCGCCTCTTTTTTCCGTTAAATGATTCACTAAAACAGGAAACGGCGCATCACTGGATCGCCAATGTAAAATATGAGGCGGGAGACACCCGGATTTCGTTGACGTCCTTTTTCAAGCGGTATGCCAATTTGCTGCGTTCCGTGGGTCCGGGTCCGGATTTTATTCAACTTCCGGGCAGGTCCTACGGACTGGAACTGTTTCTCAAGACAAACATGTTCGGCTGGAAAAACTGGTTCGCGGCCACGGTGAGCCGGACTTTTCGCGATATAAACGGCGTGAAAACCGATACCAACTGGGACCAGCGCTACCGGCTGGATACGTATTTTTCACGCTCTCTCGGCAGGGGGTGGACTTTTTCCAGCTCGTTTGTGATTTACAGCGGCGTTCCTTATTACGCCGAACATTATGTTTCGGCAATGCGTTTCATCCCGGGCGGGAACATTGCCAATATGGACCAGGATTATTATGATCTGATCTATATCGATGTGCCGCCGGGCAGGATCCGGCACCCCTGGTACCACCGGCTGGATGTCAGTATGGAGAAGGAATTCCATTTTAACACATGGCACATGGGATTCTATTTCGGCATACGCAACCTTTACGCGCGGCGTAATGTGTTGTATTATGAGGAATACGGTTCGCTGGGGTGTAACACCCGCGACGGCAAGTATGTGGATTATTATATTAAGCATCCCTACAAGTGGCTGCCGCCCATCCCGACAGTGGGTGTGAGGATTGTATATTAAAATGTTTCCGCTCGCTCCGGACATCCCTGTCCAGGGCGGAGATTAAGGCGGGACATTCTGTCCTGCTGTCGATTCAATTGTAGTCCACTTTTTTTAATATCATCTTACCTCCGGGAGGTCAGCAGAGACCTCCCGGAGGTGTCTTGCGCGATCACCGCAACAGCAACACCTTACCGGTTTTTGTCGCCGAACCGGCTTGCAGATGGATCAGGTATATTCCGGTCGGAGCGGTGCGGCCGTTTACGTCCGTGCCGTCCCAGATAATGGAATGCGCTCCCTTTTGTTGGGGTAATTCCGGCGACAAATTTTGCACCAGCCTGCCAGTAACATCATAGATTGTGATTGTAACATTTTCGTCGTCCGCCAATTGGTATGTAATGCGGGTTTGCGCGTTGAACGGATTCGGATACGCCGGGAACAATCTTGTTTCATCGGGCAGTATATCGCCGGAAACAAAAATTTTTGCATAACCGCAAACGGATATTTGCCCCGGCAGATTGACATCCGACAGGCGGTAGATATAATTTGTCCGGGGTATGACGGTTTTGTCGAGATATTTATATTCGGTTCGAAACGTGGAATTGCCCTGTCCAATTAAAGACCGTGTGTCCCTGTAAGAGGCAATTGTACTCCACATATCGGCGTTTATTGTTTTTCGTTCCAGCACAAATCCCAAATTGTCGGTTTCGGATTCCGTTGCCCAGTTTAAAACAACGCCGCTGCCGGTTTGAGTTGCGGTAAAAGTAATTAAACAAACCGGCAGCGAGGGGTCCCCGCCGGCATTCAGCAGTCCGTAACAGGACGAGCCGCCCAACGCGCCGCTTGTTAACGAAACGGTATTTGCATTATCAATAGAGGCGTAAATATTACCTGCGGCTTCTACGCCCAGATCGGCCGTGAGCCAGTAATACCTCGTCCCGGCGGGCAGAGCGTCATTCAAGCCGGTGAAAGATACGGTACCGCCGGATCCGGCGGCGTCCGCGCCGATTGATGACGCGGAACCGTAATCGTTGCTGTTGGCGGCAAAGAGTTGAAACGGGGTCGATCCACTTAATCCGTTAAAACTGCCTCCTATGGTAATATCAACAGAGTTGAACACAACGCCTTCTACTGCCGCCGACAGAGAGAACTGTCCAAAAGGCCAGTCGTTTTGCGGCGGAGTGGGAGCGCCCGGATAAAAATTGAGTGAAGCATCCGCTCCGTTAACAAATGTTACCTCGACCGGCGGCGTATAATCAACAGTCAATACGGGACGGTAAGAGGCGGTAGAATTGTCCCTGGAGCAGAAGCGTTTTCCGGTATAATCGATGCTTTCATCGCCGATAATGATCCAGCCAAAATTGCTGTCGGGATTATCCAGCCAGCCCTGTACGTCCGAAACCATTTGCGCTGTTGTTCCCCAGGTATAAAAAATCGCGGAACTGCCGACGGTTTTTGTTGCGCTGTAAAAGCCGTTAAAATCCCCGCCTGCCGCACTCCAAAATGAGGTAGAATAAAAAGTATACGTCCATGTCGCGTCGCCGGTTTGCGCTGGAGCGCCCTGGCCGCCGCTTGTACCGGCGTTCGAACCGCCTTCCCCCCAGTCGGACAGCAAGCGGTAAAGTTTGACGGATGAACTGTTCCCGGATAGTGACGATTTGTTTAATCGCATTGTAAAAGCTGCGGAATTAATGGTTGAGCCTGAAGGGATGTTCCCGGCAATTTCAAACGCTATTAAAGCGCGTCTTAAATAAATTTCTCCGCAGCTTCTGGCCACATGCAAATAAGGCCCGGCACCGTTGCTGTTCGTAACCTGGTCCGAATAGATCGTGTTGTCCTTACCCGGGTTAAGCTGAATTTGATCCGCATTGCCTGTGTTTGATAATACCATTAAAATGAAACATACAAATAAACAGGTAAATGAATTATTTTTTTTCATTTTTGCCCCTATTTTGTTTATAGGTATTGATTTTTTTAGACAAACAGGTTCACATTTGGTTCAAATCATTCGAAAAATCGATTTTTACCGTAAAATGAAATACTGCCCCTCTCCCCGATAAATATAATCCGGAAACTGCTTTAAACAGGTACCCCGGAAAAAGGAAAATCGATTAAAATAATGCCCCTGTTGAATAATAAAACAAGGATTATCGATCCGGGTAGAGTAATTGTCTACTGCCTTGTTTGTTCCGTCCCTGATTTTCTGTCCTGAAAATATGATACCGCCCAAGTCCTTGTTATTTATATAAAAAAATATTATAAATGTCAAGCAAAAAAGTTATTATTAAGATTTTTGATAAAATCTATAAATTTGTAATAAATAACGTATTAAAATACTCCCGTTGTACTTGATGGAATTTGTGGGTGTTTTGCCCCGGATTTTGACTATCCCCGGCGCGGTATATAGTACTTTAATCGTCCGTTTTAATTATCCCTTTAATCTAGCCGGTTTCCATGGTACGCGCAGATTACCGATTTTTTCACCCAATAATTCTATCGCTTCTTCCCGAATCTCGCCCAGTCCCATATTGAAACCCATGGCGAGATGCCTTATTTTATTCGTATCGTGGCTCATGATACGCGCGGCGGTCGCATCTGCCGCCATGATGTCGGTGCTGGCTAAAACTGCCCATGAACCGAGACGTTCTTTCAAATTCAAAGTGGCGCCGCCATAGTTTAATGTCGGGCCGTCGCCTTCAACGCCGATAGAAAGATCAATAATGGAAAGAACTGGTTTTATACTCTTGACGATATCCAGATATACCTGCGCAATTGCCTGCGGGCTGCTGTGATCAAATGCGCCGCGGTTCCACCAGGTATTGTCTATCAATTGCGCGTAACGGGACAACGGCGTGATACCGATAAAATTTTTCGAGGCCAGTGAAAGCTGGGACCAGGAGTGCGTTTTGGCCACGGGAATTGAAATGACTTTATCCGCGTCGGCAACAAGGCTTGATATGGCAATCTTGTTTAATGACGTTTTGGAAGGTATCTCGACCCAGCCCGTGGAGTCGGTTTCCAGACACGCCAATGACACTTTTCCGGCATACAATGAACCGAACCGTTCCGCTTCCTTTACCAGGTTTGTGCTGCCGTCCAGAGTGACCGCATATTGCCAGTCGAATGTCGGTAAATGAGAGCCGTCGCCGATAATGACCTGGTCAGCGCCCGCTTTTAAACACTCTTCCGTGACGGCGATGATGATTTCAGGTTTTGTGCACTCACCGTTTAAAAAACAATTGTTATACTGCGCCCAGGGAAAAGTGACAAAATTGGGCTTGATAAAAACGACGTCGCCTTTGTTTATAACGGTTTGGATACCCCCCAGCGCGACTAAAGCGTCCCGTGTCATCGAATCTAAATTGTCCCCGCGAACGGCGGCCACCCGCGCCTTTTGCAGAACCTTTTGGTTAGAGCTTTTACAACCTGTGAAAAGCCCCGGTGTTCCCAGACAGACCGCAGAGTTAATGCCTGTTTTTAGAAAGTCGCGTCTTTTTATTTTTTTCATCGTGTTCCCTGTTCTATTGTCTACATATTGATCGGTTTTATACTATATAACATTTAAAGATTAATATTTGTTCAGCATTTTACGAGTGAATTTTCAATTATTAAAATATTATCCGACCTTGAAATATCAAACGGAATAATATATAAATTGAATGATTTTTATTTTTTGACGTTTCAATCCCACACGGCGGTATTTTAGTGAGGATTTGCGCTGACTTTAAAAAAATACAAGTCTGGGGATTGTTATTTTATCTTCATCACGACCAGCGTCATGTCATCATGTGGCTGAGGACAACCCATCCACTTTGTGGCTGTTTCAGTCAACTGTTTGATGATACTGGCCGGCGACTGGCGGGAAATTTTCCCGAACAATGATTTAATTCGCTTTTCACCAAAAAATTCACCGTCGGGATTTTTGCTTTCGGTCAATCCATCACTCAGAAACAGAAAGGTATCCCCCTTTTTAAGATCGATTATTTCAGACTGGTATTCAAAATCCGGAAAAGCGCCAAGCGGCACGCCTTTTAATTGGATGTCCCTGACGGTTTGATCTGCAGGTCTGTACATGTAGGTAAAGGGCATGCCTGCTGAAGAAAGCACCATTTTTTTTGCCGATATTTTTGCCGTCAACATCGCCATAAACATATTCCGAAAACCCATCTCTTTTAAAGAGCCGGAAATTTTGCCCAGGATCTCTCTTGGATCATCAAGTTGAACATAGGTATTGAACAGTGTTTTGGTCGCTGTAACGATCGTACCCGCTTTGAGACCATGGCCGGTCGCGTCCCCGATCGCGAATGTCAGTTCATCATTGTTAATGTGAAAATCATAATAGTCCCCGCCGACTTCCTGGGCGGTTTTCATATCAACAGCGATCTCCAAATAGGGTAGTTCCGGTAGAGTTTTCGGAAGCATGGCCAGTTGTAATTGCCTTGCATCCTCGAGGTCTTTTTTCATGCGTAAATTTTTCTGTTTTAATTCCGCCGATACCTGTCGAAGCGAATTCTCATAGTTTTTACGTTTGGTAATATCCGATTGGATGCCGAGAAAATTTGTGACCCGTCCGGATTCGTCTCGCACCGGTGTGATCGACAGCAGGTTCCAGAACGGCGTGCCATCCTTACGGTAATTTAAAATTTCAACCGAACAGGGCTTTTCTTCACGTATTGATCTTCTGATCTCCTCTATTGTCTTTGGATCAGTTTGTTCGCTCTGCAGAAAGCGGCAATTCTTTCCGAGTATGTCCTCTCTGGCATAACCCGTTAATCGTTCGAATCCCTCGTTTACATAGACGATGGGATTGTCCGGCTGCAAATTGTCGGAAATCGTGATGCCCTCGGCCGTTGCGGCGAGCGCCCTGTCCTTTAATAGCAATTGTTCAGTAACCGGCATGTCGGACAATAGAATAACTTTTTTCTGGGGTGCGGTTTTTTTTGTCATGATTCTCTCATAATTTCAACAATACCAACGGATCCAATACCCGGGATTAAAATGAAAAATTGACGCTGGCAACGATATAGTGCAGCCATGCAAAAGTATAAACTTCTTCAACATCGGCGCCGCCTTCTACTGTCCGATAACCGGCGGATATACTCCAGTTATCATTTAAATTATAACCAAGCTGGATCGTTGCGTCCTCCGCCCGGCCCGGACCACCTGCCAGAGCGTCCATGTCGAATAAAATCCAGTATTTTTCACCGGGATGATATTCACCGCGAAGATGAAGCAATGGTACAAAACCAAGGTCGGTTTTTTCTGACGAGATGTTTTCTTGTTCCAGTTTTATCTTGGCATCACGGATTTTGGCCGTGAAACCTATCCACCAGCGCCATTGTTCACTATGGTAATATTTATAGTGATAGGTCAAACGAAAGGAATTGAACTTGTATGTCGCGTCAACCGAACGGTCGGGACTAAAGTTCTGACCGGCAAACGATACGGGCGAGTCAAATGTTCCGCTGCTGGTATAGCTCAGGGGCGCCAGCAGCAAACGGAGACCGTGTTTGTTATTGATCCTCCAGGTGAAATAAAACCGGCCGGCCGGGTAAGGACCATTGCCGACCAGGTCCGTCAGGGAATAGCGTGTGCCGTTCCGGTCATTCGGGATCTTAACATCATTGCGTCCCTGCCAAACCGGGCCGGATTCAAGCCGTAATATAAAGTGTCTCTGGTTGTCATTGACTCCTGCTGTTAAATCCTTAGCCGGTAAAAGCATCGGGAAAAAGACTAACAAAATGACAACAAAAGTTATCAGGCGGTGGTTATTATATTTATGCATAGTTATGTCTCCAAACTGATCTGTAAACGAAAAAAATTGCGTTTTGTATATCGAATCTCTATACAGTGCACTCGCAGTTTATTTCTGTTGCAGTTAATACCGGCACACCGATGCCGATAACTGCAAAAAAATAAATAACTGAATGTGGGATATTACCCATTGTTCTTTTAACTTTTTATAACAATCAAAACAATAAATTTTATTCAATGATTTCAAGAAAAATTTCGTTAGGTATCTCGCCGGGATTTTGGTCCGTTTCACAAAAACGGTCAGGATATCGCGCCGCAATAAAATTATGTTGATAGCGGAAGTTCTTTTTTTGCCCACGGATCACGCGGATAAAAGCGGATGGAGTAATTTAATAATATTTAAATTATTTCAATTCGTAGCTGATCTCCTGATTTGGAACGAAAATAGCCTGAAATCTCCGGGTTCTGTTATTGTTTGTTATATTATATGTGATTTATATTAGCGTTGTTTACACTTTTAATTGTATTGAATCCGATCCTTTATAGAAAGTAAGGATTCAATACAATTAAAA
>JAFGSB010000094.1 GCA_016934825.1 Candidatus Zhuqueibacterota bacterium
ATGAAACATTTAACATGAAAAAAGCCGCAAAAAAGATTATACCCTTGTTCATACCCTGCCTCTTTTCTGAAAAATAAATATAACATTTATCCCATCATACGGATAATTTTATTTTATGTTTCATCCGGCAGTTCAGTACAACTCTTTTCTAATTGCCTTTAAAAAATCATTATAATTAGTACTTTCTAAATTTGCTGTCCTGGTCAGGTAATTTACAATTTCATTCGAAAAACTGACAAGCCTGAGAATTTCATTGTGTCGCATATCCCTGGCTATGGAAGGGTTGTGATGATAAAGCGCAGCTTCAATATTAACTGCTGGGAAATCCCATGAATAAAGAAAAAAAGCTCCTATTTCCGAGTGGGTACAATCCGAGTATCCCAGTGCGATTTCACAATCATAAAAACTTAAATTCGGATTTCTTATTTGATATGAAATAATTTTATCAAATCTATCCGGGAAATTCTGCATAAGAATGATTTGACCAATATCATGAGTCAATCCAACGGATTTGAAATTATTTTCAATTGATTTGCCATAAATCAATCGGCTTAACGGTTCCAGATATTTATTTACAACGGCCAGATGGTTCATAAGTTTTTGAAAATGTTCGTTATGTGAAGACCTTTGCGCACCCCGCCCGGACAAAGAGGCCAATAAAATAATATCACGGACTGCGTTCACCCCAAGCATCATAATGATTTCTTCGAGTGACGACTTTTTATTGTTATTATAAAATGACACCTTGAAAATTTGTAAAAATTTAACGGCCACATCAGGACTTTTGTTTATAATTTCTGCAAGCTGTATAAAATTCATTTCCTTTCTGACGGCATCAGAAAAATCGGTAAAAGCAATGGGGACCTTTATCGATTTTTCCGTATTGGCTAACAATGCTTTAACTTTTTCTCCACTCAAGATGTGACGAAGCTTTAAAATTCGGATAATTCCCTCTTCAAGTAAAGAGACATCATTATTTCCGGACTTTATAAAAACAGTTGTTGCAAGCCCCTCAGATATAATTTTATCGACGGAAGGCTGATACTCAATATCACCTATTATAGCCCGGCTTATTTCAGGATAATCATCTTTTACATATTTCAAAAAAGAAGCGCAGTTCCTTTCCTGCATTTTATAATTATAAATAACAAGATCAACATGTTTATTGCTGATTTTTTGTATTGCTTCGTCACTACTGGAGGCGGTAAAAATATTGATCTCATTATTATTAAAAGCATCTTCTAACAAGTTGAGGTAATTATAATCATCATCGATAATCAATACATTGCCCAGAATATCCGTTCTGGCGTCATTTTCAATTAACTTGCTTAGTTCTTTTTTTGCTTTTCGTAATGCAGCAGTTGTTTGATTGTTTTCAGCGACTTCTTTTTGCAGCCTGGTATTTAATCGTGTTATTACGCTTAATGTATTATCCACTTTTGTTTGTAACAGCCGGTTATTATTCCTTTCAAAGGATAAACTTTCTGTTAAAGCGTTATGTCTTTTGATGATAAGGATAGCAATAAAGATACCGCCTACTCCTCCGTAAACAATGGGGATCACATAACTTTTTATAAGGAGCGGATTACCTCCAATAAGTGCCTGCTGAAAAAATATTTCCAGGCATAAGGCAAGAGAGCCGATAAAAAATCCCAAAATCGCCGCGGGGACTATTTTAATTGAAGATCCCAATATACGATTACTCTTAATAGTTATTATTTTATTTCATTAATTAAAAATATCTTAATTACCAAAGTCAAATTTATTATCAATCTATATTGATGTCCTGTTAAGCGATGCTAAAATTGTAAAGAATATAAACCATTATAATGAGTAACAATTTACGTACCACTTTTTACTTTTTATCTTTTTTTTTGCACCGGGAAGCGGTTAACCGAAACCGTTACCTCATATAATACAGATTCATAATCACAGACAATGCAAAGAGGGAGGCCATCAGATATAAGTTCAATATAAACAGAGTGAATTTTGATTAATTAGGAGTAAATCAATCCTGCATAAACAGAGCTATAGGTCTATAATTTTCATAACGTTAAACTCTGATGCACAATTTGATAGAGGGACACTATTGATTCGAAACATAAAGTGACAAAATTATAAAATGATTGTCCAGAAAACGAGTTAAATAATGATTTCATACACCAAAACGCGAATAATACTAAAGAATAAGAGTAACCTGCCGGCAGTAATCGGACAATGTTGTCTTTTTGGGACGTTGAAGAAATATAATTGACCAACTGGTTTATGGATTGTGAAAATTTTTCAATAAATTGATAATACTATAAGATAAACAGAAAAATAAATCTGCCTTGAGAATTATGGTAAATCCGCTATTCAAAAAACTTTTGTCAAACATTCACCTAACGAAATGATTTCCATTTTATCAAGACCGTTTTCATGTTTTTGTGAGTCGCTTAAAGTGACTATCAGATCTTTCTCTTGGATATTCCACTCTTTTAACAGCACATGAAACATAATCGAAAAAAATTGATCCTGTTTTTCTTTTTCGATATACTGCGCATAGATACCATAGTTTAAAGCATATTCCCGCATATCCCTTTTGGAATAACAAGAAACGAAAACAGGTACACAACTCCGGTAAGTTGATAATAACCTGACGGTAAAATCGTTTGCCGATGTACTGATAATCGCTTTCACCGGCAGTTCCGTCGCCGCTTTCACAGCCTGCCTGATTAAAAAATGTGTCGGATCATTTCCCGAATCTTTTATTTCAAATTCCCTGTTCAGACCCTTTTCCGACTCGATCCGGTTACAGATCCCGGTTATGGTTTGAGCCGAATCAAATGGATATTCTCCTTCTGCGGTTTCTCCGGTTAATACCAATAGATCCGCCCCGTCCAGTACAGCATTTGCCACATCGCTGATCTCCGCCTGGGTCGGGCGCGGATTTCTGATCATACTGTCCAGCAAGTGGGTAGCGACCAATACGGGTTTACTTGTCTGCCTGCATTTTCGGATTATGGATTTTTGTAACAGAGGAACTTCTTCGCCGGGAATCTCCACGCCAAGATCCCCGCGGGCGATAAGAATTCCATAGGCCTGCTGCAGTATCTCATCAAAATTATTTAGTCCCTCCCGGTTCTCGATTTTCGCAATAATTTTGATGTCGCTTTTTTCACGATTCAAAATTTCCTGTAAATTCATTATGTCTTCTTTATTACGAACAAACGAATGAGCGATAAAATCGATATCATTTTTTATTGCCAGATTGATATAATCGATATCCCGCGTTGTCAGTCCGGGTAAATACATATTTATAGATGGAACATTCACAGATCGTTTATTTTTAATGGTCCCCCCTTTTATTACCCGGCATAATAAGAAATCTTTGTTTTTATCTATCACTATTAATTCGATTAGCCCTTCGTCAATGTATATCGTCGTTCCGGCAGGCACTTTTTCGACAAAAAAATCATAATTGACCTGAAACAGGGGTGTTTCAGGAAAAGAAAAAGTCTTTGCGGCAATTTTCACTTCATCGTTTGGAAGCACCACAAGATCATATTTTAGACCCATTGTTCGCATTTCCGCCCCTTTGGTATCCAGCAGAATTGCAATATTTTCCGAGACGCCGCGAATGGTATTTATAATTTTTTCAGTTTCAGCAGGAGCTTGATGCGCGGTGTTCAACCGAACGGCGTCCATACCAAGATCATACAATTTTTTAATATAATCGTGTTCATAATTCATATCGGAAACGGTACAAATCATTTTTGTTAATTTTCGCGGGGCCAAGGGATACTCCTGATTAATAACAAGATTACTCACAAAATAACATCTGGTGATTATTAAAATAACCGGAATTGTACGACAAATAATTAAACAGGCAGGAATTATAAAGAATTTATAATATAAACACTATCCCGTTTGCGTGGCAACTTTGACCGCCTCGGCAGTTAATTCAGTTATTTCGGCAAACTTTGCAGCCGAAATTAATTCGGATTTGACCATCCAACTGCCTCCACAGGCAAAAACTTTGGGAAAAGCAAGATATTCACGGAGATTATGAATATTGACACCGCCAGTCGGGATGAATTTCATCATGTGATACGGTCCGCTCAATGCTTTTAAGGTTTTCAAACCGCCAAAAGCTTCAGCCGGGAAAAATTTAACAACCTTTAACCCGAAATCCATGGCCATTTCAATATCCGTCGGCGTGCACACGCCTGGAGTGACGGTTATTTCATTTTTTACACAATAGTCAACAACTTTGGGATTGAAACCCGGCGATACGATGAACCTAGCGCCGGCGTCAACCGCCGCTTTTACCTGGTCAACTTTTAAAACCGTTCCGGCGCCGACAAGCAAATCCTGCATTTCAGCAACCGCATGAATGGCATCCAGTGCGGCCTCGGTACGAAATGTGATTTCAGCGCAGGGTAGTCCGCCTTTGATAAGCGCTTCGGCAAGGGGCCGTGTATGTATGGCGTTTTGTATGGATACTATTGGAATGATTCGTAACAAACCAAGTTCTTCCAAAACATTCTGCATAAATTTTCGTCCTTTCTCATATCACAGTTGACAGGTATTTTATGATTTCAACAGAGTATATATCAATAATTATTAAATTAATAATTAAATGACATTTATACAAATAAAATAATTGGGATTAAAGTTCAGAATAACCAAAATTTCCACAGCCCTGTTCAATATCAGGAAAATTTTTTCATTTTCACCAGCCAGTGATGCAGCGGGCTCATATCCCGAAACACACGGTAACAATAATCTAAAATATCGGATGAAAAAAGTTGTCCAGGAATCGGTGTCTCATAAATGGCGTCCATTCCGTTGTATAATAAAAATTCAGCCCGGCTGTGATCCTGGGGATATCCTCCCGGCACGCGTTTGTAATGTTTTTCACCGATAATATATTTTCCTTTACTTTTCACCTTTTCAACTGCATTGACAAGCCCCGACCCTAATTTATCATCAATAACGGCGTCTCTGTACTTTTTTAATAAAAACGGGGGAAAAATATATACACCTGCGCCCAACAATAATTTTTCCGGTTCCAAATGAAAATAAAATCCGGAATTTTCCAGTTTTTTCCCGTCCCCTTCCCAGAAAAACATGGCAATATGAGTTTTATAGGGTGTCTTGTCTTTACTGAAGCGGGTGTCCCTGTAAATACGAAACAGGGTTCTGTCCGTTCTCGGATCAAAAATAATATCGGGCGCCAAAGATTGCAGCATTTTCCCCATTGCAATAATAAACAACTGTGCCGGTTCAACCACATATTTTTCATAGTCGGTTTTATGAGATTCGAACCAGAATCTGTTATTATTTTCTCTTAAATCACTTAAAAATTCCAAACTTTTATCAGAAAATCCATTAAAACCATTCCCGGATGTCATAATGGCCCTTTCTCAAATTAATTTCATGCTTGCCGTTATCAGTAAAATTTAACTGAATGTTAACATATAATCAATACAATTATATAATAAAACACTCTTGTCCAAAATAGGTTTTTATTTTGGACAGCACTTTGATTGAATATTAGC
>JAFGSB010000095.1 GCA_016934825.1 Candidatus Zhuqueibacterota bacterium
AATGTAATATGTTAAGAGTGTCGTGTCCCGCTTTAAACAGCCACTGGTTATTAAAAATAATTATATAATTAATTGCTTTTTAATAATATTTGTTGTATATTAAAGAGTTAAATTAATTGTACACTGTTTTATGTTTTTCAGTTTGAGTTACAAGGTACTAAATTACGACGAGATGGAAACCAAATTAAATTCGTGGCGAATTGCATAACATGGTAATTCAAAACGATTTTTTTTTGCCTGAACAAAGACAAATAACAGATTTGTACATAACACAAATTTTTAAATAAGGATTAAGCAATGGAAACAGGAAGTGTCAAATGGTTCAATAGCTCCAAGGGTTATGGATTCATTACCAGAGAAGAAGGCGACGATGTGTTTGTTCATTTCAACGCTATTGAAGGTGACGGTTATAAGACATTGAATGAAGGTGATCAGGTTCAGTTTAATGTTGAACAGGGCGCCAAAGGACCGCAAGCAATTAACGTATCAAAGATATAAGTTTTATTGCTTACAAAACCCCGACCCGTTTTGGCCGGGGTTTTTTTATATAATGAGAGTTTTTGGCTACGAAAAAACACCTTTTTTTTCTTACTCCTTAACCGGCCCACATGTTACATTTTAAGATATTGTACTGTTTCACTCTTACCGAAATGATCCTCCGCAATCCGTAGATCATGTTATTCTGCCCGACTCTGCATTTTAATAATAATTAAATAATACTATTTCGAAAATTCCATTCCCCCGAATCGGCAATTTTATAATATAATATCCAAAATTATAAAGAATAACAATTCGGAGTAATGTACCCTAATTTGCCTGAACTTGAGTGGCGCAATCCAGGGTTTTAATAATTCCACTGGTGTTATATTTTAAAATAAATTTTTCCCGCTAACATATATTTAAAAAAAATTAAAAATTTCTTGCATATGAATAAATGTTTTTATAATTTATTTAAATTACCGGGACAAATATTGTTTTCTTAAAAAATTACCACATGCACCAGCAAGTTTTATCAGTAAAGAATTATGATCTGATGATTAAGTTAGTCTATTATGGATTATGATAAATTTTATGCTTGTTCAATTTTTTTTGCGAGAATTTAAGTCCTTACAGTTATTTACAAAACTTTTATAATCCGGCAAACAAAACGTAAAATATTCATAGTACCGAAAATACTTAAGAAAAAGTGAGATAAAAAGAAAAGTCAGCAACCATTTTTAAGAATTTTGATACAACAAAGTCGTTTTATTATTAATCGATTTTTTTATGCAGGAGGGAAAATTAATGAAAACATTTCATGTGTGTTTTTTGATTTTGGTACTTTTACCAATCTATGTTTTGAGCCAGGTTGGGCCGATTACGATCAATTCCACAACAATTGATGATGATAACCGACAATTTTCGCATGATGAAAGTATGGGAAACGGCAACCATATTCTGGAAGCCGGGGAAAAAATTCGATTGATCGTCAAACTGCAGAACGAGGGTTCCGAAACAGCGTTGCAGGTTTATGGGACGCTGGCCTGTGATAATACCTATATATCTTTTAGCGACAGTGTGGAGGAATACAAAGACATTAATCCGGGCAGTACTGCGTCTCCGTACCACTTTTTCACCGGGTATGGAGGATTCCTGTTCGAAATCAATTCTTCGTGTCCGTCGGGTCAAATCCAGTTTACTCTTACAATTACATCGAGTAACAGCGGTGAATTTGTGCAAACATTCAACCTTGATGTAACCGGTGGAACCGCAGGGCCGATAACAATCGGTGAGTACAGAATTGATGATGACAATAGTAACTTTGCGGACGATAAGAGTCAGGGAGACGGAAATCAAAAAATTGATCCGGGAGAGACAATCGGCATTGATTTGAAACTGAGCAACGAAGGGACTTTACCTGCGATCAATTATTCAGCCAGAATGAGGACAAATTATCCGGGCATCATAATAATCGATTCAGTACTTACCTATTCGGTCATTAACGGGGGTTCAAGTGCATGGCCAGATGATTATGATTTTGGGCACCAATTTCAATTTCAGGTCCCGGTTGACATTGTGCCGGGATCCGCGGAATTTACGATTATCATTTATAACAACAAAAATGAGGAAGTGAATTCCATACCTCTTTCCCTGACGATTGAAGCACCGGGCACTGTTTTATTGGAAATTTCATCCGTTTATTTTGATGATGATCAGGAATATTATACTAACAAGCGGGTAATCGGCAACGGGAATGACATCATGGAACCCAGAGAGACAATTGAAGTCACCACGTATTTACAAAATAATGGAACGGGTTCCGCACTTGGTGTTAAAGCCATTCTTCATAATAACAGTCCCCATCTTGCGATAGTTGATTCGGTGGAAGACTTTGCAACAATCCGCGGAGGTTCTTCCGGATCACCGGAAGGCTGGGGAGATGACAGGTCATTTATCGTCAAAATATTAAATACCGCGCCGACCGGCGATATTTTATGCCCCGTTGAAATAACCACAACCAACGCCGCCGTTTATTACGATACACTGGCCATTCCGGTGGACGCCTCCAATACTCCGCCCCCTGGCTCGGTCATTATTCTGACCAGTCCGGAAGACGGCGTCATTTCGAGGAATGCCATTATTACCGTAAAGGGATATGTTGATGATCCCGTAACATCCGTTTTTTTAAACGGTGATTCAATACTGTGTGAAAATGGTTCGTTTATCGGCTATCTGTTAAACCAGAGGGGAAACAATTTTATTAATGTAACCGGTATAAACAGTCAGGGCATTAAGGACTCCGCAACCGTTAAAGTGATCGGGGAACCTTATAATACGTATGACGATAAAGTCAAATTTTATCTGCATAACAAAGCAACCGGAAAAATCGATTATAATTATCTGTCAGAGTATGCACCTTATAGCACAACAAGTGAAGTGTCATATCATCCGACAACCCCGGACAGTATGGAATGGGCTTATCCCCTTGAAAATGATATTGAAGGTGATCAATACAGTTTCAGTCTCAAGCTGGCTTCATATTCGACAACAAATTATGATTGCAGGATATTAATTAGACATAAGGGAGAGGAACAGATCGCGGCTTCCGCCCGGTTCAATGTGTCGACATCCGATCGTTATGAGCAAACCGTGACCGGGATCGATCCGGAAACATCGATTGGCGATACCCTTGTTTTTCGGCTGGTGTGGGACAAGTCCGCGCATTTCTGGTTGAGCAAGTATACATCCGATTTGTTTTTCAGCAGTTTATCCACTTCGGAGATTTACGTTCCTTGGTTCAAACCGACGGAGGTGGAACAGCCGGACCATACTGAAATTCCAACCGGGTACAAGTTAATGCAAAATTACCCGAATCCCTTTAATTTATCGACCTTTATTACTTTTAGTATACCCAAATATTCAAATGTCGACATTTCGATTTATAATGTGTCCGGTCAATTAATTAAACAACTGGTAAACAAAAAATATCGGCCCGGACAATTTGTCGTTCACTGGGATGGCACCGGTGAGGACGGGATGACATTACCAAGCGGATTATACCTGTGCCGGATTAAAACGAAAGAATTTTTTCAGGTGATAAAAATGACACTGGTTAAATAAATAGAAATAAAATACCCCAAACGGCTTGATCAATTGTACCAGTATTTTATTTCAGACATCCTGTCCGTTGTTTACTTAAAATCCCCGGAAACCTGACAGCTTCCGGGGATTTTTGTATAATATATGGAAATGTAGTTATTCCACAGTACAGGGAAAAACAAACCACTCTATTTGATCAATTTAATTTTTTTTATCTGCACCTGCATGTCGATTTGTAATTAGTAGAAATAAATTTCATTTTTCTGTCCACAAACGTTAAAATAATTACTGTAAGATCCGGCCGCTTTGTACGGTCCCGCATGATCTGTTCTCGTAAGTTGTAAACAGCCGGCATATTCCGGTGTTTGAGCTGCACAGTTCACTGTGTGATTAAATGTGATCCTGTTTTGGCGTTTTCCCCCTTTTTTGTAATTCATCACCGGCCGGTCATGCTATCCAGGCTATGGATTCACCTTTTTTCAATATATTTTTTTAACCTTTCGATGCCGGTTTTTATATTCTCCAGTGAATTTGCGTAGGAGAAACGTAAAAATCCTTCGGCATTGGCGCCAAAATCGATGCCCGGATCGACCGCGACGCCGCTTTTTTCCAACATATCAAAGGCCAGGTCGTATGAGTTTTCTCCAAGGAATCGCGCGTCCGCCAGGATGTAAAAGGCGCCTTTGGGTTCTACAGCGACGCCGAATCCCAGTTCCTGCAGGGCGTCAAGCATGAACCGGCGGCGTTTTTCATAAGTATTCACCATAAGCGGAATCTCGGGGTGATGTTCCGTCAGCGCGGAGACGCCGGCCCACTGCGACACCGAACCCGCGCAGATAAACAGGTTCTGCTGGGATTTCTGGATCGGACGGACAAATTCTTTCGGAGCGATGATATAACCCAGCCGCCAGCCTGTCATGGCGTAGGTCTTGGAAAAACCGTTCAGCACAAAGGCGCGGTCGGTGTATTCCAGTATGGAATGCTCCTTTTCACCGTAAACCAGTCCGTGATAAATTTCATCCGAAATGATATAAGGTCCAAGCTCCGTCAGCCGCCGCATGTTGTCGGCGGGCAGGAGGGTGCCGGTCGGATTGGAGGGACTGTTTATCAGAATGGCCCTGGTTTTGGAAGTAATTTTCCTTTTTGCGGCTTCGGCATGTAATATAAAACCGTCCTGCGCCGAGATCGGTATCATGACCGGTTTACCGTCAATATAATTGACGAAATTGGGATAACAGGCGTAACAGGGATCGGTCAGTAAAATCTCGTCGCCTTTTTCCAGCAGGGCGCACAGAACCAGCAACAAAGCGGGGGAGGTACCCTGGGTGACGATCACCTGATCCGGATTAACGGTGACACCATATTTGTCTTTATAATGCCGTGCTATCGCTTCCCGCAGAGGCAAAATGCCGAGACTGTGGGTGTAGTGGGTCTCGTTGCGTCCGATTGCATCTATGGCGGCCTGTTTGATTTTGGCGGGGGTGTCGAAATCCGGCTCGCCGATTTCCATGTGGATGATCTGCCGGCCGGCGCGTTCCAGTTCTTTGGCACGTTCTAATACCTCCATGACGATAAAAGGCGGGATTTGTTCCGAACGGTTGGTTGACATTTTTTGAATCCTGTTAGTTTTTTTAATTAATATATAGCACCACTGTTAATATATCAAGATATAATTAATAAAGAATTTATTCGGGCATTCGTTTATATACGGCACGGTATTTCATGACACGAATTCGTGCAAATTAGAACTTGACTTTAACGGTAAAAATGTGTAAAATATTTAGCAATTGGGGCTATAGCTCAGCTGGGAGAGCGCTTGAATGGCATTCAAGAGGTCAGGAGTTCGATCCTCCTTAGCTCCACAAAGTTAAACCTGCTACCTTGTAATAAGTAGCGGGTTTTTTTATGTTTATACGTATATGAAAACATGGTAAAATGCCGGAATGGTGGGCGACTGTATTTTTGTCTAATACATGTCCAACATATGTCCAAAACTGGAAGTAAAAAAGACACAAATATATAATATACAAAATGAGGGTGGGCCAAAAGGTGTGTCAAAAGTGGGAAAATTAAAAAAAATTATAATTCCGGGGCGTGTTCGAGATAGCCGTTGAGGATCATCTGCAGGGCGGGGTTGATATATACCATGGTGGTTTTGATATCGGAGTGACCGGAAAGGTCCTGGACGTATTTGATGTCTATTCCGGCGTTGTGGGTGTAGGTGGCAAAGGTATGGCGCAGGGAGTGAAACGTCAATCCTTCGATATTGAATTTTTTACAAGCGGGCAAAGGATTTGGAGAACATATCTTTGTAACTGACTTCAAAAAAGATATAGCCCTCGCGGGCGCGTGTGATGTAATTATCGATTATCTTGCGATCAATCGCAATGGATTTGTTTTACCGGGACGCTATTTTTTAATCTTTTTTGGTTTAATTCCCCGAAACTTGCTTCGGAATATTAATAAAAACGACCACTAGATACCTCGTAGCTTGCTGCGAGGTAGTTCATTTATCGATCGCATCTTCATCAATATCATCAATACAGGTTTTGGGACCCAAAGTTTTAACAAATATTTTCGCGGCCTGTTCATCGGCGTCGAGGGTGGATTTTTTAATATCATTCAACTGGAATTTGCGCTCGCGGTGATCCAGGTATTCGGTGAAAAAATTGAAAAGGTTGATTTTGCGTTGTTGCGGGACTGTGAAATCGATAATGTCAAATGTTCCTGCGGCGATGCGATCATTGATGCGCTGGTGGATACGTTCGGCTTCCTGATCGGAGCAGCGTTTGGTGAAATGTTCCGGTTTGGCATTATAGTAATAAACAGTAAAGTTCAATGAAGAACCGCATTTGCGTTTCTTACTTCTTTTAAGTGTGATTTTCATTATTATTAATTTCCTAAATCTTTTTGAACTTTTTCGTTGTCAAAAACGACGACGTTAGCCGTCATGTGTAGCAAAATTTTAGGCGATATTTTGCCATATATAAAAAGTTGCTCATATTAGTTATATATTAATTTGATTGGCTATTTTTTGTCGTTACTTGAAAATCCTAACTGAAGCCATTCATTATAAGTAGAGTTATCATCAATTTTAACGAGTGCCTGATCTACATATTGTGCAAATTCAATCTCAAAACAATACTTTGTTATTTGCCATGTCTTTTGTGCAAATCGATTTCCTAATGTCCAACTGATATTTTCGTTGATATGGCGTTTCCAATCATTTTCACTAATTAGTCCAGCTTCAGAAATAAAGTAACGGTCTTCCCATTCATTCAGCATATTCAATACATATGAGCTTGCGATGAGATACTCATCATATGTGAGGTTTCCTGGATTCGTGATTGCTTTAGCAATTGTTTGAGTCGGATTACTTCCAATTAATTCACGGTTGTTTTCAAATATCTTTTGATTGGCTTGGAAAGTAAGTTGTAATCTTAGTTGATTTGTATTTTGATTTAGTTCAATAGCAACTAGAACAAGACCTACTAATATACCCGCATTGGCGAAAAGTGTAAACCATGAATTTGCTCTATCTGAAAATTTCATAATACATTCCTTTCATTTACTAAAGATTATAAAAATTTAAAAGGGATCCATATCACAAAAAATCCCTATTTAAAATGAGCAATCAGCATATATTTTTAATTAAGCCATTGTTCATATAATAGGACAGTTCATATCGATCTTACAGCCTAACCATTAGGCGTAACCAGCGGCAAAAAAATTTGCGAGCTATATGATTTTCACAAAATATTTTTTACTAATCCACCAAAATTTGGATGAGCTCCCCCAGCTTTTGCCATCTGAGTTGACGCCATTGTTATACAGCTTTGGATAGATAATGTGCATATTCACTCAAAATTTTTCATCGCTTTAATTAATTCTTTCTCAATGGGTTTTTCCCCCATCCAATGACCAGCTCTCTCAACGATTATAAGTTGTGATTTAGGAAGCATTTTGTGTAAACGATATGCTGTTACAGGTGGACAGTACATATCATAACGACCATTTATCAGGATAATAGGAATGTGAGATATTTTATTTACA
>JAFGSB010000096.1 GCA_016934825.1 Candidatus Zhuqueibacterota bacterium
AAATAACATCCAGTGATACAATTTCCACTAGAAAAAATGAAGAATTTATTTATACAGCTTCTGCAATTGACCTTAATGGTAATGAATTATTTTATATATTCAATAATTACCCATCATGGTTGTCAGCCACAGATTCGATACTAACTGGCAACGTACCATCAACGGCTTCAGATACATCATTTACACTTCTGGTATCTGATGGCGAATTAAAAGATTCAATAAAAGTCATAATAACAGTTTATGAGCCTTCTTTAGTAAGTACTTTAACTATTCCAAGTCATTTTCAATTATCTGAAAACTATCCAAATCCATTTAATCCAACTACCAATATTAAAATTGAGTTACCCTTAAAAACCAATTTGGAATTAATTATTTATGATATAAATGGCAAGTTAGTTCAAGAACTATATAATGGACAATTAAATGCAGGCGTTTACATTTTGACTTGGAATGCAACCAATTTTCCTTCAGGTATATATTTCATAAGATGTAAGTCAAATAGATTTAACCACGTCGTGAAATGTACACTCTTAAAGTAAAGGCGAACACAAAAAATCGTATCCAATGGATTGAAACCGCTGATGCTTTTAGACAGCTACGAAGTTAATTTCAAGTGTTGTGTTTTTATCAAGTTCATCCTATGCGGTTCAATGTCTAATGCAGTTTTACTCGCACCAAGGCTCCGGCTTGGTGCGTGAGGTCTCAGTCTCCGGCTGATAATCAGAGGTGAGAATAATTGGAAAAAAGAGGGGCAAAATATAAAGTAATAAACAATTTTTTGAAATGATGCGTTGGTTTTTTAGTTTGCCTGGCACCGGGCCAGAGACCCGGCACCAGGATTAAACAAAAAGCCCCTGTAATAACACCGGGGCTTTCTTGTTAATATTGCACATAAATCGGCGGATCGTTGATCCGCCCTACTGACAACTGACAACTGACAGCTGACAGCTCTTACTCATACTCCGCCCAGCTCTTGATCTCCAGGCTCTTTAAATTCTTGCGGTATATGGCCTCGACAAACCGCCGCGCAAGCTGTACATTGGTGAACAGCGGAATCGCAAAATCCACCTTACTCGCACCAGGTCTCCGGCTTGGTGCGTGAGGTCTCAGCCTCCGGCTGATAATCAGAGGTGAGAATAATTGGAAAAAAAAGAGCAAAATATAAAGCAATAAACAATTTTTTGAAATGATGCGTTGATTTTTAGTTCCCCGGCAGATTGCCTGGCACCGGGCCAGAGACCCGGCACCAGGATTAAACAAAAAGCCCCGGTGTAATAACACCAGGGCTTTGTTGTTAATATGGCACATAAATCGGCGGATCGTTGATCCGCCCTACTGAAAGCTGATAGCTAACAGCTAACAACTCCTACTCATACTCCGCCCAGCTTTTGATCTCCAGGCTCTTTAAATTCTTGCGGTAAATGGCCTCGACGAACCGCCGCGCGAGCTGCACGTTGGTGAACAGCGGGATGGCGAAATCCACCGCCTTGCGCCGGATGATATAATCGTTGGTCAATTCCTCTTCCTGGTAATTCTTCGGGATGTTGATGACCAGGTCCACTTTTTTATTCGACAGCACATCGAGCACATTCGGTTTTTTGCCGGACAACGGCCAGTGCACTTTTTTCACCTCAAAACCGTTCTCCATCATGAACCGGGCGGTCCCGCCGGTGGCGTAAAAATTTATCCCCATGTCCGCCAGTAAACGGGTGCTGGCCAAAAACTCTGCCTTGGTTTCGATCGGGCCGGTGGACAGTAAAACATTCTTAACCGGCAGCCGGTAACCGACCGATAACAGGGATTTGAGAAAAGCTTCCTCGAAATCCGGGCCGATACAGCCGACCTCGCCGGTGGACGCCATTTCCACGCCGAGGGTCGGGTCCGCGCCGATGAGCCGGGTAAATGAAAACTGCGGCGCCTTGACGCCCACATAATCGAGCTCGAAAACCGATTTATCGATTTTGGGCACATGATGCCCCATAATGACCCGGGTGGCAATATCGATAAAATTGACCTTGAATATTTTGGAGACGAACGGAAAACTCCTGGACGCGCGCAGGTTGCACTCGATCACCTTGACGTCGTTATCTTTGGCGACAAACTGCATGTTAAACGGGCCGTTGATCTTTAACGCGTGGGCCAGCTTGCGGGCGATCTTTTTGATCCGCCGCGTCGTTTCCAGGTATGTTCTCTGCGGCGGCAGGACGAGCGTCGCGTCGCCGGAATGCACGCCGGCGTTTTCAACATGCTCTGAAATCGCGTAAACAAGCAGTTCACCCTCCTGGCTGACCGCGTCGATCTCAATCTCTTTGGCGCGTTCGATGAATTTGCTGATCACCACCGGATGTTCGGAGGATATGTCCGAGGCCTTGTTTAAAAATTTTTCCAGTTCGGCGTCGTTCGAGGCGACGCTCATGGCCGCGCCGCTCAGCACATAGGACGGCCGTATCAAAACCGGGAAACCGACGGTTCCGGCAAAGACCTTGGCTTCATCCAGGGAGGTCAGTTCCTTCCATTCCGGCTGATCGATCCCCAATTCGTCCAAAAGTTTGGAAAATTTGTGCCGGTCTTCCGCGTTATCGATACTCTTTGCCGAGGTACCCAAAACCTTTACGCCGGCCGCGTCCAGTTTTAACGCCAGGTTATTGGGTATCTGTCCGCCCATGGATATGATAACACCGACGGATTTTTCCTTTTCATAAATATCGACGACCGTTTCAAAACTGATCTCGTCAAAATAAAGTTTGTCGCATTCGTCGTAATCCGTGCTCACGGTTTCCGGGTTATAATTCACCATGATGGTCTGGTAATTCAGTCTTTTCAAAGTTTTCACGGAATTCACGCAGCACCAGTCAAACTCGACCGAACTGCCGATCCGGTAGGCGCCGCTGCCCAGAACCATCACCGAATTGCGTTCCAGGAACGACAGGTCATCCTCGTTGCCGTTGTATGTCAGGTACAGGTAATTGGTCTGCGCCGGGTACTCGGCGGCAAGGGTATCGATCTGTTTGACGCAGGGGGTCAATCCGTAATTCAACCTGAGCTGGCGGATCTCTTTTTCATCCTTTTCCAGGATTCCGGCCAATTGACTATCGGAAAATCCCGCCTGTTTGGCTTCCAGCATCAGGTCCCTCGGACAGCGCTGCTCCCCCACCTGTTTCAGTTGCTGTTCAATATTGACAATATTTTTGATCTTGTGCAAAAACCATTTGTCGATAAAAGTCAATTTGTAAATTTCGTCGACGTCCATACCTTTTTTCATGGCCTCGGGTACGGCGAATACGCGCAAATCGGTCGGCTCTTTGAGTTCCTGTTCCACATTATCAATATCGATATTGTTGTTTTGAACCAGACCGTTGGCGCCGATTTCCAGCATCCGCAGACCTTTTTGCAGGGCCTCTTCGAACTTGCGGCCGATGGCCATAACTTCACCAACGGATTTCATGCCGGAACCGAGTTTTTTGGATACCTGTTTGAATTTTTTCAGGTCCCAGCGCGGAATTTTTACGACGATATAATCCAGCGCCGGCTCGTAACAGGCTTTGGTGATCTTGGTGATGGAATTCGGCAGGTCCACCAGGCTGTAGCCAAGCGCCAGTTTTGCCGCCACGGCCGCGAGGGGGTACCCGGTGGCTTTGGAAGCCAGCGCCGAGCTGCGAGACAGGCGGGCGTTGATCTCGATAACCCGGTAATCTTCGGAATGCGGGTCAAAGGCGTACTGGATATTACATTCGCCGACAACACCTAAATGGCGTACCGTACGTATGGCGATCTCTCTCAATTTATGATATTCCCGGTTCGACAGGGTCTGGCTGGGCGCGACGACAATACTCTCGCCCGTATGAATACCCATCGGATCGAAATTTTCCATATTACAAACCGCGATACAGTTGTTAAATTTATCGCGGACAATCTCATATTCGATTTCCTTCCATCCAAGCAGGTACTCCTCAACCAGTATCTGGTTTGTGTACGCAAATGCTTTTTGGGCCAGTTCTCTAACTTCTTCCTCATCCCGGCAGAAACCGGAGCCCAGGCCGCCGAGTGCAAAAGCAATCCGGATCATAACCGGAAAGCCTATTTCTTTCGCTTTTTTCACAGCCTGATCAATATTGTTCACGGCATGGCTGAACGGCACCTTGACGTTGATCTGTTTTAATTTAGAGACGAACAGGTCCCTGTCTTCCGTATTCAGGATCGTTTCCACCGGCGTACCCAGAACATTCACGCCATAACGGCTCAACACGCCGCTTTTTTCCAGTTCGATGCCGCAATTCAGGGCGGTCTGGCCGCCAAATCCCAACAGGATTCCGTCCGGCTTTTCTTTCTGGATGATCTGTTCGACAAAATAAGGCGTGACCGGCAGGAAATACACCTGGTCGGCCAGATAGTCGGATGTCTGTATTGTCGCGATATTCGGATTGACCAGTATTGTATAAACGCCCTCTTCTTTTAACGCCTTGATTGCCTGGCTGCCGGAATAGTCGAATTCACCGGCTTCGCCGATCTTTAATGCCGAACTGCCGAGAATAATAACTTTTTTGGGTAAATTTATCATGAAAGAATCCTTTTAAAATCATCAAAAAGTATACCTGTGTCAACCGGACCCGGCGAGGCTTCCGGGTGAAACTGTACGCTCATGAAAGGTTTGGATACGTGCCGGATCCCCTCGTTGGTGCCGTCATTGGCGTTGGTGAACCAGGGTTCCCAGCCGTCCGGCAATGTTCTGCCGTCAACGGCAAAACCATGATTCTGGGATGTAATGTAACAGCGTTTTGTGCCCGCTTCAACACAGGGCTGGTTTTGACTACGGTGTCCGAA
This sequence comes from Candidatus Zhuqueibacterota bacterium, assembly GCA_016934825.1. Classification (GTDB taxonomy): domain Bacteria; phylum Zhuqueibacterota; class Zhuqueibacteria; order Residuimicrobiales; family Krinioviventaceae; genus Fontivivens. Next base: position 4,822 of record JAFGSB010000096.1, read on the forward strand.
TTTTAATTTATAAGTATCGGCGCCGGCCGCAAGCGATAAAATCTGATTCCCCATACAGATACCGAATACGGGTTTGTCACCGTTCAGTACTTTTTTTACGATATCGATGGTTTCCCGGCACATTTTCGGATCGCCGGGACCGTTGGATATTAAAACGCCGTCATAATCTTCATGGGTAAAATCATAATTCCAGGGAACCCGTTTTACTTTCAGGTCACGTTTCAATAAACAGCGGATTATATTATCCTTACAGCCGCAATCGATCATGATCACTTTTTTGTCCCCGTTACCGTATTCCACAGGTTCTTTAATGCTGACTTTTTCCACCAGGTTGATTTTATTCGGATCATAAAAATCTCTTTCATCCGTAAAAAATAATACCCTGCCCAGCATGGCCCCTTCATCGCGTAATCGTTTGGTCAGCAAGCGGGTATCGATACCGTACAGACCCGGAACGTCATGTTCCCTGAGCCACTCTGACAGACTTTTATGTCCGTTCCAGTGGCTGTATTCAAATGAATATTCCGAAACAATCAAACCGGATATTTTTATGCCGTCCGATTCAAACCATTCATCAAGGCCGTCAACAATCCTGGATTCAGGAACGCCGTAATTTCCTATCAAAGGATATGTGAGCACAAGTATTTGTCCGTAATAAGACGGATCTGTCAGACTTTCCGGATACCCCATCATACTGGTGTTGAAAACAACTTCGCCGGCAATCGATTTTTGTGCTCCGAACGAAAATCCGTGAAAAACGGAACCGTCTTCCAATTCCAGGCGCGCTTTTATTCTTTTTTGTTCCATACTTAAAATTTTTAAATGAAAAGGTTCTCAATGTGCTAAAAACCCCAATATGCTGTTTATGAAAAACAGAGTATCGGGGTCAGATTATGTACAACCTAATGTAACAAAAATCCGGAAATAAATTATCCGTTTAATTCTGGATTAAAATTTTTTTAAATTACGATTTATTTTCTATTATCGCAAGGTGTTATTTATAATCAAATTTAAAAAATTGAAAATTTTTCAGCATTTCTCACCGCATTTCAATCAGGCTCTGATCGCCCACCATAAAACGGTGTGTTTTCGGCCGGACAGTCGCTTTGACGACACGGGCGCCATGTCCGAGCAAACTGTTCTCTATTCGCACCCGCACATCATTAATTTCACATCGATTTAAAATAATACTGAACTCAACTTCGCTCTTTTTTATTAAACATTCCTCACCGATTGAAGTAAAGGGGCCTAAAAAACTATTTTCGATGATTGTATTGCGTCCGACCACAACAGGCCCTCTTACGACACTGTTGATGATTTTCGCGCCTTCTTCAAGCACCACCTCACCGGTAACCGAGGATTCACGATCGAACGTGCCGGCAATACTGCTCTTTGTATGTTCAAGGATGAGCCTGTTGGCTTCCAGAATATCTTCCGGTTTACCGGTGTCCTTCCACCATCCGGTAATTTCGGAGTAACTGATCTGGTAATTATGATCCAGCAGATATTGATGCGCATCCGATATTTCCAGCTCACCGCGGTCGCTGGGTTTGATATGATTCACCGCTTCAAATATCGTTTTATCGTAAATATATATTCCCGAAACCGCAAATTCACTTTTCGGGCTTGACGGTTTTTCCTCGATGGCAACTATCCTGTTATTTTTCAGCTCCGGTACTCCAAAGCGTTCGGGATCCTTGACTCTTGCCAGCGTCAGGTGGCAATTGGTTTTCGATGCTTCGAACACCCGGATGAACTTTTCCAGGCCGCCGACCACCATATTATCACCCAGATAGAAAACAAACGGCTCATCGCCAATAAAGTCCTGTGATATCTTGACGACATGGGCAAGTCCCAGCGGATCTTGCTGTGGAATATATGTGATTTTTAATCCCCATTTGCTGCCGTCGCCAAGAGCTTCTTTCACCTCTGTTCCTTCCCGGTTTGTCACAATGCCGACGTCGGTGATCCCGGCGGCGGCAACTTTTTCAAGGGCATAATACAGTATGGGCTTATTAGCTATGGGCAGCAAATGTTTGTTTTGTGTATGGGTCAGGGGTCTTAAGCGGGTGCCTTTGCCCCCGGCGGTGATTAATGCTTTCATGAAATACTCCGCATATTATTTCATCGAATCGATTGCAAAGTTTGCCAAACGGTCGGCATCTTTATTTTTATTCCGTTGCACATGGACTATTTCCACCTGATCGAATAAATTGATCATCTTTTTTGCTTCCATATACAGTTCGATCAGCGCTTTATTTTTTACCCGGTATACCCCGTTTAACTGGTTTGCCAGCAACTCGCTGTCGGTATTGACCGTGACGGAATCGGCTTCCATTTCTTTGGCGATTTCCAATCCTTTGATAAAAGCCAGATATTCTGCCGAGTTGTTCGTTTGTTCACCAATAAATTGATGAAACTCTTTTAAAATCCGTTCATTATCATTTTGAATAACGACGCCTATCCCGGCCGGCCCCGGATTCCCCCTTGCGGCAGCATCGGTGTGAATGATTAATTTTTTTTCACAACGGGATTCTTCATCATTCAACGACTTTTCAATCCTGTCAAAAAAATCATTTAATTCTTTGCCATCTAAATCTAACTGTTCGGCAAGTCCGGCCGTTCTGAGTTTCTTCAAAATATACAAATCTTTAGTCGACATGGTTATCCTGAAAGTTTAGTTGTTTTTTTTTGCTATATCGGTTAATTGCCCTGATAAAAAAAACGGCTTGTACGACAATCACCAGAAACCAGAAATAAAAATATACATTATCAAAAATTTCAGCGCTGTGAAAAATGACATCAAGCAAATAATAAATCCCAAGCAGACCGGCTAAAACATACGTAAAAACAGATACTTTTTTGGAAAGATGCTTGCTGATTTTTCCGGCAATCATTCTGGTTATAATGATGATTGCTATAAAGCCGATGAATAATATTAATAAATCTGAACTGACTTTCAAATCTATCCTTAAATCAAAATCGTGAAAAAATCAAATGAGCAGGTTCGCCAGTCCGAAACTGATTATAACCAGACAAAATAATAATAATCCTGAAACAATCGTAAAATTGACAAGTTTATCTTCCGGGCATTTCATCATTACGGGCAGACCTTTATAAAGTAAATAGACTCCGTAAAATCCTAAAATAATAAACGGTTCAAGAACCGGAATAATAAACAGTACACCGATAACAAAATAAGCGGTTAAACTGTAGGTCACCAATTGAAAGGCGGAATCTTCATTTTTTTCACATCCAAATGAAGGGGCAAGCTGATTGATCGCATAGGCTCCGACCCAGACAGATAAAATGTTTAAAATGTAAAACAGGGCGGCTTTAATTAATCCGGTGAAAAAACCGGCGGTATGCCCGTAACGACCGACAATGACAAGCCCGACAAACAGAGCAATAGCGGGGATGGCGACAATATACAGCAGATACTGCTGTAAAATCCCCTTACGATTTAAATTTTCAACCCTGATTTTTTCCCAGGTTTCAGCCGGCGATAATAAAATATTTTTGATGCGGTCAACAAATTGATCCATTTTTCCCTCCTGTAAAATAATGTTCCTTATTAAATCAATTCATCAGGTATAAGAATTTAAACTTTTGTTATCAATTTAATAAAAATTTGTTTACAATTCGAGTTTTATTTTTTTCCGTGTGAAAATTCCGAAAGTTTTTTTAATTATTGATATCTTGATCAGAAATGATATATACATCAAAGATTGAAACTTTTCGTTTACTCAATAAATAAAATAAATAATTTCAAGCGCCAACCCAAACATTTTCGCGGCCGACTTTTTCCCGCAATTGTTCAACAAGTTCAAGGCTAGGCGCGACTTTGACGGACTTTGATCTCAAAATGAAATCACCCTTGTCCTGAGTTTTGACGTTGAAGAACACGGGGATTTCACCTTTATAATTTTCAAGCAGCTTTTTGAGTTCATTGATGAGAGATTCGGAGATGGTATCGGTTTCGAAAGAAAGGCACAAATTTTTTGTAAATCTTTTTCGCGCCTCATCAAGGGTTATGATCTCATCGATTAGAATTTTAGCGGACTCGGCTTCTCGTGTATTGATTTTACCCATTACCATAACCATTGAATCTTCATAAATATTTTGCTGATAATTTTCAAAGGGATCGGAAAAAACAATACCTTCCAGACTGCCTGTAAAATCCTCAATTTTAAGAAAAGCCATGGTGCGTTTTTTACGGTCGATATGCTTTTTCACATCGGCTAAAATGCCGCACAATCTGACATGCTGACCATCTTTTAATTCATCCACAGAATCGATTGTTACTGTAGAAAAGGTATATACCTCCTCCCGATATTTGTCCAGCGGATGCCCGGACAAATAAAATCCTAATATGACTTTTTCCTTATTCAAAATTTCAGTTTTCGACCATTTGTCCACTTCCGGAAGTAACGGTTCCGCAATTGTCATACTCTCTTCATCACCTTCAAACATAGATGTCTGACTTTTATTACCGATAGCCTGAATTCGCTGGGCAAATTCCACCGCAAGATCAACGGCGGCAAATTTTTGCGCCCGGGTTCCCTCTAACGAGTCCAGGGCGCCCGCAAGGATCAAACTTTCCAGCGCTTTCCTGTTTAATGATGATTTATCCACCCTGGAACACATGTCAAAAATAGTTTTAAATTTTCCGCCCTTTTTACGGGCATGCACAATCGCCCGTATGGCCCCGTGCCCGACATTTTTCACCGCTCCCAAACCAAATCGTATGGCATCGCCGATGACGACAAAATCATCAAAACTTTCATTTACATCCGGCGGCAAAATCTTTAAATTCATACGACGGCATTCTTCCAGTAAGATGGTTACGCGGTTTGAACTGCCCATTTCACTGCTTATCGTCGAAGCCATAAATTCCGCCGGATAATGCGTTTTTAAATAGGCTGTCTGGTAAGCGACCAGCGAATAACAAGCGGCATGGGATTTGTTAAAACCGTAACCGGCAAACTTTTCCATCGCGTTAAACATTTCATTGGCGGCCTTTTCAGAGACGTTTTTATCGCCTGCGCCCTTGACAAATTCTTTTCTTTTGGCCTGCATGACTTTGACATTCTTTTTGCCCATTGCGCGTCGAAGCATATCCGCGCCGCCAAGAGAAAATCCCCCCACTTCATTAGCAAGTCTTATGACCTGCTCCTGGTAAATAGCAATGCCGTAGGTTTCTTTCAGTATGGGCTCAAAGACCGGGTCCTGGAAAGTTATAGGGATTCGTCCTTTTTTACGGTTGATAAAATCATCGATCATATCCATCGGACCGGGACGATACAACGAATTCATTGCTATCAGATCTTCAAGGCATTCCGGCTGTAATTTTTTCAAATATTCCTGCATTCCCGAACTTTCAAACTGAAAAACCCCTATTGTTTCCCCGTTGGAAAACAATTTATACACTTTTTGATCTTCAAGGGAAATATCATCTATGTTGATCTCAATACCCCTGATTTTTAAAGTATCTATCACTTTTTGGATGACCGTAAGTGTGCGAAGCCCCAAAAAATCCATTTTTAAAAGTCCGACATCATCGAGCATTTTCATTTCATATTGGGTTGTGATATCCCCATCTTTGGTTTTATACAGGGGCACATAATTGGTCAATTCATCCGGGGTAATCACCACACCGGCAGCATGAGTGGATGCATGCCGGGCAAGCCCTTCCAGAACTCTTGAATATTCGAATAATTTTTTATGCTGACTGTCCTTATTTTCCAGTTCTTTCAGTTCTTTTACACTCTCAATTGCTTCTTCCAGTTTGATATTGAGCTGGGCGGGAATCAGTTTGGCAATGCGATCGACCTCCCCGTAACTCATATTCAGTACCCGTCCGACATCCCGGATTACAGCCCTGGCCGCCATGGTCCCAAACGTAATGATCTGGCAAACATTATTTTCACCGTATTTCTTTTTTACATAATCGATAACTTCTTCACGGCGTTCATAACAAAAATCGATATCGATATCCGGCATACTGACACGTTCGGGATTCAGAAACCTCTCAAATATCAGGTTATACTTTATCGGATCAAGATTGGTAATATAAAGGCAATAAGAAACAAGGCTCCCCGCGGCGGAACCGCGGCCCGGCCCGACCGGAATATTATGCTCGCGCGCGTAGCGGATAAAATCAAAGGTTATTAAAAAATAACCGGCATAACCCATTGTATTGATCACCTCCAGTTCCCGGTCGAGTCTTTGTTCGAGTTCAGGAGTAATTTCATCATAACGTTCCTTTAAACCCCGGTAGGCAAGTTTTTGTAAATATACCGGTAATGTTTCAGAATCATCATCTTCGGGGATTTTAAAATCCGGTATCAGGTAATTTTTAAATTCAAGTTCCAGATTACATTTTTCGGCAATTTCCAGGGTATTTTTCAATAACTCGGGATTATCCGGAAAGAGCTGCGCCATTTCTTCGGTACTCTTGAAATATAATTCTCTCGTGGAGTATTTCATACGATTCGGGTCTTCAAAATCCTTCCCGGTCTGAAGACAAAGTAATACATCATGGGCGTCATGATGCTCTTTTTTTAAATAATGTATATCATTGGTGGCAACGGCCTTTATATTGCTTTCCTCTGCCAATTTCAGAATGGCTTCCCGGATCTGATCCTCTTCGGGAATTCCATGATTTTGTACTTCGAGATAATAATCATCACCAAAAACAGATTTATATTCATCAATAATTTCTCTGGCTTTATCCAGACCTTTATTCAGTATGGTATATGAAAGCTCGCTTTTTAAACAGGCGCTTAAGGCGATCAAGCCTTCCGAATGTTTTTTTAATATATCTTTGTCAATTCTCGGCTTGTAATAAAATCCTTCCACATAACCGATTGAAACCAGTTTCATTAAATTTTTATAACCGGTTTGATCTTTACATAAAAGGACAAGATGAAAAGCGGTTCCCGAATTTTTTATGTCCGCTTTTTTATCAAAACGGCTCTTGGGTGCGAGATACATTTCGCATCCGATGATGGGCTTAATATTTTCTGCCCGGCATTTTTTATAAAATTCAATGGCGCCAAACAAACAGCCGTGATCCGTCAGGGCTAACGCCGGCATTTTATTCTGGACCGCCATTGAAATCATATCTTCTATTCGGCAGGCGCCGTCAAGCAGGCTGTAATGAGAATGATTATGCAAATGAACAAAACTGGACACAAAAAACCTCTTTACTACAATGTTAAAAAATAATTCGGCGGGTTATTTTCTATACAAAACAGGGTCATATTAATATAACATGACCCTGTTTCATTTCATTTCCTGAAACTACATTTTTTGATAGTAGCGCCGGGCGACCCCGGAATATTCACTATCGGGATATGTATTTAAAAACTTTTCAAATTCACTCTTTGCCCTGTCGTTTTGTCCGCTTTTCATATAACAAAGAGCGATCATGAGTTGAGCATCATCATGTTTATCAATACGCTGGTACATGAATACTTTTTGAAATTCCAAAATAGCCTGCTGATATTGTTTCATACCAAAATAACATTCGCCAATCCAGTACTGACAATTATCGGCAAGACTATGATTCGGATTAGATTGTAATAAATTTTGAAAAGATGCAATTGCGTCTGAATATTTAAAACTTTCAAACTGTGCCCTGGCATTTCGATAACCGTTGGTAAAGGGAGAGTCCCCGCGTACATCAGTTAATGATTGTGAGATTCTCACATTTCTTTGTGAAGCGTTGGAAGCAAGTTGAGATTCCAAAGTGCTAATCCGGCCGTTTTTTTCTTCAACCTGCCGGCGCAAATCTTCCGCCATTTGGCTCTTTTCATCAAAAACGTTCTCCAATTGCTCGACATCGCTTTTTAGAGTAGAAGAACCGCTATCTGTCGGTCCCGACGCCTCCGGCGGTGATTGAATTGTCTGCTCCATATCTGCCGCATTCGTATCCTCTTCAAGCAATAAGGACAAAATGTCATTCAAAGAACCTTCTTCCTCATTAGCGTCAGAAAATGCGGACATATCCTGAGATTCTTGGCTGTCACCAACCTCCAGTTTGTCTAGAAAATCCGAATTTTCTCCCAGATCATCTTCGGACAACTCAAGCATACCTAAAAGTTCGGATTGAAATTCATCATTTTCACTGGCATATTCTTCATCAATAAGGGTTGCCGATTGCTGGGCACAATTCATTAAAATTAAATTAAAGATCAGAATAAGCCCGAAAAATACCCCCGGATTTAAGTATTTTATTTTTTTCATTGCACCCCTCTCAGATTTAATGTTATATTGAATTTTTTTATTCGATATTCTTTATTATTTCCGGTTTTCATAACTAATCCATCTCAACTTGATTGAATTTAATACTAACATGATTTTAATAACTTTGCAAATATTATGCTAATTTAATAATACTACATTATATTACAATAATAAAATCGTAAAACCAAAATTTTTTTTATTATTTTACTTTTCAATAAGGTCAACTTCGTTCATTAACTCCAGAGCGCTTGACAAATGGGCGTCTGTTATTGTTTTGCCGCCTATCAAACGGGCTATTTGTTCAATTCTCTCTTCTCTGGATAATTTTCTGATTGTGGTTTTTGTCTCAATGTCGCTTGAAATTTTCTCAACAAGATATTGTTGATGCCCGGAACTCGCAATTTGCGGCAAGTGAGTAATACATATTATTTGATGCGATTGAGATAATTTTCTCAAACTCTTTCCCACTGACTGGGCTATTCTACCGGATATCCCGATATCGATTTCATCAAATATAAGCACCGGGACTTTATCCGCTTCAGCCAGCAATGTTTTTAAAGCCAGCATTATTCTGGATATTTCTCCGCCCGACGCGACAGTTGCAAGCGGTTTTAAATTTTCTCCCGGGTTGGCCGATATCAAAAATTCTACCTGGTCCATCCCTTTCGGAAATATCTGCACGCGGCGTCCGTCGATTTCGAGAAAATGACCCTCCGTTGTTTCCTTGTAACCGCTCGAAACGCTGAACCTGACATTAACCATACCAAACTGCGATAATTCCTCTTTGACTTTACTGCCGAGTTCATCGGCGGCTTTCCGGCGTCTTTGAGATAAATCCAGACCGGTTTCTTTCAAATATTCAAGCTGCGCATTAACTTTATGTTTTATCGAGGCGATCTCTTCATCAAGATTTTCGATTAATAACAATTCCTGCTGTAAACTCTGCTTTTTATCTAAAATCGTTTCTATTGAACCGCCATATTTTTTTTTCAATCCTGTTAATAACGCCATCCGCTGGCGGATTTCTTCAAGCCTGTCCGAATCAAAATTGATTTTGTTATTATAATCTCCGAGTGAATTTGCAATTTCATCAATAGTAATAGCCGCATTCTCACACTCGCTTTTTATCGAAATAAATTTTTCATCAATTCCCGCCAGCTCTTCTAAAACAGATAAGGATTTCTTCAATACCTCGGATACGGAACCTTCGTTCTCATATAAATTATTAAATAAATCTCTTGTGCTCTCAAACAGGATTTCCGAGTTTTTGAGAATTTTCTCTTCTTTTTTCAACTCCTCATCTTCATCGGGTTGGGGATTGACGGATTTGATCTCGTTCAATTCAAATACCAGCAGATCCGTTTTCTGTTTTAATTCGTTCCCATGTTTCAGTAATTCATTCAACTTTTTGTTCAATTCAATATACTGTTGATAATTACTGCGAAAATGATTTACATCCTCCCATAAACCGGCAAATTCATCCAGATAATCGATATGCCGCGTTACCTGCAATAAAAGTTGATGCTGATGCTGTCCGTGCAAATCGACAAGTATATCCCCCAATGTGACCAGAACGGATATCGGTACAGGAGTATCATTGATAAAACTTCTGCTTCTGCCGGATTCGTGGAGTTCCCTTCTGATTAAAACACTATTTTTTTCCCAAATTAGATCATTGTCCTTAAAAAACATTAATAGTTCCGATGTCTCCGGCAGAACAAAATCAGCTTCCAGTACTGTTTTGTTGGCGCCTGTTCGAATAACCTCTTTTTCAAACCTGTCACCCAATATAACGGCCAAAGCGCCGACAATTATTGATTTTCCCGCACCGGTTTCTCCCGTTATGATGTTTAAACCGGAGTTAAATTCAACTTTTAGTTCATCAACAAGGGCATAGTCTTTTATATATAAACTTTTAAGCATATCCAGATCGGCTAAAATTTTATCGACGAAACAATTTTATGGTTAATATATTTAATAATCGGTATTCGGTTGTTAATATACAATTATTTTAGGGGATTTAAAATTTCTTTTTCATTTACGATTCAAATCACAGGTCTCCGACTTAATCCGG
>JAFGSB010000097.1 GCA_016934825.1 Candidatus Zhuqueibacterota bacterium
TAATTTAGAAACCGTATTTCATCCGGACCGGTTCGCGAGTATATGCCGGTTTTTTTCGTTAGAAACATGTAATGGATATATCCCGCCATTAGTTCAGAACATTTTATCCACCGAAAAAATTAACATCACCATCGAAAGTTCCGGATAATCATTAAGATTCCCGGGCTGAATTTTTTAGCCGGTAAAAGTATTATATTTACGTTGAGATATAATAAAATAACATATTTGGAGTAAACAAGGTGTGGATTGTTTTAGGGATCAGTTCCGCTCTGTTCCTCGGATTTTATGATGTCGGACGAAAACATGCCGTAAACGGAAACGCGGTGCTGCCGGTGCTATGGAGCGCGACGGTTTGCGGAGCGGTTCTGGTGATCCCGGTTATTGTCCTGTCCGGATTTTTCCCGGATTTTATGATGAAAACCGGTTTGTATGTGCCGGTAATAGGTCCGCGGGCGCATCTGTTTTTATTTTTTAAGGCTGTCATTGTCGCCGCGTCATGGACTTTTGGGTTCTTTGCCCTCAAACATTTACCGATTTCCATATTTGCGCCGATACGTTCAATGTCCCCCTTTTGGACGCTGATCGGCGCCATATTTATTTTTCATGAACAGCCGAACGCCACTCAATGGACCGGTTTGGTCGTTATTTTGTTTTCCTATTACGGCTTTATGCTGTTGAGTGACCGGGAAGGTATTTCGTTTCATCGCAATAAATGGGTCTTTTTGTTGATACTGGAAACAATTATCGGCTCAATAAGCGGACTGTACGATAAACTGCTGATCCAGAAAATGGGATTTTCACCCATGGTTGTCCTGACCTGGTTCTCTTTTTATATTGTGGTCATATTGAGTGTATTGGCCCTGATTTTATGGTTTCCCGGCAGGGGGACAATATCCCCGTTTCAATGGCGGTGGAGCATCCCGCTGGCCGGGATATTACTGGTTTTTTCGGATTTTTTGTATTTCCGGGCATTGAGTTACAGCGCCGCGCTTATCGCGTTGTTGATTGTCATCCGACGTTTGAATGTTGTGGTATCCTTTTTTGTCGGCGGGCATTTGTTCAGGGAAGTAAACAGGGGATTGAAATTTATTGCTTTAACAGGACTGCTTGCCGGTGTTTTTTTGATTTTGCTGACCGGTTGGTAATACACATTGATCGCAACAGTCCCAGGGTAGAGCCTGTTATTTTCTAACCTCCGTGAGGTTTTTTTCTTTCATTGCACAACAAGGGGTTGCAACCCCTTGTTGTAATAGCAGAGGGTATATACCCATACTGGCCATCACTTTCAGTACACCCTGAGCTTCCCTGTTGAAATCCATTAATCATTTTGCGCCAAATGTCGTCTTGATACAGTCTGTCTCACTGCGCTCGCCACCCTTACTCGACGACCGGTCCGGTCGATGTGAAAGATATTTTGTAGTGGCAAGGCACGCCTCGCCCCTACGGGAGAAAATAATTTCTGATCTTACGGGCTGTTTATTTCCGACGCGCTGGTCACCGAGTAGTTCCTCCTGTCCCGCAAAACGGGATGGAGGAACGTATCGAGGTGACATTTTCATTTTAATCCCGTTGATAGTCTTTCGCCGAATGTCGTCTTGATACAGTCTGTCTCGCTGCGCTTGGCAACCCTACTCGACGACCGGGATACCCGGTAATACGTCGCTACGATTCCCGAGTAGAGACAGCGAGCGAAGGGAGATGTCTCGTATCGAGGGAATGTATTTTGTAAAATTCCCGAATCGTTTCGCGCCGAACATCGTCTCGGTATCCCGCCGAAAGGGACTGTGCTTGACAGTCTTAACCGACGACCGGGATGAACACGTTATTTCACAAAATTTTTGTTTTAACTTTTAGCAAAAAAGAGTATAGAGGCCTTTTTTGTTTACTCTATTTAAACTCAGGATTTGAGCTTTCCCCGGTTATAGGCCAGTTTTTCCGCCTGGGTCATTTTGCGAAAATCAACGGCGGGGCTGGCGACAACTGTTTTGTTCACTTTTCTGTCCGGTGGCACATCCGCCGATACGGACACGGTTCCGCCCGTACCGCCGTAGGAAACCGCAGAGTTGGTGATCTTTAGATCGTCTTCCAGCGTACGGTAGGGGGTAATGCCCAGTTTCTGCAGCACGCCGTGATAGGCCCGTACCGCTTCTTCCGGATCGATTTCTCCGTCCGCGATCAACCGTAAGAACGAAATGAACGCGAGCTGGTGCTCGCTGTTATTGATCTTGCGTCCGTACAGCGCGATTTTTGCGCCGTATTTTTTCGCGTCCGCCAGCATTTTGAACGCGTCAAATGTCGTGCCGGAGGAGCCGCCCAGAATGCCGGGTATGAGGGTAGGATCGTATGTCGCTAACTGCTCCATGAATTTCGGTCCCTGGTAAACGACTTTCAGGAACAGCGGCCGACCCGCTTTGGTCACACCGGCAAGGTCGCGCACGATCCGGTCGTTAATAAACTGGCCGAGCTTGTCCGGTTCAACCGCCTCGGGTATGTTGGGATTGAATACTTCAAGAAAATAATGGAATCCTTTTTTCTCCGCCTCGATGCGGAATGCCTTGAACGCTTCAAGGGTGATCAGATCCAGTTCCGTATCATTGTTATAGGTGACGGAATACAGGCCCAGGTTCGCGCCTATTTTTCTTTCTTCTGTGGAACAGGTATATTTCCCGCACTGGATATGATCGATGGTGGCGGTGCGGAACGGTTTCGCCGGCTGGTAAATATACTGGCCGCCGGTCGCGACATGTATATCGGTGGTATCGTTGGCTCTGGCCGCCGGGGTAATGGGACTGTTGTCGAACAGCCTTTCCTCAATCGTCAGTATCTCGTTGGTGCTGGCCGACATGAGCACGATGTCCACCTTGGCCTGCCGAATCACCTGGCGTATCTGATCGCGATATTCGGCCAGGGTGCGGAACCTGCCTTCCTGCGCATGCTGTTCCGGACTTTTCCCCGGCGCGGCAATGCCGTACGCCATGTCGGCGTCTTTGGCGTCAGCCAGCATAAAATCATTGCAGTTGCTGTCCGCTAAAATTCGTTTGATTTTTTGGTCAAGAGATTTTTCCATAGCAGCTATTTTTCTTTATCCTGTTCTATGCCTTGCCGCAGCTTCCGAAGATCGTTATTTTTTCCCGTACGACCTCTTTGACCGCCAGTCTTACCTTGTAAAGAGAGGCAGGAAAGTCCGCCGGTTTTTCCTGTGCGTTGAGTAAGGTTTTCATCATCATGGACGCGGAAGCGCTCATTTCAGTATAAATATTTATTTTGTTAATTCCAAGCGAAACAGCTTTTTTAAAATCGGCAACGGCAATCCCGGAACCGCCATGCAGAACAAGCGGGACCGGTACTTTGTCGCGTATTTTTTTCAGCCTCTTAAAATCGAGTTTGGGTTCACCTTTATAAAATCCATGCGCATTGCCTATAGCCACGGCGAGCCCGTCGATGCCGGTTTCGTTTACAAATTCCGCCGCCTTGTCCGGGTCCGTAAATAACAAATTCTGGTTGTCCTTTGTCAATTCCAGCCCTTCATCGTTCAGGGTCCCGAGTTCGGCTTCGACGGTTATGCCGATGGGTTTGCAAATTTCCACAATTTCCCTGGTTTTGGTTTTGTTTTCGGCATAGGGATATTGGGAACCGTCAAACATGACCGAAGGGAACCCATCCCGGATACCCTTTAAAATGATATCACGGTTTTTACCGTGGTCCAGGTTCAAACCAACAGGAATACGGGTTTTAGCGATTTGTGATTTCACATAAGACAAATATTCCGGTAAATCCGACAGATAAAAATGCACGGGATTGATTTGCATTATAACCGGTGATTTTTCCTCTTCCGCGACTTCAAGGATAGCCGGAAGAAATTCCAGGCCGAATATATTAAACGCGCCGACGGCATATTCACCGTGCCGGGCGGCTTTCAGGAGTTCATTATAAGGAACCAGGGGCATATTATAACCTTAAAGTTTATGTAAATGTGTTATGGGGTCAAAATTCTTTTTAACAAGCTTGCCATGAACAAGGCAAAAGCACCACCGGTTAAAGCGGTAACTAATTGGGGCGTCGTCATTAAGGCTATTGCTTCGCCCGGTAAATTTTTATGCAGCATTACAGGCAATATAATGGTCGCGGAAAAGTATAACCAGATAAACTTGATAAACGCGCCACATATCAAGCCCGTCCAGTCCGCAACGGAATAAAACGGATTCGTATGAGTCAGTTTTTGATATTTTAAAATATTTTTAAAAAAGCCAAAAGCCACAACAAGCAGCACATTGCCGATCACAACAAAAGGGACCATGGGCAGCAGGAATGGCGGCAGTTGTCCTCTAATTACCGCGGCCAGCGGAGTAATGCAGCCCATTATTACACCGCCCGTAATGTTGAGCAACAAAGAAGTTAATATCAACATCATATTCACCAATGGTCCGGTAACGGGCTGCGGCAACCCGATCATTTCAATGATCAATGTCAAAGATATAAGAATAACCAACCTGGTTATGTAATTTGTTCTGCTCAATTTAATCCGTATCATAATAAATTAAAATTATATTATAAGAAATCAAAAACATAAAATCAAATATATTTTTTAATTTGTCTGGAAACTGATATTTACGGAGATGTGTTTTTTAAATTTTTGCATTGATTAAATTGGAATAATAATTAACTTATAGAAAAAAAGTAATAAACAATTTTATTGCATAAATGGCTGAAATACAGGACATTTCCACAGCACAGCAAAAAAGACGGGCCAGTCTTTTAAAAAGGGCCAATGTTATCGGGCTCGGTATCGGGTACAAGGAAACGGCCGGAAAAAGTACTGATGAATTGTCGCTAATGGTGCTTGTCCGTGAGAAGGAGGAATTAAAGGCTTTATCCAAAAAAGATATTGTCCCCGGAACCATTGACGGCGTGCAGACAGATGTTCTCAAAGTCGGCAAGGTTGTCGCTTATCATTCGACAAGAGAACGTCACCGGCCCGCGTTTCCGGGGGTATCCATCGGACATTTTGCAGCATATGCCGGTACGTTCGGTATGGTCGTCCGGGACGCGGTAACAAAGGAACGGCTGATTTTGTCCAATAATCATATCCTGGCAAATTGTAACAATGCTCAGGCAGGCGATCTTATTCTACAGCCGGCTCCTGCCGACGGCGGTAAACCCGGTTTCGACGACTTTGCCCGATTGGTTCGGTTTATCAAACTGAAATACGACGGGGCTGAACCGGATAAGGAGAGCGAAAAAAAGTGTTTAATTTCAGAGATACTATCCGCTTTATTGAACATCGTCCCTGCTCTGTTCGGCTCCGGCACGCGCTTTGTTGCCGTTAAAAAGCAACCGATGAACGATCTGGACGCAGCTCTGGGCAGACCCCTGAACGAGAACGACATATCCGAAGATATTATGGATATCGGCAGTGTGACCGGAATTACTGAAGCCTCTGCCGGGATGCAGGTCAAAAAAAGCGGCCGCACGACCGGATTGACCAGTGGTACGGTTAAAGTCATAAACGGTGAAATGCCAATCGATTATGCGGGCGATCGAAAGGCATATTTTCAACATCAAATATTAACCGGCGACATGACCGAACCGGGAGATTCCGGTTCGATATTGCTGGATCAGCACAATCGCGCTGTGGGATTGTTATGCGGCGGTTCCCAGTATGTCTCAGTTTTTAATCCGATCACCGTTGTAAAACAATATTTAAATTTTGAAATCTAACAACTATGCCTTTATTCAGTTTAATAAATTTATTGGGTTTTGGATTCGGGACTGCGCTGGCAATCATTATATTCAGTTTAACTTTAAAAAAGTCACCCAAGGAATATGATGATTATACTCTTGTCATATTATTAATCGCCTGCGCCTTTTGGTTTGGCGGCAATTTTTTTTCCCTGCTCCTGCATTTCCTTTTCGGTAATGTGTTATTGATTGAAAAGAACATTTTATTTTTTTCATACATTGGGATGGCCGTCATCCCATCCGCTCTTTTACACGCTCTTGCCGCGTTCTTTCATCGGGCGAAAATAAAGTCACGGTCTTTGTTACTTCATGCATTATTTATTGGATTAATTTATTTACCGTTTGTCGTTTTTTTATATGCGGGTATGAGTTATAATATCCGGCTTAATTCTCTTCATATTGTTATCACCGAATCATTTAAACTGGCTTTTTATATATGGATGCTGCTGGCAATCGGGTTTTCCATTATTATATCTGAAAATCTGGCCCGTACACATGAAATTGAGGCGGACCGCCACTTTTACCGGGATATTAGCATTTCTCTTGCCATTATCTGGATGGGTATCATTATTATTTATATTATCCCTTCCTATAAATTATCCTATGTCGGCAGATATTTAAATTTGTTCATGCTGTTGTCCCCGGTTTTTCCACTGGGAATTTTAGCTTATTATGTATACAGATATAATTTTTACCGGCTTGTTGTCAAACCAAGTCTTGTATATTCCGTTATTTACGGCACGCTAATGGCCGTATATCTGTTAGGGATCAGAAGACTGGGTGAATATTTGAAACAATTTCCGGATGTCAATTCAACGCTTATTGAGGGAATTCTGCTCATTGCGCTGGTTTTTGCTTTTCAGCCGTTTCGCGAAGCTTTTCAGACCCGACTGGACAAGATATTTTTCAGAGATCGATATTTCTATCAGCAGATATTACGAGAGCTGTCTGATACAATTATCGGAACGGTTGATCTTGAAAAATTATTGAATACAATCAGCGAAGCTTTGACATCCGCGTTTAAAGTCAAGTCACTAACAATGGTTGTGTTTCAATTAAATGCCAAAAAACCTGAAATCTATAGAACCGTCGGTCACCCGGAGTTTAAAGATTTTTTGTCGCTGATAAACGCTTTTTCCGCGACCCGTAAACTGCGGTTACGTCAGCAAATAAAAAATCATCGGGTCATCGCGGCCCTCGCACAAAATAATCTCGAATTGGCCGTACCGATTTTTTACCGGAACAAAATGATGGGCCTGGTCTGCCTTTCAGAAAAACAAACCGGCAATGCTTATTCCGAAGATGAAATCGATATGCTGCAAACATTTTCCAACCAGATCGCGCTTGCAGTTGAAAATGCCCGCCTCGTACAGGAAAGATTGAATCTTGAAGCCCGTGTATACCAGTCGGAAAAATTAAATTCGCTGGGGCAAATGGCAACTACAATGTCACACGAGATCAAGAATCCTCTTTCGTCGATAAAAAGTATTATCCAGGTTTTGCGTGAAAAAGCGGCCGGCGAGGTAGCTAATGACCTGGATGTCGTTATTGTTGAAATTAATCGATTAAATTCGATACTTGAAAAGTTGTTAAGTTTTGCCCGGCCTTCGGAAGGTAGGATCGAATCCGTATCGATCCCGGAAATTATAAAAGACGTCATCGGGTTATTAAAATATCAGGCAAATAAATCGCAGATCAAGATAAATTATTCCGAACCCGGCATCAATGCGGTCATCAAAGCAAAGAAGCAATCCGTCCGCGAGATCATTTTCAATCTCGTTCTTAATGCCCTGCAATCCATAACAAATCACGGTGAAATAAATATATCCCTTGAAAATCAAAAGACCCCGGGCAAACTAAAAATGACGTCAAGGCGTATTGATTTCTACAGGGTAAAAAACTGGTATATTCTGACTGTAAAGGATAACGGACCGGGAATATCCGCTGAGAATCTGAATTATATATTTGATCCTTTCTTTACAACCAAAACGGTCGGAACCGGTTTGGGATTGTCAATTGTCAAACAGAATGTAGAAGAAGCCGGCGGCTTTATAAATATAAAAAGTGAGTTGAACAAGGGCACGGAATTTTCCGTTTACTTTCCAAATTATTGAATAATCAGGTATGAAAAACGAATCCAAAGCAAAAATATTAATCGTTGATGATGAAAAAGCCGCCCGTTACGGCATAAAAAAAGCATTGTCAAAATCCAGGTATGTAATTGAAGAAGCGGAAAACGGGCGGATCGCGCTGGAAAAGATTGGGAAGTTTAATCCAGATGTGATTCTCTGTGATATATATATGCCGGAAATGGACGGCCTGGAACTGGTTCGACATTTACAGAATACGGACAAGGAGAAAGCACTTTTACCACTGGTTATTGTGCTGACCGCTTTCGGCTCCGAAAAGATAGCCGTGGAAGCCATGAAAGCCGGCGCCTATGATTATTTGTCCAAACCCTTTGATATTGATGAGCTTCGTTTAATGGTCAACAAGGCCCTTGAAAAGATCAAACTGGGCCGGGAAAATATCCTGCTGCGGCAGCAATTGGGAGAACAAACCAGGGGTGAAATCATCGGTAACAGCCCCCAAATAAACCAGGTAGTCAAAATGATTGAAAAAGTGGCCCGGGCGGATGTTACATTACTGTTAACGGGAGAAAGCGGAACAGGTAAGGAACTCGTCGCGAGAACGGTACATACAAATAGTCCCAGGGCGTCCGGCCCGTTTATTACGATGAATTGTGCCGCGATTCCCAAAGACCTGGTTGAAAGCGAATTGTTTGGTCATGAAAAAGGCGCTTTTACCGGCGCCGTGCAGCAAAGGCAGGGTAAGTTTGAAGTTGCAAACAGCGGGACACTTTTCTTGGACGAGATCGCCGATATGAGTCTTGAGACTCAGGCTAAAATATTGAGAATTCTTGAAGAAAAATCTTTCACCAGGCTGGGCGGTAAGGAGTTGATCAGCACCGATGTAAGGTTAATCAGCGCGACGAATAAAGACCTGAAATCGGAAATCGAACAGGGACGATTCAGAGAGGACCTGTATTACCGGATCAAAGTCGTTGAAATTCATCTTCCCGCTCTCAGGGAACGAAAGTCGGACATCATGTTGTTGGCAGTGCATTTTTTACAAAAGTACGCGGACAAACATGATAAAAATGTAAAAAATATTGAGACTGCGGCATTGCAGGCCCTTTACAACCATGATTGGCCGGGTAACGTCAGGCAGCTTATGCATGTTATTGAACAAAGTGTCGTACTGACAGATAAAAACGTCATTACTGTGGAATCACTGCCGCATGAAATTACATTAGGATCAAATCCTCAAAATTTTGCAGAGCTGACCGGCGAAATGTCCTTTTCGGCTGCAAAAGACAAAGCCGTAAAAGAATTTGAAAACAATATTATAGATCAGGCTTTGAAATCGACAGGGGGGAATATCAGCAAAGCGGCACGCAAGTTGAAAATGAAAAGACAGTTTTTACAGCAAAAAATTAAAAACCTGGGACTGGATATCAATAAATATAAAACATCCTGACTGACCGGATGATAATATATATAAATCAACAAAAAAAGCCCGCTGTATGCAGCGGGCTTTTTTTTAACTCATTCTATTAAATACAAACGGCAGGTTTACCTGTATTGATCCCTGTTGAATGGGAGTGAATTTTAACCTGCGAAGAATATTAATAATGTCACGAATAAAATTTTGATTTTCAATATCAGATTCAACAACTTTGACATTCGAAACGTTTCCGTCGGCTTCGATGGTTACATCGACACTGATTTTGCCCCGTAAATTCGGATCTTCGCGCAGGTATTTATTATAGGTATACATGATCCGGCCCTGCTGGGAATTGATCACGGCCATAACGGATTCAGATGTCCGTTCCGCCCTGGCCTCCTGTGAGCCGCGCATCTGTTGAGGTTGTTGAATATTTACATTTCCCTTTTTCTGGAGTGATACTTTTTCCACACCTTCAACATCCGATAATAAATCATCAATTCCGCCGGACATACCAAAGGCAAGCAGGTCATCAAGACCGTTCCCCGCGCCCGATCCGATACCGTTCCCGGAGCCGGTCCCGTTTTTACCGGTGCCCTTGGTTTTTATCAATTTTTGATTGCCGATCAACTCGTCTATTTCTTTTACAAGCCCCTGCTCTATTAAAAAGTCCGCTGTCGCACTTGCATTTTCCGAACTGCCGGTTCCGCCGATCAATCCGAGTAATCCTTTCGCGACAACCGGAGTTTCAGAGTCCCCGTCACCGGAACCGCCGACAGATGGTTTTGGTTTATTGGTTTTTGTCGTTCCTTCCGAAGATTCTTCTTCAGTACCGGCAGTACCTGTACCGGTATTTGACACAAGATCGGAAGGCGGGGGAGGGGTGGGCTTTTTAATTAAAAATTTAGCGAACCGTTCCGGTACTTTTTCGATATCGGGTGGTTCGATGGGGGGCAGCTCAATTCCTTTCAACACAAAGCCCAGAACGATTTCCAAAGAAAAAAAGACTAGAAATAAAAATTTGAATAATAAATCCCTGGTAAATGATTTGGAATAGGATTTGTTCCATTTATAACTTGGTAATCCTTTAAGGGGTTGTGGTTTGATACCGTCATAATCAAAATATATATCCGCATCGGCAACCCGAATGGAACCGGACCGGCCATGGGTAAAATGTAAATTGTAAAAGCTGCCTTTTTTAGGTAAAAGATCATGTACAAATAAATCCCTGAAATTAAGATGCGAATCATTATACTTAATTTCACCACCCATTTTGGGAGAAATGTTCAGCGTACAGGAATGTTTTTTACATTCAATAAGGGTATGTTTTTTGGGATAGGCGTCATCATATACAACGATATCGTTATCAGGGCTTCTGCCAATTGTCAATTTTTCATTTGGCTTTATTATGATTTCATATACTTTACCGCCCTGTACAATTTTTGTTGTAAGTAATGTTTGTTTATGTAAATTTGCCATTTATCATTTCAATCAAGTTAATTATTCAGCGTCATCGGTGGTTATTGCGAATTATTCAATTTGAGAAACCGCTAAAAGCATATTATTATAACCGGTACTTCCGCAAGTCAGCATGATCTTTTTTAACAGATCAAAAGTAATATCCCTGTTGCCCTGAATGGTAATATTACCCTGAAAACCCTGCATATCATCAGATAATTCACCAATGCCTTCAGATATACTTCTGATTTTTCGTAATTCATTTTCGAGTGAATTGATGAGTAAATTTTCACTTGCCATTATATTTTCAATTTTGTCAATGGGCCTGCCATCAACTAAAATCCATTCCTGGGTGATAGCAATAATCGAAGTGACCTTGGGCTGCATTTGCGAAGTTGATTCCGGTAATTTAAGGTCTTTTGTAATCGTCATAATCTGGCCTTCGGCGCTGTAACTTTTTAATAAAAAGACCAGTAATATGGTAAACATGTCAATCATTGATGTCAGTTTCAGACTAAAGGTACCCCGTTTTGTTCGTTTGGTACCCGTAGAATATGCTATTAATGTTTCATGATTTTCAATTTTCATAAGAGATCTCATTTATCCTGAAATTGATATATTGGGAAAACCGGATTCACGACATCTGTCCATAACACTAATTATAGTATGATATTTGATTGTACTAACCGGGGAAATGATTATATCCTCGGATTCGGGATATTTTTCTTTTATTGTCGTGAGTTGATTTTTTAATCCGTTCCAGTCGTAATCATTTTGTTTGTCGAGTTTTGATAATTTAATATCAGGACTTTTTAACTCAAAGCCTGTTTCATTAATGACTAAAATATTAATTACAGTACTTTTTTGTTTTTGAGCCTGAGCGGTTCTGCCGGCGCTGTCCAGGCTCGGCAGCGACAATTCCAGTACGGCAATGCGGACAAAAACAGCGGTGAGTAAAAGAAATGGGATCAGAATTAAAAAAATATTCATAACGGCCGTGAGATTCAATTCCGTCTCTTCGGCATGCCCCTTTAATCTCCGTCCCATTGATTGTTTAATATTCATTCATTACCTCGCAGCGGTCATATGTCTGTAAAGACGGGCCACATTTTCATTGATCTCATCAATAAGTTCATTGGTTTTTTCAGTAATGTATGTAAAACCCACAAGACAGGGAATCGCCACAATAATTCCGAACGCAGTTGTATTCATAGCAATTGAAATACCTGACGTTAACAATGTCGCTTTTTCGGCGGCATCGGCATGGGCAACCGCGGCAAAAGATGAAATCAAACCAAAAATTGTTCCCAGCAATCCCAATAATGTGGCAACGTTGGCTATCATTGCCAGATAGTGGGTTCTTTTTTCCAGTTTGGGAATTTCTTTCATTGCGGTCAATTCCATAGCATTTTGAATACTTGCCGGGGAATTGCTTATTTCCTGTAAACCGGCTTTTGCGATGTTCGGCAGGGCGGCGTCTGAAATATTACAATAATCGATAGCTCTGTTTATATTTCCGCTTCTTATCAGTTCGGCGATTTTATTTACAAATAATTCCGAATCAATCCTGTTTTTGAATTGAATGTATATAACTCTTTCAATAATTGTAACAATTCCGAGTATCAGGGCGAATAGAATGACAAACATGACCGGTCCGCCAGTTACAAAAAATCTGATAATACTATCCAAGGAAACCTCCTTAATCTGTTATAAATAAATTAACTGTAGTAAAGTTACAAAAAGTAGAAAAATTGTCACCATTACAAAGCTTACCACGGAATGTAATCTTTACGTTCTTTGTTGGCGGGCTCTGTAGAGGTATTTGTTTGGATTCGACCACGTTTTTCGACGGGACGGAAAATTTCGGTGAAAAAAGAATGCTCGATATGAATATCATCAATATCGGGCGTTGACCCGGGCAGGAAAAATAAAGCCTGTGGTTTTTCTAACTGACCGTTGACTTCAATTTTATCAACAAAAAGTTTCACATCGGTGTCTTCCAATTCAGGTGATTCCTGTGTTTCTTTTTCCTGATTTTCTGTCTGAACCGTTTGTTCATCCTCAATTTTTTTATCTTGTTCGCCGGTCTCCTGGGAAAAAAGAGAGACGGTTATAAAAAAGAATATTATTATTAAACAAAAAATTACATATTTGTAATTACGAATAACCATTTTGAATTACCTCAATTTTATCCTTTCGTTTCCTGAACAACATTGACTTTTTCAGTGTTGTTGGTATCAACTTTATTTATATTTTCTTCCGGGGTAAGGGCCTGAATTCTTTTTTTACTTTCATCTACCCAGGAATTTTCAATATTATTCGTGTTGGCCTGCTCAATATTGAGTTTGTATGTTTCCAATGCCTGTTCCTTGTAAGGCTGTGCTTTTTCTTTTAATGCATTGACATATAAATTTAGTTGCTCTCCCTCCAGTTCATCCGGCGGGGGAGACTCGATAAATGCTCTAAAAAACTCTTCAAAAGCCATGCCAATCTTGTGAGTCGAGGCTGTACTCCAATCCGCAACCTGATAAACAAGGGCATTTTTGTATGCATTGAGAACTTTTTGAAAATTCGATACTTTTAGTTTCAGGTTAGTTTCGAGCGGTGGAACCAGTTCAATTTGCCGGTAATAATCGAAATAAATTTCACCCAGCATAAACTGAGCCTGAGCAACAAAATAAGTATCGAACATTTGTGATTCACTTAAAGCCTTATATTTTGCTATCATATTATCAAATGCGGTTGCCGAATTAATAAAGTCGTTCAGTTTGTAATACATATCCCCAATCTTGTACATACATTCTAATAGTTCATCTCCGGCGTCCGGATACGTATCAACATATCTGCTATAGATGGATTTTGCGGTGCGCCAATCTTTGAGATTTTCATAACATACGGCAGCGTTTCTCATGGCGTATCGTGCCTGATCCGAGTTCGGATAATTGTCCGCCAAATTTAAGAAATTGTTAGCGGCCAGGGTCCATTCACCGTTATTTTCCCGAAGTTCGGCCGCTTTATATAACGCCTCATCCGCATGTCCGGATTGGGGATTTATTTGATACAGTTTTTCCAGTGCCTGAGCGGCTTTAGTCGTTTCTTCTGCCTGCTGGTATTGTGTTGCGGATTCAAACAGCGCTCTTTCCTGTATTTGCGGATCAACAGAATTATTGACTATTGAGTTTAAAAGTTCGGCTGCCTCTAACGATTTTTCTTCCTGACTGAGCTGTTCTGCAATTTTGAATTTTGAAGAAGAGGAAAGCATTTGCGCCTTTTTAATAAAACGTGAAGAGTCTGGATAACTTTTCACGATTTTGCTAAACCATATATCCGCTTCATGAAAGAGTTCGGCATCAAAATAACATTGACCGGCATTCATAGCTGCCAGCAAATGATAGGGCCTGTCCAATCCCAGATCGATCACCAGTTTATATACCTCTACAGCCGGTAAAAAAAATTTCAATTCATGAAGAACTTCTCCATATTTCAAATATACCTGGTCAAGCCATTTACTTTTGGGAAATGTCAGAGAAAAATCATTACATGCAATCAGAAAATTGTATTGGGCAGGATGTTGTACTTTGATTGTCAGAGTATCACCCGTACCCAGAAAATTGGGAATCTCGTAGGCGTCTTCAAGCAGCAGTTCCGGATTATTGAGTAACTGGTAATTACATAATACACGGTTATACGCCGCTTCTTCCCGGTATTCAGATTTGGATAAGGAATCTTTTTTAACAACATTATAATAAGTTTCCGCGGCTTTTTCAAAGTCTTCTATATCATAATAACATTCAGCAAGATAATACAAAATTTTTATTGATTCATCCGTATCCGGGAATTTTTTTAGATAGTCCTGATATCGGCCGATAGCCTTTTGGTAGTCTTCCTTGTTTGCTGACTGTTGAGCTTCAGCCTGGTAAAAAGTGCCGAGATAAACAAGCGATTTTTTGGAAATATCAATTCCGGCATCCTTGACTTCCGCGTCCATATTTTTTGATAACCATTCACTGCCGGGACCAAGTTTATTCACCAGTTCGTCACGAATCTTATTTGCGCCTTCCAAATCTTCACTTAATTCATAATTATCAATGATTTTTTGATAAATATCAGGAGCATTTTTATAATACGGGTATATATCCAGAATGACTTTATAGGTGTTTATGGCTTCCGTAAAATAATCCCTTTTTTTGTATAGCTCACACATGGAAAGAAGTATGGGAAGAGTATAATCTTTTTCCTTGTATTGTAACAGAAATTCCTTTGCTTTGTCCGGTCCGCCATATTCGGTAAAACAACTGGCGATGTATTGAATTGATTCGGAACGAAGATCTGCTTTGGTTCTGCTCAGAACCTGGGTTTTAACTTTATCAAGTAATGATATGTCTTCTATTAAATAAAGAAAGGTACTGATGGCGTTGCTATAGTTGCTCATATTATAATAAGACCAACCCAGCTTGTACAGCGACATATCAAAATATGGATTATCCCAGTTACCCAGTAATTTTTCGTAATGAAGGATGGCATTTTGATTATCGCGTTTTTCAAAATAATATTCTCCGATACGGAAGTGAGATTCAAGTACAATACTTGATTCGGGGAAATTATTCACGATGCTTTCAAAATAATTTTTAGCCTTTAGCTTGTCTCCGGTTTGCAGATAAGAAATACCGATTTTATACAATATTTTATCTTTGAATTTTGAATTTGGAAATTCAACCAGTAATTTATTACAATAGTTGAGAGTATTACTCACATCAATTTTCGGCAATACCGGTTCGACAGCGAGTACACCTTCATCATATTTTTTAATATTTTCTTCATAAAGCCGCATATCCTGCTGATAAACAAGATTGGACCGCTGCGCGTATAATTCCGCCAGTTGGAACATTATGGTTGATGCAAAGGGTCCTTTCGGATATTTTTGCAGGAGAGCTTTATGTTCATTAATAATGGTATCTAATTTATTTAAATCTTCCCCGGTCTCATTTATTACTGCGGTAACAAAGGCGCTTTCCTGTGCATTAATTCCTGAAATCAGCCCGACAAATAAAAGTACGAAAATAATAATAATTTTATTTTTAAATTGAATATTCATAAAACAAAAATTATCTGTTTGATGCAGTTCTCTTTAGAAACAGAGCTCTTGATTTCCCGTATTCCGCGAATGCCCGCCAATCCTGTCTGTTTTCCTTGGTTTGTATGGCCTGTTTCATATCATTCATATCAGCCAATAAATTTTGAAAAGTCTGGCGTTCCTGCTGAATTTGGGTTAAAAGATTGTTTCGCAGGAGATTAATTTCCTGTTTCTCCTGTTGTAAATAGTCGGGCGTATCTATATTCGGGCTTAATTGAATCAGGTTTAACAGTTTTGTTTCTAAAACCAGTAAATCCAGTTTGATTTTTTCAATTCTCTTTTCCTGAACGGCAATGCTTTTTTCTACTTCTTCAACAATTAACGGCACAAGTTCTTTTTTAGGCAGCACGTTAACCAGATACTCGTAAACCTTTAAAGCGTCATCGTATAAACCAAGTTTTAAATAGCAGCGTCCAAGCAGGAAAAATCCTTCCTGGGTATTATCGTCTTCATTGGGAAGACTGACCAAATCGGTCAACGGAATAATCGCTCTTTCATAATCTTCAATTTTTGTGGCAGCCCACCCGGCCGATAAAAGCGCATCCTTGTAATTAACATGATTGGAAGATACGGATGTGAACTGACGGAGACCATGATCGTAGTAACCCAACTCATAATAGATATAACCCAGTGTGAGATGGGTTTCATCAACAATGTTGCGAATTTCATCGTTTACTACAGGAACACGCAGAATTCCGTTTAATGTGTCCACAGCCTGCTGGACTTTTTTTAATCGCAAGTATGACATTGCGCATGTATACTGTCCGTATGCCCAGTATGGATTGGATTTATTGATTTTTGATAGAATCTCGATTGCCTTGTTATAATCATTGAGCTTATAATAACTCAAACCGGCGTAATATTGTGAACAATCCAGTATTTCATCCCGAGGATTACCTCGTTCTATCACTTTATAATAATCAATACATTTTATGATATTTCCGTTATTATATTCTATCCGTTGTAATCCCAATATAGCGCGAGGTAATTGTGGACTGGAAATAAATTTTTTTACCAGATATTTAAATATTTTTTTTGAACCCTCATTCAGTCCAATTTCATATAGACAGTCGCCAAGCGTAAAAATGACTTCATCAATTTTCGAGTACTGAGGATTAAAGTCGAGCAAAATAATCAAGTTTCTGGCAGATTCCCAATAATTACCATTATTAAATAATTTGTTCGCTTCAGCAAAAAGTTTTGAGGACGCTTTTTCAAGTTCTTCCAGTTGGATCAGATTTTTATTGTCGTTTCCCGAGTAAGATGATGTAGGTGTGTTTGCTAATAATTGGGAGGGGAAAATATATAACATCAATAATATCAGTGTTAAATATTTTCGAATAATTTTCAAAATTGTTTCATTTACATATGTAAACATATCACTCATCCCGGCTGTAAAAACAACAATTAATTTAAATTGGAAACTGCAATTATAATTAACAGCAACAGATGTTAAATTAATTTATTATATGACTTTATACTACCTGCAGTATAGTAAAATCACGTAAAAATACTTTATCTTAATCAGCCGTTGGCTTTTTTTCCTGTTCCAATTGTTTTCTTAAATCTTCTAAATCTTTGACAACTTTTTTTCTTTTTTCCTGGATTGTATCCAGATCTTTTTGTTCATCCAGTTTTCGTTTTTCTAATTCTCTCTCTTGTTTGGTTTTACCGGGAAATAAAGTTGTCCTGTATGATACACCAAATATAATTTTCCAATTCGCGTAATCCTTAATAAATTCTTTATTTACAGCAGTTAACGCGTTTTCGTCATAATTACTCAATTCTATATCACCGCATATGTCGCAAATTAAGTGCCATGGACCCACAAAACGGAATCCCTGAGTAAATCTAATATAGTTTTGGCTTAATTTGACATTTTCAAAATTATTAAAAAATACCTCACCTGTAACCTCGGAATACAACAGGTTTGATCGTACCGGGAATTTGAATCCCAGTCCGCCGAGCAGTTGATCTTTCGGATCGGTAAAAAAAGGATCGTTCCAGTTAATATCACGATAGCCCAAATTAAGTGACAGTTTTAGCGGCAGTGTACCGAAAATATTTTTTAAATCAAATG
Organism: Candidatus Zhuqueibacterota bacterium; assembly: GCA_016934825.1. Taxonomy (GTDB): domain Bacteria; phylum Zhuqueibacterota; class Zhuqueibacteria; order Residuimicrobiales; family Krinioviventaceae; genus Fontivivens. The sequence goes on from JAFGSB010000097.1 coordinate 17,919, forward strand.
TTGCCAGCCCCAGTAAACCCCAGCCAATCGCATCATCACTGTACGGTTCGAAAGCAACATTATGGTTTACAGCTGTTGGGAAACTGAGGAATCCGACAAACCCGAATTGGGAAATTGCTCCGTAATTTGGGATGTGGTATTTAACGCTTAATCTCGTGTCTCCAATGGGACCCCATGTGTGTTTCTGATCATCCTGATATGGAACAAGATGTGTAAAAATTTCTAATTGTTCCGACAAACTCAGTGTTAAACCCAAATTAAGAGTATGGTCCTCATTAAAATCGAAATTATCGCCGGCAGCGTATCCTGTATAAACCGGATTGATAGCCAAATATCCGGGATGTATTGTTTCGGCCTCAAGGATTCGAAACAGACCTTTGCTGCCATATAAGGATACTTGGGAAAAAGTAATTACTGGTATAAAGATAATTAAAACAACCAATATTGAATAATATTTTTTCAAACTATTCCTTTCTTAAGAACTGAATAAAGGTCAATCATTCTTTTAAAAGCGTTTTATCATATTTGAGAAAATAATCGAATTAGTTTAAAATTTAAAACTTGTGCCTTAAAATAGCAACATTTATTTTTTTTTAATTTTGGAACCCATTTTGGTTCCATCCAGGATAAATAAAATAGGATGTTCAAATTTCATAATTCTATAGCATACCTTTCTTCTTCCGCAAAAACCATTCCAATGTTAGAGAAAAAATAACGCAAAATAAAATAATTCGGTTATTCCAGAACTCTACACTATTCGACATGTATGTTTCCCGCGGGTTTCCGCTTAACGTGTTTTCCAGAATAAACAGGGAATCTGAATCAATATATTTACCGCCGGTCGTTGAGGCTAATCCTTCCAATAACGCCTTTTGTAACCGAGTATTACTCAATTCCGAACTGTATTCACCTATACTAAAAAGTGTTTTATTTACTTCATCTGTATATAATGTTGTTTTTTCATTATTTAGATAAAGCTCAAAATCCCCGGATCGGTCCAGATAAATAATTTTTTCGTAACGATTTTCACCTGCTTTATTAACGATAATATTTTCTGTAACATGATTATGTTTGAGTGATAAAACAATTTCATTCCGGTTGTTCGGCAGGAAGGATTCATTTAATATTTCCACGCTGATTTTAACCGGCTCACCAAAATTATATTGCTGTTTATCGGTTTTAATTTGTACAGGTTTGATTTCTTGTTTCGTTTCTAACCATCTTAACAGGTTATTTACAAAATTGTAATACACATCTTCATCATTATTTACGCCCCACATTAACAGGTCCCATCTCCATATTCCATATGCGAAAACGGCCGCAGATTCTTGTTTCCCGGTGTTTCTTGTGACTATCAGCGGATTATTGTCTGTTAGCCCCTTTTGCGTAACAGCTGTTTTATAAAATGCCAGGACTTTAGTATTCGGCCATAATTGATTGATTTGGTGAGTGATATATACGGGAGGTAATTTTGACCATGCGGAAAGGGCTGTGTTATTTTGTGAAGATATATGCATCACCTGGTCATTTTTTCCCTCTTCTGATAATACAGGGAAAACAAGAATTTCTTTAATTTTATCAATATTGGCTTTAAAGGGTAGATACTCATTAAACAAAGATAATTTTGGGGGGTGAACATTTTTCCCTAAAATGATAAATAACGGTATGGATTGGGTTTTCACTTTATCCAGTAATCTATTCAATATCGATGGGGAGGTATGAACAGTGGGAAAGTTTAGTAATATAAACATATCTGCATTATCAATTTCATTTTCATTTTTCTGATAAAAACCGTTCCCGGATTTTTCTATGAATGTATTTACAATATAACGATCCGAGGACCCGATGTGTCGTTTTAAAAATGAAATATCAGGTGACAATCCGCCGGAAAATAATAACACATTAAGCTTGGCCTTAAAAACATCGATATAAATTGTTCTGAAATTATTTTTTATCGACAACTCATCCGCTTGTGACGGAAAGCTCAACACAAGTTTATTGTTGCCGGGTATTTCGGGCAGATAATCTATTGTCTCTTTAATCTCGGAAGGGGAAGGCGGCAAATTTATCATCTTGGTTAATTTCTTCTCGCCATTAACGGTTAGCGTCAGTGGAAGATTAATGTTACGGTAGCCCATATTCCGTATGGTGACATGAACAGGTGTGGATTCATTTATATAGGCATAAGGATTATATTCGATACCCGCTATGGCAATATCCGGTACAGGTTCAGGGGAGCCAATTCCTATCGGATAAACCGGCACTCCCAATTCTTCCGCAAACCGGATCGGATTGCCGCCTTTATTATAATTTCCATCAGATAATAAAATGATACCGGCTAAATTTTTTTCTGCCAGGTCATTTTTAATATATTGCAGACTGTTCGTAATATTTGTAACATCACCGGTGAATGATAATGAATCGTCTATATTTGCCGGGTTGACATTGTTGGCAAATGTATAGTATTTAAAAACGAATTGATTTTGCAGGGTGAAAAAAACCGGGTCGTTGATTACTGCGGATAGCACCTGCGGTCTGTTTCCCGCTTTATCTTTTACGGCCATACTTGCCGAATGATCAATACCTACAGCGATATGAGGCGGTGTTTTAAAGCTGCTGATAAAATTGAAGGTCAATTCGAATAAAATAAACAGCATTAGAATAAGGACCAGTGAACGGAGAACGATTAATATTTTTTTCAGAAAGGAGGGTATAAGCGGAATTGTTTTTCGATAAATAAAAACTGTAAACAGAAAAAATACAATTCCGACAAGAATCAGAAATAATAAATTATACTTATGTGTAATATTGAATTGTGAAATAAGAAGCATCATTTTGTGATAAAATTTAAATAATTAATTTAAAAAGAATCAGATAATGAAAGATTGGGCACAACATCTAGTGAGAAATCCGAATATTCGCCTTTCTGTAATCTGATATGCCCGGCTTTAGCAATCATGGCAGCGTTGTCGGTGCATAATTCCGGCGCCGGAACAAAAAAGTTTTTTTGATATTTTTCGCATTGTTTCTCAAAGCATTCTCTCAACGTTGAATTGCGTGCAACTCCCCCCGCAAGGATGAGAGTATTACATTTGAATTCCTGCAGGGCGCGTATACTTTTTTCAACAAGAACGTCACTCACCGCTTTTTGAAAACTTGCGCAAATATCGGGAATTACGATTTCTCTGTTGTTTTTTTTCAGTGATTCAACATAATAAAGGACAGATGTTTTTAAGCCGCTAAAACTGAAATTAAAGTTATCATTATCCATTAATGCCCGGGGAAAAGCGATTGCTTTTTCATTTCCCGTTTTTGCGTTTTTTTCAATGGCAGGTCCGCCGGGATAACCGAGGCCCAGAATTTTAGCTGTTTTATCAAATGCTTCCCCGGCTGCGTCATCAATTGTCCTGCCGATGATTTTATATTTTGTTGGTTCTTTAATGTATATCAGAAGGGTATGACCGCCTGAAACAACAAGGCATATGGCGGGGTATTCGACAGGCAGTCCCTGAGCGTTTACGGCAAGGATATGCCCTTCAATATGATTGATCCCGATAAACGGTTTTTTCAAACTTGCTGCCAGACCCTTACAAAAGCACATACCTACCAACAGGGACCCGGCTAAACCGGGACCGCAGGTTACGGCAAGACCATCAATGTCTTTAAACGTTAATTGTGCTTCCCTAAACGCTTCACGAACGATAGGAAGTAATTGTGTCATATGCGCTCTGGATGCAAATTCCGGTACGACACCTCCATATTGTTCGTGTATTTTTTGGGTGGAAATAATATTTGAAATAATTTTAAGATCATTTACAAGAGCTACGCTTGTTTCATCACAGGATGTTTCAATACCAAGAATTATCATAAGGTCTTACTTTATTCAATAGATTTAGAATTCTCATTAGTCTCGTTCCAGAATAATTTTGAATCTTTTCGGTTCAATATCACGAAAACGAATTCCGGGAATGGGTTTAATATACGCAGGATAATCCTGTCTGTCCGGATTGCGGTGTTTTTTATAATCAATATATGCTTCGATATCTTTTTCATTAATCGGAAAAACAACGTTCACCCCGCCCTGAATGACAAGGGAAAAATGAGCTGGAATGACCAGCGCCGAAACATTAGGCGGTAGATTGATGACACCGACAGGTATATTGCTAATTTTTTTCTCCATCAGTTTTTGAATATCTGCGGATAATGTAGCTTTTTGGTTAAGCAAAGACAGATTCTCAATATTCGGGGAGATTAAATTTATTTGTTTATGTACCGGATATTTCAGATTTTCAAGTACTAAATTATCTGTTGAAATTGTTTTAAAAGTGTCAATTACGGATTTGGGTCCTTTAATTAATGCCAGATCCGGTTCAATTTTAATATCGTCAACCAGTGTATAACCGGCCTGTGGTAATACTTGTATATTGTTCTGTATGGGTAACTCTTTAACAATCAGTCTTTCTATTTGTAATTCAATCGAATCGGGTTCGATCAATTTTAAAATCTGAAGTTTTTGAGCATTTCCGGTCAATATAATGTTTTTTTCCGTTGGGTATTCTACTTTTTTCCCCGTTGCCCAATCAGGTTCCAAAACAAGTCGCCCTTCATGAAAGATCATATAGATTAATAAATGTATACCCTGACCTCTTAACATGACCCGACCCTTTTTGGGTAATTCATTTATTAAAATATAATTTTGATCGTTATTCGGGCAGCTTATCGGTATGGAAACAGTATAATCAAAGGTACCGCCGGAAACAATGAGAAACCAAATAAACAAGGCGATGAGTGTTGACGTTATTTTGACTTTATGCTTTACCCAAACATTTTTTTCCCGGGAAAAAAGAATATTTTTTTTAATAATGTTCAAAATACTTTGGCCGATTAATTTGGAAAGCAGTTATTGGTACTACAAATTTAACAAATTATACCTTTACTTTGTGGATTCTCTAATTTCTTTCCCTAAACTGACCTCACCGTTGTCGATACGGATATTAAATCCACAGCCGGGATTTGTACATACCCAGGCCTTGTATTTAATTGTTGCTCCTTCTCTGCCATAATCGGATAATGGTACAAGAATACCAACATTGCACTTTAAACATGTAGGAAATGTCTTTGCCACATTTAATTCCTTCTTTATTTTAAATTTATTAAACTGGGTAAAGATATATTATTTATTGTATTAAAATAAATCATATGATTATTAAAATCAACTCTTTTCACAATATTCAATGAAAGAATTAAAGGATTTTTAATTATAACAAAAACAAGAATAAAGGACAAAATACGCTGCAGGGGAATAACAGGTGCAATAATGTTCCTCGAAAAGACTCCCCCATTTATTATTTAAAAATAATCAAAAAACAATTGAAATTTTTATATAAAATAATCATTTAAATCTTTTGGAACTAATCTCTTACAACCCATACTTTAACTTTGACTTCAACTTTATGATGTAATTTGACAGGTATTTCATAAACGCCCAATGCTTTTAACGGTTCTTCCAAATGGATTTTTTTCCTGTCAATTTCGAAGCCATTCTCTTTTAAAAGATCGGCAATATTCTGACTGGTAATAGAACCAAAAACTTTATCCTCTTCTCCAACCTGAACAGTAGCAGTTAAAGATACTTTTTCTAATTTTTCAGCCAAAACTTCGGCCTCTTTTTGTCCCTTCAGTTCCCGTCGTTCAGATAATTTTTGTTCTTCCTGGTAAGATTTTAAATTAGACGATGTAGCTTTAATTGCGCTGTTTGATGGAATGAGATAATTCCTGGCATATCCCGGTTTTACCTCAACAATTTCACCGGCTTTTCCCAATGAATCCATATCTTTTTTCAAAATTACTTTCATTTTTTATTTTCCTGTATATTATTACTTTGTCAAATCAGCTACATAAGGGATAAGTGCAATTTCTCTTGCCAATTTTATTGCTTTTACTAACTGGCGTTGATGTTTTGCACAGGTTCCGGACGTTCTTCTCGGTATAATTTTACCCTGTTCTGTTGTAAATCTTTGTAATTTTTTTTCGTCTTTATAATCGATATAAAGAATTTTTTCTTCACAAAACCTACAAATTCTTTTCTTTTTGAGCATTGTTACTCCTTAAAGTGATTTTTAAAGATTTAAATTTTTATAACCGAAATCAAAATCTGTCGGTTCTACCTTGATATCTTTTTTTGTTTCTTTAGAATCTTCTTCAGATTGCTGAGGCTTTTCTTCTAATTCTATTGATTCATTAGCCCTGGAATCCGGCTGTGATGCTGTTATCTCCTCAACTTCTATTGTGGTTGTTTTATCAAGAAATTGAATTCTTCTGGCCCTGATTTCCACAACATTTCTTGTTGTTCCGTCTTCATTACGCCAATTTCTACTTTGTAACTCACCGTCAATAAGTACGGAAAATCCTTTTTTTAATACTTCATAGCATGTTTCCGCTAATTTATGCCAAGCAACAATTCCCACATAACATACATTTTCCCGCCATATTCCGGAATTATCTCTATATTTTCTATTTGAGGCAATGAAAAAATTCGTTACAGATGTTCCATTACTGGTTTTTCTGAAAATCGGATCTCCCGTCAAATTGCCAGCAATAAGTACATTATTAATATCAGGCATCTTCAATTCTGACATATACCTACTCCTCTGGCCATAAATTCATATTGTTATAAAATATTTTATATCAATATTTAATAAAGTGAATAAATTTTTTTCACAACAGTTAATTCTCTTTTTGAGTTTCTTCATTTGCGATATTTTCGTTTTCACTCTCCATATCATCAACAACATCATCATTTGAATAGTCGTCCGATGATACATCGTCACTTTCGGCTTTATCGGCTTCTTCAATTTCTACAACTTTGGTATCATCATCGGATGCTACTTTTGGACTCGCCGCGCGTTGTGATAACACCTTTAAAGCCATTGTTGAAAGTTTTATCGTTTTATATCTGAGAATTGATTCATTTAAACGATATTCTCGTTCAAGGGATTTGATCATTGAAGGTAATCCCTCGAAAAGGATGAGAACATAATAACCATATTGCCTTTTTTTAATTTCGAACGCTAATCTCTTTTTACCCCAGCGATCAATAAGTTCTATTTTACCCCCGTTAGCAGATATAAATTTTTCATACTTTGTAATTATATTTTCAATTTCATCTGTTTTCAAAAGGGAGTCAATTACAAATATGGTCTCATATTTAGCCAAGTTTATTCCTCCTGATAGGATTGTTAAATTTTTTTAGTATTAAATAAATTCATTGTTTTATCCAAACCATCAACAATAAAACTGGTTACGGCATTTTTTGAATTTTCTAACAAGTTATTTAAATCGTTTTGTTCTTTACGTGAAAAACCGCCGAGAACAAATTTGGTCATGTTTTTTTTCGCTTTTTCTGATCCAATTCCGATCCGCAATCGCGGAATATGAGTCGTATCCAGATGTTGAATAATCGACTCTAGACCGTTATGACCGCCTGAACTGCCTTTGCCTTTAATTTTTATTCTTCCAAAAAGAAGGTCAACATCGTCATAAATAACCAGGCACCTGTTCAGGTTAATTTTAAAATGACAAACAAATTCATAAACCGCAAGCCCGCTGTTGTTCATAAAGGTTCGGGGTTTTGCTATAATAACCGGATTATTGTCAATATCGATTGTGCAATATTCCGAATAGAAATCGTTTTTTATCAAAGAACTGTTAAAGGCTGTGAGTAACCTGTCAACAACCATGTAACCTATATTATGTCTTGTTTTTCTATACTTACGACCGGGATTGCCGAGCCCAACTATAAGGTATGTGTCGAGCATCTGATCAAGTTATTTATCATGAATAGAAATGAGGTTATTCTTCATCTTCTTCTTCGCCTTTGGAGATCACTTCCGGTTCGGCAGTAACTTCTTCAGTAACAACTTCTTCTGCAATTCTTGGCGCGCCAACGGTTGCAATAACCATTTCGTCTTCACCTAAAATTTCTACTTTATCCAGTTTGATTTCTGATATATGTGCTGAATCGCCAATATCCAGGTTGGTAACATCAACCTCTATATGTTGAGGAATATCGGCCGGTAAACACTGTATCTCTATTTCCCGGATTATATGTTGTAAAATTCCACCTGAGTTTTTTACGCCTACGGGCGTTCCTATAAGGTGTACTGGCACGGCAACAGTGACTTTTTCAGTCAGCAATATACCCATCAAATCAACATGAATGGGTTTGGCATTGATCGGATCAAATTGTATTTCTCTAATGATACATTTTTTTTCCTCTTTGCCATCCACATTGACGGTGATTAAACCGGATTCGTGTCCGGCAAGTGATTGAACCTGTTTTTGTTCAACAATAAACGGGATATTTTCCTTCCCGCGAAAATAATAAACGCCCGGTATTTTCCCTTCTCTTATTAATTTTTTAGTATATTGTTTGCCTTTTTCTTTCCGCGTTTTAATATCCAAAGCAATTTCTAACATTTCATATCTCCATAAATTTGTTTGCTAAATAATATTTTTGTGATCAAGGCAACGGTCCTTTCTGTGGAAACAGATCAGAAATAGAACGTTCTTCATGTATTCTTTCTATAGCTTCAGCTAATAGTTTGGATAAACAGAGAATTTGCATATTGTCAGTTTTTTTCGCTTCCGGCAGGTTTATAGAGTTGCTCATAAATATTTTTGTTATATTGGCCTCTTTCAGGAGTTCTACCGCATTACCTGATAATACCGCATGGGTGCAGGCGACATATATATTTTGAGCCCCTTTATCCTTCAGCACTTTAATTCCATTTACCAGAGTGCCGGCCGTGTCGATAATGTCATCTACAATAAGAACATTTTTGCCTTTCACATCACCTATCAGTTCCGTAATATTACACACATTGTGCCCAATCCTTCTTTTGTTCAGCATGGCAAGTTCCGATGATAAACGGCTTGCATATGCGCGCGCCAGATGTATACCGCCAATATCCGGGGAGGCGACAACCAGGTCGGGCAACCGTAAATTATTGATATAATCAATAAATATAGACGCGGCATACAAGTGATCCATAGGAATATCGAAAAAACCCTGAATTTGCGGAGCATGCAGATCCAAAGTTAATATCCGACTTGCTCCGGCTTTGGTAATCAGATTGGCCACCAGTTTGGAACTGATTGCAACCCGGGGTTGATCTTTTCTGTCTTGTCTGGCATAACCGAAATATGGAATGACAGCGGTAATCCGGGATGCGGATGCCCTGCGGGCCGCATCAATCATGATCAGCAATTCCAGCAAGTTTTCCGCCGGTGCATGTGTTGACTGGATGATAAATACATCGGTACCGCGAATATTTTCTTTATATTTCACCCATAGTTCGCCGTCAGAAAAATTTTTGATTTCCACCTGCCCCAGCGGTTTTTTTAACACTGCGACAATTTTTTCCGCCAGGTTCGGATTTGAACGACCTGAAAATATTTTAATTTCGGGGTCTATAGATGTATTCCCATTTTAAATATTAATTTTAAAATTTCTTATTACCATCGGTCTGCTGTGACGCACACATACATAAAATTAATCAATAATACAAAATGAAAATGACGAAAGCATAATTGAATTTCGTCATTTTGAATGAGTAAAGCTGGGGCGGGAGGATTCGAACCTCCGAATGCGGGCTCCAAAAACCCGTGTCTTGCCGCTTGACGACGCCCCAATTAAATTTGCGCTATTCTAAATCGGTTTTTGTGACTCCCATGTTATGGTAAACAGGTTGAAATACAAAAGTTTGAAAAGACTTTTGAAAATAATTCTGAGCTGTTTGCGCCATTTCTCTTTTTTCAAAAAGTCCGAATAATGTAGAGCCACTACCTGACATACGCGCGTAAAACGCACCGTTTTGATTTAGATCGTTTAATATTGTACGTAACTCCGGATATGAGTTAAATACAATATTTTCAAAGTCGTTTACAAGAAGAGAATTCCATATTTCAAATTCCGGAAAATTTCTTGTTAAGACACTAAATTTACTTCTTTTAAATGATTTTGTCAAGTTAAAATTGAATTGTTGATATGCCCATTTGCTTAAAATTTGCAGGTTTGGGCAAACCAATACCCCCCAATAATCAGGAGCGCTGTTTATTTGTGTTAATTTCTCCCCCCTGCCGTTGCCCAATGCGATTCCGCCGTACAAAAAAAAAGGCACATCGGAACCTAATTGAGAGGCCAAATTTTTCAGTTCTTTTATTGTTAATCCGGTGTTCCAAATTTTATTCAAAGCTACCAGCGTTGTTGCCGCGTTACTGCTGCCGCCGCCTAATCCCGCACCAACCGGTATTTTTTTTTTAAGAATTATGTGACAACCTTTTGATGTATTTGTGTGTTTTTTTAACAGAGTTGCCGCTTTAAAAACCAGATTGGTTTGACCAGATGGACAAAAAGACGAGTCGCTTGTTAATTTTAATTCGTTATCAACAGGACAAAATTCAATTTCATCTTTAAGATTTATTGTTTGAAAAACAGTTTCGATTTCATGGAAACCATCGTTACGTTTCCCAAGTATTCTTAATCCTAAATTTATTTTGGCAAAAGAAAATTGCCTAAAACATGTACCCGAATACATTATGAATAATACTGATAAATATTAACTGTATATATTAATTATTATGAATTTTTATGGAAACGAATGTTGTCCTCAAAGATAGTTATAAAATTTCCAAGAATGAAAAGTGCGGAAATTAAAACTTATTTTGCCGCGACTTTAATTTTGGGTAAAATAAGTTCAACATCACTATGAGGGCGGGGAATAACATGAACGGAAACAAGTTCGCCAACTTTTTCAGCTGCCGCTGCGCCGGCATCTGTTGCGGCTTTAACTGCGCCAACATCACCACGCACAATTACAGTTACCAGTCCGCTGCCAATTCTTTCGGTTCCAAGAAATTTTACATTTGCCGCTTTTACCATTGCATCTGCCGCTTCAATTGCCGGTATAAAGCCACGGGTTTCAACAAGTCCTAAAGCTTCCATCTCTTTTATGCCTCCTTTGTTAATCTGTATTTTTTTGTAAAATACAAGTTTTGAAAAATTAATAAACTTTTAACTCTTTGTCAACTCTTTTTCATATAGAAATAAATTAACCAAAGCCCCTTTTCTTATATGCGCAATTATTAAGAACTATTATTAATGGTTACATTAATATATTTAATTTCCGAGCATGAAACCATCACCGGATATCTGACGAATGAATCTGTTCTTGCTTTTAAATTCATGTTTGGTTAACTTGTTTTATTTAATGAATGTGTGAATAATATGAAAAAAATTTTTTTTATTTCTGATGCTCATTTCGGCGCCCAAAGTACGGAGAAGGAAGAGGAGAAAGCGCTTCAATTTTATTCTTTTTTAGAATATTTTGAGTCGCAGGATGCCGTATTGATTATAGTCGGTGATCTGTTTGATTTCTGGTTCGAGTACCGATATGCTGTGCCGCGTCGACATTTTCGTATTATTTCATTGTTGACACATCTTTGTTATCAGGGGAAAGAAATTCATTACATGGCCGGGAATCATGATTTCTGGCTTGGATCTTTTATGAAAAAACAAGTGGGTCTGAAATTACATCCAGATGAATATATTATGAGCCATGATAATAAAAATATCTATATTAAACATGGTGATGGTTTATTGAGAAATGATTACTCTTATCGATTGTTGAAACGTGTACTGCGAAATCCCGTCAATATATTTTTATACCGGCTGTTGCATCCTGATTTTGGAATTCCGCTGGCTTTGTTTTTTTCACATCTGAGCAGGGAGGCATCCAAAGACCGTTCGAATTATTCTGATAGTGACTACAGAAAATTTGCCTATTCCAAAATTTCAGAGGGCTTTGATATTGTGGTTTTGGGCCATACTCATTGGCCGGCTCTTGAAAAATATCAAAACGGTTGGTATATAAATCCCGGCAACTGGATGGATGATTTTACATACGCCGTTATTCATAATGGCGTACCCCGTGTGTTCAAGTGGCAAAAAGATAAAGGAGTGGAATTTGATATCCTGATGCCGCCCGGTAATGAATTAAGTGGTGAAAGCCAAAAAGGTGCCGTATAAAAAAACAAAAATAAAATGGGGGGATGTGATCATTCTGGTTATGACGGTTATCGCCTCATTTAGTCTGATTTTATTTGCCAATAAAGATGGGCGGAAGAGCGCCCTGCATACATGGACCCTGGATTTGGCCGGGAGACTTGTTTCTCCTGTTAATCGCTTTCATGAATTGCTCGATATACGCGATGAAAACAGCAGGCTAAAATTTCAGAATATAAAATTACAATTAGAAAATTCGATACTCAACGAAACAGATCAAGAGAACAAAAGATTACTTGCGTTGCTGGAGATAAGTGAATCTTTAACGTATGAGAACATTGCGGCCCGGGTTGTTGGATTCGACGGAATGGACGGCGTAAAGTCCGTTATTCTGGATATCGGCAACAATCATGATCATGATATTGTCGAGAATATGCCTTTTGTTGCTGAAAATGGTCTGGCCGGGAAAATTGGCAGGGTTTCGGGCAGCAAAGCGGTCGGGCAGGTTTTAACGGACAAAAATTTCCGTGTGGCGGCGCGTCTGCAAAACAGCCGTTATACGGGTCTTTTTGAAGGAACCGGAAAAGAGACCGGAATTATGTGGGGAGTTCCTCTGAAGGCAAAGATAACCATCGGTGAAGAGATTTTGACCTCGGGTATGAATTCTCTGTTCCCTGCCGGTTTGAAAATCGGACGTGTTGTGGATTTCAAAGATGATCCCAATAGTTTGTTTCAGCTTTTAATTATTGAACCCGATGTGGAATATACAAGGCTGGAAGAAGTTTTAATTATTAAAAGTAAAGCGGCTGAAAAATGAAACTTTTAATTTATTCAATATTATTGTTTATTTCGGTCTTACTTCAGGTATCGTTGATGAATTATATTGCCATCGGTGGTGTATCGCCGGATTTGAGTATTATAATGATAGGATTTACGGCATTGGGTTTGGGACGGAATTATTCGACACTGCTGGGATTTTTAACCGGGTTTTTACGCGATTCTTTCGGATATAGTATTATCGGTATGGGATCGCTTATATTTTCCATTTGCGGTTTTGCTGCCGGTACATTCATTCAGAAACGGTCTTTTTATAAATGGTACGAATTAGCAACCGTTTTTGCAATTTTAATATTCGTTTATTTTTTTTTAGATTACTTTCTGGTTAATTTTTCAGCGGAGACTTTTTGGAAAACAATTTTTGCAAATATTATTCCGCAATTTTTATATACACTGTTTATTTTAATAGTTATGTTATTTGTTTTACCCAAAAAGATCTGGATCGGGAAAAAGGATAATATATTTGATTAACAATATTTTTTCGGTATCATCAAAAACTTAATTGAACAATGCCGACGTTTCAAGATAAAAAAATAGTGTTTTCGACTATAATACTTTTATTTGTTTTTATACTTCTTGTCAAGTTATTTCAACTGCAAATATACGAAAGGAAAAAATACAGATATTTTTCCGATATGAATCGAATACGCCGGGTACGTCTGTTGCCAACCCGGGGGAATATATATGACAGGAACGGCAATATTCTTGTTGAAAACCAACCGTCATATTCCCTGTTTGCTGTCCCCTTTGAGAGTAAAAAAGAGAAAATTATAAACTTGCTTACAAACATACTGAATGATTCAACATCGCTGGTCCGCAAGAAACTGACAGAAGCCAGGAATCCTTTCACACCGATAAAAATCTGGCCCAACCTTGAATTTGAAAGGCTGGTGCAAATAGAGGAACGGAAACTTGAATTGCCGGGAGTATACTTTAAAGTCGAGCCGAAAAGAAATTACCCGGATACGGTGAACTCTGCACATTTATTGGGTTACCTGGCGGAGGTGTCCAAAAATGAACTGGAAGCTTTGAAGGGTGAGGATATTCTGCAAGGCGATATTATCGGTAAAAAGGGAATTGAAAAAGCTTATGATAAGGAATTACGCGGATCAGCCGGGTATAATTTTATAGAGGTAAACGCTTTCGGACAGGAAATAGAAGATAAAGAATTCAAGGGTGAAGGATTGCCTCAACCCGGACGGCATTTGTATTTAACGCTCGATCTGGAGTTACAAAAACTGGCCGAGAATTTGTTTGCGGATAAAAATGGAGGGGCTGTATTTCTGGATGTCCGTAACGGTGATGTTCTGGTGCTATGCAGTAAACCCGATTTTGATTTAAATTATTTTTCCGGAAATATCCCGCAAAATATCTGGAACGGGTTGATTAACGATCCGTCAAAACCCCTGTTTGATCGAATGATTCAGGGAGAGTTTCCCCCCGGTTCCACTTTTAAACTTGTGATGCTTGCCGCTGCCCTGGAAGAAAAAACTGTGAACGCGCAAACCACTTTCACCTGCAACGGTTATTATAGATTTGGTGCCAGAGTATTCGATTGCTGGAAAAAGTCGGGTCATGGAACGGTTGATTTAACGGATGCGATCAAGATGTCCTGTAATGTGTACATGTATAATGTCAGTTTGAATATGGATGTTGATGTGTGGGCCCGTTATGCGAAACAATTGGGTTTTGGAAAGTCTACCGGTATTGACTTGCCGGGTGAACGCAGTGGAAATGTACCGGATAAAAAATATCTTGATACTGTTTACAAAAAAACGGGCTGGACAAAGGGAATGTTATTGAATTTAGGCATTGGCCAGGGTGATTTACTGACCACGCCAATTCAAATGGCGCAATTGGCAATGATTTTTGCCAACAGTGGAATTTATTATAAACCGCATGTCGTGCAAAGAATTGTGGATTCCCAAAGTTATGAATTTTTCCTGCACACAGCAACTGCCCAACAAGCAGAGGGCATTTCCGAACAAACATTTTCCGTGCTTAGAAATGGAATGAAACTCGTCGTCAACGGGGCAAACGGAACCGGCAGGGCATGTTATTTGCCCAATGTTGTCGTAGCGGGGAAAACAGGTACAGCTCAAAATCCTCATGGTGACGATCACGCCTGGTTCATCGGTTTTGCGCCGTATGAGAATCCACAAATTGCTTTTTGTGTATTTATTGAAAACGGCGGCGGCGGCGGCGCACAGGCGGCCCCCATAGCAAGAGAATTATTAAAAAAGTATTTTGAACAGCAGCAGTTGTTTACAAATAAAATTGAATAACTGTATTCTATGAAAACCCATAAATTGTGTTGTTTTATATTATGCCAGCGGTGAATAAAATTAAAATAGACTGGGTTATTGTTATTTGTGTATTTTTGCTTACTTTGTATGGGCTGATAGCGATCTATAGCGCGACATATACCAGCGGCCCTCAGACTGGCACAAATTATTTCGCAAAACAAATACTCTGGATATTGATCGGCTTTTGTTTAATGTTTGGTATTCTGTTCATACCCCCGGGCTGGCTTCGGGTTTCGGCGTATGTTTTATATGGTATTAATCTTTGTTTGTTAATTTATTTAATAATTTTACCCAATTCCGGTGGACCCAGTCGCTGGATCGGTTTCGGCAGCATACAATTGCAGCCATCGGAATTTATGAAGCCCGTTTTGGTCATCACACTGGCCGCCTTTCTCAGCTCAAATAAGTGCTCGTTAAGAAATGTGAAAGATTTATTGACCGCATTTGTTTTGACGCTGCTCCCGTTTGCCCTGGTATTAAAACAGCCGGATTTGGGTACTGCATTAACATTTCTTGTTTTACTGATCCCGATGCTCTACTGGAAAGGATTAAGACTGTTTGTGATTTTTGTTATATGTTCACCCATAATTACTTTTTTATCGTCTTTTAATTTTTGGACTTTTTTTTTCATAATTATATTAATTTGTGGTATATTATTGTTGTCAAGGCAGCGGGCCGTTGTTTTTTGGTCCGTGTTTTTGCTTAATATTATTGTTGGTATTGTCGCACCTTATTTCTGGAACCATTTACATGTTTATCAACAGCAAAGAATTCTCAACTTTTTGGGAATTATTTCGGATCCGAAAGGTGCGGGATACCAGATCATTCAATCCAAAGTTGCCATTGGTTCGGGAGGATTAATCGGTAAAGGATTTTTACACGGTACCCAAACGCAGTTGAGTTTTTTACCGGCCCAGCATACCGACTTTATTTTTTCTGTATTAGCGGAAGAATGGGGTTTTCTGGGTGCGTTTGTTATTCTTGTTACTTTTTTGATTTTATTAATCAGAGGAATATCCATAGCCTCCGGCGCCAAGACGAGTTTCTCCGGTTTACTGACTGCCGGCCTGGTTACAATTTTTGCTTTCCAGGTGGTTGTGAATATAGGGATGACTTTGGGAATTATGCCGGTGACAGGTATGCCCTTGCCGTTTATCAGCTATGGCGGCTCATCCATGTTATCCGGTATGATAATGACCGGTTTAATTTTGAACACATCATTACAACGGTATAAATAAAGATCAGGAGGAAAATTTGCATCCAATATTGTTCAAGATCGGCGCTTTCGAAGTAAGGTCATATGGTGTTATGCTTGCTATATCGTTCTTATTTGGAATTCTTTTGGCGGTAAAACGAGCCAAAAAAAAGGGAGTGGACCCCAATCATATTATGGATCTCTCCGTGATATTAATAATCAGTGCAATTGTCGGTTCAAGATTGTTATATGTTTTATATCATCCTGAGGAATTCAGCGGCCATTGGCTCGACGCCATAAGTCCATTTCAAAGTGACGGCACGATAGGGCTTGGCGGCCTTACATTGCTTGGTGGAGTGATATTATGTTTTATCTCTGCAATAATTTTTTTAAGAATAAAAAAATTACCTTTTTTGGTGTTTGCGGATATTATCATCCCTTCCGTAGGACTGGGTATCTTTTTAACTAGAATAGGTTGTTATTTAAATGGCTGCTGTTTCGGACTTGAATGTCACGGACATAGTCCCTTTTGTGTTGTATTTCCACCGGATAGCGCGGCGGGCGCGATGTTTCCCGGTAAACAATTAATTCCGACCCAATTGTATTCATCTTTTTACGGATTATTAATTTTTGGAATTTTGTTATATGTTGAGAGATGGAAAAAATTTGACGGTTTTCTGCTGTACATATTTTTCATAGTATACGGTATATCACGTTTTGTCATCGATTTTTTCAGATATTATGAATCGAGCATGGTCATATTTTACATTGGAACAAAAGGTCTGAGTTTGAATCAGGGGATAAGTATGATATTTATTTTGCTCGGTGTAGTGTTACTCATTACGGGATATATTAAAAATAAAAACGGGACTGTGTAATTTATTTATACTAAAATTATCTTGACTTTTTAAGATAACTTAAATAAATTTAATAAAATAACCTAACAAGTCAGGTGTGGAATCAATTGATAAAAAAATATTTTATCCTCATTTTTTTCCTGATTCTTTTTTTTAATGCAGTTGCAGCCCGTGCTTTGGATGACAAGTTCGGCATCGGTTTAAAGTTAGGTGCAACCAGGCTCGAAGGGGATTGGGAAAAACCGACATTCTCCCCCAATATGGCTGTTTATTTTTCATATAGCCCGATTCCTTATTTTTCAGTCGGGGGGCAGGTCGATTATACTTCACTTCGAACCAAAAGTTTTAAAGATGTTTCCGGGATTCATCCCGATAATCTTGATCCTTTTAGTTTAAAAGCGGACAAGCTGAAAACCACGGCCATACCATTTGAATTTGAGTTTCAATTGAACCTGATGCCTTTTAATCGAATTAAACCTTTCGCATTAATCGGTGCTGGCGGTTTGTGGTATCAGACCACTTATGATAAAAACCTGGTTAGTATAGACGGTTTTGAGCAAAAAATGCTTGATTCAATTATCAAGGTCGGCGCCGGGTTGGAATATACATTTGAGAATAATATCGGAGTATCAATAGGAACCGATATCCGCTTTTCTTTAACTGATCGGTTGGACCAGATAAAAAGCGGCGATGAAAATGACGGTATTATCTCAATTTGGACCGGCGTGAATTATTATATCCACAATGTGGACAAAAAGGATCTTGATCATGATTTTATCCCGGTTGAATTAGACCTTGATCCGGTTTTAGCGGAAGATAATAACGGGTACCTTGATCATGATGGAAAACCGGAAGGCGGTGTCCCACTGGACTTTGATTATAAAAAGCCGTTAATAAAACATTTTCCGGTATTCCGTGCGGAAGAAGGCCGCGATTTTAAAGTTACTGCTCAGATTTTTGCCACAACACCATTGAAAACGTCGGCCGTATTATATCGAACAATGGGTACGAAAAAGTGGAATGTACAAAAACTTGAACCGAAAAAAGATAATAATTATATTGCCGTCATAGATAAATCAAATATAGATCCCCGGGGCCTGGAATATTTTATCGTGGCGGTTTCGCAGGACTTGAAGGGGATTGGAAATTCGGGATTG
This sequence comes from Candidatus Zhuqueibacterota bacterium, assembly GCA_016934825.1. GTDB lineage: Bacteria > Zhuqueibacterota > Zhuqueibacteria > Residuimicrobiales > Krinioviventaceae > Fontivivens. The sequence goes on from JAFGSB010000097.1 coordinate 36,335, forward strand.
CCGAAAAGACCCATCCAGGTAAAAGTGATTAAGGATGCCCTTATTTGGAGAATCGCATCGGCAACGGTTACTACCATTGGATGGGGATTAGCGACTTTTTTTGTTCTTAGAAAACAAAGTAATTAGGAGTAAAAAATGAGAAATAAAAAATTTTCACATTTGATCGTATTATTTTTGAGTATATTTGTTATCCTGTTCCTTTTGAGTTCCTGCGCGGGGATAAGAGATGAATCTCAGGGTTTTGATGATACTTTTGGCGGTGAGAATCTTGATGACATTGACGATCAGGTTCTGAGTGATTTGGATGCTTCATCCGATGAAGCCGAAGTCCTCCGATTGTTGGGTATTACCGAAGAAGATTCCCAGACTATGGCGCAATCGGAAGCTTCTGAAAGCACTACAAATGTACCGACAAGAGAGACAGATATTTCTTCACAGGTGGAAAATCTGGAAGAGGAAGCAAAAAATAAAGACGTAGAATTATCAAATTTAAAAGCGGAACTTGCTGAACGTGACCGGCGTATTCAGGAGTTACAAAATGAATTATCAAATCCCCGGACATCATTAAGTTCCGGCGCCCCGCCCGGATCATTCCAGGCAAAGTATGAAGATGCGTTAACAACCTATCGTAATAGAAGTTATAAACAAGCAATTCAAAAATTTGAGGACCTGTTGGCGGTAAATGCAAACAATTCTCTTGTTGATAATTGTCAGTACTGGAAAGGCGAATGTTATTACGCTCTCGGTGATTATAATCAGGCTATTTTAGAATTTCAGAAAGTTTTCACTTTTAGTAATTCCAATAAACTGGATTCCGCGCAATTAAAGTTAGGTCTTTGTTATTTGAGGTTAGGAAACAGAGAACGAGCAAGAAGCGAGTTTGAAAAATTGGTGTCGAATTATCCTGATAGCGAGTACATATCACGTGCGCAGACTTATTTATCCCGGCTATGATTTTTATATCAAATATTCAAAATGATTGAAGGGTAACTTGTGTTACCCTTTTTTATTTGATTTTGTGATAATTTTTTTTTAAATTTATAGATAATGAATTGATTATAGGTTTTTAGACGAACAATAAAATCAATATTGAGCAGTACTCGCTGTCATTTTTATTTAAGGTAAAAATATGAAAAACCGGCTGAGAATTTTGTTTTTGTCATCAGAGATAGCACCATTTGCAAAGACAGGCGGATTAGCAGATGTTTCCAGTGCACTCCCAAAAGCATTTCACGATATGGGACATGATGTTCGTATAATGATGCCCAAATACGGATCAATTAATGACCGTAAATATATTTTACGTGAAGTCATTCGGTTGAAAAAGATAAAAGTAAAAATGGGCGCGGTGGATCATTATGCCTGCGCCAAATCGGCGTTTATTCCGGATTCCAAAGTCCAGGTATATTTTCTTGAATACAAACCTTTTTTTGATCGTCCTGAATTATATGTCGATCCGAATACCGGTACAGAATTTCCTGATAACGCGGAAAGATTTGCATTATTCTGCAAAGCTGCTCTTGAAACGATAAAATTATTACACTGGGAACCGCAAATTATTCATTGTAATGATTGGCAAGCGGCGTTAATATCATGGTATTTAAAATATGAATATAATAAGGAACCGTTTTTTTCGAATTGTTCCACAGTTTTGTCTATACATAATATGGCTTACCAGGGTCATTTTCAGTATGATAATCTCAAGCAACTCGGTATACCGGAGAATTTAAAAGAGGGTATAAATGATTTAAAGCATGGAGATGGTATTAATTTTTTAAAGGGCGGTATTCTTACCGCAGATAAAATTACAACGGTAAGCCAGGCTTATGCGAATGAAGTTCTCAATGACTCTGAAATCGGTGCAGGTATGGGGGATTATCTGCAGCAGCGGAAAAATGATTTTGAGGGCATATTGAATGGAGTCGATTATTCGATATGGGATCCCGAGACGGATAAATTACTTGAGGAAAATTATTCGCTCGCAAAACCGGAAGGCAAAGCGGCCAATAAAAAACTATTACTTGAAAAATGTAATTTCCCGCCGGACGAGTCAAAACCTGTAATTGGAATTATTTCCAGATTAGCCGAGCAAAAGGGTTTTGATTTGATTATAGACGCGATTAAAGATATCGTTTCCCTTGACGCCAGAATGGTCATCCTGGGTACTGGAGATCCCAAATATCATGAAAGCCTGGAAAAATTGAGTAAAACTTATTCCAAAAATATCGCTTTGTTTTTACGGTTTGATAATGAACTTGCCCATCTGATAGAGGCCGGTTCCGATATCTTTTTAATGCCGTCCAGATATGAGCCGTGCGGTTTGAATCAATTGTACAGTCTGAAATACGGGACAGTTCCGGTTGTGCGCAAAACAGGCGGGCTGGCGGATACAATTGTCGACTATATATCCGATTCCGAAAACGGTAATGGATTCGTATTTGAAGATTATAATGGTAAAGCAATGGTTACGGCTATCAAGCATGCCGTGGAAACTTTTAAAGATCAAAAAACCTGGCAAAAGTTAATGAAGCGCGGTATGCGGGCGGATTATTCCTGGCAGGTGGCCGCTGAAAAGTATTTAAAAATATTTATGTTTTTGGTCAATTCCAGAAAACATAAATAATATTTTATAAAACATGTGCCGTTCTTAACAAGACGTACTCAAAACGTCCAGCTTTCGTTGTTCTACCCTGGGACATGATTGTTTCGAGCTATAACAATGATAGTGTACAAGAACGGTATTTTTATGCCTCATTGCATTTTTGTTTTGTACACCTGTAATTTGTATCAGTTTATATGTTATTAAGTTCAATAAAAATAGAAATCAATTGGTTAAAATAACCCTTGGTGATATATATAATTCATCGGAAAAATAAGCAGGGATTTGTATTAATGGCATCAACTTTGCAAATTCAAAAAAGATAATAATGTATATAACACATTATACACAATTTCAGGGAATTGCATGGAAGGTATTGATAAAAGTATACACAAAATAGGCGTTTTAAAAGATATCACATTATTGCGGGTAAGCGGGTATATTGACACAACAACATCTCCTGAATTACAAAAGGTAATCGCCGAGGAAATTAACAACGGCAGCAATCAGTTTATTATTGATTTGGGAGGTGTCCATTATGTGAGCAGCGCCGGATGGGGAATATTTGTGGGAGAAATTCGCGGCTTGCGGGAAAAAGGCGGTGACCTGAAAATTGCTCAAATGACTCCCGACGTTTTTGAAGTATTCGAAATGTTAGAGTTTAATCGAATTTTAACCTGTTATGACGCAATTGAGGAAGCTATCGATGATTTTGATTTTTGCCGCGGTTTACAGATAAATTCGCCTCGTAACGGGTCGCTGGCTGATATTTTGGAAAATGAAACAAATGTAAGAAAGTTCGAGCACGACAGCGCGACTCCAAGACGTATGGAAAAGGGATCAGCGGCTCCCAAATCAACATCATTCGCAAAAAGAAAACAAAATATTGATGTCGCGGACCTTCCCGTCACTGAAAAAATAAAGAAAATAGTTGTCGAAAATCCAATGCTGAACATTTGGAGCATAAAAAAAATACTGTACTCCGAAAGATTCGGATTTACGAAAATTGGATTTTTCAAGTTGCGCACAAATTTAAAAAAAATGGGTTTAGATACGAAAGCGAAAAGATATCGTTATTATCGTTCCCGGTAAATATTGTGTATTAATGAATATTATTTTTGGTGTAAATTATGAGATTTTATTCAAAAAAATTTTGGCAAAGCATTTATATACTTGGTTTATTCACTATTATTAGCAGTGCCTCTTTCGCACAGGATGAAAGGTTAAATGAAATCATACTGGGACCGGGTGATGCCATTCATCTCAGTGTGTATGACGGCGCATTTGCACCGGTGGAAGGTAAATTTATTTCAATTTTTCATGACAAGATATTTATTATCAACGGATTCGGACAGATAGACATGTTTACCCTCGGCGAGATAAAAATTGCCGGTTTAACCACCGAAGAAATAAGGGTTCTTTTAACCGAGAAACTAAAACCTTATGCCAAAGAACCGATGATCATTGTCCGGCCGCTAATTCGCATAACGTTAAGAGGAGAATTCGGTCAACCGGGAATGTACCGGTTCGGTCTTGATACGTCTTTCTGGGATATGATTCAACAAGCCGGCGGATTGGTCGGCGGGCTTGACGGTATATCTGCCCTGGAAGATATGTTTATAATGAGAAAAGAACAAATAATATATAAAGATTTTGTTGAAGCCATTCATAGCGCTACTTCAATTTATGAGCTGGGCATTGAATCGGGTGATGAAGTTGTGGTTCCACGGGCCAACCGGCCTACTTTTAGAAGTATGATGAGGTATTTTCAATTTGGAATGTCTTTGATAATTTTATATTTAACCCTGTTAAATCAATCATAATAAGATAGTTATAATATGGAAGAATTTGATAACATACAAACTTCCGCGGAGCAGAGTAATGTTTCGCAAATAGATTTTCAAAAATATATTCGGGGAGTTTGGAAACGAAAAATACTGGTCATATTTTGCGCGATAGTTGTTGCGGTGCCGTTTTATTTAAAGGCCAGGAATCAGGTGCCGATATATAGAGCCTATGTAAATCTGAAAATCCGTTCTATCGATAAGGATGCCGGGGAATTTTGGAATAATGAACGAAAAGGTGAAATACGAAGCCGTACTTTTATAAACCGGGTTACCGCACGTCTCGGTTTGGCCATTGTTTTAAGAGACACTTCAATAAAAAGTGCTGATGATGTTTTCTTTAAACATTATACCAGCGAAGAACCGGTTACCGGCAACTATAAAATTAGAATAGATGAAGCCGGTAATTATTTTTTCGTATTTATGGACAGCACCAGCGGCACCATTCTGGACAGCGCTAACGTATGGGATGCCGTAGCGTCGGAAAGATCCGGAAACGGGATCACATTTCAACTTCAACCGAATGTGGTTGAATTCCCCAAGGAAATTAGATTTAGAGTTATACCGATCGACAAAGCGGCCAATGAGATTAATAAAGAATTAAAGGTTAATTTTTTCGGCAACAGTTCATATATGATACTGCAAATGAACGGCACCGATCCTGATCTATTGCCCAAAAAATTGAACAGGATCGCCGAGGTATATGTCGATGAAAGTTTAAATCTCAAATCCCGGGATACCAATTTAAAAAGAGATATTATTGCCAAACAGTTGCGAACTGCGGAAGTTAAAGTGAACCAGGTGGAAGCGGACCTGCGAAATTTTTATTCCCGCTACCCGTTGACTCTTGACGGTGAAAAACAGCGATTACTGGACAGGTTAAAGGATTATGATAAAGCATTACGGGAGTTGCCGCGGCAGCGGAATCAATTAACTGAGTATCTTGACCGCCTGGAACAGGCGGATAACGAACCGGATCCCGATCAGTACCGCAGTTTTATTATAAACGAAATCGTAAACAACCCCATGTTTGCCAATGAAACTAAAATGGCAATTTTACGGCAGCAGTTGTTACAGTTGGAAAAAGAATATAACAGACTGTTTGAAGAGTTCTCACCGGATCATCCTGAATTGGTAGAGGTGAACGAGAGTAAAAAACAGACCCATGCTGAAATAATAAATTTTGCTTCGAATTTCAGGAATACACTGGCAAAACGGGAATCGGAATACCGGTCGGATCTGGATAAAATTCAGTCCCAGCTTAATAGTTTACCGCAGGATCAGTATCGTTTTATGGAGTTGGAAAGAAAAAAGAAAATAAATGAAGATATATATTCTTACCTGTTTCAGGAAATGCAGAAAATGGAGCTATCCGATGCCATTGAAGAGAACGAGATCGCGATTCTTGACAGGGCGATAAGACCGACAACGCCAATAAATCCAAGTAAAATGTCAAGAGTTATGCTTGGCGGCGGTTTGGGTTTTTTAATAGGTGTGGTTTTATCCATTTTGCTTGAAATATCCGATAAAAAGATACGATCTTTTACAGATGTTGAACGGCAATTGAAATTGCCTGTTTTGGGAGCGATCCCGGTCGTTAAATTTACTAATATTAAGGAATACCAGGATTTTGAAAAGGCAAAACAAATAGACAGGCAATTGGTTACACACGATTATTCACCGACGCCTATAGGGGAATCCTACCGGGCGTTGCGAACACATTTGATGTTTTCGAAAAATACCGGAAGAATTCATACTCTTTTAATTACCAGCATCAGCCCGGAAGAAGGGAAATCGTTCACGGCAAGTAACCTGTCCATCATACTGGCGCAACAGAGAACGAATACATTGCTGGTTGACGCGGATTTGCGCAGAGGCGTTCTGCATAACACATTTGGTATGAAAAAAGAACCGGGCTTTACCAATTATTTGAATAATCGGGTAACGTTATCCAGTGTTGTACAGCAGACACATGTACCAAATTTATCGATCATCAGTTGCGGCTCTATGATCCCCAATCCATCCGAATTACTGGGTTCAAACCAGATGAAACGGTTCATTGATGAAGCGAGAAGAAAATTTGATTTTATTTTGTTTGACGCGCCGCCGCTTGAAGCGGCAACAGACGGGGTTGTTATAGGGACCCAGGTTGATGCCGTGGCGTGCGTAGTAAAATCGGGTCAGACTAATCGTAAAATCGCCCAGGAAAAGCTGGAAATATTAAGCAATGTGAATGTCAATCTTATCGGTGTTATATTGAACGGCACCGAAACCGCGCTTCTGAATGATACATACAGTTATTATCATTATTAATAATATATGATTTATGATTAAGGGTACATGATGAAATTATTGGTCACAGGGGGAGCAGGATTTATTGGATCACATCTTGTCGAAAAGTTGTTGTTTGAGGGGCATAAAATAGTATGTCTTGATAATTTTAATGATTATTACGATCCGTCAATTAAGCGAAAAAATATTCAAAATGTTTCCGGCAAAAAAGAATATGAATTGATCGAAGGGGATATCCTGGATATCTCTCTGTTGCAGAAAATATTTTCACAACATCAATTTGATGTTGTTGTACATCTGGCAGCACGGGCCGGCGTTCGGCCGTCTATCAGTGAACCCTTACTGTATGAAAAAGTAAATGTACAGGGTACCATGCACCTGTTGGAGCAATGCAGGGAACACGGCGTTGATAAATTTGTTTTTGCTTCATCTTCTTCCGTATACGGGGCAAATAAAAAGGTCCCTTTTTCCGAAAATGATTCGGTAGATAATCCTGTTTCTCCCTATGCCGCAACAAAAAAATCCGGTGAATTGATTTGTTTCACCTATCACAAATTGTATAATATTTCTGTAAATTGTTTGCGTTTTTTTACGGTATATGGACCGCGACAACGCCCCGATATGGCGATCCATAAATTCGCCCGGTTAATTGATAACTCGTCGCCGATACCCGTTTTTGGATCAGGAAAAAGCCGTCGTGATTATACCTTTATTGATGATATTTTACAGGGAATCCGCGGCGCGATTGAATTTTGTAACGGCTATCATATATATAATCTGGGGGAATCCAAAACGATTGAATTACATTATTTGATAGATTTATTACAACAAAAACTCGGACGCAAAGCGGTGATAAATTATTTACCGGATCAACCGGGGGATGTTCCGATAACTTTTGCCGATATCAGCCTGGCCAAAAAGGAATTGAAATATAATCCGCGGGTTGGTATTGAAGAGGGTATTGATAAATTTGTAGACTGGTTTAAACATATAAAACAATAAAGAGAGTAAATTGAAAGTCGATCCATTAATGGTACGATTATATGGTTTCTGAAAAGGAAAAATTTTTAGCTAATATATTAAAAGGTTTTGACTTTTTTTCTCTTTTATTAGCATTCCCGATTGCATATTTTCTGGACGAATATATCCGGGATATTGCGCAGTTAAATATAAAAGCCTATGCGACCAGCGCCACATTTTCGGGTTTTTTACATTATGCTTCTAATTATTGGACCCTGTTTATCGGTTTCCCGATAATCTGGGTGACCATCTTCGTCATCTATGGGATTTATGAAGGGTATCGAACCCGCCCGTTCAGAAGAACAATATGGCTGATTATTGTCTCCGGTTTATGGGCTACCTTGGCCTCCGGTAACTTTGTGTTTTTACTGAAACTTGAAATGACGAGCCGTTTGTTTTTTGCCGTATACGCAGCGACCGCATATATTTTGATTTTTTTGGAAAAATGGGTGATTTTTAGATTTCTGGATAATGCCCATGCAAAAGGTTATAACCAGGAAAATTTACTCATTGTCGGTACCGGTCAAAGAGCGCTTGAATTTATAGAGGCTGTGAAACAACATAGTAACTGGGGTTTAAGAATTGTCGGTTTAATAGACGACGATCACGATCTATACGGCAAAAAAATATCCGGTTACCGGGTGGTCGGACGTATCAAGGACATCCCTTTTATCATAAATCAGATTGTGATCGACAGGGTTATATTTGTCGTGCCGCGGCATTGGCTCCCGCTTATTGAGGAGGCAATTTTGGCCTGTGAAGAGGTTGGTATTAATACCGCCCTGTCGCTTGATTTTTATAATTTAACTCTCGCGCAAACCAAACAAACCGATTTTAACGGTTTCCCGTTACTGGAATTTAAAACGTTTCGCGCCCAGGAGTGGCAGTTATTCATCAAGCGTGTCCTGGATATCGTTATCTCGGCAATCTCATTGATTTTATTATCACCGCTGATGCTGGTTACAGCATTTTTAATAAAAGTGACTTCCAAAGGCCCCGTATTATTTAAACAAACCCGTTGCGGATTAAAAGGACGAAAATTCACCCTTTATAAATTCCGTTCTATGGTTGTGGATGCTGAGAATATGAAGGATAGTTTAAAAGAAGAAAATGAGATGGACGGCCCCGTATTTAAAATGAAACGGGACCCGAGGATCACGTCTGTCGGCGCTTTTATTCGTAAAACCAGTATCGATGAATATCCTCAATTAATTAATGTATTAAAGGGGGATATGAGCATTGTCGGTCCCAGGCCGCCGATTGTGAATGAGGTTGAGAATTATGAAATATGGCAGCGCAGGAGATTGAGCTTAAAACCCGGAATTACATGTATTTGGCAGGTAAGCGGCAGAAACAAGTTGACTTTTGACCAGTGGATGAAAATGGATATGGAATATATCGATAACTGGTCATTATTTTTGGATATCAAGATTATGTTAAAAACATTTTTTGTGGTTCTGGCCGGGTACGGCGCCGAATAGGTAACGCATTTATAATATATATTTAGCAGATGAATTTATAAAATGAAAAAACTGGCAAATGATACGGGAGATATGAAAAAACTGCGTATTCTGATGCTGGCTCCGCAACCCTGGTTCCAGCCACGGGGAACTCCTTTTAGTGTTTTACATCGAATAAAAGCTTTCTCTTTACTTGGTCACCATATCGACCTGGCCACCTATCATATCGGTCAGGATATTCCCCTTGAGCATTTATCAATTTATCGTTCGAGAAATCTACCATTTATTAAAAAAGTCAAGGTGGGTCCGTCCAAAACCAAACTTTTCCTGGATTTTTTTCTTATCGCTTTGACTCTGAAATTATTAAAAAATAATAAATATGACCTGATTCATACCCATGAAGAAGCGAGCTTTTGGGGCGCCTTTCTCGCGCGGGTACTGAAAATTCCGCACCTGTATGATATGCATTCTTCGCTGCCCCAGCAGTTGATAAATTTTAAATTCACCAAATTGAAACCGTTGTTAAAGTTATTTGATGAACTTGAAAAATTTACCATAAAAAATGCCAGTGCGGTTATTACAATATGTCCCGAATTGCAGTATTATGTTGAACAGCATTTCCCGGACAAAAAAAGCATGCTCATTGAAAATGTGGCGGATAACAGTATTATTTTCAAACCCGATCCGGGCGTTGAAAATCATTTGAGAAAAACATATGGTCTGGAAGGCAAAAAAATAATTTTATATTACGGTACGTTTGAGCCGTACCAGGGTCTGGATTTGCTGATAGACAGCGCCACATTTGTTTTAAACGGAAAAAGTGGTGATATCGTATTTTTACTTGTCGGCGGTAATGAGAAACAACAATTGCAGTATAAGGATAAAGTGCGCGGGCTGAATTTAGAAAAGAATTTTGTTTTTACGGGTTTTGCACAACCGGAAGTGATTCCGGCTTATGTAAATATGGCCGATGTTCTGGTTTCGCCGCGTTTAAAAGGAAATAATTCACCGTTAAAAATATATTCATATCTGCGCTCGGGAAAACCGATAGTGGCAACCCGGCATATTACGCATACACAGATACTGGATGAAACGGTTGCCGTACTGACAAAACCCGAACCGCGGGATTTTGCTTTCGGCATCAATTCCGTGCTGGAGGATAAAAACCGGAGTAATGAACTGGTGAAGGCTGCCCAAAAACTGGCCGCTGATAAGTACAGTTACGATGAATATTTACATAAAACCCGAAAAGTACTCGAGATGATTGCGGGAAATATCGATTAACACATTTTTGAGGTAATTTTGAGCGCCAATAAAAATCATTACAGTTATTCTCTGTATGCTGAAACAGAATTTGCCAGTGAATATGAGCGCGAACGATTCGGTACCGGATTTGGAACCTTTTTAAAAATCTATGAAGTTGATTTGTATGATAAATTGATACCTTCCTTTACCCGGATGCTGGACGTCGGCGCGGGTACGGGCAAATTATCGTGCCATTTTGCGAAAAGGGGATATGTTGTCGCTTCGGACGCTTCGTTACAAATGTTATTGAACGCCCGTAAATTAGCCGCCAGGCAGAACATTAAATATGATGCGGTTGTCTGTGACGCCCATTTCCTTTGTTTTAAGGAAAATTCATTCGACGCCGTCGTATCGTCCAGGGTTCTCATGCACCTGGTGGATTGGAAAAAAGCTGTTAATGAATTCTGCCGGGTTTCCAGTCAGTCGGTGACGCTGGATTTTCCAAATTACTGGAGTATCACTATATTCGAGCGGATTTTCAGAAAATTTATAAAAAATTTTTTTACCCGTGTACAAAGCTATCGCGGCTTTTTAGGGAAAACGGTAGTCAGGGAATTCGGATACAATAATTTTATTTTACGGGTAAAATTGAAAAGTTTTGTATTACCGGTTGCGGTATACCGGTTGTTGAATTCTCCGAAATTCGCATTAAAGTGTGAAAGTTTTTGGGGAAAGACCGGCTTAACCCGTCTGTTTGGAACACCCATAACAATAAATTTTGAAAGGCGGTCAAATTAGGTTTATGAAAAGGGATTTAGGACATATAACTGGAAAAGAGTATGATCTGTTGATCATTGGCGGCGGCATGTACGGCTCTACCCTGGTATGGGAAGCCGTTTCCAGGGGGCTATCCGTTGCGTTAATTGAAAAAGAGGATTTCGCATCGGCAACATCCGGGAACAGCCTGAAAATCATTCACGGCGGTCTGCGGTATTTGCAGTCTCTGGATTTTAAACGAATGCTGGAATCCATTCGCGAGCGTAAAATCCTGCTAAAAATTGCCCCGCATCTTGTTCATCCATTACCCTGTCTGATGCCGACTTTTGGCATGACCATGAAAAGCAAGCATGTAATGCTGGCCGGAATGATAATGAACGATCTGATCAGTTTTAACCGAAACAAAGGCAGTGATCCGCAAAAACGTATTCCCAACGGCAGGGTCATCTCAAAGCAAGAGTGTGAAAAGCAATTACCGGTTTTGAAGGAGAATTTTTTTACCGGAGCGGCCCTGTGGAACGATGCCCAGGCTTATAATACGGAAAGACTTGTCCTGTCCTTTGTTATGTCGGCGGCGCAGAGGGGCGCGGATGTTTTCAATTACGTCGAGGTCACGGATTTTCTGAAAAACGGATCAAAGGTGACCGGCGTAAAAGCAAAAGATAATCTGACCGGTCAGGAGTACGAAATTAAAGCCAAGATGATCGTGACCACGGCCGGTCCCTGGACAAATAAATTAACCACTGTGTTGTCGGGTCATTCGGCTGATAACAAATTTATTCTATCAAAGGCCATCAACCTGATTTTAAAACGAAAAATTGCGCGGGATTACGCTTTCGGGATTTCCAGCCCAATCGAGTTCCGAAACGGGAAAAAATATGACCGGCAGAAAAGGAGGCTGTTGTTTGTAACACCCTGGCGCGATTATACGGTTGTTGGCACTTCTCATTTGCCTTACGACGGTGAAACGAATGATTTCAAAATCAGCGAAAACGATGTCCAGGATTTGTTAATGGAACTAAACGAGATTATGCCGGAAATCAACCTGGAGAGAAAAGACGTTACTTTCGTTCATGGTGGAGTACTGCCTCTGTCCCGGCAGCCGGAAGAAGGAAAAGACGTACAACTATTACCCCATTACCGGATTGTCGATTTTCACAAAGAAACAGGAATTGACGGCATCATCAGCGTGGTGGGTGTAAAATATACAACCGCCCGTGATGTTGCGGAAAAAACGATGGACCTGGTGACAAAAAGAACCGCCGCGGACTCTATGGCTTTTTCAACCCGCACGGAACCCATATATGGCGGAGCAATTGAAGATTTTCAATCCTTTATAAACGGGGCAATCAATAACAACGATACGGGATTACCCGAACCGGTTTTCAGACAGCTTTTATATAATTACGGACAGGAATACAAAAAAATAATCGATTTAATAAGGGAAAAACCGGAGCGAGCCGAACGGGTGGCCAAGACGACAAATGTTATAAAAGCGGAAATCATACACGCGGCCCGTAATGAATTCGCGCAAAAACTGTCGGATGTCGTATTGCGGCGGACGGAACTGGGCTCCGGCGAATGTCCGGGTGATGACGGTTTGAGATCCTGCGCCGATATTTTGGCAAGCGAGTTAGATTGGGATGAACATCGGATCCGGTCGGAGATTGAAGAGGTTAAAGCAAAGTACAGATACAGGCCCTTATGAAATTAAAAGCTACAGGATAAAACATGGCAAAAACAGCGCTGGTTACCGGGGCGTCCGGATTTACCGGCGGATATATGGTTAAAAATTTACTGGATCATGGATATCAGGTGCGGGCCTTTGTCCGTAAGACCAGTAATACGGCTGAATTGAAAAAATTACCGGTCGAACTGGCTTATGGTGACATATGCTCATTCGCGGATGTTGAACCGGCTTTGAAGGGTGTGGATATAGTTTTCCACATTGCGGCGCTTTACAGGGCCGCAAATCTTCCGGATAAAACATATTTTGATGTAAATGTGAACGGAACGGAAAATATACTCAGGGCCGCTCTGGAGCACAATGTAAAACGGGTGGTATATTGCAGTACGGTTGGGGTGCATGGTCATGTAGAGAATCCGCCGGCAAATGAAACAGCCCCGTTTCATCCCGGTGACATATACCAGGTCACCAAAGTGGAGGCGGAAAAACTGGTTATGGAATATTACCGGCTGAAAAAGTTGCCGGTCACCATAGTTCGCCCCTCGGGAATTTATGGCCCGGGCGACCTGCGCATGCTAAAGATGTATCGTATGGTGGAAAAGAAAAGATTCCTGATGCTGGGGAGAAACGACCCGTTTTACCATTTAACATTTGTAACGGATATTGTTGAAGGTTTTCGGCTGGCAGGGGAAAATCCGGATGCGGCGGGACAGGCATATATTATTGCCGGCGATGGATATGGCACGTTAAAACAGTTCGCAAAGACGATCGCGGATGATCTGGGGATTAAATTTTATGTTATTAAACTGCCGTTATGGCCGGTTTATTATTTGGGTTTTTTATGTGAAAAAATTTGTGTACCTTTAAGAATCCAGCCGCCCATATTCCGAAGAAGAGTGGATATTTATCTTAAAGACAGAGCGTTTGATATCAGTAAAGCCAAAAAAGAACTGGATTTTCAACCACTGGTCGATATCAGGGAAGGAATTCACCGGACAGCCGATTGGTATATAAAGGAAGGTTATTTAAAACCAAGAAATTGAGGTTTTAATGAGGGATATATTATGGCGAGCGATTCTCCTGTAGGGATCCAACATGATTTGCATGATCCGCAAGTCGGCAAGGTCGGCAAGTATCAGAACCTGGTCGTGGGTAAAAAGGGGGTGTGGTCACTTTTAAAATATGAAATAATCGCGATGCTGTGCGCGAACATGCCCGGAGCGCTGGGTTTATTATTGCGCAGCAAGCTCTATCCGCGGCTGTTAGGCGCTTCCGGCAGAAACGTGAACTTCGGGATGAATGTTGTATTGCGCCATCCACATAAAATCAAGATCGGAGATAATGTCGTCATAGATGATAACTGTCTGCTCGACGCCAAGGGTTCGGACAATAACGGGATTGTTTTAGGCTCCGGTACATTCATAGGACGAAATACCATATTGAGCTGTAAAAACGGCGATATCGAGATTGGTGAAAACGCGAATATCGGGTTTAATTGTGAAATTTTTTCGGCAAGTAAAGTCGTTTTGGGTAAAAATGCCCTGTTCGCGGCCTATTGTTATCTTATCGGCGGTGAACATACATTTGACCGCACCGATGTTTCAGTACTTGAACAGCAGCGCACATCCGCGGGCATTAAAGTGGGTGACAATGTCTGGCTGGGAGCGGGGGTGAAAGTCAATGACGGCGCTTCAATCGGCCGTGATTCCATTATCGGGACATCGGCAGTGGTGCGGGGAAATATCCCGGAATACAGCATAGCTGTTGGTATCCCCGCCAAGGTCATAAAGAGCCGGAAAAAATAAAAAACAATTGTTTTGTAATATTTATTGATCCCGTCTCCCGGGATGTAACCTTGTTATGTCATTTGATAAATCCGGAAACGTTTTAATGTCCCGGTTTGAAAACCGTTAATAGTACCGAATACGTGCATTTATGGCATAATATATGTATACGTTCATAAAAATCAATTATTTCTGGAAAGAGAGCATTGGACAATTCAAAATATAATATACTGCATGTTATTGATAAATACTCGATGGACGGTATCAATCCCAGCAGCTGCGCCTATTTGATCCGTGACTGGTTTCGTTACTCGGATAAGAGCCGGTTTAACGTGATGACCTGCGGTCTCAAGAAGGAGGAGCCGGCCGGCGAGATATATAAACAGGAAGGCATGAGGGTATTTTTTTTAGGTAACGGCAAGTACTCTGTCGGTAATGTTACGGGTCTGATAAAACTTGTTGACCGGGAAAAGATTGATCTGCTGCATTTGCATGGCTATAGTTCCGCGAATTTTGGCAGAATAGCCGCACGGGAAAAAGGGATCCCGAATATTGTACACGAACATGCCATATTGAAAATTTTGCCGCATCAGTATCTTGCCGATTTTTTATTGCGGAAAATGACGGATTCCGCAATTGGCGTTTCCGGGGCGGTAAAGGAGTTTTTAAGTAAAGGGCGGCATGTCCCGGCCGAACTGATAAAAATTGTCTATAACGGCGTCAATCTGGAAAAGTTCCAAAAGTGCGGTCAGGAAACGCTGGCAAATTTACGCAGGGAATTTTCTTTACAAAAAGACAATATTATTATTGGCGCATTGACCAGACTGCGGGAAGAAAAAGGAAATGAATATTTAATTAGGGCTATGCCTGCTGTGATTGAAAAATATCCGGCCGTGAGATTATTGATCGCCGGTGACGGCCCCCTTAAAGAGAAGCTGGAAAGCCTGGTCAGGGAACTGGGTCTGGAAAAACACGTTTATCTTATCGGTTTTCGCACCGATGTTCTTGACCTGCTTACCTTGTTCGATATTGTTGTTATTCCTTCTTTAAACGAGGGCTTTGGTCTTGTTATGGTTGAGGCAATGGCAATGGAAAAACCAATCGTCGCGACAAAGGTCGGCGGTTTAATTGAAATAGCCGGTGGTACAGACAGTGCGGTATTTGTTCGACCCGGAAATTCCCGCGAACTGTCGGACGGCCTGATCAGCATGATAACGGATCCCGAAAAAGCAAAAAAAATGGCACAAATCGGATTGCAGGAAAGTGCACGATTCAGTATACAAAAGAATGTGGAAAAACTTGAAGAACTTTACGTACATATGCTTGGAAATGGGAAATAAATTTTGTATAATAATGTAAACGATAAAAAAGTCCGGCCGCCAATTGATAATGATTTTTATTTAATAAATTGGAAAACCAGTTCAGGCAATTAAAAAATATGAGGTTTTATTGATGAAAGCAGCAGTAGTCGGTTGCGGAAATATTTCCAGGTTTCATTTTAACAGTATTATTACAAATCCCCTGGCCGAATTGACGGCAATTTGTGATGTAAACGGTGGTTTGGCGGAAAGTAGAGCGAAACAATACGGATTAGAGAAATATTACACCAGTATTGATGAACTGTTGAAAAAAGAAAATATCGACGTTCTGCATGTTTTAACACCTCCGAAATATCATAGTGAAGTTGCGGTCAAAGCATTGAATAAAGGCATACATGTTCTGGTCGAAAAACCGATGGCAACAAATGTTAAGGAAGCGGACGATATGATAAAAGCCGCGGAGGCCAATAATGTCAAATTATGTGTGAATCATAACATGTTGTTCGACCCGACTTTTTTAAAAACCAGGGATATTGTCAACAGTTTTGAGTTCGGCGATCTGTTACATGCGGACGCTTATTTTGCTTTTGATACGCGTCGCGTGATTGGCAACCGGGGACTTGAGGGCACATGGTTCAGGGAGTTGAAAGGACATTTTTTACAGGATTTGTTGCCCCATCCTGCCTGTATGTTATTGGAATTTATGCGCGATTTTGAAAAATCTTTCATTATCAGGAAGGAACTGGGCGGAAATGACAAACTAAAGCAAGAAGTCCGGGTTTTGCTTGATTCGAAAAAAACGACCGGTTCGATTACATTGTCGTTGTCCACACATCCCGATATTTTTACGTTAAACCTGTACGGTACAAAAATGGTTTTAAAAATTGATTTGTCAAATATGAGCATAGTAAGGCAAAAACCCTATAATATTCCAAAAGCGATTGCGCGGGGAGTTGATAATTTATCCCAATCGTTTCAGATTATGGGTAATACGATAAAAATGACATGCGGCATTGTTTTAAAACGGACATCAGCTTCAGGCGGTATGGGGAATTTGATCAATGCATTTTACACCAGTCTGGATAAAGACTGGCCGGTTCCTGTAAGCGGCGAAGACGCAAAAAAAATTGTTGAATTATCAGAAAAAATTTGGAAATAAAGGAGCAAAGAATGAAAGTTCTGGTAACCGGCGCCGCCGGTTTTTTAGGCAGCCGTCTTGTTGAAGTGCTGGTCGATAAAAAGTACCAGGTTAAAGCTCTTGTCAGACAGCAGAGTAATAAAACATTACTGGAAAAACTGCCGATTGAAATTTTTACCGGTGACCTGGCTGATAAAGAATCCCTTAACGGAATAATGGAGGGCGTGGATACGGTGATCCACGCAGGCGCAACAACATTTGGAACTTTTGAGGAACAGAAACGCGGTACGATTGACGGGACCCGTTATATGCTTGATCTGGCAATTGAAGCCGGCGTGAAAAAATTTATATACATCAGTTCTCTTGTAGTATATGATATGAACAGTATCCCAAAAAATTCGCTGATAAATGAAAGCTTTGAACTTGAACGCCACCCCGAGATGGCCGGCCCTTATGCCTATACGAAAACCAAAAGTGAACAGATTGTCCAGGAATATATAAAAAATACCGATATGCCTATCACCATTGTACGTCCGGGCCTGATATATGGCGCAAGGCGAAATATGTTCTTTCCGCATCTTGGGTTTTCCGCTCTTGGCGGCAGGATTATTCTTAAAATCGGTTGTGAGAAAAAACTGCTGCCCATGACTTATATCTATAATACCTGTGAAGTGATTATCCGGCTGTTGCACCATGACAAGGGGAATGGCAGGATATATAATATCATCGATCCCAAAACAATCACCTATTCTCAATATTTGAAATACTATTTACGAGCCGTGGGCTTGAAAAGCATTGTTATTCCCATACCCTTTAGCATGCTAAAACTGGCCGGATTTGTTTTTGAACAGTTGAACAAGCTGCCCAAACTTCGCGGAAAATTCGGATTGACAAGATATCGGTTGAATACGAAATTCAAAAAAGTCCGGTATGACGGCTCGCTTGTTTTGAAAGAATTAAAATGGTACCCCGAATTGTCCATGGATGAATCATTGGAGCGGGCATTTCATGTCGATAAATAATAATCGATACATTAAATTTTACCTTCCAAAACCTGATGCCAAAAATAAATAACAGGGTGATAAAATTTTTCAGCAGAATGGTCCTGAGCGGGGCTATCCTGCTTTATCTGCTCAGTAAAATTGATATTGAGGTTGCCAGGACAACCCTCGGCTCCCTCAAATATAAATATTTACTGCTGGCGTTGATTCCGATTTTGATCGAATTGATCCTGAAATCTTATAAATGGCAGATGCTGTTACAGGTCAAGTATATTAAGGTGCCGTTCTTTCAGATATTCAAGATATATTATATCAGCAGTTTTATCGGTATGTTTTTACCATCCAGTCTGGCTATAGATCTGCTGAGAACATACAGTTTGTCGCGGTACATCAAGAATACACATGATTCCGTATCCACAGTTTTTGTGGACCGGCTTTTGGGTGTTCTGTCTCTTGTCTTTGTTGTTTTGATAGGCATTTTAGCAGTCAAGACCAATTTTATTAATAACACGGTTCAGCTTGTTATTACCATACTCGTGTCACTGTTTATATTGTTTAGCTGCATTATTTTGTCACGATATGTTATTGTTTTTTTTGAATGGGTGTTGAAAAAATGCAAGTTTAGTCACTTAAAAATTGAAAAATATACAAACCTGCTGCATAGAATTTATCAATCCATAATTGATTTCAAGAACAATAAAATTGAAGTCTTTAAAGTATTCCTTATCTCAATTTTTTTCCAATTCAACCGTGTAGCCATTTCCTATGCGGTCGCGTTATCTTTTAATCTTAACATCAGTTTTAAATACTGGGTTATCATCGTACCGCTGGTAACATTGGCGACAATGCTGCCGCTGGCGATCGGCGGTATCGGTGTGAGAGAGGGCGCTTTTGTTTTCTTTTTAAGCCAACTGGGCGTTTCCATTTCCACTGCATTTTTATTATCCCTGACTACTTTTTTACTTGTTGTGATTACCTCATTACCCGGTTTCGGATTTTATTTAATGTATGGTTTGTCCATAAAAAGGATCGAGGAAGACCAGTTTGAGAAGCTCCGTGAATGACCATAATTATAATAATAACAATATTGAAATTGGGGACATACATGACCCAAAATTGCAACATTTATGAAATTTATATGGGGCATTTGGGGGATAATTGAGAAATGAATATTTCTTTTTAATCGGGGCGTTATGAACAGGTATTTGTTAGTACGTTAAGTCCATTAAAAACAATATGTTGTTGTTTTGACGGGGTCCCATCTTTTTTTAAATTTATAATAAATTGTGTAATATACATTTTATAAAGTGGCATAGTGATTGCTAATTATAAGAACGTATAATCTTATATTTTTTAGACATGTATAGATAAAAATATTATTTTTCCCCACAATTAGATGGAGTTATTTCATGGTATTTGAAAATTTCCGCACTTTGAAGAGTTATATAATATTATGTACCATTTCTTTTCTATTATTGTTTACGGTCACTCAAGATGCTCTTGCGCAATTGGAAGTATTCGACAAAAATCCAAATTATTTAACTTACAATGGGGAACCCATTTTACTGATGTGCTCGGTGCCAAATGGTCAGGATTTTCATGTAATGGATTTTGATATCAATTTTATCACCCAGATGAAAAATTACGGAGGCAATCATATCTGGGTCATGATCGAAAATTTTACCGCGATAAAATGGAGTTATACAAAAAATACCCCTGACGCCTTTTATGACAAAATCGGCGCCATAGCCCGGGTCGCTTATGAAAATGATGTTATTTTTGGAATTTCATTGTTTGGATACGGTCTGGTGCGTTATCCCTGGAATTTTTCTTTCAATGCAGCGTGCAGTACTCATTGTGGTAACGATCCCGGTCCGCTCAAGGACCCCATGGATTTTTATGATGCAACCTCTAACGATTCTGCCGTTGTCGCTGCCAGAGATGTGCAAAAGACAATCATGAGAAAAATAATTGAACGAACCTGGCAATACCCGAATGTGTATTATAGTCCCGGCTGGGAAATTAAGGTAATCTGGAATTATAAGGTTGCCGAATGGTTCAAGTGGGCAACCGATTATATGGAAGATCAGGGCCATATAATCAATCCGAATATCGATCATTTGTTTGCAATTGAAAAAACTATGGACCCGATGGAAGCCTTTAAAGTCGGAGCTGATTTTGTCATTGATGAAGACGGCAACGCATACAAAAGTGAAGGAATTCCATTTGTGTATTGGAGTATGGATGGAGTTTACCGGGGATTGGATTTCTGGAACCAGGATGAACTGGAGCCGACGCGCAACTGGGATTTTATGCGTGAGGAACTCATATCCGGCGCAGCAGGTTTGGCAACAATTTGGGGGGTTGATCCGGAGGAGGAGGATTATATGCAAAGCCTGGCAAACTTTGCAAGTACAGTTGAAAACTGGTGCGACGAACCGGGACAGGAAATTACCAATGCAACAGTCCCCCTGACTTATAATGTAGCCGGAACAGATCTACCGGGCTCCAATGATTGTGAGGATATAACCGATTACAGCAGTTTTCAAATTTCAAATATTAACGTATCATCGGGCCGTGCTTATGTCCAGGATTTTAATGTCAATATAAACCGGCCTTTTTATATTGACAGAACCTATACCGTCGCATATATTCCTCCTGATTACCGGGGATTAATATGGCTTAAAACGGCTAATGATGATAAGAGAAATGAAGATGCAAACTTTATGTCTTATACTGTGAATCAGGATGTTACTGTCTACGTTGGATATGATACACGTATTGCAGTGAAACCCGGCTGGTTACAGTCCTGGACATCTACCCAGGATTATATTACCGATGATACCGGGGTGGAATTTGAATTGATGCAAAAAGATTTTACTAAAGGGACAATAACTCTCGGTTCGAATCAGGGCAGCAGCGGCAGTATGTATATAATTCTTCACATGCCCACAGGTGAAGTGGATTTGTCACCGCCGGCTCCGCCTCAGGGTATATATCTACGGACTTTGTTTGAATAAAATGATTGCTTTCCGTCTTTTTGACGGAAAGCAAAATGTTGTTTTTATTTTAGCAAAAATATCTTACCTTTTATCAAATCAACTTGATCCCCAATGATTGATTTTATCGCAAGGGAATTATATTCTGTTTCCAGATTCCGGAAACGGAATGTTCGATAATTCCGGCTTGCATTTTTACGTAAATTATATTTATTGTGTGTAATTTATATTTAATAATAAAACCAAATTATCATTTAATATAAATATAATGAATTCATTATTTGTCGGCTTTCGAAATATATGGGAAAAAAATATGCCGGAGGCTCATGCGGCGTTGACCGGGGGCTTTCCCTCTTTTGTATTTTCAAAAAATCCTCGGGAATTAAATTCCGGCATCCCCGTCTTTTGTTACCATGTTGTTAATGAACAATTATTTACAGAAGATTTGGAATTTTTAATCCGGAATGACTATATAACAATAGACGCCGATACCATGCTCCGGCATCTGCAAGGCAAAGAAAAGGCGCCGGAAAGAAGTATAGTCATCACATTTGATGACGGCGCGCAAAATTTATATCATGTCGCCTATCCGTTACTGAAAAAGTTTAATAAAAAAGCCGTCGTTTTTATTGCGCCGCGGTTTCATGACCCGGTCGGGGACTTTGATTATCATACATTAACTCCTTTGTCCTGGGAACAGATAGGGGAAATGTATGAATCCGGTGTCTTTGATTTTCAGTCGCATACAATGGAGCACCGTTATATCCCGCGCTGGCCCGAATTTGTGGAACTGGCGGGTGCGGACCCTAAAGTAATCAGCGCTTTAATCGGACAACCGTTAAGTATGGAGGAAGATTTTCGCCTGTCCAGGGAAATTATTGAACAAAAATTAAAGAAAAAAGTATTTCACCTGGCGTTCCCAAAGTTTTTCGGCAATGATGAAGCCATAAAGATCGGGCGTCAGACGGGTTATGAGGGCTTTTGGTGGGGTGTTCTGCCGAAAAGACCGTGCAATGAATGGGGACAATCACCGACGCACATCGTCCGGCTTGAAGCGCAATTTATCCGCCGTTTACCGGGAGCAGGACGGGTATCGCTGGCTTCGATATTAACAAAACGTTATGCGGGAAGTGTTGTGCGCTACAGGAACAAATTGTTGAAAAAAGGGAGGGATTAGGATGACGTTCACTCAACAATGTACGGAAATTTTAAGATGGATGGCTGTTTATTGTCCGCATCCGGCATTGCGTACCGCCCTGTTCAGAAAATGCGGCGTTCGGATCGGTCAAAAGGTCGTCATTAATTTCGGCGTCAATATAATTCTGCCCATGACGGAAAAGGGAGTTAAAAAGGGAAATATCGTAATCGGCGACCGGGTTGCCATTGCAACCGGTGCCGTAATCGTCGGACAGTCGGACCCAAATTTTTCCGTTTTGTCATCCTTATATCCCGAGGATAATCGGCCGATTGAGATCTGTGACGATGTCTGGATCGGCGCCAATGCCGTAATCTTGCCGGGTGTAACGATCGGCGAACAGGCCGTAATTGCCGCAGGCGCCGTTGTGAACAGGGATGTGCCCCCCTCAACCGTGTATGCCGGTGTTCCGGCCGTTAAAATTAAAGATATCCCCAAAATTGAAAAAGTTTAGTATAATTTTAATATTTAAGGATTTATGATTTTGACAGGGATGACTTTATCTGTAATCAATAATGAACAGGATTTTTTCAAACTTGAAAAAGAATGGGAAGAATTGGAGAAGCATGCAAACAATCTGACTGTTTTCCAGACATGGATATTTCAGTATTATACCTGGCGTATTTTTGCGGATAGAGTGAATTTACATATAATTCTGGTGCGGGACAAAGACGGGAGACTGGTGGGCTGCGCCCCTCTCGGGACCCGAATACAAAAGGCCGGTGCCGTAAAATTGAAAATTTTAAGTTTCTGTTGTATCAAATATTGTGATTTTCAAAATTTTATTGTTCATGCCGATTATGAAGAACAGGTTTTTTCGGCTTTGGCCGGTTGGTTCAAGGACAACAGGAGACAGTGGGACGTCATCGAGTTTAAGCTGCTCAGAGGGGACTTTACGATTATTGATAAAAAATCCCATTTTATAGAAAAATTGCGGGACAGCATCAAAGTGGAAAACATCGGACAGGCCCCATATATCACTATACAGGATGACTGGAGAAATTTCCAGAACGCCCTGAGCAGTAAGCGTGCGAAATCGGTTCGTTATGAAGTTAAAAATTTATTCCGTCAGTTCGAAGGTGAGTATAAGGGATTTCACAAAGGAGATGAATTGGAAAACGCCCTTATCCAAATGATGGACCTGCATCAAAAACGCATTCGGCAGAAACATCAGCTCGGCGCTTTTGCGACCGAACATGTCAGAAAGGGATTCCTCCGGCTTGTTCGGGAACTGGAAAAAAAAGGATATATCGCTATTCACACGATTGCTTCGGAAAAGAGGACTGTTGCCGCCATCGGTACCTTTATACATAATAAAAAAGTTTTATATTTTCAGGGCGGATTTGATCCCGAATATTTCCGGCTCAGTCCCGGTAAAGTTGTTCTTGCCATGCGCATAACCGAGGCGATTGAAGATAACGCACAGGAATTCGATTTTCTGTTTGGCGACGAGGATTACAAGTTTGCCTGGTCCACGGGACAGCGGCAGATATTTCAGCTTGAAATAACAACCGGTTCCCCGAAACGGTTAATTTATAAACTGAATCAGGGTATTCAAAACAGGCTGCTGCAGTCGGAACGAATTCGGGCGCTGTATTTCAGGTTGCGGCCGGGTTCATAATTTTTTACGTTTAATTAAAGAAGGCTTTACAATATCAATATGATAAAAGAGTTGATAATCTCTCTTTTTTATATTAATTTAGACTTAAAATAAAAGTTTTGTTATAAAACAGGAATGAATCCAATGGATGTAGCCATATCAGTTATCATACCCGCATACAATGAAGAAGACGGAATTATTAATGTGATAGATGATTTAAATAAAGTGCTGAACGAGGCCAATATAGAGCATGAAATAATAATTATTGATGACGGTTCCAAAGACAAGACAATTGAAAAAGCGCGAACGACCAATGCAATTGTTGTTCAGCATATGAAAAACCGTGGATACGGTGCTGCGCTCAAAACGGGAATCAATATAGCAAAAAACGAATTTATTGTTATCACCGACGCGGATAATACTTATCCCGCCAGCCAGATCCCCAAAATGCTCGAGCATATTCAGGAAGCGGATATGGTTGTCGGTTCGCGGCAGGGCGAAAATGTCGCGATCCCGTTGATCAGAAGGCCGGCAAAATGGGTCTTGCGCAAGTTGGCCGAGTACGTCACCGGTGAAAAAATACCCGATTTGAATTCCGGTTTACGAATATTCAGGCGCGAATTAATCATGCAATATCTGAATATTTTATCCGACAGATTTTCTTTTACGACAACCTCAACTGTTGCGTTTTTAAGCGATAATTATAAGGTCATGTACGTTCCCATCGATTATTATCAACGGGCGGGAAAGTCCAAAATTGTTCCCTGGAATTTCATTGAATTTATGAATCTGGTGATTCGTTTGTCCATGCTTTTTAATCCGTTGAAAATATTTATACCCGCCGCTCTGTTCACATTTATTTTGAGCGCTATCAAGTTTACTTTTGACGTCATTATGGCGGTAGAAGAAGCCGGGGGTATTACATTCACTTTCCTGACCAGTAAAGTCGTCTCTTCAAGTGTGTTGATTTTATGGTTTTCAGGGTTACAGATTCTGCTGATCGGAATGATGGCCGACGGGATTAATAGAAAAATCGCCCAGTACAGTACACCCAAAGCAAAGTCTTATTCCAGACAATCAATCAGGGTATATAATCAGGAACAAAAATAAAATGATTTAAGCAGTTTTGGACTAAAATTTGCAATTCACCCGAAATTAAAAGCATGTCGAATTTTTGACATGCTTTTGTGTATAATTCTGTATTATTTTTACTGTCCGAATTTAAAAGAATTGATCGAAATCATTTTACGCAAAAATCGGTATATGATTGTATCTTTAATGTTGTGTAAATAGTTATAAAATTATGACTTATATTGTTTGATTGAAAATAAAAAATATGACTGAAAACAGAGTAAAAAGTAAAAAAACCTCAATATTGTGGCAAATTCTCAAGATTGTGGTAACGTTCAGTGCTATTTACTGGTTTTCCTCAACAGTTGAATGGCACAGTGTAATGGAAGGACTTGGCCAGGTAAATTTGACCATGTTGATGATTGCTTTTGTGGTTTTTGTTTTACGATTGGTGCCATGTTCGTTACGCTGGAAAAAAGTGGGGCAAACAAGCGGTTATTCCATAAATTTTCGCCAGTCGTTTTACGGATATATGGTCGGCGGTTTTTTTAATACATTTTTGCCCACCGGCCGGGGCGGTGATGCTGCCCGTGCGATTATTATTGCCAGGAAATGTAACCTGTCACTGGGCGGGATTATGGGCACCATTTTTGTGGAGCGGTTTGTCGGCCTTCTTGTCACCGTATTGATTGCTCTTGGCGCCAGTTATATTGCATCAGCCGGAATCGAAGCGTTACGGAATGCCCTGCCGTCGATTATTTTATTAACGTTGATATTGATTGCCCTTGGGGTTATATTTTTGTCCCCATGGTTTCAAAATTTATATCATAAAATAGCGAGGAAACTGCCGTTTCAAAAATTCTGGAAAAGTATAGCCGATATGCTTGACGTTTTTCATGTCTATCGAAAATCCCCCAAATCAATATCCTGGGTGGTTTTATATTCATTACTGAATCAGATAATTTTTATTTTTTCAGGATATTTGGTCGCCAAGGCCATTTTTGGTTTTAACGCGCCATGGACCAGCTTTCCGATTGTCATACCATTGATATTTATCGCCGAATTATTACCATCGATTGGCGGATACGGGATACGTGAAGCCGGTTATGTTTTCTTTTTTAGCTGGTTTGGCGTAACACCCGAAGCGGCGGTTGTTTTTGGTATTTTGCAATTAATATTTTTATGGATCTCCGCGTTGATCGGGTCGCTGTTTTTTATACTGGATTCTCCTGGAAAAAAACCGGTTATAAAGGAGATCCAAAACATAAGCGCCGATAAATTTATTATAAAATAGCAGGATTATGGAAAAGAAAAAACAAATTATCATTTTAGGAGCGGGGCCCGCCGGTCTGGCGCTGGCTTTAAAATTATTACGCCGGAACGAGCCTGAATGGGAAATAATCCTTATTGAACAAAAATCTTATGTCGGCGGAATCGCCGCAAGTTTCGAGAAGGATGGTTTGTTTTTTGACTTTGGCAGTCACCGACTGCATCCTGCGACATCGGCAGAGATCCTGAATGATCTGAAAGAATTGCTGGGCGATGATCTGCTCAACCGCCCGAGAAACGGCCGCATCCGTTTATTGGGAAGATTTCTAAAATTCCCCCTGAACCCGGTCGATCTGATTTTACATACACCTCCCGCATTTGTCCTGAGTTTTTTAACTGATATGTTGGCAAAACCATTTCAAAAAAAGCACAGACCGCAACGGTCATTTGCCGATGCTCTTATGGACGGATTGGGGAAAACGATCTGTTCCGCTTTTTATTTTCCCTATGCGCGTAAATTGTGGGGAATAAATCCAGAAGACATTTCCGTCATCCAGGCGCAAAAACGTGTATCGGCGAATAGTGTGTTTAAAATAATCAAAAAGGTTTTTTCTGTTTTACCGGGTATTAAACGCGAAAATACAGGCCGGTTTTTTTATCCCCAAAAAGGATACGGGCAAATTAGCCGGGTCCTCGCGAACGAGGTGGAAAAACTGGGCGGAAAAATTCTGCTTTCCTCTTCCGCTGAGGAGATTATCATAAAAGGAAACCGGCCTTCCGTTTTAAAACTCCGCAAGGAGAATAATGATTTTGTGGAATTTAATCATATCGATTGTGATTTTTTATTTTCCACAATTCCCATTTCAGTATTGGCCAGACTAATCAAGCCTTTACCCTCTCAGGATATAACAGACGCTTGTAAAAAGTTGAAATACCGGAGTATGATTCTGCATTACCTGTTGTTTGAAACCGACCAGTATACTCCGTATGACGCGCACTATATACCTGAAGATAACATCATAATATCACGCATATCGGAACCTAAAAATTACAGCGCATCCAAAGAACCGGCAAACCTGACCGGAATTTGTCTGGAAATACCATGCAATTTGGGTGATGATATATGGAACATGACCGATGCAAGTCTGACTCAAAAATCACTCGAGGATTTGAAAAAGATCGGTCTGCCGGCAAATTTCCCTTTAAAGACATCATTTACAAAAAGACTGCCGTTTGTATACCCGATATATGACCAGAAATTTGACGAGCAGTTTGAGTTAATTGATGATTATATCAATCGGTTTACAGGACTTGTATCACTTGGTCGTCAGGGATTATTTGCTCATGACAATACACATCATACGATGGAGATGGCTTACCGGGCAAGTGATTGTCTGGAATCAAATTTAAACTGGAAAACCACAATGTGGAAAAATTATCGACGTGAATTCGAAACACATGTAGTTGAGGACTAACTAATTTATTATAAACAATAAAGAAAACAAAGTCATGAAAGAATTCAGGATTTCAGAGTTTTTATCACCGGGCAATATCATAAAATGGCGTTATCTGCTTTGGAAAAGTCAGTATTTTCCGCCCGAAAAGTTACAGTTATTGCAGTGGAATTATTTGTCTAAAATCCTTGATTTTTGTTTTGAGCATGTTCCCTATTATAAAAGATTATTTCAGGACCTGGGATTGAAACGTGATGATATCAGGTCGATGAAAGATATTACCCTGCTTCCGATTCTGTCAAAAGATACCGTACTTGAAAAGCATGACGAATTCATCCCTGATAATTTGGAAAAATGCCGGCCGATCACAGTGAGAACCAGCGGAACAACCGGTTCGCCCCTTGAACTTTATTGGGATGTTGATGTCAATATTTTTGAATTGGTTTGCCAGTGGCGGCATTTTTCGTGGCTGGGTTACAATCTTGCGGACCCATTTATGGACATCAGGAGCTTTTCCCGGCATTTGGGGCAAAAGTACAGGTGGAACTGGAAATGCAGGGGTTTGGAATTTTCTTCCCAGTATATTAATGAAGCAAATATTAATGAATATGCAGATTTGCTGCGAAAATATAAAATTAAATTCTGGCGCGGACATTCATCGGCGATGAATTATCTGTGTCAACTTTTGGATTACGCCGATATTCAGGATGTAAAACCCAAATTCATTGTCTCGGTAGGTGAAACATTACTTGAGAATCAGAGAGATTATATAGAAAACTGGACCGGCGCCCTTGTGCGGGACAATTACGGTCTGAATGAACATACCGCACTGATTTGTCAATGCCCTGATCGCGGTTACCATATCTGTTCCGAGTATGGCCTGGTTGAAATTATTAACGACAACGGCAAACCGGCACAACCCGGCGAAGAGGGTCGTATTATTTCAACAGGATTGCATAATAAAGCTTTTCCTTTACTGCGTTATGATACAAGAGATTATGCGGTGTATTCTGATAAAAAATGTCAATGCGGCAGGACTTTGCCGCTGATAGAAAGTCTAACCGGCCGGGCGGATGACAGATTGGTAAATGCCAACGGGAAAGTGATTGCCGGTCTGCACAACACGTTTAAATACGCGAACGGTATAAAGCTGTCACAAATTGTGCAAAAGGAAGCGGGTGTTATAGATGTATATGTGGTACCGATCAATCATTTTGATGACCCATTAAAGGAATTATTGATCAGGGTATTAAAAAACGAACTTGGAAATACCATGGTTATACGTATTCATGTCGTTGACGATATTCCTTATAGAAAACCCGGCAAGTTTAAATTTGTGGTATCCTTATTAAAAGACAAACAAATTGTGTGATGACAGGGAAAAATTTTTATAAAGTAAATAAAAACAATATTTTTTTATTGCTGAAAATTGTCGTCTCGTTTATCGCGATTTTCTGGTTTGTTACCTCAGTTCATTGGGACGACTATTTTGAAAAACTGCGGCAGGTTAACTGGCCGTTGATTGTTATTGCCGTAATTTTGAATGCCATTTTTATTCTCCCCGTGGCAATACGCTGGAAGATCATTGCCGATGAATGCGGTTACCCTTTATCTTTTTTTGATTCCGTCAGAGGTTATTTTATCGGCAGTTTTTTTAACACATTTCTACCCACCGGAAAAGGGGGTGATTTTGCTAGGGGCGGCTTGATCGCGCATAATAAGAACTATTCTCTGGGCGGATTACTGGGTACTATTTTTATCGAACGTATTCTTGGCTTTATAGTGACGATTGTTCTGCTGCTTTTGGCATGTATTGTCTGGTTTTCCCGAGTGGAATTGTTGAAAAATACCCTTTATTCCATCTTGTTGTTGATTGTTTTTGTTTTCTGCATATTGTTGATAGCGGTCCCGTTATTCAGGATAATATTCAGAAAGATAGAAAACAGCCCTTTTAACCGTATGCAAAAATTTGCGGATGATATAAAAAGGGTGCTTGAATTATCGCATCGCAATTCCCGGATAATTATATATGCCGGTTCGGTAACCGTTTTGAATCAGATATTACGTATCTTACTGGCCATGCTGCTGGCAAAGGCAATCCCGGGATTCGGTGCGCCATGGTACAGTTTTATTATTGTGACATTATTAATTTTTATTGCAGTTTTACTGCCGTCCGTAGGCGGTTATGGGATACGAGAGTCCGGTTATATCGCTTTTTTCGGCTGGTTTGCCGTTGATACGCAGGCTGCCGCGGTTTTCAGTATATTAATATTACTTTTGATATGGTTTAATGCTTTAATCGGAGTTTTTGTATTTATTACTTTTAGAAAAAAGCAGAACGTTTTGGGAGCGTCGCTTCGTGCGGCCGTTTTAACAGGGATTTTGAAACAGAAATGAGTACGATGCTGACATCAAACAAAAACCGAGGGGGTTTATTACTTAAAGATCCGGACATTCCGGTTTGGGCTTATGGATTTGTTATTTATATTGCGTCACTGTTCTTTTCCGGTTATTATGTCTTTGTAGCCAACCATTGTTTACAAATACCGCTGGTTTACTGGCTGAACGATCACAGCATATACCCGAATGATCCTTTTGCGGCAACTTTGCCCTACTATGCTTCCATGTTATGGAGAGTGGTTGCTTGGCTGGCCCGTCTTATCTCCCTAAAGCCCCTGCTCTTTATTCTGTTTTTACTGGAACGCGCTTTTGTATTATATGCCGCCGCCGGACTGGCCTCGACAATAGCGCCGAAATCAAAACTGGCCCCGGTTGCCGCCATGATTTTGTTCGCGTTGATCCCCAAGCCGATACTCGGTAACGGGACAATCGTACAAATTTATTTTGAACAGACCGGGATGTCCATCCCGTTTATCTTGTTGGCTATGGCGGCGTTTTACAAAAACCGGCAGTATTTATGGGCAATATGGCTGGCCCTGGCTTTTAATATGAACAGCCTGTACGGCGCGCATGCCGTTGTATATTTCGGCGCCGTAATGATGGTTTATCCGCTCTACCGTCGTGAGTGGAAAAAATGGCTGGCGGCAATCGGATTGTTTGTAGTTGTCGCATCTCCGGCCATTTTTTACACCGCGCAGGCATTTATCCGGGAATCATCCGACAGCGATCTTTGGATTATCGCCAACCAGGTCCGTTCTTTGCATCATCTTTTTCCCTTATTCTGGGATAAAAGGGTGTTTCTGAAATTTTTTACCCTGCTGTTCATCGTTATTGCGGTTATTTGGCAAAAGAAGGGTGAACAAAAACAGTTATACAAAATCGGAATAGTCTGGGCGGGAGTAAGTGTACTCTGGTTATTATATGCATTTATCGGCACGGCAGTTTTTGAATCGCCGTCCATGGTCATTATGCAGCCCGCCCGTGCAACCGATTTTTGGTACGCCTTTGCCGGTATTACGCTGATCTCCCTTTGCGCCATTGACCTCGAAAAGGGGGTTCAATTGAGGCGATTTTTGACGATCATTTTGTTAGCCTGTATCTTTTTCTGGAATCCCGTTATTCTTCCCTACATCCTTATCGGCCTGATATTCCTGTTATGGGAACCGCTGTGGAAATACGTATTACTTGAAGGAAGTCCCAAACGTTTATCATTGGTACTGGTAACGATTTTTTTCTTTTTGAGTCTGAATACCGCCCGTGACCGCGTTTTGTCGGGCGGCGGAGGATATGTTTTTGTGCCGCCGGACCGACAGGTAACGGAACTGGGGGACTGGGCAAAAGAATCGACAAAAAAGGACGCCGTATTCCTGGTCAATCCCGGAACCATGTGGGGTAATTTCCGCCTTTTGTCAAAACGTCCGGTTTATGTCACCTGGAAAGACGGTTCGGCATTACTCTGGGACCGTAGTTATACGGATATATGGATAGAACGCCTCCAGGACCTTGGTTATGATATTACCCGGGGACGGGATATGCGTTCCAACAGGGATGAAAAACTGGACGACGTCTATAATTCTCTGACCGATGATTTTATCGTGGATATGAAATTAAAATATAAACTTGATTACTGGGTGGTTGAACTGGATCATCAGTCATCTTATCCGGTTGTTTATAAAACCGGAAAATTTAAAGTTCTTGAAATCAGATAATTATCTTCAGGGATCAGGATTATGAAATATTTTAAATATTTTATTATTATTTTAGCAGCATTCATTTTTGTTGTTCTTTATTATCAGGGCGCGACAAAGCATGCCGAAACATTAAATACCAACTACAGACTGCATGACCAAGGCGCATACCTGTACTACGCCCAGCAGTTGCATGACACACATTATCAATATACTGGGCGGCGAAACAGGCACCCGCTTTACCCGGGCATACTGTCGTTTTTTTACAAAACGGGCATGTCACTGGATGATTATTTTGTCAGGGGCAAACAGTTGAATATCATATTTTCTATTTTTTTTCTGGCGGCCATTTTTATTGTTTTTTACAAATTTTTCAGACGTCATACGGCCATAAACCTGTTTTTCATCACGGCGTTTACTGTTTTTATTTTCAAAGCGCCCTATTTTCAGTGTGAATTGTTATATTATTTTCTGGCGTTCTTTACATTTTTATTGATATTGAAAATGTTTACCGCCCCAACATGGTATTACGCGGTTTTGACGGGTGTTTTTACCGGACTCACCTATCTGACCAAAGCATCGGTCATGCCGGCATTGGGATTATTGGCTATTTGGTTAACCGCCAAAGAAGCCTTAAAATTATTGTCCAGGATCAAAAACAGGGTTGTACAGCCGGTCGATATTAAATCACTGCTTTTGCCCTTTGTCAGTATCGCCCTGGTGGTAATCACTTTTTTAATTGTGGTTTACCCTTATATCAGTACAAGTAAAAGGATATTCGGCAAGTATTTTTATAATGTCAATTCGACATTTTATATGTGGTATGATTCCCGTGAAGAAATGAAAAGCGGAACGCGCGCGCATGGTGACCGGGAAGGTTGGCCGGATATGGCGCCGGAAATGATACCAAGTCCAAAAAAATATTTTCAGGAACATTCAATAGGTCAGGTGTTCAACAGGGTATGGACAGGCGCCGTTACATCTCTAAAAGCCAATAAACACGCCTATGGGTATTTCTGGTATTTATTTTATTATTTAATCTACTTTCTATTGTTGGTTTTAATTAATTTAAAAAAGAGTGTGGAGTTGGCGAAGGAGCATATATTTCTGTTTTTATTTTTGATTTCCTACTTTGGCGTTTACTTTGGATTGAATGCATGGTGGAATTACCTTGGTCCCTCGGTCAGGCACATCCTTGCAATATTTTTACCATTTATGTTTATTGTAAATTATATCGTTACCTTATTGCCGGAAAAAACATTAAATATATGGCGTTACCAGGTTAGTTTCGAAAAAGTGTTTAATGTTTTTATATCGATTATGTTAATTTATGATATTTATACGATTTTAACCTTCAGGTTAATAACCATAATGGCAGGAGATTGATTTTTGATAAAATTGATAATCAAAATCATTGAATTGCATGGTATTGTTTATTATAAATAAGTATATTATGAGTTATTAATATGGCTACACCAATCGGACATGCTCTAGGCGGTTTCATTGTATATGCGGCAGGACAAAAACGTTTTTTTGACATAAAGTTGTTGACAGCGACTGTGGTTTTTGCTGTCTTACCCGATATTGATTTTCTTTTTGGTTTTGTTGTCGGCAAACCGAATCTGTATCATCATGGATTTACGCATAGTTTTGTTTTTGTTATATGTATAGGAGTAGCGGGAGCGTGGCTGCTCACTTTAAAGAACCGAAAGCAGTTCCGCCTTTATACCCTGATGTTCATTGGCGCCGGTGTTTCTCATTTGACATTCGATTTGATGACCGTTGACGGAACCGCGCCGTTCGGCGCACCCGTATTATGGCCGTTTACGAATAAATATTTTATATTTCCGGTCAGGATTTTTATGGATGTTCACCGTGCGGCCGATTCGGCGCGATTTTTTATCAGCTTGTTCAATCCGCATAATTTAAAAACAGTTGTGCGGGAAATTTTAATGCTCGCGCCGGTTTTCTTTTTTATCTTGTTGTTGAACAAACGGTTTCAAACACGTGGAAAATAGAATAACAAATAAAAATACAGAACGGACTGAAAAACAGCCCTATTTGTCCGTCGTTATTCCCTTCTATAATGAAGTCGAAAACGTGGAAAGAGTGTGGACTATATTGAGTCAGGTCCTTGATGAAACAGGAAAAAGTTATGAAGTAATATTTGTCGATGACGGTAGCGACGACGGCACTCGCGAGACGTTGAGAAAGCTGGCGGCGGCAAATGCTTTTCTGAAGGTTATACTGTTTAGGGCCAATTTTGGGCAGTCGGCGGCCATGGCGGCCGGTTTTAAAATGACAAAAGGCCAAATAGTTGTAGCCATGGATGGAGATTTGCAGAACGATCCGAAAGACATCCCGCTGATCCTCAGTAAACTGGAAGAGGGATATGACGTGGTCAGCGGCTGGCGGAAAAACCGCAAGGACAAGCTGATCGTACGGAAAGTTCCTTCCCGGATCGCCAACCGGATCATTTGTTCGGTGACAAATGTTAAATTGCACGACACGGGTTGTTCTTTGAAAGCGTTTCGCGGCGACCTGTTGAGAAAAATTTCCTTATACGGTGAATTACATCGTTTCATTCCGGCGCTGCTTCGCATGGAAGGGGCGAAAATAGCGGAAATACCGGTCCGGCATCATGCCCGTAAATTCGGGAAATCAAAGTATAACCTGAGCCGCACGTTTCGGGTGATAATGGATTTGACGACGATCCGCCTGCTTATGAAGCATATTCACAATCCGTTACGGTTTTTCGCTCACTTTTCAGCGTTTTGTTTTTGGGCCGGGGTACTGGTACTGGCAAACGCTTTTTATCAATTATTCTGGATAAAAGTCGATGTGGCTGAACTGAATATACCGATCACACTGATTTTACTACTCTGGGCAATGGCTTTTCAGTTTTTATGTTATGGTTTGGTGGGAAAACTTGTTGTAAATACCGGTTCACGTAAAAAATTTGAATATTAACAAAAATGATAGTTTATGTCTTTGATAAATATGAAAAAAAATAAAAACGGCAAATGTGATGTCTCAATCATCATAGAAGCCAAAAATCAGCAGGATTATCTCGCCGGATTGAATCAAGAACTGCAGGATATTTTTAATACGGGCAATTTTGATTATGAAATCATTTATGTTGATGACGGCAGTCATGACGGCACATGGGAAAAGATGCTGAACATCGCCGCCGGATTCCCGAATGTGAAACTGGTAAAATTACGCACGTCTTTCGGAGAATCGGCCGCGCTGGACGCCGGTATGAAAGTAGCGACCGGTGAAAAAATAATTTATTTTACCTGCCGTGTGAAAATCAATCCGCAGAATTTGCTCCGGTTTATTGAAAAGATCGATGACGGCTTTGATATTGTAATGGGAAAACGCTCACCGCGGCGGGATTCAAAGTTGAACCAGTTTGTATCCATACTTTTTAATACATTTACCAACCGGCTGACCAAACTGAAATTGCATGATATTAACAGCGGCGTATTGGCAACGCGTAAATCCGTACTGGAGCATGTTCCGTTCTATGGCGCACTGAACGCCTTTATACCGGTTCTGGCGCACCGTCAGGGATATAAAATTACCGAAGAAACGGTTGAACAATTACCCGGTCATTTTGCGCAGTCACTTTATCCTAAAAATTATATCAAAAGATTACTCGATTTTATCAGCGTGATATTCATCAGCAAGTATTCGAAAAAGCCGTTACACTTTTTAGGGTTCCTGGGTGTGATATTTACCCTGATCGGTTCGGTCATTACGATATACCTGTTTATTTACCGTATATTGGGTATCGGCGGCATCGCCGGACGACCGATGTTATTACTGGGCACCATGATGATCATTATCGGAATACAATTGATATCCATCGGGCTTTTGGGTGAAATGATTATTTATACCCACGCCAATGAAATAGAAGATTATAATATAGAAGAAATAATTGAATAAATCTGTTCGAAAAATAAAACTATGGATTAAATGAAATTAATCATTCAAATACCCTGCTACAATGAAGAAACAACGTTACCCCGGACCCTTGCCGATCTTCCCCGGAAAATCGACGGGATCGATTCGATCGAGATTCTGATCATAGATGACGGGAGTACGGACAATACGGTCAAGGTTGCCAGGGAACTGGGAGTGAATTATATCGTCAGTTTTCCGCAGAACAAGGGTCTGGCAAAAGTGTTCAATTCCGGTATTGACGCATGTTTGAAGCTCGGCGCCGATATTATTGTGAATACGGATGCCGACAACCAGTATTGCGGCGATGATATCGAAAAATTAATACACCCCATAATAAAGGGCGACGCGGAGATCGTTATCGGCGACCGCAATACCGGCGAAATTGAACATTTTTCATGGATCAAAAAGAAATTACAGCGGTACGGCAGCTGGGTCGTCAGGCATCTGTCGGATACGGACATTCCCGACGCCACCAGCGGATTTCGAGCTTTTTCACGTGAAGCCGCCCTGCAGATGAACGTGGTGACACGTTTTACATACACGCTGGAAACAATCATACAGGCGGGCAAGAAGAACCTGGCGGTTTCCCATGTGCCGATCCGAACAAATGAAAAATTGCGAGAATCAAAACTGTTTAAAAGTAACTGGCAATATATCAAGAGGTCCGTCAGTACAATATTACGGATCTATACTATGTATGAACCGTTCAAAATGTTTTCATATATCGGGGGAGGGTTCTTTCTGGCCGGATTTTTAATTGGCTTAAGGTTTTTATTTTATTATTTATTTGTGTCTGGCGCCGGTCATATTCAGTCCCTCATTTTAGCCGCGGTATTATTGATCGTCGGCTTTCAGATTTTTGTAATCGGCTTGCTGGCGGATATTATCGGTTCCAACCGGCAGCTCATTGAAAATATTCTTTACCGGATCAGGAAAATTGAAAGCGCCGGTACGGCTGATAAAAAGAGCAAACAAAAAGAAACCGGCGGAAAAGATTAATATTCATTTCCGGCAATTGGAGAACTATGAAAGTTTATATGATCGGTCCCACTTATCCTTATCGGGGTGGGATTTCACATTATACGACTTTATTATACCGTACTTTTAAAAAATATCATGATGTCGTCCTCTGCGCGGTAAAACGTCAATACCCGATGTGGTTGTACCCCGGACAGACGGACAAGGATTCGAGTCAGGTTAAATTAGAGGAGCCGGATGTCAGGTACCTGCTGGATTCCATGAATCCGATTTCGTGGATACGGATAGTTTTTCATATAAAAAAACATAATCCCCAAATGGTCATTCTGCCCTGGTGGGTTTCATTCTGGACTTTGCCGTACTGGGTGATCTGTACGGGTATAAAATTTCTGCGATCCGTTAAGATTCTTTTTGTCTGCCATAATGTTGTTGAACATGAGTCGAGCCGCTTCGGTCAATTTTGTACAAAACTGGTGTTACGAAAGGGCGATTATTTCATCGTTCATTCTAAAGAAGTAAAAGAGTCCCTGCTTTATCTTGTTCCAAATGCGAATGTCCGGCAAAAATCGCATCCCAATTACCAGTTTTTCAAAATTGACGGCATCAACCCGGAAGAAGAGAGAAAAAAAATCGGTTTTACCCGGGACCATATTGTTTTATTGTTTTTCGGTTTTATCAGAAAATACAAGGGCGTCCCTTATCTGCTGGAGGCCGTTGGAAAATTGGCCAAGGAATACCCGCATATCCGGCTTTTACTTGCGGGGGAAGCCTGGCATGAGGAGGAAGCAAGAATCCGGGAGAAAATAAGGGAATATGGTCTTGAATCGATTGTAATCAGAAAAAATGAATATATACCCAATGAGGACGTGGAGAAATATTACGCGGCCGCCGATATAGCCATGTTCCCGTACAGTACGGCAACCGCCAGCGGCGCATTACAGATCGCTTATGCCTTTCAAAAGCCGGTCATTGCTTCCGCATTAAGTTGCTTTATGGAAATTGTGCAGGACGGGCGGACAGGATATCTGATACCCCCTGAAAATCCCGGCGCTATTGTGGATGCCGTAAAAAAATTTCTTCTTAAAGGGAAATTAAATACAGACCGATATGAAGAAATGCGAAAAAATATCAGCGAACTCAATAAGGATTACAGCTGGGACGGGATGGTTGAAGAAATAACCGGATTCGTGGAGTAAGGATAAAAAAGAAAATAATATAATGTTTAAAAAAAATCTAAAGGCAAATATTGATCTTTCCGTAATAATTCCATCTTATAACCATAAAAAGTATATACCGAATTTGCTGCATTCATTAAGACAGCAAAAAACCGGTTATAATTATGAGGTCATTATAGTAGACAGCGGAAATGACGGGACCGCCGGGTTGATCAGAAAAGAGTATCCATGGGTAAGATTGATCGAATCCGATAATCGTTTATACCCCGGGGCGGCGAGAAACAAGGGTATTGAAGCCGCGCGCTCCAATCTTTATGCTTTTACGGATACCGATTGTACGGTTGATGCAAATTGGATAGAAAATATTTTGTCGGCCTATAAAGAAAAAAAGTCGATTGTCGTCGGACCGATTTTAAACGGCACACCGAAAAGTATTTACGGAACGGTGGACTATTTGCTGGAATGTTTTGATTTCTGGAATGCGAAGAATGGTTTGAAAATAGGAACCGTGGGTTCGGGAAATGTTTTTTTTAAAAAGTCAATTTTTGAGAAATACGGGCCGCTGGATGGGTTTGTTAAAGGCAGCGACAGCCGGTTTTTCAGAAGGGCCCTGGCGGCGGGCGAAATAATTTATTGGGATGAGAATATCAGGATCTGGCATCATAACCGGACCCGGTTATCCAAAGTTTTGAAAAACCAGTTCAAACTCGGAATAGGGGCCGCGAAAACGGGCAAGGAATTTTATTCCCGGGCGACTGTGATGATGAACCATCCCTATTTGATGCCCTTTATTCCAATACTGCGTTTTATCAGGATCGGCTGGATACTCTTGCGTAAATCACCGTCCAATTTTATTGTTTATATACTTTTATTTCCTTTGATTTTACTGGGATTAACTGTTCACGCGTCAGGTTTTGTCAAAGAAGCGTTTAATAAAAATGAATTAAAAACCGGAATTAGTGTTTGATGGATAATAATGGATCGAAAATTTTTAAAATTGCTTTTATATTGAATTTTTTCCCCATGGTGTCCGAGACATTTATTATTTCCGAAATTCAAAATTTATTAAAACGGCATATTCAACTGGATTTGTTTTCCCTCTTTAAATCCGATAAATATGATAAAAGGTATGATTTAGGTGAACTGGAAGAACGGGTCTGTTTTTTACAGCCGTTATTAAAGTGTGGTATTCTGGCAAAGAGTCATATTTCATTTTTTTGCCGCCATCCTTTGAGATACGGCAAAACTCTAATATTTGCGTTAAAGAACCGTAATGAACGTTTTGTTTTAAAAACGATCCTGAAAATTTTGATTAATACCGGCAAGAACCGGGAAATTTTTTCCAAAAAGGAACGGCAAAATATATTTGTTCATTTTATGCTGGTAATGCCGTTTGCAGGTCTCATTAATAGCGGCGGCTATAATCATGTTCACGCCCATTACGCCGACACGTCAACAAGTTTTGCCTTGTTGATCTCAAAGTTGTGTATGATCCCCTATAGTTTTACCACGCACGCGACCGACCTTTTCGTCGAGCCCTATTCTATGGATATTAAAATGGCGGAAGCAAAATTTGTTATTACCTGTACGGAATACAATAAAAAATATATTGTTGATAAATTTAAAGATGTAAAAAAAGAAAAAATTATTGTAAATTACCATGGCGTGGACACGGATAATTTTCAACCGGAGAAAACCGAAAAGCGGGAAAGCAATAAAATTCCAGTTATATTGTCTGTCGGAAGGCTTGTACCTAAAAAAGGATTTGATGTGCTGCTGCGGGCCTGCGGGATTTTGAAAAACGAAAAGATTCGTTTCAAATGCAAAATAATCGGACATGGACCGGAAAA
This sequence comes from Candidatus Zhuqueibacterota bacterium, assembly GCA_016934825.1. Classification (GTDB taxonomy): domain Bacteria; phylum Zhuqueibacterota; class Zhuqueibacteria; order Residuimicrobiales; family Krinioviventaceae; genus Fontivivens. The sequence continues at coordinate 76,149 of JAFGSB010000097.1, forward strand.
GGATAATTTATTAAAACTGGTAAAAGATTTTAACTTGTCGGATGAAGTCGAGTTTTTAGGGACTGTCCCGCCGGCGGAAATGAAAAAGTATTATGCTTTGTCCGATGTATTCGCACTGCCGTGCCGTATAACCGAAACAGGCGACAGGGACGGCATACCCAATGTTTTGGCCGAAGCCATGGCAATGGGAAAAGCGGTAGTCTCAACAAAAATATCCGGGATACCGGAAATAGTATTACATGGCAAGACAGGCATGCTTATTGAACCGGAAAATCCCGAACAATTGGCAAAGGGAATAAACGATTTACTGGCGAATCCTGAAAAAAGAAAACAAATCGGTCGAAATGCCCGAAGCCATTTGATAAACATTTTTGATAAACAAGTAAAGTGTGATGAATTGGTTGATATCTTTGTTAACCAGGTAAACATGACCTGATAAATGAATCATGAATGGAATACAGCCGATTAATTATAAATGCCGACGATTTTGGGTTAACCGGGCCCATTAATCGAGGTATAATTGAGACAATTGAAAATGGAATCGTAAACAGCGTATCGCTGATAGCGACCGGAACGGAATTGGACAGCGCCTGTGATTACCTGCGCTTTAAGAAGAACCTTTTCAAGGGATGGCACATGAATTTGACAACGGGCAGGCCGGTGCTTGATCCCCAAAAGGTCGGTACCCTGACGGACAGGAACGGTTTTTTTTTAGGTAAAACACGATTTATTTTAAACGTCGGAGCCGGTCTTGTTGACGCTGACGAATGCCGGAAAGAACTTTTAGCGCAGCGGGACCAGTTATTGGAAAATAATATACGGATCACCCATGTTGACAGTCACCATGATATTCATTGTTTACGTTTTATCGCGAACATAATAAAACCGGTACTGAAAGACCTGAATTACCGGTATATCCGGTTTCATAAATCGCAAATCAAATTTTTACGCAATTTCGGGCCGTTATCTCTAATTGATAAAATACTGATCAGACAATCGGTAAAACGATTGTTATATCAGAATCAAAAAAATTTAATTGATTTTATTTGGTTTCGTGAGTTATATCAATATAAAAACAAGTTAAAAGTATTAAAATCATATATATCCGGCATGAGAGGGGGAGTGCATCTGGTGCTCTGTCATCCCGGTTATTATGATGAAAGCAATAAATTGAAATTAAAATACAACAAGCAGCGCCAGGAAGAAATGAAAGTATTGTGTAATCCGGATATTTTATTATTTTTAAAACAACATCATATCAAATTGATATTCAATAACGATAATTAAGATGAAAAATTATTTTAAAGACAATAATTATTTTTATCTCGGTTTGATCCTGTTTGCGGCACTGATCATACGGCTGCTCATTCTGCATATTCGCTGGATAAATCCGGATGAGGGAGCTCATTTACTGGACGCCCGGTTCATTCTTGACGGCTATATACCCCTTGTTGATTACGATTCCAGGCAGCCGTTTTACCTTGTGATGATCTCTTTGTTCCTGAAATTGTTTGGCGTCACTTACAAGGCCGGCCGGCTGTTGCCGCTTTTTTCTTCTCTCGGCACCGGCGTCATGCTTTTTTTTATAGGCCGCCGGATGTTTAACGTCAAGGTCGGTCTGATCGCCTGCACCATATTTTTGTTCCTGCCTTTATCACTCATCTGGTCCACCGTCGTTAAAACGGAACCGCTGGCGATTTTTTTGGCCTGTACGAGTATATTTTTTGTTATCAAATCCACGGATAATTCTATATATCGTTTCGGCTGGATGATTTTAGCGGGCATTTTTGCGGCCCTCGCTTTTTACGCAAGGCAATTATCGATCTATTTACCGCTTACGATTACCATTTACCTGTTATTCAGAAGGGATATAAAATTCAAACAAATCATTTCCCAGCTTTTACTCTATCTGCTTGGTTATCTGAGTATTTGCGTTGCTGTCAGCTCTTTTTTCCTGTCAAAATTAGGTTATCAGCAAATTATATTTTCCCAGTTAAATCCTTTTTATATTGTCTTTTTTAATGTTTTTCATCTGCTGGGTCTTTTACCGCAGGATCTACAGGTTGTCAATAGCTCCGGTATCCGGGTGTTGGACCAGGAATTAAGTAAAACGATCGGCCAGTGGCAGGACGCGTTCTTTTTTTCGTTTTTTATTGTTTTAGGAGCCCTTGCGGTCGGTATACGTACAATTTTTGGCAGTTACCGGGACAATGCCATAAAGGAAAATCTTTATAAATACAAATACAATTATCTTTTATTATCTCTCTGGTTGGTTTTTATTTTATTGCCCTATATATTACAAAGCGTGGTGAGAGGATTTTATACCCAGTATTTTGTCGAATTATTGCCCCCGTTAATTCTTTTGGCTTCTCTTTATTTTGAGGTCATTTACAAAAAATTAAATATTCGTTTTTTATCGTTTATTATGTATTCCA
>JAFGSB010000098.1 GCA_016934825.1 Candidatus Zhuqueibacterota bacterium
AAATTTACCAAATCCGCAATTTTGATCCGTTTGCCTGTTTGAATGGATTTTCTTGCCGCAATTCCGATCAGGCTGGACATGACTCCTGCCCTGCTGCCCGCCAATTTTGCCAACGGGTCTTTTTCATCCGGGACAAACAGCAATCTTTTTAATTTCATATCCGCGCCGCCGTGTTCTCCTTCTTCGCTTTTTACGCCCCAGGTCCTTGTTTTCCCGAAACTTTGGGTGTAGCGGAAATCAGCACTGTATTCAACATCCCAAGGCTGGTTGCCGTAATTACGGACGTCGAGCCGGCCGTTTTCTCCGTTAAAGGCGATGGTTTGACCCTCATAGGGCATGTAAGCGTTCAGTGAGTAACTTAAAATAACACCGTTATTGTATTTCACCTCGACAGTCATCGAATCATAGGTATCAATTTCATTGTCCCAGACACACCCGTCCCGCAGATAGCCGTCGGCATCCTCACAATCAACATATAATTCTTTGGAATGCTTATCCTTCATGATATCCCAGTAGAATTTACACTTTTGTGTAAAAGAACAGGACCGGCAATTGCGGGCACGGAATGGATTATTTGAACCGTAAAAATCGACCTTACCAAATGCGTGCACCTCTTCCGGTTCGGCGTCCAGCCACCAGTTCATCTGGTCAAAATGATGCGACGCCTTGTGAACCAGCAATGAGCCGGAAAAACGAGCTTTGCCGTGCCACCTGCGGAAATAACTGGCGCCATGGTCAATATCCAGGTATTCATGGTATTCGGCCGATATGATCCTTCCCAGTTCTCCTGATAAAATAAACCGTTTTATCTCTTCAGCCGAAGCGCCGTGACGGGCGTTAAATGTAGTGGTAATGGTTTTTCCCGTTTGAATTTCCGTATCCAGCAACTCCTGGCACTGGTCCGCTTCCGTTGCCAGCGCTTTCTCGGATATGACATTACAACCCAGTTTCATGGTCCGAACCGCATAATGTGCATGAAAACAATCCGGCGTCGTTACAATCACATAATCGGGCCTGGTTTCCTGAACCATACGGTCAAAATCTCCGCTCGGATAAAGCCGTGCGTCCGTATCGATATAACCTTTTGCATACTTTAATCTTTTGGGATTAATATCGCACAATGCCACCAACTCGACGTAATCTTTCAAAGGATGAATGAGATTTTTCCCCCACGTACTGCTGCCCCGCGAACCCGTACCGATGAGTGCGAGTTTGAGTTTCCCGCCATTTGCGGCTTTTGAGGGCGCAACATTTGTCAGGGTGGTCAAAGCTGTAGCTGTTGCTGCTACAAATTTCGTCCCTTTCCCAATAAATTCTCTGCGGGCCATATTGTTGTTTATTTTCATTTGCCACCTCCCTGATAATTAAAATTTTTATAAATTTTTAATAGTGAATGATTAAGATCCTATTCTGCAATATTTAAAATTACTTTAATAAGGTTCGTATACACCGTATAAGGGAATAACCGGACACTTTTCGGTTCCCCCATCCTTTTTTTATAGTCATATCATCGGAATATGTTATGTCCGGCATAATAAAACCTTATTTCAGGTTAAATATATTAATCGATCCTTTTTATGGATTTAAACAATCTTTCGGGACACTGCCCCGTAACATTGAAAGTAAATTATCCGCAGCCCGCTTTTGTAACTCTGCCGCCGCGTTTGTTGAATACCAGGCGTAATGCCCTGTCGCGATAACCTGCGGATGTGCCAACAACTCATCACGGTTTGCTTGCGGCGGTTCGTCACAAAACACATCCAAACCGACACTGTGTAATTTCCCGTCCTGCAGTGCAGTAAACAGATCATCTTCGTTTAAAACCGGCCCACGCGCCGTGTTTATCAGAACCGGTTTTTTCCGCATCAATTGAACTTTCTCCGAATTTATAAGATTGGTCGTTTCTTCGGTCAGATTACAATGAATTGTGATGACATCACTTATACCGAGCAGTTCATCCAAACCGGATCTTTTCGCCCCCAAATTTTCAAACCGCTCATCAGTTATATATGGGTCCGCTGCCAAAATAGTTTTAAAAAGCGGCCGCACTTTTTGGCATAATGTACCGCCAATCCTGCCAAGGCCGATAATTCCGAGCGTTTTATCATGGAATTCAAATATTTGTTTTACGGGGGGTGCGGAAAATTTCGTTTTAAGAGATTGTTGACCTCTCGGTAACGCCCGGGCACAGGCATACATCATCGCGATGGCATGATCTGAAACGGAGTGGTTGGCATAACCCTGCACATTTGCCACTTTGACGTGGTATCGGTTTGCGGCTTTCAAATCAACATTGTCATAACCGACGCCGTACCTGACAACCGCTTTCAAATGGGGAACTGCCCGTAGAAAATCTTCATTTATTTGCGTCCAGCGTACCAATAATCCCACGGCATCCTGCGCGAATTTTCTCTTTCCTTCTCTGTCATGTCTTTCACCGTAAAAAATCTCCAGGTTAAACCCGGCATCCGTGAATAATTTTTGTTCGTATTCGTATGAATCGTATCCCGTGTCAAGGATGGCCACTCTGTTTAACATAATCCGATTTTTACCTTATTCAAAATATTATATACTCCGGTATCCGGTTATCGGACACTGCCGCCTGATCCGGCTTAAACTCTATACAATTAACTCAAATAATTATTCTTCAAAATTACCGTCTTTTTCAGCCTGTTTTACCAGTTC
>JAFGSB010000099.1 GCA_016934825.1 Candidatus Zhuqueibacterota bacterium
AAAATTATTAAATCAAATAATAAATAATAAATTCCTGGATTTCAAGGTAAATATTTTCGTTTCAGGGTTTTATTACGGCAACCTTCCCCACGCTTGTTTTCCCGTCTTCAGAGGTGATCTGGTAGAGATAAATACCGCTTGTAACGTACTCCCCTTTGTCGTTTTTTCCATCCCATGATGCCTGTGAGCCGAGTATCTCGTCAGCGGGTATATATCTGGTTAAAAATCCTTCAGCAGTAAATATTCTGACACTCGATTTCGCCGCCAGATTGGTGATATGAAATGTTGACATCGGGGGATCAAGAACAAAGGGATTGGGGTATCCCTTGACGAAATCCAGCGTTTCGGCGGGTTTTGTAAAGGCTGTAGTCAGCCGGGATAAACCATTTGTAGTGCCAATATATAAATCCCCGGTTTGATCATTAAACGCCAGAGAAATCACATTATCGGAAACGATAGGGCTTGTTTTTGAAACATAATGCGTTGAATCAAAACCATCCGCGTGCAGCATACTCAGTCCACCGCTCGTACCGACCCATTTATTATTAACACCGTCAACCAGAATAACATTAATATCATTATTAATTACCCGGTAATCGATATAATCGCTCACATCGCCGGAAAAATAAGTGTTCAAACCTTCCGGCGTACCAATATAAATCAAATCGTCGTGATCCAGGGCCATATCGCATATATACTGGCTAGCCAGCCCGTCGCTGACCGTCAACGTCCCGCTGAATTCATCGTCTCTTTTATCAAATGGCGTGTTATTGTCGTCATAAACAAAAATACCGTTATCTGAGCTGCCGATCCACTTCCGGCCATATTGATCTAACATTAAGGAAATAACATATCTTGATCCGATCCCGTCTGTAGTCGAAAAATATTGCCAGTTGTCCAGAGTATCCACAACCGCAAGTACTTTATTATTGTTTGCATAATAATTTAATATCCATATATTACCGCTTTGGTCCATAACCATACGGTTTGCTACCACATATAACGGATCATTGTCCACGCCGGCCAGGCGGTCTTCCTTGATTACTTTAATTTCAAAGGAGTCGGGTTCGACTTTTGTAAAAATGGAAATTCCACCGCCCCAGCTTCCCGCCCAGACCCTGTTTTTGGTATCGACAACAAGGGTACGGAAATCATTGGAATTTAATTTTCCATTCGTCAGGGAAAAATTGAACCATTTGTCCCCGTTATAATAAGATACTCCACGACCTGCTGAAGTTGTCCACAGGTTGTTATCTCTGTCAAAAATAAGGGAGGTAAAATTATTATCGCCGGGTCCATTGGGTACATAAAGTTCCCATTGACCGGTCATTTCATTGAATCTGGCAAGCCCCCCGTTCTGCAGACCAACCCAGACATTGTCCTGATTATCCATACCTATATTACTTATATTTCTCAATCCCGTCCCATACAGTCTCCACGATCCGCTTTCATCTCTTTCGTACACCCCCTGCTGAGTTACCGATAAAAGAGTATTATTTTTCAAAGTAAAAGCTATAATTTTTTTTTCAGCCAACTCCGCCTGACTCCAGCTTTCGTTCAAATAGAAGGATAAACCATTTATAGTCCCTGCAACTACTTTTCCATTATACTGCCGGATCGCGAAAACCTCGTTGCCCGGCAAGCCCTGATTGGTTGTATATGTTGTCCAGGCGCCGGGTGCGATCAAATTGGGAAAATCCAGATTCGCCTTTTTTACACCCTCTGTGGTAGCCGCCCAGATAACTCTTTCAATAATCTGAACGTGTTTAACATCCCCGATTTTATATGTTTCCTTAACTTCCCAGCGTGGTGCATCAAATAAACTAATCCCGATGGATAATGCAATAAATACAGAATCCCCAAAAGTTTCCAGATCGTTTATTTGCAAGCCGTTATATTCTCTGGTCAACTCCCAGCTTTGCGTATCGGGATCGTATCTTTGTATGATCCCGTCATCCAACGCAATCCATATTTTACCGGTATGATCCCGGTCAACCGCAACAAGCTGATTGCCCAATAATCCATCAATATTGGTTAATTTGTTAAATTCTTTATTTTCAATATTAAACTGTACAAGACCACCGTTGGTTGCGCACCATATTTCATTTTCAGCTATATAAAATTGCCTGATGTCTTTGGCATCCGTAAAAGTCTTCCACTCGCCGACTTCCGCCTGCAGAATTGTAAAACAGAAAAATGTAAATAATAATACCAGCTTTATCAATTTTTTCATATCATATGCCATGATTACTTTGAAATTTATAATTTATTTTATAAATACCAGAACCCAAGCCCAATACAATTTTTTCAAATATTTACATTTTTTACTTAAATATATATCCACTTGTTCCAATTTGTCGGAAATTTTATTGAACAAAGGTAATCTCGACAATTTATTTAAAAAAATAAAGTATTCGATATGGATTTGGGAAAATTTTCGGGAAAACAATTTGATTTCCCTGTCGCTTAACTGGGCACCGCCCGGTGATTCGAGGCATTTTGTCGGAATAACACTTCTGAGAAATATCAACCATTTAAACGGGATTCTCGGCTCAATAAATATGGCCCTTCCCCCTTTTTTTAACACCCGTTTGATCTCATTACCCGCCAGTTCCAGGTTCAAATGATGTAAAGCGCCCATGCCGATCACATAATCAAATGAATCATTCTCAAACTCCATCTGCTGGGCGGACATGATCCTGAAATCCGTTTTATCCGATACATGATTAAAATCCGCATTTTTTTGTGACAGTTCGATCATCCGCGGAGAAATATCTATACCGGTGACATAGGCACCGCCTTTGGCGCACTTGACACTGGAAAAACCATAGCCGCAGCAGCAATCCAGAATACGTTTATCTTTTATATCCTGCAATAATGAATAAAAGTATCGATGACTGGCCGGGAATTTTTCATTCTCATCATATAAAAAAAGATCGATATCAAAATTTTCCAGATACTTTTCCGCCTCTTCATTATAAAACGCTTTTTCCAGCTCATCCTTTTGGGAGATATTTTCCACTTTCTTTAAAGGATTGTTATATGAAGAAAGTATGGCCATGAAATTTTTAGCGTAACTTTTCAGGAAAGACATAATTTGGCCCGAATGAATAAAAGATCATACGAATTGCAGCACAAAAAAAGCTGATGACAAGAAAAAAAATAACCCGATTATTTGTCAATTTTGGTAAATAAATCGGCCATTTCAATGGCGCCGAGAGCCGCATCCCAACCTTTATTGCCGGCTTTTGTACCGGCCCGTTCAAGCGCCTGCTCAAGCGTATCAGGTGTTATAACCCCATACGAAACCGGAAGTCCAAATTCAAGACTCACCTGCGCGATACCTTTTGTCACTTCGGCGGCAATATATTCAAAATGCGGTGTTGCTCCCCGAATAACAGCACCAAGGCAAATAATCGCATCATACTTTTTTATCGCGGCAAACCGTTTGGCGGCAACAGGAATTTCAAAAGATCCCGGAACCCAGGCGATATCAACATCATCAAGATTGCATCCGTGTCGCGCAAGACAATCAAGGGCTCCTTCAAGCAGCTTTTTACAAATCAGTTCATTAAAACGGCTGGCAACGATTGCAAATTTTTTGCCTTTTGCTGTGTATTGTCCTTCAATGACTTTTGGCATATCAATTTTCCATATTTTAGATTTTAACTATTTCTATTTTTATAAATCCTGATCATGACTCAGAATTAAATGTCCCATTTTATCACGTTTGGTCTCAAGATAAGCGGCATTCACTTCATTGGCCTTAATTTCAATTGGCACCCGCTCGACAACTTTAAGGCCATAACCTTCAAGACCAACAATCTTTTTAGGATTGTTTGTCAAAAGGCGAATGTTGCGAACGCCTAATTCAAAAAGTATCTGAGCGCCTATACCATAATCGCGCAAATCCGGTTTAAAACCAAGCGCTTCGTTTGCTTCCACCGTGTCTTTTCCATTATCCTGTAAATGATATGCTTTAATCTTGTTAGCAAGTCCGATACCCCGGCCTTCCTGCCGCATGTACAGCACAACTCCCCTCCCCTCTTTTTCAATGCTCATCAGGGCGGTACGAAGCTGGTCGCCGCAGTCACATCTTAACGAACCCAGAATATCGCCGGTAAGACATTGTGAATGCACGCGCACAAGCAGGGGTTCATTTGTGTTCACATCTCCCTTTACGATGGCAAGGTGTTCCTCATTATCCAGATCGCTTTTAAACGCATGCAGGGTGAAATTACCGTATTTTGTCGGAAAAATAGCCGATGCAACCTTTTTTACCAGTACTTCGGTTTTGTGCCGGTAATGAATTAAATCCCGGACCGTTATGATGCGCATTTTAAATTTTTTAGCCATTTCCAGCAAATCCGGTACCCGCGCCATGTCGCCGTTATCATTCATTATCTCACATAAAACTCCCGCCGGTGTACTTTTAGCCATTCGCGCCAGATCAACCACAGCTTCCGTATGACCTGCGCGTTTTAATACACCTCCCTCTTCCGCCGCAATCGGAAATATATGTCCGGGGCGGGCAAAATCCAATCCCTTTGAATTCGGATCGATCAGACCTTTTATGGTACGCGCGCGGTCACCGGCGGATATACCGGTTGTAATATCATATTTCAGGTCCACCGAGACTGTAAATGCGGTCCCCATTAAAGCGGTATTGCGGCCAACCATTGGCGGGATATCCAGTTCCTGCAATCTTTCCTGGGTCATCGCCACACATATCAACCCGCGTCCATATTTTGCCATAAAATTTATATCATCAGGTGTGGCTTTTTCCGCAAGCATGATTAAATCACCCTCATTCTCACGGTCTTCATCGTCAACAACTATAATAATTTTACCGTGCTTCAGGTCTTCGACTGCGTCGGTAATTTTGTCAAACTGTCTTTCTTTGGTCACTTTATCTTTAATTCCTTATTTGCTCAATTATTAATTAAAACCCAGTTGATTCAATCTTTCAATATCGAGTTCTTTAGACTTTGTATTCGGATGTAAAAATTTATATATGTATTTTCCAAGAATATCCGCTTCAATATTAACTTTGGTCCCTGTTTTCAAATTCGTAATCGTCGTGGCCTGGGCCGTATGGGGTATTATAGCAATAGATACTATTTCGCCATCAATATCGGCAATCGTTAAACTTGTTCCATTGACGGCAATCGAACCTTTTGGCACAAGATATTTTAAAAGTTCCTGCGACACTTTGATGTTTAACCAGTAACCGGGAGCTTTTTTCTGCAAAGAAATAACCTCTCCAATCCCATCCACATGCCCCTGTACAAAATGTCCGCCCAGTCTGCTGTTCGCTTTTAACGCGCGTTCCAGATTCACCGGTTGATTTACCGTTAACCGGGCTAATGCGGACCGCTGTATTGTTTCTTCAACGGCCTCCACAGAAAATGAATTTCCATCTTTTTCTACAACCGTTAAACACACACCATTAACCGCTATACTATCACCGATATTCAAATCATCCAGGACATAGCAGGCTTTTATAATTATCAAATACCCGTCGCCTTTTTTCTCAAGTGACTGGATTGTCCCGGTTTCTTCTACAAGTCCTGTAAACATACGTTACTTGTTCAATTTTAAATTCTCAAATTTCCCGCTAATAATAAAATCGGTTTGCAATCGTTTTATGTTTATATCGGTAAGATTTATCGCCGCATTGATGTTTCGAATATTCAGGTCACCCACGGCGTCAATCCCGCTGCCAAGTATTTTGGGAGCAATAAAATAATAAAATTTATCTGCAAAACCGTTTTTTATACACTCTGTAAAAACAGTACAACCGCCTTCAACTACTACTGTTGTAATACCAATTTCGCCAAGTTTATTCCATAATTTTTCCTGCGGCACCCATCCGCGGGCATCCGGTTCCAACAATATGACCTGTCCGCCTTTTTCTTCAATTCTGCTGATTTTTTCCTTTGACGCGACCTCTGTCGTAATAATAATTGTTCTACCCGGCAAGTCCTCCGAAAGGATGCCGGCATCCAACGGTACCCTTAGTTTACTGTCCAAAATAACACGTTTTGGGGAAACACCCTTAATCAGGTGGACAGTCAACCGGGGATCGTCCATTAAAACGGTGCCGATCCCGACCAGGATAGCATCATTCGCCGCTCTGATTTTATGAGCCGATACTCTTGCCTCCTCCGAGGTAATCCATTTGGAATGCCCGGTGCTTGTCGCGATCCGTCCATCAAGGGTCTGGGCAACTTTTAAAGTAATTAAAGGTATTCCGGTTGTGATATATTTTATAAATCCTTCGTTCAACTCGATACTTTTATCTTTTAAAACATCTTCTGTAACCGTTATTCCTTTTGACCGTAAATAGCTTATTCCACTTCCGCTGACCCGGGGATTTGGGTCCTTCATCCCGACAACAACCCTGGAAATACCGGCTTCAAATATACTGACGGTGCACGGCCCGGTTTTGCCTTTATGCGAACACGGTTCAAGGTTTACATATAACGTAGCCCCGATAGAATTATCACCGGCATTTTTTATGGCGTTTACTTCGGCATGAGCTTCACCAAATTTCTGATGATATCCCTGACCGACTACTTTTCCGTTTTTTACAATAACGGCGCCAACCATCGGATTAGGGCTGACATACCCGCGTCCGCGTTCGGCAAGCGCGAGGGCACGTTTCATAAAACCTATATCTGTTTCTGAGGCACGCGAATCGGTTTTAGTAGACAAGTAATATTCACCTATTTATATAAAACATTATATTTATTTAAAAATACAACATTATTTCACTGTTCCATAAACATAAAATAGCCCTAAAAGAATACTTTCAGGGCCCTCCAATGTCCGATTCCGATAATATTTGTGTATTTTTTCCT
>JAFGSB010000100.1 GCA_016934825.1 Candidatus Zhuqueibacterota bacterium
ACATTTCCCAATTCCGGTTCTACCTTTTAAACGAAAACATCTTTTTCTGAAATACGCTTTTATTTAATCACCCAATCCACGTCCCTCTTTGAAGGGGGACTACAGGGGGATGTCAGTTAAGAATTCTTTATTTTCATCATGATGATACAATTCACGCTCATTTGACACCCCCCTTTTATTCCCCCCTTAAGGGGGGACTGATTTGGGGAGCTTTGATAGATTTTTCACTCTTCCCAAATCCGGTTCGACTTTTTAAACAAAAATATCTTTTTCTGTAATACGCTCTCCTTTAACCAACAAATCCACGTCCCCCTTTGAAGGGGGACTACAGGGGGATGTCAATTAAAATTATTCTTTATTTCAATCACGATGATACAATTCACGCTCATTTGACACCCCCCTTTTATTCCCCCCTTAAGGGGGGACTGATTTGGGGGATTTTGATGAATTGTCACATTTCCCAATTCCGTTAAAACTTGTTAACAAAAATTCTCTTTAATGAAATACTTTCTCCTTTAACCAACAAATCCAAGTCCCCCTTTGAAGGGGGACTAAAGGGGGATGTTAGTTAATAAAATCTTTATTACAATCACGCTAATACAACTCATGCTCATTCAACACCCCCCTTTTATTCCCTCCTCAAGAAGGGACTGATTTGGGGGATTTTGATAGATTTTTACATTTCCCAATTCCGGTTCTACTTTTTAAACGAAAACATCTTTTTTCTGAAATACTTATCTCTTTAACCAACAACTAAGTCCCCCTTTGAAAGGGGGACCACAGGGGGATGTCAGTTAAAATCTCTTTCTCTTTTCACATATCCAATGATACCGGGAATATAGACAAAGCTAACAATTCCCGTATCAGAGTTCGGTATTACCATATTTTATCATTGGTCAAATTTTCTTTCTTCCAACTCTTTCTTAATATCATTCAATTCATTCAGGATCACTTTGCTTGCTACGCTATTCTTATATGCCATCAAAATTAGTTTCACGGAAACAAGAAAAACACCGGTCTCCAGGAGCAAATCATGTGTAAAACCTTTTGTGAAAAGCGCCACTATAAAAAGGATACATGTGATTACAATAACAACCAGGGATTCTATATCAAAATGTTCTCTCATGATATACCTCCTCAATTACAATATATAATCTTTATTGGCGTGACTACAATATCAGGTAAAGATTATTTCCCGAAGATGTCCTCCATCAATAAAACCTGTCAACTTTAGCGCCGCGGTAATAATGATACAATATCTGCGCGAATTTTCTGTGATTGAACGCCATCATCGCCGCGCCGACCTGGCACATACCCACACCGTGTCCCCATCCTGCGCCTTTGAATACAAACTCGTCGGCCAGGCCGTTACTACCACCGATTTTCTCAACCACAAAACAGGCGCTGTACAACGTCGATTTTGAGAACGCCTGCCGGATGTTCAACTCTTTACGTATAGTAAAACTGTCCATTGTACCCAAAATTTTGACCTCAATCAAACGCCCGGAAACACCCCGTTCCAGTGGTACAATATCGATCAATGAGCCGATATCATGCCCGGTTTTCTGCCTGATGATTCCCTCCAGTTCCGGTCTGCTGTATCGCTGCTCCCAGCGGAAATACTTTGTACTATAAGAGACAAACTTTGGCGTATCGTATTCCTTTACATTACAATTCACTTTTGGCGTCGAGTTCACCCATTTGGCGACATTTTCTTCCTGCGACAGATCGAACGATTCCGGCAGAGATTTTGATGACAATTCATCCAGCACACCCTGCAGATAAGGTTCGCCTTCGCCTTCCCACACGTTCTCCGCGAATTCCGTGTGACCTCCGCAAATAGCCGAATATGGGGTGGAACACAATTTCCCGTTATAGGTCAGTACCAGTCCCCGTGTCTGGCGAACAGCGGTTTCAATTTTTTTATCGCGTTTACCGGCGCCGATAAATACCTGACTGCGGACATCATCGGTAACGTCATAAAGGGCATCCCTGTACCGCCTGCCAAAATTATACAGGAAAAAAGTTCGCGCCGCGATCGCCTGGGCTTTAAGCGCTTCGAGGGGAAAAGTGGACAGCATTTCACCGGGCAGTACGCCTTCAAGGTACGATTCCAGCGTTAACACATTGATGGCATACAAATTTCCTGTGTCTCCGAACATAATCTCGATCTCGCCCTTGTAGCTGCGGTCCTCCTTCCGGGAAAAATGAAAGCCCGTCCCGACCTCGATGTCCCTCAGCGTGATCAAAGATCCGGAAATCCGCAGCGCGTTACGGATAACAATATTTTTACCACGTGATGAAGTTAATTGTATCTTCCCTTCGGCGTCTTTTACTTTGAGTTTTATAATTCGGGCGGAAACCAAACCCGGAGAATTTTCCAGAAATGTCCGCGCTTCCTGTTCATCGGTGAAATTATGTTTTAACAAAACCCGATAAATTCTTCGATCAATTAATATATCCCCTTCAAGGACTAAATAATCTCCGTTTATATATAATTCGGCATCAAGATTGTTCCCAACGGCATCCTGAAGCGCCTTTTCCGCATTTTTCACATCATTAAATTGCGATAGCACAATTTTATAGGCATATTCAGCCGGCGTACTGCTGATGATCGAAATCCGCCACAGGTCTTTATCAGAAATTCTGTATAATCTGCCTTCTTTGGCAGCTATCACAAAAGCGCCCTGCGGTTCAACAGCTAATTCCGATCTGTTTTCAAGTATTCCCACCCTGACGACGGGACCGGGTTCTTTTATTGCCGGACCATAATATATTCCCGCGCAGGAAAAAAACAAACTGACGGATAACAGCAGCCCGGATTTTATAATAAATCGTTTTATCTTCATTTTGATCCCTGTATAATAAAAAGCACGGGCGAAATCGCGCGATTTACCGATTGAATACAGTTAATTGTTATAACCAAATTCCTTGAGATATGTATCATTTTTACGCCAATTTTCCCGCACGGCAACCCAGAGTTCCAGAAAAACCGGCCGGTCCAGTAATTCCTCGATTTCCTGTCGGGCCTGCCGTCCGACTTGTTTCAATGCCGCTCCCTTACTGCCAATAATAATTGGCTTCTGGGAGGGACGCTCCACCACGATTCGAGCCTTGATTACATCCTTGCGGCCCGGTTGTTCCCTGAATTCATCAATGATCACGGCCGTGGAATAGGGAATCTCTTCGCCATAATTCTGAAAGATCTTTTCGCGTATGATCTCGCTGACAAAAAAACGCTCCGGATGTTCCGTTACCTGATCGGGCGGGTAAAAAGGTTGTCCGGATGGAATGTGCTTTAGAATGGCGCTTTGCAGGCGATCCAGGTTCTCGTTTTCAAGCGCGGATATAGGTATAATATCAACAAAATCGAATTTTTTGCGGTATTCGTCTATACAGGGTAATAATATTTTCTTTTCCACAAGATCAATCTTGTTGATCACAAGAATAACCGGTTTGCCGACGGTTCTGATCCTTTCAAGAATTGCCAGATCCTTTTCCCTGGGTTTTGCGGACGCTTCAACTAAAAATAAAATCACATCTGCGTCCTTTGTCGCGTCATACGCGGCCTTGACCATAATTTCATGTAATTTGTATTTTGGATCCAATACTCCGGGTGTATCTAAAAAAATAATCTGATATTGCTCGGAGGAAAGAATACCAAGTATACGGTGACGGGTTGTCTGCGGTTTGGGTGTTATGATGGATAAACGGAATTTAAGCAAACTGTTTGTTAATGTGGATTTCCCGACATTCGGTTGCCCGATAATTGCCGCATACCCTGCTTTAAAGTCACTCTGTGTATCGATTTTCCAACTCCTTGTCAGGTACTATAAAAATGAATCCAGGGTATGATACTCTTCCAGCTTTGCCAGTAATTCCTTGCCGTCAACCATTTTCAAATTATGAAACTGACAGCCGTTTCGCAGACAGGCTTCGATACGACCGCCGCGCGGCAGATAAACGCCAAACATGTGCGAACCGCATTCCTCACATTTGACATCGTCAAAAGTTAACGACACACCGCACACCGGGCAGAAAAATTCAACTTCTTCTCCATCCGGGACGTCAATTTCAGAAACCGTTTTAAAACTGCCGTATACAGGGTCCAAATGGATCATTCCTTCCATGTCCTTATACCTGGCTTTAACGGTAACGGACGGGTATCCGTTAATTTTATGTTCCGGATCCATTAAACTGTCACCATTCGGACAGGTTGCGTGTTTTACCCGGATTCCTTTACTGGGGATCTCTATCTCCAGAATCTCCTTTTCCTTATTTTTCATAATTATTACCTCTTTTATAATATTTCTGTGTTTCAGACACGATCATACCACTCAGTGCAAGCAAACCGATCAGGTTGGGTATGGCCATCAAACCGTTTGTTATATCGGCAAACGTCCATACCAGCTTGACTTTTGTAATTATCGCCCCGACAAAAACCATAACACAGTACAAAATACGGTAAGGTATGATTGCTTTAATACCTAACAAATATTCTATCGATTTTTCACCATAATAGCTCCATCCCAGGACGGTCGAATAGGCGAAAAAGACAAGACCGAGCGATACGACAATACCGCCGATATTTCCGGGCAATGCCGATGTAAAAGCATGGGTCGTCAATTCCGCGCCCGTTGCGCCATCCTGCCAGACTCCGGTGGATAAAATAACAAATCCAGTCAAAGAACAGACAATAATTGTATCGATAAAAGTCTGCGTCATCGATACCAGCGCCTGGTTAACCGGATTTTTTGTTTGCGCCGCCGCCGCCGCTATCGGCGCGCTGCCCAATCCCGACTCGTTGGAAAAAACGCCCTTGGAAACACCCTGTTTTACCGTCTCGCGGACCAGGGCGCCCGCAAAACCGCCAACAGCCGACATTGGGGTAAAAGCTTTGGTTATAACAAGAACAAAAACAGCCGGTATCTGCCTGAAATTAATAAAAACCACGATCAGCGAACTTGTCATGTATAAAACGATCATAAACGGCACAATAATCGATGCTGTTTTACCGATATTTTTTATTCCGCCCAGCAATACCAGCGCCGTTGCAACAAACATTGTTAAACCGACCATCCACGGTTTGATTGCCGGAAAACTGACGGTGATCGCTTCGGCAACGGAATTGGATTGGACGATATTGCCGATACCAAACGCGGCAATCGAAGCAAATATTGCAAACAACACTCCCAGCCATTTCCACCCCATACCTTTCGAAATATAATACATCGGACCGCCGCACATATTGCCGTAAGCATCGGTTTCACGAAACCGGACGGCCAGTACGGCCTCGCTGTACTTTGTCGCCATGCCGAACAAACCGGTGATCCACATCCAGAAAAGAGCGCCCGGTCCGCCGGCCGCTATGGCGGTGGCGACTCCGGCAATATTACCCGTTCCAACAGTCGCGGCCAGAGCCGTCATTAATGCCTGGAAATGGCTGATATCACCTTCCGCGCTCCCTTCTTCCTTGCGCTTGACCAGGGCAAGATACAGCGAATGACCCAAAGCCCGAAATTGCAGTCCTCTGAGCCGGATTGTCAGGAAAATTCCGGTGCCGACCAGCAATACGATCATGGGCACGCCCCAGATAAACTTGTCGATACTGATGAGAACGTTCAATAATTTATCCTGCATCCTGTTTTCCCTGACTTTTTACCTGATCATTTCAGAGCTGCAAGCTATCAAAGAATAGAATAATTAATATGATTTCGCGACCAGCACCCGCTGTTCTGAAGGCTGGCCGCAAACTATACATTTGCCGCTTTCTTTTTTACCGTCAACCGGAATGACCCGGATCGTTGCTTTTGATGAATCCTGGAACTTGTTTTCACACTCCGGTGAGCCGCACCAGTGTACCCGGAAAAAGCCGCCCGGGTCCTCTATACGTTTTTTTAAGTTTTCGAAATCATCTTCAGGAAATGTATTGGCGTCCCTGAAATCTTTGGCACGGTTGTACATATCGGACTGAATTTGCTCCAATAAATTTTTGATCCTGTCCACCAAACCATCCTGCGAAACGGATGTTTTTTCACCGGTGTCACGGCGAACAAGCACAACCTGGTTATTTTCAAGATCTCTGGGGCCCATTTCTATACGGACCGGCACGCCTCGTTTTTCCCATTCATTAAATTTATAACCCGGTCTGTACTGGTCGCGGTCATCAACCTTGAATTTAAGCTGTCCCTTCCAGTTTTCGGTCAATTCGTTTATTCTGTTTTTGAGCTTTTCAATATCCTCCTCCGTTTTCCAGATCGGGATGACCACAACTTCCACAGGCGCGAGCCGGGGCGGGACAACCAGACCGTTATCGTCGCTATGGGTCATTATAAGGGCGCCTATCACACGGGTTGAAAGTCCCCAGCTCGTGGCCCAAACATAATCCAGTTTGCTGTTTTCGTCCTGAAATGTCACGTCAAATGCTTTTGCAAAATTTTGTCCCAAAAAATGCGAAGTGCCGGCCTGTAAAGCTTTTTTGTCCTGCATCATCGCTTCAATACAATAGGTATTCACCGCTCCGGCAAATTTTTCCTGGTCGGATTTCACACCGATGTATACTGGCGCAGCCAGGTATTCTTCCGCAAATTGGCGGTACACATCCAGCATTCGTAAAGTTTCCTCAACGGCCTCTTCTCTGGTTGCGTGCGCCGTATGTCCCTCCTGCCATAAAAATTCAGTAGTGCGGAGAAATAACCGCGTCCGCATTTCCCATCTAACCACATTGGCCCACTGGTTTATCAGTATGGGCAGATCTCTGTATGATTGAATCCATTTTTTGTATGTAGACCAGATAATCGTTTCCGAGGTCGGTCTGATCACCAAAGGTTCCTCTAATTTTTTTCCGCCGGCATGCGTTACCACAGCGCATTCCGGCGCGAAACCTTCCACATGCTCCGCCTCTTTTTTCAAATAACTTTCCGGTATAAACAGCGGGAAATAAGCGTTAACATGTCCGGTTTCCTTGAACATCCGGTCAAGCTGAGCCTGAATATTTTCCCACAATGCATATCCGTTCGGTTTAATGACCATGCACCCTTTGACCGAGGAATGCTCCGCGAGGTCCGCCGCGTCTATCACATCCAGATACCAGCGCGAATAATCTATTGATCTTTTAGTAATTCCCTTTGCCATTCATTCTTCCTGTATTGTGCTACTGTTGTATATGATTAAAATATTTATTTCACTTTACTTTTTGTTTAAATCTAATTGTTTAAAAGCGTGGACATAACACAAAGACTGGTCTTTTATACCCGCAAGACAATAAAGTTCACGGTACATGTCCACGGAACCATTATCTTTAACAAAAACATCCACGAGGGCCCCGTGTGGACAATGAAGACAGTTTTCGCTCTGAAAGTTAAAATGAGTCGCTGTCTGACGGGCAACCAGAGTTTTGCTATTGTTCCAGGTTTCATTGCCGGACCTGTGTTCAAAATCAATATGCCACAATTTGGGCGTCAGGAGCCGGCCATGATTCATTTTAAGCCTGCCTTTTGCTTCGAACCTGTCACCGGGCGCCAAACGGAGACGGTCCTGCTGATTTGCGGAAATATAAGCATAGAAATAATCTTCAAACGGTGTTTGATCAATATAACCGTTTTTGAATATCAATATATAACCTTCAAGACGTATCTGCCCCTTTTTACCTTGAATATATTTTTTAAATCTCGGTTTTATTGAATCTATTTCAGCCCATATTAAAACATCACTGTTTTGAACCTGTGCAAACCAATCTTCAAAATCATCCAGTTCGGCTTTAAAATTCTCAAATTCCGCGGCCGAAACATTTATCCGGGGTTGATAATGAATCTTTTCATCGGTATAATGGGTGCACCCATCACATAACCTGCCGATATAATTATACCCCCTGATACATGCTTTCCCTTTATCCTTTAATCCGCAGGACCATTTAAACATGATACAACCCTGAGGATAACATTTTTTATGATACATTACATGGTAGGTTGAAACCTGGTATTCAAATTTTGAGTGATCCTGGTAATTACAACTAAATATATCAGTTCTTTTATAGGGATTTTTCATTTATTCCTTTCAAAAATATTCATAAATATAAACAGCTTTGTATTGATAATCAAGAAAATAATTACTGCATTAACAAAATGAAAAATATATATTTACACTGCTTTTACATCTTGTGTTATAGCTGATTTGCCCATAACGAATCTGCAAGGTGGGAGAATTAAAAAATGTATTGCCTGAAAAACCGGAAAAATCCGTTTACTCCTGGTAAAATTCCAATGATCCGGCAATATCAATAGGCGGGCGGGTCGGCACATCTCGGCCTTCAAGGGAAATATTGTGATCAAATAAAATTCGGAAATTTTCAATATCTTTATTATCAACAAATATAAATGGGGTGATCTGGTTTTTACCCGGTTTAAAGTGCATTCCACCGACATTCACCTCGGTAATTTCTACACCGGCGTCTACGAGTTGAACAATTGTTTTGGGTGAATCGACCAACAGAAGCACTCTTTCATTATTAAATTTATTGTTTTTAAATACCTGGATTGTTTCTTTCAAACTTAAAACTGATGCAGATATTTCCGGTGGAACTGCGGACATATAAATTTTTCGCTGCCAATCGGAATTTGACACCTCATCGCTGCACAGCACGATTCGCTGGGGCTTGAGCACATCGCGCCAGCCAACGACTACCTGTCCATGTATTAATCTGTCATCAATTCTTACCTGTACTAACGGCATATTTTGATTTCTCCATAATTCATATTATTTTTTTTCAATTTGATCAAATTTGATTATACCTCTTATCCCGTCTCTTTCGAGTTCATTCAGAAGGTTATCCAATGTTAAATTGCCTCTTTTGGTCATGAAAGATAAAAGCATGGGTAGATTCACACCGGATATAAGACGGACATTACTTTCCCGGAGGGCAATTCCAGCGGCAACATTCCAGCAGCTTCCGCCTTTGAGACAGACCATGATAATTACACCTTCATTCTTTTCATCCGGTGAATGAACAACGGACAATAAACGATCCTGGATCTCAGTCAGCGACATCCCGGTTACGGTAATACCATGCAGTCCCTCATCCTTGCCTAAAATATTCTGTGTGGCTTCAATTAACGCTTCCCCTATGGGCCCATGAGTTATAACGACAGCATGTTTCATAAACCACCTTTTTTATATATCTGTTTGATTATTTTGTTGCGTTTTGGTTTGCATCCTGTTTATTAAGTTTTCATTAAATTCTTTAGCCGGATTCTCGCCATGTTGTTTTAGTTGATGGTTCATGGCAATCACTTCGGCGATAACAGTAATATTCTTTCCGGGGAAAATCGGCAATTCAACCAGGGGAACCTCAACGCCAAGTATGTTTGTCGTTTTGTCATCAACACCAAGCCGCTCATAATCGCGTTTATCATCCCACAACTCCAGTTTAACGACAACATCAATATTTTTACTGCCGCGGATACCGCGAATCCCAAACATCCGCCGTACATCTATTATTCCCAGACCGCGTATTTCCATATGATGAGTCAAAACCTTGCTCGGCGACCCCAACAGAGCATCCGTTGCGATTTTTGTAATATATACCGCGTCATCGGCAACCAGTTGATGACCTCGCTCAATTAAATCCAGCGTCAGTTCGCTTTTCCCGATGGCGCTGGGACCGGTAATCAACATCCCGACCCCGTACACATCGATCAGTGAACCATGAACCAACAAATACGGAGCAAATACCCGGTTTAAATATTCACCTAAATGATGTGTAACGGTTGTTGTTGTTAACGGCGTGGAAAAAATGGTGATCTTGTTTTGATTGGCGATTTCAATCAATTCATGAGGTATCGCATTATTATGGGTAACGATAATACAGGGTAAATCAAAACCCAGTACCGTGATGATCGTGTTTAGCCTCTCTTCTCCATGTAAGGTATTTAAATAACCTATTTCGGTATTCCCCATTATCTGAACACGCCAGTATGTAAACACTTCAATAAAACCGCTGAGTGCAAGACCGGGGCGATGAAGTTCCTTTTCTTTGATCCTGCGGCTAAAGCTGTCTTCATTATTGATAATAGACATTGACAGACGTTCGCAATTATCCAGATAAAGTTCCTCAACCGTGATATAAGGTCTTACTTTGGGATTATTTGACTGACTAAGATCCAACACGATGCCACACCAAAAAAAATTAATATTTTATCCCTGGTGTCCGGTAAACGGACACAGCCGCAAGTTTCGGCTTGAACATTCAATATAATTAAATAATTAAATGATATTATTACGATTCTTTTCACGTAATAACTTGTCTAACGATTTAAAACACAATAATTTGAAAATATTCAGGATTTTGTCGGGGCTGGATTTGACCGGCCGCCGGTGATGTTTTGTATTAAAAATTATGTAAATAGAAAAATTCCTGGCAGGATATTCAGCCACTCCCGCCAGGAACAATATACGAAATTATTCTATATTTTCTGTAATTCTTTCTTTATCGAAATGGCGTATCTTTTCTTTATACTTGACAATGTTACGTTCTAAAGTGTCCACAGCCAGGGTTATGGATTTATACATATCTTCACTTCTAATAATGACAGGAATTTTTGTACCGTATACTTTAACTATGATTTCAGCAACCTGCTGCTGCTTAATATAATCTAAAATTACTTCAATATCAAGAATTCCGTCATAATATTTTTTTAATCTTCTAACTTCATTTTCAGCATGTTCTTTCAATCTTTCGGATGGTCGGAAATGCCTGGCAGTGAATGTAATTCTCATATTAACCTCCTGTTTAAATATGAATATCTTCTACACTTTTAAAAAAAATCTCCTTTATCTGGTTAATGGTTAATCCTTGTCTGCTCTTGGATGAGCTCTTTTATAAATACGTTTCAAGTGTTCGGCGGAAACATGTGTATAAATCTGGGTTGTGCTGAGATTGGAATGACCTAATAATTCTTTCACCGACATCAAATCCGCCCCTTCGTCAAGTAAATGCGTTGCAAAGGTATGACGTAAGGCATGGGGATGAGCCTTTTCAACATCTGCTATCTTTTTAATATACTTATTCACGATCTGCGCTACTTGTTGTCTGGTGAACGGCTCTTTATAATTTTTAACAAAAAAATAGTCGTTATATTCCGGCTCAATATGATCATGTACCGCCCGTTCTTTTAAATAATTTTGCAGATCTTTAAAAAGTGAATCTCCGGTCGGTATTATACGCCTTTTATTTCTTTTTCCCAGTATACTCAGTGTTCCTGTATGAATATTAAAATCCTTGATACGTAAATTGACCAGTTCGGTAACACGAATCCCGGTGGAATAGAATAATTCAATGATAATATAATCACGCAATCCTTCGAACGTATTCACCTGGGGTAATTCCAATAGTGCTTTGATCTCCGATTTTGTAACAAATTGCGGCAGTTTTTTATCCAGTTTTGGCGAGGCAATATTCAAGGTCGGATTGACCCGCAAAAATCCTTCCCGAACCAGGTAACGTGAAAACGCCCGCAATGTGGCCAGTTTTCTGCCGGTACTGCGGGGTGTATATTGTTCTTCAACCAAATAGGATAAAAAGCCCCTGATCGTGAACCGCGTAAACAAATCCAGACCCGGATTGTCGTTTTGATATCTTGTTTTTACATAGTCCAAAAACTGATCAAGATCTTTTTCATAGGCATTCCGTGTATGTACGGAACTGCGTTTTTCTACTTCAAGATATTTTACAAAACGGGGAATCCAGTATTCAATATTATAATTGGTCATAAATGATCTAATTCTTATTGTTTATATTGTTATCAACCGGAACGACATTCATGTCATATTTTTTATGACATTTGGGACACTGGTAATATTTTTCAAATCCATTCGTCTTAATCACCATGTACATATTCCCGCAATGTTCGCAGAGGATATTTTCCGGCTTATGCCAGGATGCAAATTTACATTTTGGATAACGGTTACAGCCGTAAAAAATTTTACCGTTCCGGGTACTTTTTTCTACGATTTCTCCGCTGCACCCTTCCTGCGGACACTTGACGCCAATCGGATAGGCTTTAGTATAGTTACATTTCGGATATTTCGAACAGGCCAGGAACCTGCCGAATCGTCCTTCGCGGACGACCATGAGAGAACCGCAATTCGGACATTTTTCTTTAAGAGATGTGTTGTTTTTTGAGGATGACACCGGTTCGGCATAATAGCACTCTGCTGGAAATTTCTCACAAACCAAAAACCGGTCGTTTTGTTCTTTTGTAAGATATAACAGACTGTTACAAACCGGACATCTGTCTGCAGACGTACTGTTTTTTTCCTGTATTGCCGAATTGGTTTCTGATGGTTTATTCAATACAAAATGCTGGTTTAATTTTTTAAAATTTTCTAATACGGTACTGTATTTTTTACTTCCGCTTTCAATACATTTCAATTCTTTTGAAATTTTTGTCAAAAATCCGGGATTGTAAATATTGGGCAAATACTTGAATACAAAATGGCATATTTGATAACCTGCAGGTGTCGGGAGAATATGTTCTTTATGATATTTTATTAATTTGTTTGCAAAAAGTGTGCCTGTAGTTTGTAACAGGTCGGGAAAATAATCCCTGCCCGCTGATACAAGCTCCTGGAGCACGCCCGTTTCCGTATACCGCTTTACGGGTACGGAAACATGTCCATCCACCCGCACATCATTATATTGCAATATCTGGTTTTTCCTTAATTCATTCGAAATTGTATTCAATTTGGTATTATTGTATTGATTTGAATCATCATCTAATAATTTATACCCGCGAAACAGAACTTTTGTTTCCAAACTTTTTAATTCATACCGATTTTCCGTATCGGAAACAATATCAACTGTTGTCTGTTCTTCTATTGATCCGCTCATTTGTGACGCGACAAACCGGTTCCAGATTAATGAATATATATTAAACTGTTCATCGGTCAAAAATTTACGGACTTTATTGGGGAAAAGTTTAACATCGACGGGCCTTATGGCCCCCATAGACGGATCATTTTTACCATACTGATACGGCTTTGGCGGCAAATATTCCGCGCCGTAATCCGTATAGATCAATTCACGGGCTTTTAATACGGCCTCAGGGGGAGTGTAATTCGATTCGGTGTGATAAAATGTTATTAATCCTTTTAAACCGGCTCTGCCCAGATCAATGCCCTCGTACAGCTCTTTTGCATTATTTAATGTTTTCGATAGAGAATACATATACTTTTTATAAGCTTCATGAAGTAATGTTATGGTTGTAAAGGGGGCCGGAGGATTAATTTTTTTCTGCTGCCGGATAATTTTTTTCACCTTGAATAATTGTTTTTTCAAGTCTTTGATGACCGCTTTCGCGTGATATAAATCCGGAATGACCGGCGTACTGCCGGATATCCCCACGAGCGGACAAAATATAGCCTGGCTATCGTTGACTTTAAGTACCACATTCATTGCATATGACTTTTCGACCTTGAATATTTCTATTTGATCTTCACATTCACAAATCAATCCCAGGGCCATAATATATTCGAAACGCAGGTCATTGACTGAAAATTTTTGTAATATATTACTGTTATGAATGATTAAACGGTTAATTGCCAGCCGGGTATAATATGAATTTAAAAGTAAATTATTGACGGGAACCGGTTTTACAAAAGCCTGTTTAATACCGAGACGGGTAAACTCGTAAATCTTGACCCTCCTGACACAATCTTTTTTTTCGATAAAGATATGCTCAAAACATTTAACTTTGAGTTCCCCAGATAAACTCGGGTCAGCCGCAATAATTATATTTTGAAACAGTTCGGAAATTTTTTTTAGCTCTACAATATACTCTTTATGCCTGGGTTGGAATAGAAAGTGAGGTTTTAAATCATCATTTTTGAAAATAAAATTTGTTCCGGCAAGATCTTTAATGATATCGATCCCGGGATAAATAAAATAACTATCCCCCAAAAATTTTTGTAAAATATTATACTTTGATATGGAATCAACAATAACCAAAGATTGTGACATAATTTACCTTCATACTGCACGCTTGAAATATGTATGATCTAATGCGGCAATAAAGTAGAATTGAACTGAAAAAAACCTTCGGATGCGCTATTCTCAAAGTCCAGAACCACTGCGGCGATCAGGTCCTGCATTTCTTTTACATCAAGTCGCGGCATTTGAAGATTTACGGCGCGTTCGATAATTCTTTCCATTTCATCATCGCTTAACAGTTCCAGTTCACGAAGGTGAAACAAATAACTATACGCTTCCGGGGATATTATTTCTTTCTCTGCAGGAGTTAATAAACGCCAGACAGGTTTGGGTACATCCGAGGGATGTCCTTTGATGACCCTGTCAATGCTTTCACCATGACTCATTAACCAGTTCATTGCGGATGATATTTCATCATCGGTAAACCCCTGATCTGATAATATGTCCATTATTAATTGTAAATCAATATCGCCAAAAAAGCTTTCACGTATCTCTTTCATTACAATACTTAATATATCAAGAACCCGTTTGTTCATCAAGATTTGCTCCAGGTAATAATGCGTTTCATGTCAAATAATTAGTAAAAACCGTCTTTAATCGAATATATTAAATTATTTTTTAAATGCAAGTAATAGTTAAAATCGTTTTATTCCCGAATCGTTCGGGTATGAATTATCTTTAATCAAAATAATAAATTACATGTAATCCGCAATAAAAATACGTTCAAAAAAATTATAAATTTTTTCCACAGCAGTTTTTATACTTTTTCCCGCTGCCGCAGGGGCAGGGATCATTCCGGCCGACTTTAACGGTTTTCACAACCGGTTTTTTTGCTCCGCCGCCAACCGCTCCGGGAATCTGGGCGGGTTTTTGCTGACTTTTGGTCATAACCTGTTTGAACAACTCGACCTGTGAATGGGAAGTGGACAATTGCTGCGGTTCGGCGCGGCGCATTTCCCGCTCCTCAAACTCTCCGCCGACATCAAACACGCGGAACAGGGTGCTGACCACGTCACGGTTAATGCTGTCAACCGTTTTTACGAACATTTTGTATGCCTCGGATTTATATTCAAGCAGCGGGTCTTTTTGTCCGTAACCACGAAGTCCGATTCCCTCACGGAGATCATCCACACCGCTCAAGTGCTGACGCCAGTTCTCATCGATTTTTTCTAAAATATAGTATCGTTCGTAGCGGGCGACTACATTTTTCCCGATCTCGTTTACTCTTTTCTTATAGATACCCTGCGACCACATACTGAGTTTTTCCATCACGTCGTTCGGGTCCATGACTTCATCGCTTTCATCCCGCAGTCGCGGAGATTGCCTGAATATCAGCCGGCAATCACTTTCCAAACGCCGGATTTGCGTTGCGTCAAGCGAGTCTTCTTTTCCCAGTATATTGCCGATCATCGCGTAAATCGTATCATCGATCATCATAAGCACGCTGTCAAAAACGATCTCGCTGCTCAGCCTTTCCTGATGATATCGTTCCACACGGTCGGAATATGTTTTATAAAATGCCAAGCCCCAGGAAATCAGTTCTTCCTTGTACAATGACATTGTATTGGCTTCCCGGGTTTCCGGCAGTGCCTTGTCCGGTTTACTTAAAAACATGTTTTCCAGGTTACGGGATAACAGCTTTTGGGCGCTTACCGGATCCAGATTCATCTTTGTTATGTTATTAAATAATGCCAGTATCGACGCTTCGATAAGTTCCTCGATCGACGTACTGGCCAGCATTAACTCATTGTATGTGGTAATGTTGTTATGTAATTCCGTAAAATATAACTGACGGGCATGGCCGATGGTCTGATTGATTAGTCCGTTCCAGTCTATCACCCCGCCGTCAAAATCAAACTTGTCGTCAAATACTTTTTCCAGGAAAGCCTGCTGTTTTTGAGTGAACTCCGGCTTATCACGGTCAAAAGTATCGACAGCTTTTATAAAAACATACTCAATTATCGCGCTGATAAATTGAGTGGAGGAGAAATACCCAAAGATCCGGTTGCGATAAAGCAGGTCGTCCCCGGAGTTTATGGACAATTCATTTAACCAGTGCTGAATTTTTTCCGCGATTTTTTCCCGCCGAATTGTCCGCATTTCATTTTCACCGATGGGCGGGCGGTCCATAAAAATTTTCTCCAGTTCATTTAAAAATGCTTCCGTATTCCAGGCGCCGGAGGGCGTATCAACGGACAGATGCCTGTTCATCAGGCCATTGACATATATCTCCAGGAATTCCTGTAAACTGATACCCGAAAAAATAATTTTATCAAATATTTTTTGATATTTTTGCACTTTACTGTTATAAATTTCCAGCGCCCATTTGACAATCCGCTGTTCCACCTGAGCCGCATTCGTTAACTCCTGTTTGTTGTCCAGCCATTCCGGGCTGGTCCCCAATATCCTCTCCAGT
The DNA here is from genome assembly GCA_016934825.1 of Candidatus Zhuqueibacterota bacterium. Classification (GTDB taxonomy): domain Bacteria; phylum Zhuqueibacterota; class Zhuqueibacteria; order Residuimicrobiales; family Krinioviventaceae; genus Fontivivens. The sequence goes on from JAFGSB010000100.1 coordinate 16,401, forward strand.
TCAAAACTGATACCCTCCATATTCCAGCGGGATACGTCGGTTGTACCGGCGTTATGTAACCGGATTTTTAACAGCACCAGTTCAGCCAGAACATCCTGTATTTGACAATAACCTAAAATACGATGTCTTTCCTGCATCTGGTAAAGATGCCGCTGTTCCTTCAAGCGTTCGTCGACCCATTCCAGAATAACGTTTCGGATATTATCGGGTTTTTGTCGTTCAAGGTCCTCGGCTGTAAAATCGGGCTCGGTGCCGAAAAATTCTTTTAAATTATCCAGCAGTTCGGGCAGTTTCCAGGTGGATCTGTCATCCAGTTCACCTAAAAACCGCTTGACCTTGGATTCCACAAAATCTTCCGGTTGTGCAAAGCCGAGTAAATTCTGCCGGCGTTTATAAATTATTTTGCGCTGGTCATTCAAAACATCATCATATTCCAGCAGGTTTTTCCGGATTTCAAAGTTCCGTTCTTCAACTTTTTTCTGTGCCCGTTCGATGGACCGGGTAATGAGCGGGTGTTCAATTTTTTCATTGTCTTCCATCGAACCCAGCCTGCTCATAACGGATGTGATCCTGTCCGAACCAAACAGTCGCATCAAATCATCTTCCAATGACAGGTAGAATCGTGAGGAACCCGGATCGCCCTGGCGGCCGGAACGGCCGCGCAGCTGCCGGTCAATCCGCCGCGCCTCATGTTTTTCGGAACCGATAATATGCAGTCCGCCCTGTTCAATAACCGCCTTTGTCAGTTTAATATCGGTACCGCGGCCGGCCATATTCGTAGCGATGGTGATCGCTCCGGGCAAACCTGCTTTGGCCACGATCTCCGCTTCCATTTTATGGTATTTCGCGTTCAATACCGTATGAAACCGTCCGGACTCGAGTTCCTTTGTCACATCGCCCTTTTTCAGCCAGTTGGCAACCGGTATGCCCTGCATTGTAAATAACTGACTCAGATGCTGGGACACATCTACCGATACGGTACCGATCAAAACAGGGCGGCCCTGTTCGTGTTTACTAATGGTTTCATCAATTATGGCCTGGTATTTTTCCTTCTTGGTCCGAAAGATCACATCATTCATATCATCACGTATCACCGGTTTATTGGTGGGTATGACAATGACATCAATTTTATAGGTACTGAAAAACTCCTGAGCCTCAGTTTCGGCCGTACCCGTCATTCCGGCCAGTTTATTATATAACCTGAAAAAATTCTGCAGAGTAATTGTCGCCAGGGTCTGGCTCTCGGCCTGTACTTCCACTCCTTCTTTTGCTTCCAGGGCCTCATGCAGTCCCTCGCTGAAACGACGCCCCGGCATCAATCGGCCGGTAAACTGGTCGACAATCATAACGGCTTTACGTCCAGCCTGCGCCCCGGATCGCCTGGTTTCTCCTTCCTCTATCGCTTTGACGACATAATCCACGTCTTTCTGGTATAACGTATAAGCCCGTAATAACTGCGAAATATTCTGCACCCGTTCTTCAACACGATTATAGTCCTGCCAGAACTTGTCTCTTTTTTGTTCAAGGATAGCCCTGGGTTTCCGGTCAAAATGCAGACGGAACCAGTGTTCAATCTCTTCGTTGCTCATGACGAAATGCGGCAAATGCGCGTTGGATAACAGTTCGGTCATTTCCCGGTCGTCAAGCATAATATTCTTCATTCGCAAATGGGCTTTTTCCTTGGGAAGCAGACCTTCAAACTCCGATTTGGAATTGACTTTTTTGGTGCTGAACTGAATGATCTCATCACGGAAATTTTGAAATTCATCGCTAAAACTAAAAAAAGGTAATCCGTCAAGCAGTAACGAACGGGCGGTTTTTTCCAAAGCCGCAGGATACCCTTTTTTATTCATAACAAATACAGCGTCCACGTCTATATCCTGGTCTGCCACGATTTCCAGTAATTTATTCGCGACCGTTTCACGTTCTTTTGCTATTCCAAGTAAATTGTTCATACCGGTTTCGGACAAACCTTTAATGACAATATTTTTGGTAAATTCGGTTTCCGGCAAGATTTCGCCCTCCAGTCGGAAATATCTTCTTGCCCAACGCTGTTTTTCACTAAACGACAGCTCCCTGTCCGATAACTTGTCGAATACCCTTTTTATATTTGTTGATATTCGTTTGACATCTTCGAAACGACGGGATATACTGCCGATTTCAGACTGTCCGCTTTTATCCACTTTCGATTCGAGATATTTATCCAGTTCCAGTCTCAACTCTACGTTGTTTTTCCCGGACAAATTTTGAGAAGATTTTTGCCAGTTACCGATTTCCTGCTCTGTGTTTTGATAGGACGATCCCTGTAACCGGTCAAGCTCTTTATCAGCGAGTCCTGAAATTTCGCCGTTTGGGGCGATTTTAAATATCTGCTGTTTATCATTGCTGTATTTGGCAAGGTCCGAGTCCAGATCCAACACCAGCGACCGGCTTTGTTCGGCAAAATTGGACAAATAATCAAAACCGGTTTTCGTTATTTTTATCTGGGTCGGGGAATCGCCCGTTTCATAAAAAGTTTTGATGACATTATCAATATCACTCTCCTGTGTTGAAGAGATATATTCATCTATTGAGGATAGCTCCTTTTCCGTCTGTTCCACGGCGATAATCCGTGCCGTATAATCAAATGAGGCCTGGTTTAAGGTGTCATCCAGCAATTTCTGCAATTGCTGATCCCGCTCTTCCACCAAACTACGGTCGGGCAAAACATATAAATCAGGATTCCCGCCCAGCAATGCTATTCGTCCCTTTTCAGTAATATGGTTGAGTACGGCCCCGTTATCCCTGAATTCAAAATATTCCTGGTTTGAGTCCCCAACCTGTCCCGCACCGATCTCACCGTCGCCGCCCTTTAACAAATGATCCAGTTTAAAGATAACCGGGATCAGCAGGGGATCGCCGTCGTTAAGTATACAGAGCAGGGCGATTTTACCTTCCTCATGAATACCCAACGGGATTCCGAACTGCTTGTCCGTTTCGAAATAAGTATTTAGCAGATCCCGCCTTCTGTCCATCAGTTGACGGCTTAATGTAATATCGTTATCCACATCCGCCTGGTCGTTTATCTTACCAAGCAACGTTATATAAGCATCGACCTCTTTTTCACCATATTTGCCCTGGCTGTTTGCGGACAGGTACTTTTTCCCCTCTTCGGTTAAATTATTAACCGTTTTGTCCATTTTTTTCGCCATGGAATAAAAATTTCTCCAGACGGATGCCTTGTCGCCTTTTTTGTTTTGCACCCTGTTATTCACTTCTTCCGACATTTTCAAAAGTTGTCCGGATAATGTGTCAATCGCCTGCAATTGTTCCGGGCTTATCTGGTTTTTAATCTTTGCCAGGACGGTTTTTCCTTCGAGCGTCAAACCGTTACAATAACCGGTGATCGGATCATGTTCAAAAAAAACGGAGCGGTTTTTCTGACCGCTTACCTTGGACAGCACTTCATCCAGCGCATCCAGTTTTTGAATCTTGTCAACAATATCCTGATCGCGTCCCCCGGACAGGAATATACGCCCTTTTTCCGTGATATCAATGACGTGACTTTTTTCATCTATCGTATAGTAAAGCTCGGCATCAATTTCACTCATATTCTTGTTGACTTCATATTGACCCTGGATACGTTCAATCAATTTTTTAACCCAGAACTCGGAAGTTAACAATTCCAGCAGCGCCGGATTCTTGGGATCGCCTCTATGCGCTCTTAATATTTTAATCCCGCCCAGTTCTTCATCCTTTTCCAATAATTCTTTTCCTTCGCGGATGAGCTGCTGAACGAGTTCCTTTTGTCGTCTATATAAATTTTCAACGGTCGGCTTTAATTCTTTATAAATATTTTTGGGTGCGCCGACGGCGCCGGAAATAATTAAAGGTGTGCGCGCTTCGTCAATCAACACGCTGTCTACCTCATCCACAATCGCGTAATGCAGCGGACGCTGAACCACCGACCATACATCCGACGACATATTGTCCCGAAGATAGTCAAAACCGAATTCATTATTGGTGCCATAGCTGATATCAGCCTGGTAAGCCAGTCTTCTTTCTTCGGGCGATTGATCGCCAAAAATCGGGGCTACCGTAAGACCGAGAAATTTATAAATTTCACCCATCCATTCACAGTCACGCTGGGCCAGGTAATCGTTTACCGTGATCAAATGCGCGCCTTTTCCCTCAAGGGCATTCAGGTACAAAGGCATGGTTGCGACAAGCGTTTTCCCTTCGCCGGTTGCCATTTCGGCAATTTTCCCTTCATGTAGTACGATACCACCGACGATCTGTACATCATAAGGGACCATATCCCATTCTATTTCCTGACTGCGAACATTCCATTTTTCCCCTAATAATCGGCGACACGTATCCTTAACTACGGCATAAGCTTCCGGAAGAATATCATCAAGTGTCTCACCCATACGTAAACGATATTTAAATTCGTTGGTTTTGGATTTCAATTCTTCATCAGTTAATTTTTTATAATCATCGGCAATCTCATTGATCTTTTCTACCATCGGCCAGATACGTTTAAGTTCCCGGTCCGTACTGGTGCCGCCCATAACTTTTGAAAGAAACTTTTCTACATTTTTTAACATCTATAATAACCTTTCAAGTTTTCCCGTAAAAATTTTATATCGTTCAAGTTCCGATATACCGCCTGAAATAATGAATCCGGTTATCTCGGAATAAAAATCTTTTATTTATATTTCTTTATATGTTTAATTTGGTAACAAGTTGCAAAATAATTTGAATGAAATCACTCCAACTGGTTAATTAAAATTATAAGTCCGTATTGCAGATGGACAATCCATTCGTTTTAAACAAATTTTTATTGCTGACAAAAAAATCGGCAGGTATTTTAACTACATCTTAGAATCCAGACATCCACGTCCTGTTTTATTAATTTTATTTTCTTTTTTTAAATCATCATAAACTGCGTCCAGTATCCCGTTTATGAAACCGCTGCTTTTGTCCGTACTAAAAAGTTTGGATAATTCAATCGCCTCGTCTATCGACACTTTGGGTGGTATGTCCCCAAAATTCAAAAATTCACAAATTGCCATTCGCATAATAATTCTATCCAGTACGGCAATACGTTCAAATTTCCAGTTTTTTGAATGAAAGCGAATAAATTCATCAAGTTGATGCCGTTTATCAAAGGTCATTTTGATCAATTCACATGAAAATTCAATAATAGGATTACCGTTTATATTATCTCCCAAAATTTCCTTAAGAACAAAACTAACCTGGTTACCGGATAATTCCAATGCGTATAAAGCTTGTAACGCTCTTTCTCTGGCCGTTCGACGATTTTCAGGTGGCGTTAATATTTCAATTTCGTCATCTGTTTCTATATTCATTGTAAATATTTTTTTGATATTACAATTTTATAATGATTTATTTTTTATTGTTAATATTTATACATCAGTGTCCGGTTAACCGGACACCGGTTATATTTTTATCATAACTTTATAAAATCATGCCAGCCGTAAACATCATCACATTCACCGTTGACATATTCAAAATAACGTTTTTGAATTTTTTCAGTGATCGGGCCCCGGCTGCCGGAACCGATCTGAATACGGTCAACCGAACGAATCGGCGTTATTTCCGCGGCTGTTCCGGAAAAGAATATCTCATCGGCTATATATAACATTTCCCGGGGAATCCGGGTTTCAACCACTTTGATGTTCATTTCGGATGCGATCTTTATGACGCAATTCCGCGTGATACCGGGAAGTATACAGGAACTGAATGAAGGGGTATAAATGACGCCGTCCCGGATTACATATATATTTTCCCCGCTTCCCTCGCTGACATAACCGAATATATCCAGTCCTATCCCTTCGGAAAAGCCGTCAAGACTTGCCTCCTGCTTTATTAATTGCGAATTCATATAATTAGAGCCGGCTTTAGCGAGAGAGGGCATGGTATTGGGGGCTAACCTGTTCCAGCTTGATACGCCGACATCCACTCCTTTGCTGATTGCCTCTTCTCCCAAATATCTGCCCCAGTTAAGTGCGCCGATTACCACTTCGACAGGGCATTTTGAAGGATCGACGCCTAAACTATGATAACCACGATAGACAAGAGGACGAACATAAGCAGATTCATATTTATTGACTTTAATCGTATCGTTGCATGCCTGGATGATTTCGTTGATCGTATATTTAATGGGCATCCGGTAAATTTTGGCGGAATCGAATAATCTTCTGATATGATCCGCCAGGCGGAAGATACTCGGGCCATTGGGTGTTTTATAACAACGCATTCCTTCAAATACACTTGATCCGTAATGCAAAACATGTGACATAACATGTACTTTGGCATCCATCCACGGGATAAATTTTCCGTTCATCCATATTTTGCTCTGCTCATCTCTTGGATCCATAAATGCCTCCTGTTATATTTATCTTAAATCTTTTGCTCTTAATTGTATTGATTTTCGCCCCATAAACTCATTTTCCTCAATGACATATGCCAGGTCGAGATTAGATTCTCCGGGCGACAGCCGGTAAAACAGATCGCCCATATTAAAACCGATGACATCCAAAACACAGCCATCTTGACGTACCTTAAATTTCAGGTGATTTTTACCAACAATCATTGGTGTTCCAACAACCTGCAACTTTCGCGATACAAACACCGGTCTCATATTGTGTGGACCAAAAGGTGCGAACTTTTTTAACAGGGTTACAAATTTATCATTAATCTGTGTTAACTGTATTTCGGCATCAATTGATAACTTGGGTATTAACAGGTCTTCGGTCAATTTTTGGCGGGCAATTTTTTCAAAACGATCTCTAAATGATTCAATATTGCTTTCATCAATTGAAAGACCCGCAGCATACTTGTGACCGCCATAACCCAGTAATAAATCTTCGCAGTCTTTTAATGATTCATATAGATCAAAACCCTGAATGCTTCTGGCCGATGCTTTACCGACCCCGTCTTCAACCGAAATTAATGCTGTAGGCCGGTAAAATTTTTCCACAATCCGGGAGGCCACAATTCCAATAACTCCGGTGTGCCAGTTTTTCTTGTGCAAAACCAGTGAATGCGTATTACCCGTACGGAATTGCTGGTCTGCCAACATCAGCGCTTCATTGAATGTTTCTTCATCGACGCTTTTCCGGTGACGATTTTCCGATTCGATCACCTCTGCGATTCTTTGCGACTCCTGTTCATCATTCGTCGTTAATAATTTTACCGCGCGTTCGGCATCGCCCATTCTGCCGACCGCATTGAGCCGCGGGGCAATGATAAAAACAATTTGACCTGTGCCGATATCCTTACCGTATAATCCGGCAGCATAAATCAATGTTTTAAGCCCGATATTATCACTGTCATTTAATCTTTCCAGGCCGGACTTGACAAAAATTCTGTTTTCATCGATCAACGGAACAATATCCGCGGCTGTGCCAATCGCAACAAGTTCAATATATTTCTCAAGTATGGAATCATCTATTTCCATTCTCAACAGCAGACCCTGTGCCAGTTTATAAGATACACCAACACCTGCCAGCTCTTTAAAAGGATATGTGCAATCGGATCGTTTGGGATCAATAACCGCAACCGCGCTGGGCAGATCGGCGCCCGGTTCGTGATGGTCGCTGACAATTACATCAATATTTAACGAAGATGCCAGTGCTATTTCCTGATGCCCGGTGATTCCGCAGTCAACCGTAATAATCAGATTTATGCCAAGTTCGCCGGCCTGGCGGATTCCCTTTTCCGAGAGTCCGTAACCCTCCTGCTGCCGATCCGGTATATAATAATAAACATTTGCACCCAGTTCCTTTAATAATAAATACAAAAAGGACACGGAAGTGATTCCATCAACATCATAATCTCCGTAAATTAAAATCTTTTCATCGCTCAAAATAGCTTTACGCAGACGTTCAACGGCTGCCGGCATATCCTTTAACAAAAAGGGATCATACAACTGATCGGTTGTTGCCCGGAAAAACCTGTGCGCATTTTCTATCGTTTTAACTTCTCTTCTCCATAAGATCTGGGCAATAATTAAGGGCACGTTTAATTCAAGAGCAAAATTATTTAATTTTTCATTTTCATCATCAGCATTATCTAAAACGATCCACTTTAAATCCATAAGATAGCTCCAGTGGGTTTTAACATGTCTGCAAACATCACAATCCTTTTTATCAATAGAATGAATAAAATCCAAAGCAGGTCGATAAGCCGAATTCTGTTGTACGGTATTCCGAACCGATGATCATTTATCTGGGATGCCGATTGCCCGGCACCTCATGCGACCTACCCAAGGGTTTAACGAGACGGGCCGCCTCTTCCCTCCTATTTGGTCTTGCTCCGGATGGGGTTTACCATGCACCTGATGTCGCCAGCAGGCCGGTGAGCTCTTACCTCACCTTTTCACCTTATCCTCGTTATGAGGTTGTTTGTTTTCTGTGGCACTTTCCCCGCCTCACAGCGGGTCCGCGTTACGGACCATCCTGCCCTCTGGAGTTCGGACTTTCCTCATCCCGCTTTGCGAGACGCGATCATCTGACCTACTTTGGATTTTTTATTATATAACACTTGCCTTTTTATAAATTTACATATTTATTTATTTGTTGTTTAACGATTGATTCATTGCGGCGGTTTGTCTTTATCTTCCGGTTTCCATACCAGAATCCTGCCGCATACTTCACAGTAATATATAGTATTCATCATTCGGATTTCCATGCTGCGCTGCGGCGGTATACGGGTGGAGCAATCACTGCAGGAACCATTCGATAAATAAGCAAGCGCTCTGCCGCCCCGATTTAATCGAATACGATCATATGTTGTTAATAACGGACGACTGATATCTTTTATCATTATTTCGCGTTGTTCTTTTAATAACTTTTCCTTTTCCTTGGTTTGTTCCATCATTTCAGAAAGGTGTTTCTCATTCTTTTGTAACAGTTGTTTCTGTTCATTCAACTTTTCTTCTGTTTCTGATATATCATTTCCCAGCTTGATTATATCTTCTTCCAACTCTAAAAATTCATATTCCAGTTCTTCAATTTTTTTTTCACAATTGTCTATTTCCAAGGTCATGGCATCATATTCTTTATTTGTTTTTACCTGATACAACTGATTTTGATATTTCTTCAACTTTTCTTTGAGTAACGATGTTTCACCATCCACAGCCATCTTTCGTGATTCATTTTCCTTTTTATCATGTTTTTTTTGATCCAATTTGTTAGAGATATCATCAATATCGGATGCCAATTCATTTACCTTTTGCGGTAAATCACCTCTCGCTTCTTCTAATTTTAGCAGTTGTCCGTCAATATCCTGTAATTCGATTAATTTATCCAGAACTTTTCGCAATTTTTACTTTCCTCCTGAAATCATCTATTAATGTATAAATTAACATATCACAGTGCTTATAAAAAAAAAGTGCACCCAGAACAGGATGCACTTTTATTTAAAATGTGGTATTTAACAATTGTGCTCGTATTAACTTTTCAATGCAATAATTTTCATACTTGAGTACTTTTTGATACATGCTATATTAACCAAAGAACCATATTAGTTTATAGTAATTAATTTTAATAAAGATAAAAGAAAATTGCATAAAAATCAAGAAAAAATTATTTCACTTTACAGCGAGGTTATCTTTTTACCAAATAACGTACTTACCTTTCTTAATGATCAATTCCTTTTTTTGATTGGGGTACTCAAAATAAACGGACGATATCTGTATGCGGGGTTGTATTTCTTCAATATAAACTCTGTCGACGTGAACAACCTCTTTAGGCGACGAAAACATAGCCGGGCTTGTAATTCCGCCAAAATGATCGCTGCGTCCGAACGCTATATGAAATCCTAATTTTTCATCCAGTAAAATTTCACCGATGGATTTTATGCCAAAATCGGACAGTACGCCAAATCCGAGTTCGGCAATATTCCCGTAGGCCGGTTCCTTTTTTAAATAACGGATCTGTTCCTTGCTTGTTTTACCGGATGACAACACTTTGGAAACATTGTTTTGTCTTACACGGTATTCAACAATTTCATCGCCAAACTGGACCGGAAGGTGACCTTTTGTTCTGCTTGCCACACCAAGCCCGCCTTCATAAGGTACAATAAAACACTCACCGCTTGGCAGGTTACCCGCCATTCCTTTTTGGGGGAATTGGCCGCTGCTAATATGCGCAACCCTCTGAAACAGATCGAACACCATGTTATAGGTTTTTTCATTATCGACAAGAAATTGCACATTAACCGTATTGGCAATATCCAGTTTATCTTTCAACAATTGTATTCGTTTGTTCAGCAGCTCAAAATCCACTTTTAACGCCGGAAGCATCTTTTCAGAAAATCCGGGCATAGTAGCCGCACGGAATCCGTATCTTTTTGCGGCAATTTTTAACGGCGCTGTAGCGGAATATTCGGTCGGCGCTAAAAACAGTTGGTTTGTCTCAAATACCTTTTTAAACAATATTTCGCCTTCAACCGGCAAATTTTCGGACGTTGCGGGTAATGTTTTATTAACCAGATAAGCATTTTCCGGTAAATCCGCATTTGCTGATTCTACATTCTGATATGCATAAAGATTAACATTCTCAATACCCAACTGATCCACGGCCTCTTTTAATAATACCGCCCATTTCTCGGCAATTTTACGTCGTTTTTGCCAGGCTTCATTATCCTGATTGCTATGATTGGGCAAGTCTACAATGATGGCCAGATTTTTGTCTTCCCGGTGACGAGGAAATACAAAATTCAATACTTTAACCAATTCCTGTTTTGTTAATGATTCCATAAATTCTCTGAAATTTATATACTATTGAAGTTTATCAAAGTTATATATTTTTAGGACATGAAACAAGTACTTTAATATTATTTTTATGCTCATGTAGTATTTTAATTTAGAATTAAAATTAAAATATTACGTATTATTTTTTTCTATTATGGTATTTTTTATAATATCAATATTTACTTTTAGCTAAAAATTTCTTATAAATCATATAACAATATTTGAATTCTATTTATTCAACAACACTTTTGCATATCAGAACACAAAATCGTGTCCTTTGATATCAATTTTTGAGAAACTCTGTTTTCCCATTATTTGAGTATCCTGTTACTGTGGGTCATAATTTAACAGTCATCGTATAAATCATATGTAAAAATTTACTGGACCGTTATAAATCGAACACCTGTTGTTTTCATACAAAATAAATCCAATTGAAATATTGTTTTTATAAATAAAGTTTGTATTTTAATACAGGCATGATAAATCATGTCTGCAATCATGTATTTAGTCCCTGGTAATCCCTGGAGTAAAATGATCAGGCAGATATTTTGAAATTGTTCTTCTGTTAAAATTCAGTACAAGGAGACAAGACAAAACTAACAAATTTACCAATTCGGTCGATAATAAATATAGATTTCAGGAATTAACCAGCAAAGCAGGAGTATTATAATATGAACAAAATATTGGTTGTTGATGATCAGGAAACCATACAGCAATTATTGACTGACATTCTGACGGAAGCAGGATACTGTGTGAAATGCGCTTTTACCGGTGAGGAAGCTTTAGATATGTTAAGAAAGGAAGATTTCCATGTTTTTTTCATTGATTTGCAGTTACCCGGCATGGACGGCCTGGAACTGTGCAGACGTATAAGAAAAGAACGAATCGCGGAATGTATTTATGCAATTACGGGATACACTTCAATATATGACTTTCTGGAATGCAGAAAAGCAGGATTTGACGATTACTTTGCTAAACCGCTTAATATTCAATTAATCACCAAAGCCGCTGACGAGGGTTTTGAAAAGATCGTCAGATGGACCAAGAGTATTTAACTTTAATCTCCTGAATTTTATGCAATTTCACATACGAATTTTTTGGATATTGATTGCCACATGCCTGTTCTGTAAACCGGATCAGTCAAAAATTATCCAACCGATTGAACGTTCAATTTTAAATCAACATACCCTTCAGAAATGGGTTAAAACAAATTTCAGCGGCAACGGGCCGGTAAATATCTCCGACAGCGTTATCATAATCGCCGCTGGAAACGGTTTGACGGGCGTAACCTGGACCGGCGAATTTCCCAAAAAAAATTATGAAATATCCCTTCAGGCTATGCGGGTACAGGGAGACGATTTCTTTTGCGGGTTGACTTTTCCTGTACGGGGGACATACTGTTCCCTTATCGTTGGGGGCTGGGGAGGCAGAGTGGTCGGTATCAGTAATATTGACTGGACAGACGCCTCAGAAAATATCACAACTTTAAATATGCCGTTCCGGGATAATGTTTGGCACCATGTACGTCTGAAAGTGACTGATGAAAAAATAATCGTGTGGATTGACGACTCCCCTGTCATCGATTTACTGTATTTAAACCACCAATTATCCTTACACCAATTCATGGAACCCTCGGTTCCTTTTGGAATTGCCACCTGGAAAACCACAGCCCGGATACGCAATATTTTATTAAAAGAAAATAATAATTAGGGATTATTCACACATCTATATCCCGGTTCCCGGGTTTGAATGTTGATAAGATTTTTCAATTTGGGACGCGAGTTCAAAATCCTTTGATGTTAATCCACCTTCGTTATGTGTTGAAAGGGTCAGCGTCACTTTATTCCAGCTGTGTATTAAAATATCCGGATGATGATCTGCCTGCTCCGCCGCTTCTCCCACTATATTTACAAACCGTAATGCCGTTTTAAAATTTTTGCATTGATATGTTTTCGAAATTTCTTTTCCCGACCGTTGCCAGGAGGTTAATTTATTCAATTCTGTTTCAATTTCTTTATCGGTTAATAATGGCACGATTTCTCCTTATATTATAATCCTTAAGTATACTTATACGTTCATTTCAGCTTAAACATTTTTTTATTGTTTTGACGCATATATAATCGTTTCGATTCCTGTTTATAAAAATTTTATCATATTATCAATTGATTATATTGAAATTGTAATCAGAATCAGCAAACAGTATCCGTTTACATGTCACACCGCTGCGCTATACATTCAATATAAATTTGTAATTATATTAACGAATAACGTTCAGATATAATTCCATTTCATTTTTCAAACACATGAATAATCCGGGTGACAGACTATAGGAGGTTGGTATAATATTAAACCTGGTATATACAAATATATAATAAAAACGGTACATTGGTAGTCAGGTGAACCGTTTTATTTTAAGTTGAACAACATTTAAATCCCCCTGCGTCAGAACACAAAGTTACATCGCTTGTCTCGCCGAAATCCTTAAAGCCACGGTAACTTTGCATCAATAAACCATGTTATCATCTGACCGCACGATTTAATTTTCAATTCCCGGATACATAAACCCCAAATAAAGAGGAAGACAAGGGGAGAATTATTTTCAAAATTTCTATGCCGACAGGTGTAAAATCCCGGGGAAGGTGTTCCCGGGATTTTATAACACAATATCAATATTTTCGGGTTACATGTTGCGTCCGTAATAAGTGGCGCCGACAGCGCCCATATCTATTCTTTTCAGGTCCCAGGCTTCGCCGCCCATAATCTGATAAAGGTAATTACCGGTACCCCATACAAGAAATTCCGCGCTTGTCGATAGAATATCTTTATAAAGAATGTCCTGAGAACCATCGGGATTCAAAATCAAAATTGGACTGGCATGGTCCGTACCGATATACATTATACCGTCCATTGAAAAAGTGAAATATTTGGGTTCGAATTCCGCATAATCCCCGGTGTCGGCCCAGTCAAGCACCAGTTGCGCTTCGCCCAGCGTACCGTTTGTCTCCAATATTTCGTGTTTCCAGATAGCAAGGTCGGGATTGATTCCATCAGGTCTGGGATTTTCCACCAGTAAATATACAAAACCGTTATAAACACGCACACAAAGTATCGCAAACGAGGCGTACACATCAATCGTATTATCGGAACCGGCAGGTGTAATTACGCTTAAATCGGTTCGTAGACCTCCGGTATAAAAATTCCCATTGCTGTCAAAATCACCATAAGACACCTTTTTATTCGCCGCAATCCATAGTGTTTCTTCTCCCGTACTCGGGTCCATCTGCTGGATATTTCGATTATTCATGAGCATGATCAACTTGCCGTTCGGCCCCATTTTTGCATCGGTCACAGTTCTTGACGCTTCTCCGATTTCAATTCTTTCTCCGGCAGGAGGAATCTTGAACACGGTTCTGGGAGTCCGCTGAAAGACGTACAGATTTTCATCTTTATCAACGGCCAGGGCGCTGTGCCGTTCACCGCCTGAAAATTCACCATAAGCTGCTGTGACCGGATCAATTTTATATGGTTTATAGTTAGTAACAACTATGGCTTCCGAGGAAACCACCTTGATCTCTGCAGAATCGCTAACCAAATTGGGCCGGCGCACAGTTATAGAGGTTGTTGTGGAATGTGTAACATCTACGGTTGTTGTATTAAAGTATACCACATTTTTATCTTGCGACGATGCAAAATTTTTACCCAAAATCGTAATATAATTCACTCCCGGTCCGGCCCGATCCGCCGGAGAAACCCCGATTATTTCAGGTTTTAGCGGATCTGTATATTCTTCGTACCAGAGAGGTGATTTGACGTCATATTCGCATCCTGCCATGATAATGAACAAAACACTCATTAACACACCATTCAGGATTAATTGATTTATTTTCATAAATACTCTCCTAAAAAATTTACAGTGAGAACCTCACCGTCATCCGTTTTACATTATCAAACACACCGAATGGCGTGTAAGCGTAGTCAAGAGCCAGGCCCATATATTCCACACCCATCCCATAAGAAATGCTGTTCTCATCATTATTACTGACATAACCCCCGCGAAGAGATAAAATATCCATCAGACGGTAATCAAGTCCTACTTTAACCTGTTCGGCATGCGAACGGAAATGCGTCGCATCGACGGCCAGAAAAAGAGAACTGTTAAAAAGTGTGTTCTCAAAAAAATCCATCATGTTCATGGAAATACCGAGATTAAACACCAGGGGCAATTGAAAACCCTCCTCAACATATTTGATTTCTTTGGAAAAATTCCGCACCGACATGCCGAAGACCAGGCTTTTGAAGCCGGTTTTGAACTGGGTGCCAAAGTCGTAAGCGATGGGAGTCAGGTCGTTTGTTATACCTTTTAAGGATGTGTCCTGTTCGGCGGAAATAAAGGGAATCATACTTTCGCCAAGGTCCTGTTTCACCCATCGCACCTGTCCGCCGACACTGAACCGGTCGGTTAATGATTTCGCATATCCCACCCCAATGGCCATGGAATTCAATTCAAAGATTTCCGTATCTACATAACCCAGGTCCTTCGATTTATCCACCCGCGTACCATAGAATTTCCCATAGTCAACGCTTTGTACGCTAAAACCGATTACACCGTAATGACCCATTGCCGGATTAACGGCCAGACTGAAAGTGTTGTGGGATATGTCGGCGATCCATTGATTGGTACTTGCGGTCATATCAATAAAACCTTTCATATTGGCCATTCCCGCCGGGTTAAAGAACAGGGCGCCGGAACCGAATTCGAGACTGGTCATTGCCTCGGCCATGGCAGCGGCGCGCGCGTCGGAGATGACGCTCAAAAACTGAAAGCCCGTCTGGGCCAGTTTTTCATTTTCACCGGTAAACCCGCTGCCGGTCAAAAGAAAAACAAAAAGCAGACCGGTGAATAATAAATTTATTTTCTTTTTCATAATATAGTCCTTTATCTAATGACCACAAACTTACGATAAACGGATTCGCCTTCCGGCGTTTCAAAATAGGCGATGTATATACCGCTCACGATAATCTGTCCTGATGATGTCAGGGAGTCCCATAATTCGTCACCTGAGCCGTCATTATGATCTTTTTCCCATATCAGATCGCCGCGTTCCGTATAAATTTTGATGCTGCATTCCGGCGGCAGACCGTAAAAGGCGATACGATCATACTGAAAGTCTTCGCCAAACTGCACGCTTCTGGCTCGTATATCGTAAGGATTGGGTACCACGCGGATATCCGAAAATTTTTCCCCGGCGGGGCGGCGCAGGTATGCCGGTATATTGGTCGCGGTCCAGAACAAACTGCTTTTCAACGGTTTACCGTTATTGTTGGAACCATCGTCCTTGGATTGGATGTAATAATAGTAATCAAATCCGCGTACGGCAGAAGTATCGTCATATTGATGCACGACATTGGCCGCGCTGCAATCGAAAATTTGTTCGTAAACAGTTTTGGGATCCATGACATTACCTTCGGAACGGTAAATGACATATCCGTCAAAATTTGGCGCCGAATCCGCGTTATCCGACCAACTGAGTATAATCCGGTCACCACCGGACTTTACCGTAAAATTTTGCGGCGGCGGAGGGGGTTGGGTCAGTGTGTAACCGGATTGAAAATTTTTGATCGCATTTTGATAGGTTTTTAATATGGAATCTTTACCCGTAAACACCCATGCTTTTTTATATTCGTTATGGTCGGTTGTGATTGACCCGTCAGGCATTAAAAGTTCCGGTTTTCCGGTACCGTTAAAATATTGCAGCCATTTCCCGCCCACCTCCCTGTTTTTCTGCCGGTTTATGCCGGCAACACCTTCAGCAAATACGATATGAACACTGTCACCGGGGGCCATTGTATAAGGACCGAAACCCTGCCCCTGACTTGTTCCGCCGCCGACATTTCTGTCCGTGTCCACCAGTTCATATTCCTGCGCGTACAGATAATTGGCCGCTATAAGTTCGGCATGGCTCCGGGACGGGTGCCCTTCTCTCATAAAGTCATAACGCTGCTGCATGTATATTTCATCAGTTTGACTTACGCTTGCGCTCCAGACGCCCTCATCTGAAGACACATACCATGTTGTCCTCGGTTGATAGATATTGTCTGTCGGATTACCGACATCCGTATCCGCATGCAGTGTAACACAACCCGCGTACTTGGCCGAACTCATCACGCCATCATCAAGCTGGTTCGGACAACCCCAGTCTTCATTATAGCTGACCTGGCGCGCATCATTTGGACTGTACCAAGAGTAATAAGCCCTCATTTTGTACAGTATCGAATTCGGATCATTGAATTCAGGGGCGGAAGGGTTGTTCCCAAACGCATGATTGAGCGTATTGGCGCCCCAGGAACTCTCATTGGCGCCCCAACCCTGGCTGTAAGCGGTGAGTGATTCCCCTGAAAAAGCATACCGGTTGACCCAGTAAAAATAAACGTCTTTCAGGGGTTGTGTATAACTCTTACCCGCCCGGTCGTAAATGCCCGTATTTTTGAATACAAAATCATATATAAAGTAATTACTATGATCGGGGTGGCTGAATGCCAGAATCTTTTTGGTGACCGATATACCGATAGAAGTATTGATCTTTATGATGATCATCCGGTCGCATGGTAATGAATCGTCGGTATCGTCCAATTGCTCGTAATTGTCAAGGTGGTTTGCTTTTTGATCGTCAACGATAACTGTAGGATGAAAAAATTTGCCGATAACTTTAATATCCTGTTCGAAAATCATATTCTGGCGTTCTTCACAATCTCTTGGTCCTATTCCGACGACTTTAACACTCAGGGATTTACTCTGCCGGCTGTCGTAAAAATCTTTACAGCCTATCCACATGCATTTTTGCCTTGTCGTAGTCTGTTCAACAACGCCATATTGGGCCGGCCATGAGAAAAAATTAGTCATATTGCCATACCCTTCGCCTTCAACTTCCGAACCCCGGTCGGAGAAATAACATTGTAATTCGCCGATCCGCAGCCACCTCCATTCCTGGGAAAAGGCGGAATGAAAAAGACTGGAGATCAGGATCAGGATAGCTGGTACAAGAAACAACACGAACAGTTTTCTAAAATATATCTTTTTTGTATTCATAAGACATTCCCATATTTAGAGTTATTTTAAATCAAAATAAAAGCGTATACCGTAAAAGAACTGTCTTGGATTCAGGAACCAGAAAGTAGAGGCATTCGGCATGTCAATATAAGCCTTGTCATCCAGGATTTTGTTTAAACGGGACTTGTTTACACTTGACCATGTGTTATCCATATATACCAGATATTCGCCGGTAGAACCTTCATAATAAATCACGCGGTCCTTACCGATATCTGTTTCCCTGTTAATAACTTGCCGGCGTTCCATGGGCTGAAATTCCGCGCCGGGTTTACGGTAGTCTCCGATTTTATCGTCGCCGGGTATATTATCATACGCTTTATTTTTCGGGAAATGCAAAGATGCCCTGTAATCCTCGTCATTGGTATTTGTTAACCGGAGCGTATTCAGGGCGTTGTTAACATCCATCAGGAATTGAACCCTGAAATTGTTGAATTTAAAAGTTTTGGTAAAACGTAAAACCATATTGAACCATTCAACCGATTTGACGTTGTTGATCACCCCTGAAATATTTTTCGGGTTATAGGTTGTCCAGTCACCGTCCTCCCAGTCCAAAAGTATGTTTAACATCAATCCTCCGAGATACTGCTGTCCCATCAATGATGGGCCAAACTCGTCCGGGGTATAAAAGCTGAGATTGGCCCGGGCATAGGGCCGGGGGATCGGGCGCTGCTGATACAAATTAACCGTGGCTTCATCATATTTCTTCTGCAGGGCGGGGTCTTCCCAGATGCGTTCCCTGCCGAATGTGCCGCTTGTGTTCACCTGATATGTATAATTGGCAAAACCGGCCCACCAGCGCCCTGTCGCTTTTCTGAGGGTCAGTTCGAAACCGCGTATATCTTCATAATTATTGCTTGTGGTTTTATCGTAAACAATTCCCCCGATGGAATTATACTGAGTTGTATTTTGCTGATCCGTAATGTCTTTGTAAAATGCCGCCAGTTGAACAAGGAAATTATTATACAGAACATGGTCATAACCCAATTCATAGGAGACGGTTTTGGCCAATATCAGATTCGGATCCCCAATGCCGGTCAATTCGCGGTCTGAAGTTCGCTGCACACGAAACAGGGTTTCGTACTGCGGCATTTGCTTGAAATGTCCGTAATTGAAAAACAGTTTGGAATTTTCGGTAATAGGATGAGAAATCCCAAGCCGCGGACTTAACTGCCACTGGGATTTCGACGCCGACTTGGCAAATTCCATATTGGTATTATATTTTGAAGAGAAAAAATATTGGTCATAAGGATTCAAATCCCACCAGTCGGTCCTTGAACTGCTATAATCTAACCGCAATCCCGCATTCATCGTAAAACCGTTGGCTTCAAGTTTATCCTGGATATAGACCGCAGACCTGACAGGAAAAACATGCATCTGCACCCGGTTACTATAAGTCTTGCCTTCACTGGCCGAGGCGATCACACCATAATCGAAATTCAGATCATTGTAAACAAATTCAACGCCTGCTTTGATTAAATTGTTATAATTGATCTGGTTAGTGAAATCGGCCTTGAAGGTGGTAGAGTTAACAATGGTAAAATCGCGTGCTTTGGAGGCGTGTGAGGTTGAGCCGACGATGAGTCCCACATCTGTTTCCGGGTAATATCCGAACGGATTTTCATCCCGGAAATAACCGGGGACAACTTCATATAACGTTTTCGTATCTCTTGGCCGGGTCGGACGGGTATAATAATCCCTTTTAAAATGTTCCAGGGATACTTCGTAAAATGTTGTCGGGTTTAATGTATGCGTCAATTTGGTTGCGAAGGATTGATGGCCGATATCTGTCAGGCAAAAATCCCAGTCACTAAACATCGACTGATGAGAATATGCGGCGACATCGGCTATTTCGCTCGGCCATCGAGGATAGTACCCGGGAGCCCAGTTGGACTCCATCGTATACTGTTTCCCTGACAGAGTTGAAAACCTTAATTTCATAGAGGGTGTAATATCCGAGGTTAATTGCATAGTCCAGTCATAATCTACATAATCCGGGCGTGTCAGGGGGAAAAGCAGCATTTCACGGTCGCGGCGGTAGGAAGTAAAAAACCGCAGATCCCCTAATTTTTTACCGATAACCGGTATCGGTCCGCCCAATCCGCCGTCGATTTGATAATCCCCCTGTTTTGTGTTCTGACGTTTCCTGGTTTCATAGAGAAAAACACGCTGTGCGGCCAGCGGCGTTAAATCGTTGTCAGGATTATTGTCCGTACATAAAATCTTTGAAAATTCATTCCAGCCCTTAAAGATGGGGTACTGGTTCTGTGTATATTCATCCCATGCGCCGTTACTTGTTCCTGTCCAGCAGACGTCATCATCCAGATACGGACGCATCCAGTAAGAGTCAGGATCATAAACATCCGGGATGCCCTCTCCGCGCCAATATTTCGGCGCTGGTGGACTAACCTTGAAAGTAATACTTCCACTATAATTTTGTTTACCACCTTCCTTGGTTACAACATTAACAAGTCCCGATTGGACCTGGCCGTATTCGGCATTAAAGCCCCCGCGTTCCAGTGATATTTCTTTAACTGCGCTGAGAGCAATTTTTGTAACCGGCAGGTTATTTCTGGGATCGCGCAGGGTAACGCCATCCAGCATAAACAGGGCGTCTTCGGCCGTGCCGCCGCGAATGGCCAAACCTTCCTGAATACCGGCCTGCAGGCTGATAACTCCGTCCACATCCGTAACCGGAAGTTCTGCAACCTCTCTGTCCGATACGGCAACGACACTGGTTGCTACGTCTTCTTTTAACAGCGCCCGTTCCGCTACAATCGTAACCGTTTCCCCTTCAATTGCTTCTATTTCAAGCGCGAAATCGACATGGGTTGTCTGGTCGATTCGAACGCGGACCTGATTTACCGTCACATTTGCATAGCCGATGACGGACACATTCACGTCGAACATACCCGGGGGCACATGCAAAATTGTGTATTGTCCATTCATATCCGCCGCTGCTCCCAGTTCGGTTTGGGCAATGATCACATTGGCGCCGGGTAAAGCTTCCCCCGTTTCTTTATCATATACTCTGCCGGTAATTTTCCCGGTTGTGCCAGCCCATAGCGAGCAGACAAATAAAAATGATAATAGTAGAATCAAAAATGTGATTCTTTGCAGCTGTATCATCTTTAAATCCTCCTGGATTAAAAAGCGACTCTAACAATAATTTTATACTTTATGAATATTCAAATTGTAATCTTGATATTTATATATCTGACTTTTAATATTTACTCTGATGAAAAGCACTAATGATATTTATAAAAAAATTTTACCCCATTTAATCACTTTTAATATTCCGATACCCGCGTCAGGTCAAAGCCGGACACGAGTTACGTTATAAATGAACTACTAATGGAATTTTCATATTCCATCACCGCCGTATTGAACAATAAATTAATAATCAGCAAAGTTTATATTACCTCCTGATTAAACGGACTTTTGAAAAAATGATGTTATTTGTATGATATATATTAGGAATGACAGTGGCAAAACCGGAAATTTCAAAAATCTGCCGGGATTGGATTGAAATAAATTTGCAGTAAAACGGATATGTGTGGAAATTATATTCATCATCCTGAATAAAATATTTAAAATTCTTAAAAATGCATCATAGAAAATTGGTATTAAAAATATTTACACCGACTTGATCTCGCGTATATCTTGTCTTTTGTATATTTTTAACTTTCAAAACTCGTATGATTTTATTTCCAGCCTGGAAATATGGAAATCAATCCCATATACATTTTCACTTTTTTCAGGAAAGACCGCTCTTCGCTTAATGAATGATAAACAATTTCCTCGTTAAGAATGTTATTTCTTTTTCATTGATATAGAAAAAATAACTTGCGAAAATAAATCTGTCACCTTTATAACGACAACTTTCCCCTCACTTGTTTATTTTCAACAAGTTATCGTCTTTTTGCGTTAACGCACACGCTAATTGAAAAAAATAAACTTCTAACTCTTTCAATTAGAAGCACTATTTTATTACTATTTTTATATAAATAAAGTAGATAAGTATAAAGAAAATGTCAAGCAAAAAATGTAAAATAATGTAAATCGGGCTGTCAATTATTAATCATCAGGTTTTTCCCGGTTCAATGCGGACACATATTCCCCAGTTCCCTATAAAATTCAGTTATTGAGTGATTATCTACAGGTTCAAGTGTTACAAGTGCGGTTTTTCACAATGAAATTAACTAATTGTATTATATCTGCAATCCGGGTCAGCAGGAATGCGGTCAAAAGGATAAATATGACCCCCCGGTTGGAAAATGCAAGATTTAGGTTGTCTGTCTAATTGATGTCAATGATAATTTAAAAAAATAAACAAATTTTTCCCGATGATTAAACAGCCATTACAACTCAACAAATAACGGACGGCCATGTGAACGATTACCAAAATCCGCCCGGAGGCGAAAAACTACCGGTAATGATTTTCCTTGATTTTAATGTACATCATGATTATAATTACCTGTGTTAAAATATGGTTCTTTTATAAAACAATGTCAGGAATACGATATTAAATGAACTCTACCATTGTCAATATCAGGGAAATCGGTCCGGTATTATTTGAAAGAAGCAGAAGGGCAAAGCATGTTAATATTTCGATCAAAGCGAATACGGGCATCAGGGTCGCTGTCCCGAGTGGTATTTCATTTCAAAAGGCGGAAAAACTCATTCAGTCCAAAATCAGTTGGATCAAAAAACACCAGCTAAAATTCAAAAAAGCTGAAAAAGCTCATAAAGTTTTTTTCAATGATGAAAACATTGATATCAGGGCGGCAAAATTATTATTAACAAACAAATTAACCCGTCTTGCCGGGCAATATGGATTTTCAATTAACAAGATAACCATCCGTAATCAGAAAACAAGATGGGGTAGTTGTTCATCATTAAACAATATTAACCTTAATATTAAACTGGCGAAATTACCGGAAGAATTAGTCGATTATGTTTTATTCCACGAGCTTGTTCATACAAAAATTAAAAATCACGGTCAGGCGTTTTGGGCGGAATTGGACTATTATGTCGGAGACGCAAAAAAGCTGGATAAAAAACTGAAGAAAATAAAGCTCGGTTTTTTATAAAGACCGGGTAATATGGAATTTATATTATAGAAAGGAATTTAAATTTGAGTACCGTTAATAAAAAACGGTTAATAACAATTCCTAATCGAAAAAAATTACAACACGCTTACGAAGATAATTATGCCATATATGACCTTGAATTAAGAAGGCTGAATAAACGTCTTAAAAAATTATTGACCGAAAATCAGATTAACGCGACCATAAAATCCCGAATTAAATCTTTTGATAGTTATTTTGACAAATTATTAAAACTATATAATGATAATGACACCGAAACCGATAAAGTCATTCTTACTGATTTTATCGGCATTCGAATCATTTGTCCTTTTCTGGTTGACCGGGATAATGTAGTTAAAATATTAACGCGTGAATTTAATGTGACTGAAATCGAAACCAAAGGTTCCAACCATTCATTTAACGAATTTGGTTATGATTCCACACATCTTTTGGTGGATTTGCCGCAGGGTTCACCGGCTGTAGAAATGCCGTATACGACAAATGTTTTCGAATTACAACTGAGAACGATTCTGCAGGAGGCGTGGGCCGAAGTCGAACATGAATTGATTTATAAGGCGAACTACTCCCTGTTGAATACACCGATCCGCAGAAAACTGGCGTCTCTTAATGCAAGCCTGGCTTTGTCGGACATCATTTTTCAGGAAATCCGCGATTATCAAAAAGAAATCCAGCAGTTGGGAGATAAACGCCGCAAAATTCTGCAGGAAAAAGTGAAAGAACTTGATCATCTGTCTATTCTGAACAAAATTACACCCAAACAAAAATATGAAAATGAAATACAGCAAATGCTTCCGCCAATAAAACCCCAGAAACATTTGGATAAACTCATATTTGATGCGTTAGACGCCCACAGCAATCAGCAGTATGACAAAGCGATAGATATATATACCCAAATCCTGGATTTGGAACTGGATAATACGGTCCGTTCAATAATTTTCAATCACAGAGGGATGGCTTATTTTATTCTGTCAGAGTATCAAAAATCAATTGATGATTTTAG
Source organism: Candidatus Zhuqueibacterota bacterium (assembly GCA_016934825.1). GTDB lineage: Bacteria > Zhuqueibacterota > Zhuqueibacteria > Residuimicrobiales > Krinioviventaceae > Fontivivens. Next base: position 40,379 of record JAFGSB010000100.1, read on the forward strand.
CAAATCAATTGAAAACAACCCGGAAAGTTTCAGAGCATATAATAATCGTGGACTGGTTTATAAAACACAACAACAGTACGATAAAGCTTTAATGGATTTTGAAAAATCCCTTGAAATCAATCAGATGCAGGTTGATGGAAACTATAGCTGCGCTTTGCTTTATTATGATTTGCAAAATTATACCTCAGCTCTTGTTTTTTGCGATAAAACTCTCAACATTAAGCCGGATTTTGAACCTGCAATCAAATTCAAGTCAATGATTCGCACAAAACTTTTTGGATAATGATCATCATTTTCTCCCCTTTTTTATTAAAATATGAAACTTTTTATCATCTCCTGCCATATATAATATTCATGGGCGAATCATATGTAAATTATTTAATTCATTTTAATTTATCATCTAAATAATGGAGTTGAATTGTGAAAAAACAAATCAAAATTTTTGCTGTTCTTTTTCTATTACTCTTGATGTTATGGGGTTGTTCAAAAACCGCAAAACAGACCATGCCGCCGTTAGATCCCCAAAACATGGATTTAACCACAAATCCCGGAGATAATTTTTACCAGTATGCCAACGGGAACTGGATCAAAAACAATCCGATTCCGGATGAATACAGTCGTTTCGGCGCATTCGAGTTTTTGATCGAGGAAAATTATGCGGCCCTGCAAACCATCCTTGAAGGTTCTGCAAAAAACAAAAAAGCGCAAACAGGCAGTCTCGAACAAAAAATTGGCGATTTTTATGCCACGGCAATGGATACTGTTGCAATTGAAAAGGCGGGCCTGGAACCTTTAAAAGAGGAATTTGCTAAAATTGCAGCGATCAAAACAAGGGAAGATATCCTCAACCAGATTGCAAATATGCATTCGAAAGCCCTGTTCCCGTTATTTCAAATTTTCCCGGAACAGGATCAGAAAAACACCGAAATGGTCATCGTCTATTTATGGCAGGGCGGTTTGGGTCTGACCGACAGAGATTATTATTTATCCGACGACGGTCGTTCAAAAGAACTCCGTACCGAATACGTAAAACATATTGTAAAAATGTTCCAGTTAATGGGGGATGATTCGGTATCTGCGCAAAAATCTGCCGATACGATTTTAAAGTTTGAAACGCGCCTGGCAAAAGCTTCGAACACCCGACTTGAGAACAGGGATCCCCAAAAAACATTTAATAAAATGGAAGTGCAAAAGTTGGAATCCGTGTCGGATTATAACTGGCCGTCATACTTTAAACAAATTGGTGTGAGTGATCCGAACGAAGTGAATGTGGCCCAGCCGGTATTCTTTACTGAAATAGGCCGCATGGTTAACGACGTTCCGGTAGACGATTGGAAAACCTATTTACGCTGGGACCTGATCAATGAAACGGCGGACTATTTAAATTCCGATTTTGTCAATCAAAATTTCAACTTTTATGGGACTGTGTTATCCGGTCAAAAAGCTTTGCAGTCAAGATGGAAACGAATGTTGCGGGCAACCAACGGGGCCCTGGGAGAGGCAGTCGGACAGATCTATGTTGAAAAATATTTTCCGCCCGCCGCAAAAAAACGCATGGTCGAACTGGTTATGAACCTGAAATATGCCCTGGGAGAACGCATTAAAAAACTGGACTGGATGAGTGATGAGACCAAACAAAAGGCGCTGGCGAAACTTGAAAAAATGTCGGTCAAAATCGGCTATCCCGATAAATGGCGTGATTATACAAATCTGGAGATCAATCGCGACTCGTTTGTGGAAAATGTGTTACGCGCCAATGAATTTAATTTTAAATTCGAGTTGGATAAAGTCGGTAAACCGGTGGACCGGACGGAATGGCATATGTTTCCACAAACCGTTAACGCTTATTATCATCCGTTAATGAACGAAATCGTGTTCCCGGCAGCGATATTACAACCGCCGTTCTTTAACATGGCCGCCGATGATGCCGTGAATTATGGTTCTATCGGCGTGGTTATCGGCCACGAAATGACCCACGGCTTTGACGATCAGGGTCGTCAATTCGACTTGAACGGCGAATTGAACGACTGGTGGACCGCTGAAGACAATGAACGATTCAAAGCCCGTTCCCAGAAACTCGTAGATCAATTCGATGCCTATTCCGTGTTCGACACACTGCATGTGGACGGCAAGCTTACATTAGGCGAAAATATTGCCGATCTGGGCGGCCTGAATATCGCCCTGGCCGCGTATAACAAATCACTGGAAAACAAACCACAACCGTCGCCCATTGACGATTTTACAAATTATCAGCGTTTCTTTTTGGGTTACGCTCAGTTATGGCGGCAAAATATAAGGGATAAAGAACTTATGCGCCGTATAAAAGAAGACGTTCATTCGCCGGGCCCCTTCCGGGTAAACGGACCGCTTGTCAATATGCCGGAATTTTACGCCGCCTTTGACATAAAGCCCGACAATCAGATGTTCCTGGAACCCGACAAACGCGCCAGGATATGGTAAAATCACGCGATCCCATGCCGGCATCGTCCGATGCCGGCATGTATTTAATTTGTAATTCCCCGTTTTATAATCCTATTATTCACCCCCAGATTTGAATCACAAAAAACCTACTCTTGATCCAGATCAAGGATTTTTTTCCCGAATTTTATTAGATATTATATAACATGAACCGTCGGAAATAGTTTTATTCAAACATCTCTATCTAATACTATGTTGTGCAATTATTTCAATTTATATAAATATTATTTTTTATTTATTTGTTTAATCACTGGTGTCCGGTTAAC
>JAFGSB010000101.1 GCA_016934825.1 Candidatus Zhuqueibacterota bacterium
GAATCAACGATGAATTTTGATAATTCGTTTTCGGAATAATTTGTCATTTTTTTCTAATCACATTTTTTTTCTTTGCGGCCCTGGCGGTTTTGCGTTTAAATAATTGTACTGCAAAGCTAATTGAACCACGAGGCCGCAATGAAATTCAAAGTTTTAATATATTTTTTAGCCTTATTCCTTAACAGCGATTCCCTTGAACCACGTATAGAAAAAAGTTCCGTCCGGGGGCGTGCCGGAGCTGCTCAGGTCGCTGATGCCCCTGTTCCAGGTGCCGGAATCTACGATCTTTTCATCTAAAATTTGTTTTTTTGAGGACCGGACCATCGGCACGATAATTTGATGCACCATGCCCTCCAGTAATTTTTGTTTACCCATATCACCGTAAACATAACGCGGCGAGACATCCAAAACGTTAAAACCGGCATTCTTTAGCAGCGGATAAATCTTTCTACCGATGAGCGGATCGTGTCCCAGTCTCTGCTGAGCGGTGATCAGAGCGTTCCATACTTTTCTTGAATCTTTTGTTTGCGGGTGCCAGAAACAGGAGCCGTGGTCGCCCTCGATAACGGTTATGGAACCGCCGGTTTTGAGTACTCTTTTTAATTCGATCAGCGCTTCTTCCGGCCTGTCAAGATGTTCCAGTAAAAAACAGACGAAAATAGAATCGAAAAATTCATCGTCATAGGGCAGGTCGAATACCGAGGCCTGCCGGAATTGCACATTTGTAATATTAGATTTTTTTATGGCTGCCCGGGCCTTGTCAAGCGATTGTTTTGCGATGTCGATTGAATAAAACCGGGCATCCGGACTGTTTTTTGCCAGGATGACGGTTTGCGCGCCAATACCGCAGCCCGCTTCCAGGACTTTTGTTCCGCCGGGATAAGCGCTATCCCGGTGCAGTAATTCTTCAAGTATGGTGGATTGGTCCCGCAGTCTCTCGGCTTCCCGCTCTGAATAACCGTGTACGTAACTCATCGCGCCTCTTTAATAAAGATACTATTGTATAAATAAATTTAGAAAAATTAAAATGCAGTGCAAGCAGAAACGAGGAGATTAGAAAATAAAAATATCCCCGATCAACGACCAGGATATAACTATAATTTATCAGATGTTATCAGCACGTCATAAAAGTTTTATTTATTGTTGAAAATCGGTTCGCGCTTTTCAAGAAATGCTTTGACGGCTTCTTTCTGATCTTCGGTATTCACGCAATGGTACAGCGCCAGGCTTTCCTCGTCCTTGATATTGTCCAGGTCAAAGGGATAACGGTTGAGCATTTTTTTGGACAGACGGTTGGCGATGGGCGCGTTTTTTTCGATTTTTCGGGCAATATTAAAAACATTTTCCAGGAATTTATCATCCGGGAAAACATCATTCAGCAAACCGTAAGCGTGAGCTTCGGTGGCGTTGATAATTTTGGACGTAAAGATCATTTCTTTAGTCCGGGCGACGCCGACGTGCCGGGGTAACCGAAAGGTCCCGCCCCATCCGGTGATCATGCCGACCTTGGATTCGATCAGTCCGAATTTTGCCGAATGGGTGGCGTAACGCAGATCGCAGGCGCAGGCGAACTCCAGACCGCCGCCCAGTGTATATCCGTTTACCGCAGCAATAACGGGACAGGGGAAATTTTCAATTTTGTCCAGTACCTTGTGTCCGGTAAGAGAAAATTTGCGGGCCGTATCCGGATCGAATTCTTTTATTTCATTCAGGTCCGCGCCCGAGGAAAAGGACTTTCCGGCGCCGGTAAAAACCAGACACCTGATATCGGTTTTGCTCAATTCGTCCAGTTTGTCGCTGATTTCCTCAAGCATATCAAAATTCATTGCATTGAATACATCGAGCCTGTTGAACCTGATGTACACTGTATAATTGGTGATTTTTTCAGTTATAATGAAATCTGACATAATTTTACCTTCAGGGATTAAAATTTTACAACGTAAAACTTTTTAATAAAATCTACATAAAGTGATTACCTTTGCGTAATTGGAAAATGTATATCGCAGTCGTACGAGGAGAAACAGGAAACGTGTTGAATTTGTAGTAATATATTTAAAAAAAATTAAAAAACCTTTAAATTTTTATCTTTGTATTAAAATAATCGAACCGCCGGTTAAACGGCCCTATCCTATTAATTCGGTTTTTTCGATGGCACCGCCGCACATGTCCAGCACCCTCGCCGCAAAGGTGTCGGCCTGACGGCGGAGTAAATCCGTGTCGTAATCACCGGGGGCGAATATGATGAGCAAAGTATTACGGGTGGCAACACTCACAGCCGTGCGCTGCGAGTCGGTCATGGGGGAGCCGAAGGGGCCCAGTTCATCGGCGATGCAGTAGCGGTTGTGCAGGTGCACCTCGTTGTTGTTCAGTCCAATGTAGTATTCGTCATCTTTGCCGGTACGGATCGTTACCCGGCCGGTGATCCTGTCCGCGTCGTACACGCAGATCGGCAGTAAAAAGTCCAGCGAACACCAGTTGCCGACATCCACGAGCGAATTGACCGAATAGAGTCCCTTGTTTTTTAAAGCGCGGTTGAGCAGCGCTTCCGAGGATGGCCGGCGTTTGGTGGGATCGATGCCGACGGCGCGGAAAAACGAACGCGCATGCTGTACGCCGGGCACCCCGCTGATGGGTGTGTCCTGATATTTCGCATAATAGGATTGAGCGAGCAGGTTGATCTGATCGTACGCGGCGTGACCGGTGTCCACATTGACGCCGTGAATATGAATCACTGCCAGTCTGACCGGCAGATCGGTTTCGAGCGACCACATTTTGGCTCCGGGTGTGAGTGAAAAATTCAAGAAACAAGGTTTCAGATAATATAAAAAATAACAGAAAAGAAGCAATAAAAGATTGTGGCAAGGTTCTTTTCCTGTAATATAAAAAAAATTAAAAGATTTTATATTTTTCGAGAAAAGACTTGATTTTTAATTTTATTCATGTTATACTTGTCAAATACTTTATATTTATCATGTGGGAATAAATATGAGTGGAAAAGCACAATAAGATGTGAGAGATCATGTAATATTGTGCTTTTTTGGGTTTTATGGGAGAAATTTTAATTAGAGTATAATGTTTTAATTTTTTTTTAAAATTAATATAATTATGTGATTTTTTTACTCAGGGAGTATTATATGACAGCAGAGATTGGAGTTTTAAATAAAGAAGCAGTAGCTTTAGCTGCAGATAGTGCTGTAACATTATCTAATGCAGATGGTCAGAAGATTTTTATGTCAGCAAACAAAATATTTGCATTATCTAAATATTATCCAATTGGTATAATGGTTTATGGAAATGCAACATTTATGGGTGTTCCTTGGGAAACAATTATTAAATTTTTTCGCAACTATTTAGGACAAATTCAATATAACACTATAGAGGAATATGTAATTCATTTTTTTGAATTTCTAAGGAAAAATCAGTTACTTTTTCCTACAATCGAACAAACAAATTTTGTAACCAGTGCAATAAATGGTTATTTTCAAAAAATAAAGTTTGATATTGAAGAAAAAGTGAAAAATAAAATTAATATAAATGATTCAATAACAGAAAATGAAATTAAAAAATATATAAAAGAATCAATTGATAAGAATCATAAGATTTGGACAATTGCTGAAATACTTAAAACTGTTCCAGACGATTTTATAGAAAAATTCGGAAAAATGTATTCTGAAAAAATTGCAATTATTAGAAATAAAGTATTTGAGAAATTACCAATTAATCCAAGTTATATAAAAAAATTGAATGAAATAGCTGTAAATTTATTTATTAAATTTCCTTCAGGCATTTTTTGTTCAGGAATTTCAGGAGTAGTTATTGCTGGTTTTGGGAAAAATGAAATTTATCCTTCTTTGATTTCATTCGAAATTGAAGGTATTGTAAATAATTACTTAAAATATAGAGAAACAAATAAAATTAATATTTCTTCAAAGAATACTTCATCCATTATTCCATTTGCCCAAAGTGAAGTTGTAGCAACATTCGTTGAAGGTGTAGATCCTAATTACCAAAGAGAAATTAGCATTGGATTGAAGAAAATATTTGACAAATATCCTGAAATATTAATAAATTCCTTTGAAAATATTGATGAACAAAAAAAGACACAACATATTATAGAACTTCGAAAAATTAATAATGAATTATTAAAAGGATTTTTCGATAATTTACAACAGTATAAAAATGCATCTTATATAAATCCAATTTTAAAAGTGGTAAATATATTACCAAAATCTGAATTAGCTGCAATGGCTGAATCTTTTATTAATATTACATCGTTAAAACGTAAAGTTTCAATGAGTGCAGAAACAGTAGGAGGTCCTGTTGATGTAGCAGTGATTTCGAAAGGTGATGGTTTTATATGGATAAAGCGAAAACATTATTTCAAACCGGATTTAAATCAACAATTTAATGCAAATTATTATCGGGAGGATAGTAAAAATGGCACGAAAAAAAATGGAAAATAAAAAAATAAATTCCATTAATGAGTATAAAAAAATTTATTTTCCCAATTATTATAAACAAGAGATTATAAGCGGAGAATCTCAATCTGAATCAATTGGTGTAAATCTCGCTGATCAATTTATTGAAAATTTAAAGAAAAAAATAAGGAGTTAATTTTAAAATTATGAGAAATTAATTAATAATACTTAATGATTATTGATAAAAATTCAATTCACCATAAACAATAATATTCCAGTTTTTATGATTTCTTGATTTTATTTAGATAAATAAAACATTTTTTAAACTTTATCACTGTAACTCATGATTTATATATTAAAATTGAACTTTAGAGTAAAGTAAAATACTAATTATCGGATCATTACTAAGCATCTGGAGAACCAGATTCCTTCCTTTCCAAAATTTATATATCAAGTTTTAATTCAACAAATTGTTTGACAATATTGAAAATATTTATAAATTCAGAAAATTTAAACTTTTTGCTCCTCTTTTTTTGGATGTTTAACCGCAAGGACGCAAAGAACGCAAAGGATCGCGACGAATAAATTTCCGCCAGGTCATTCACACATATGTACGCATTAAATTTCCCGCGGGCGCCATACAGAAATGTCATCATTATAGTTTACTATATATTTTGTTTCGCCGGAACTTTTGTCTCGGAGTTGATGAATTTAAAGGAGCAATCGTCTGCAGGGGTTGGAGTCCCTGCGAAACGGATATAATAATTTATCAGTTGTCCATTTGGGGAAAAAATTATATGGAAAAGTTTAATTTTTTACTGGGGCACTGGGACATGGAATACCGGGTACCGGATAGTTCATTTCATGAAGCCGTGACAGGCAGCGGGAAAGCTACATTTAAAAAAGCACTGGGAGACAAATTCGTTGTTCTGGATTATGTTTCATTCATCGAGGGACAGCAGGGTGAAGCGCACGGGATATTTGTCCGGGACGATAAAACGGACATATACCGATACTGGTGGTTTGAAGAGTACGGTGCTTTTATGCAGGCAAGCTGTAAATTTATCAACGATAAAACTCTGGCCATGAACTGGCACAACAGCGTGCTTGTGCAGACGTTTCAGCAAACCGGCAAAGATCGGGTAGTTTTGAGGATGGAGCAGCCCGAATCCCCCGGCAAATTTGAATTGATTTTGGAGGTCATTTTTACGAGGAAATGAACGCCGCGAAATTTCTGGTTATCGGAATTGAGTAAAATAACGGTCGGGATATTTCACATTTTATCTGTCCGTTACCCGGTTTGTATTGAACAAAGAAATTATGTTTCCTTTTTCCCATTACCGAATTTTTTATTATTCACTTTTTTGATGATGGATTCAAATTTTTCATCAATATGCTGGAGAAACCATTCATCAATAATTGATTTTTTGAACCGCCATTCTTTGCCCAGTTTTGCCGCCGGAATTTTTTTCTCCTGGGCCCAGGTATATATAGTCTGGGGTTTAACCCTCAGATATTCCGCCACTTCTTCCAGCGTCATTATTTCATTGTTTTTCAAGGCTGTCTACCTGTACTTTTGTTTGCTGATTTTCAGTTTTTATTGTTTTTTCTGTCTTGAATTTTCTTACGGGGCGCGGGCTGATCAATTCAAAGGTGGGTTGTATAACCGCGGTATAAAAATTTCCGCCCCGTTCCCGGAATAATTCGAAAGGCATATTTTTGCTGCCGACGAATGGTCTTAAATTCCACGCGAGCTGCATTCCCACAAAAGCAAGAATGATGATCCAGAACCGGAATACCTGAACGCCGACTTTGGGATAAATATTCTTTTTTTCGCAGGAAAATTTTAACGCGTCAATGATCGCTTTCATTCCAAATATCCCGGATAAAATAAATATACCGACATGCAAAAGTTTTAAAAATTCATAATTACTCGCCGTAATGAGAAAAAACAGAACGATCGGCGCGAACGATACCATAATGGTAGCGGATAAAACAAAACCTGTGAGTATAATGGCAAGCATCTGGTAAAAGCCGAGTTTTGATCCCAGTATAAGCTGGATGATAAAAAAGGCCGGAAAACAAATAATGATTTCCAGTGTAAACATTACCGGGACTTTAAAACCTGAACTGATGGCCTGTAAAAAACCGTTATAACTGCCCATGACGATACCATATATAAATAAAAAAATAACTAACAGCAGATAAAAGCTGATAATTTTTTTGAGCGCAAAATCTTTTTGGGATAATTTATCAAATAATTCATCTTTTTCCTGTAAAGCGGACAGGAATTCCATTGAAAATAATTTATCTTTCATAATGACCTCCAATTTTATATTTTCTATTGAATTTAATGTTTTATAGAATTATTGTCAAGTATTTTATTGTTTTATAATGTTTGTTATTGTTTATTGGAGAAATTGTAATTGTGTATTCCCCCGGGCGGTAAATAGAATTATATTTTTATGTTAAAAATAATTATTAACAGGTTAACGAAAAAAGTGCGGGCCCTGGTTTTATAACAATTATAACATGTTGAAAATACGATGGTGGAATAGTTATATGAGATAAGATATGAGTAAATATATTATTACATTGCGGTTAGAATTTCCGTGCAGTAAAATACAGTGTTGAGAGTTATTAATGTCTGACCGACAGAATGTCCCGACATAATAACTCTCAAACACTGTCAGGTAAAAATGGATAGATGTACACCTAAACAGAACCGGTTACAGGTTACTCATAAAGAAGTATTTGTTTTTCCGGCCTGTTCCAGGTGCAGTCAATAATCCTGATAATACCTGAATGACAAGCAGCCAATTCGAATCTATCCCAAAATACGCAATTTTAATCGACAAATTCGCGGCTGTATAATTCAAGAATAACCAGTCTGCTTATGAGTTCTCTGTTATCAATTTTTTTGTTTCTATGATCTTCGATCATTTGTTTGGTTATATCTCGATCAAGATAATACCGGTTCAGGCTTTTTTCTTCATTGAGTAAATCATAACCGCCCGTTTCCAGTATATTGTTTAAAATTCGATATGGTTTCAGTGTTATATTGCTGTCCGCGTAAGGAAGTTTATTGGCGATTTTGGACATAGTCGGACTAATACGATCTGTTTTACTCAACCGGGTAAAAAAGTCCTTTACTCTGTATTCAATGGCATCAAACTTGGCTTTACTGCTTTTTGTATTGAAAACAAGCCCTTTGTCCGTCGGAATATTTGCTAGTTTTCTATTCATTTTCGTAATATAATATTTTGGAATATCAATTACTTTTAACTCATCCGGACACTGGACCGCCAATTTAATAATATCATTATCCATATATGGCGTTCTGACGTGCATAAAAGTACTTTCAATCGCCAGAGTTCCATACCAGATAAGCCGGCAATTTTCCTCGACTGTTGCAACGATTTCGTTATCCGGAATAATTATTTCATAATCCTGACCGGCAAATTTATTGGCAATAAAGGGCGCCGGTTTCGTGTTTTTTAATTTATCGATCAGAGATATAATGATCGGGTGGAACATTTCGTTACCAAATTTTCCTGTAAGACAAATTTTATTCTTATATAGATCATTAATGTAAAGGAGCATGCTGGGTATTGAGTAAATTACCATTCCATCCGTAATATGGACCGTTTTTTTAATCGAGTCTAATGAAATGAGTTTTTCAACGGGTTCTAAAGGTATAAAATGATGCGGAACGCCCATCAGCGCGGCTATTTTTTTGGAAATCAAATGATCGCTGACATTTTTATGATAACCGTAGGTGATCATTTCAGCCGGATACAGGTCCGGTGTGAGAGAAGCAAGCTGCATACGTGTATCTATACCTGCCGTCATTGATATAATTGGTTTACCACGTTTATAATAACGGGGTATCGCTTTTTCGAGCACGCTGCTGTATTCTTCAAAAACATTTTTTATTGTCAGTTTTGGTAAATTTAAATATTCATCCCAACTCCAGTATTTTTTCATTTCCCAGTTGTTATCTTTGAAAATAAATAAAGTTGACGAAGGCATGCGCTTGACAGAATCAATAAAGGTTCTGTTATTAAATAACGTACCCTGCGAGAGAAAGTAATAAACGCCCGTTTCATCCAGTTTCCGGGGAATGTTATTATGGGCAAGAATCGCTTTTACTTCCGGGGCGAAAATAAATTTTTCGTTGTCCTGGTAAAAGAACAGCGGACGAAAGCCGTGACGGTCGTTGGCCAGTAAAATTTTCCCTTTTTGATTATCATTAATCAAAACATTAAACCAGCCGTTGAGCTCTTTTAAAAAGTCCTCACCCATTTCCTGATATAAGGCCAGCAACAATTCAGCATCACTGTCGCCTTTCAGTTTGATGCCTTTATCGGATAAGAGTTTTCGTAAATCAGAAAAATTGTATAGTTCGCCGCTAACTATACAAGCATTACCAGTCTCACTGTCATTATATATATATTCCGGCATTTCCGGCAGAGGTAAAGCTATATGCCCGACCTGGCATTTCCCTTTATTAAATGAAAATTTTTGGGTAATGTAATTTGGCTCATGATACAAACATGGAAACATTTTTTCAAATTGTTCTTTTTGAACAGTTTGGGCTTCTTTTGTAATAACTCCGAGTATTCCAGGCATAATTTACTCCTTATTTTAAGATAAAAACCAATATTACAAGTTTACATTTTGTGAATAATATTGAAAAATTTTTCAGCATTTTTTAATTAAAAGCAATGGAATAAAAAATTTCTTATCTTAACTCTTCTTTAAGTAACCATATTTGAATTTGGATATTTTAATTTACCTGATCATTTGAAAAGATATCGTCTACCAATCAGGAAAAATTTAATACAATTCAAAAAGGTTTAAATAAGGAATATCAAAATCTCCTCCTACGGGAAAACCATTTTTCCCTCTTTTTAAATGAAATCATGGTGTTGTTTATCCGTCAAATTAAAGGGATTTAATTTATTAATGAGTATACGTTAATGATGTAAATATGATTATTTTATTTCAGATTACAGGATTTAATTAATTCGAAAAGGGAACAATTCACCGCTCATTATAATAGATTATTCGACAACATTAAACAAAGCTTTAAAAAAATGAAAATATTTAATGAATTATTCCGGTTTACTACAACACACTTTTATTTTTAATAATTTATTTTCCAGCTTTGACCTATCAGACCTGCAACCGGTTATTTTGAATAATTTTATATTGCAAATTTTGTTCCAGCGATTTATCGGACTTTATAGAATAGCGGTAAATTATCGTAAATAACTGCCCAGGATGAAGAGAATCGCACAACCGGTTTTTACTGCAGGGCATATTTTAACCGGGATAATAGACGTTTTGACGCCGGTAAAAAGAGACACAACCGATAATATAACAAGAAAAACAGCGGCCGCCCTGATTACCAATATCGAAACAGGATTGAGAATATCCATTAAAATTGTAATTATGAGTACCAGTAGGCCGATGAATATTAATGTTAATCCTTCATTGATCCAGGACATGGTAATAATGAGCCTGTTATCTCTGGAAATATCTCCAAAACCTCTGACGATTGCTTTTGTCGGGTACAGGTGTCCGATCCCCCACAAGGTGATCACGATAGAGCCGATATACAAAAATACAGTATTTGCCATTCTTTTCTCCTTTCCCATATTTAACTTTATACAAGAAACAAACGATTATCCGACAGCTTTTTTTAGCGCGGCCCGGGCGAGCAGACGCGTCGAATCCAGGGACGGCAGGGGACAGTCATCGGGATGAACGAGCAGGGGAATTTCCGTGCAGCCCAGCACTACAGCATCGCAGCCGCTATCTTTAAATTTTTGAATGACGCCGTTAAAAAATAACCTTGATTCTTCCCGGAAGATGCCGTTTACCAGTTCCCTGAAAATAATCTCGTCTATTATTTCTCTATCCGGTTTTTCAGGTATTTCACAGGATATGTCATATAGCTTTAATTTTTCAGGATACACGGACCCGGTCATCAGGTACTTTGTGCCGGTAATGCCCAGCCGTCGAAATCCTCGTGACCGGGCCTCTAAAGCCACCGCTTCGGCAATATGCAGCCAGGGGAGAGAAAATGAACGGATGACGAAATCAAAGGCCTGGTGGATTGTGTTATCCGGGCAAATGATAAAATCCGCACCGGCGGTTTCGAGTTTCTCAGCCGATGAGAGCATGATGCCGGCAACCTTTTGCCAGTCACCATTACGGATATGCAGCATATAATCACTCAGGGGATATGTGTGCATGGAAATTTCCGGGTGTTTGTGTTCGCCCATTATAGCCGGCGCTTCCCGGCAAATTGTCTGATAGCATAAAGCAGCGCCTTCCGCACTGCATGCCACGATTCCGATATGCAGAGCCATTGATAACCTGTTAATTTTGAAAAAATCGTCCGGTTGATTTGAAAATTATCAAGTTAAAAAGTAATAACTTTTATTTAGGCAGCCTGCCGAATAATTTTAAAAACCATTTATGTACTTTATGAAACGATTCAACCGGTTCGGCAAACATAAAAATACATAAATTATGAATAACATTGATTCCCTTTTCTTTGCAAAAGTCAATTGCGTTTTGTGATTCGGAACCAAGCTGCATCCAAATATGTTTAATACCCAATTCATGAGCTTCCCTGACGACTTGGTCCGTAACGGCAGGCGGGACGGCAAGGACAACACCGTCGATTACTTTGGGTATCGAACGTAGATCTTTGTAAAAAATAATGTCGCCGGTATCGGCCGCTTTAGGATTAACGGCAAATGTACGGTAATTTTTAACGGTCAGTTCATCGTAAATTCTGTTGCCGGACTTGTTCCCGGACCGTGATACACCAACGACGGCGATATTTTTCCCGGAAAGAAAATCCTCAACCGCTTTTTTTGAAATCATAAACTGCCTTTTGTTAATATTCAAACTCTTTACTTTACGAATTTTTCAACGGAATTGTCAAGCGGTTTTACGGTCCGCAGATATTTATATATCGCTGTAAGGTCTTGCGATGTCATACCGCTGAACATTGTCCACGGCATAACGGTATTGAATTCAGCTTCAGCAACGGGCATTTTTCGTAATACCTCTATTTCATAGGATTTGAACCGGTCGATAAAATCCTGCATGCTCCATGCCCCGATGCCGGTCTCCTCATCGGGAGTAATATTCACGGAACGTACCAGTCCGAATGGCAAGGGAAACCCATGACCGCCGGTGAATTCTTTTCCCGGCACCGCACGGCCTCTTTCTCGCGGAGTGTGACAGAACTGACAGCCGCCGATAGTCGACAGATACCTGCCATAGGCAAGCGTATCCGAATGCGAAGGGGTTGGTTTGGATTCATAGGGTTTCGGCAGGGTACGGAAAATAATATTGAACGGAAATTTTAAATTTGACGTCGGTATCTCATTTTCTATGGGTTTTAGTGTACGGATATAAAGAATAATGGAACACAGATCTTGTTGACTCATTTCATTCAGAATGTCATACGGCATCATGGGGGCAAGCGGATCGCCATTTTTATCCACACAGGAAGCAATTGCCCTGAACAATTCACCGTCAGTCCAGTCCCGCAGGGCTGCGGGAGTGATATTTTTAGAGAAAACAACGCCGAAAACATCTTTAAAGATTTCTCCTCCCATGCCCTCCGTATTGGGAATGACCGGACCGGCGAAATAGTCCCAATTACGATGAGAGTGACAATCGATACACGACGATACATAATTCGCGAGGTATCTGCCGCGTTCCAGTTTTTCGGGAGTCGGTTCAAGAGTGATTCCCGGCGCCAGCCCTACTTTGGGGTAGGCCGTCATAAAATAGATATATGCACCGGCAAGCGCTACAATCAGCAGGAGAAACAGAACCAGTAAAATTTTTAAAAATTTCATTGTCTTTCTCCTATTTATGATACGGACCTGTGCTTAAATTGAAATAATTGTCGGGTTGAAAATATAAAATATGAATTTAAATTAAGCAAATAAATTCGCTAAATCAAGCCCCTGGTGCGTGATAAAATTAAAATAAAAATGAAAAAGTCGGAAATTGCGTGTATAACCACGGGAGCGAATATTGATTGCGACCGTTTGACAAGAATTCCTGTGAATACACCAAAAATAAATGTGAGAATCAACCCCGGGTAGCCTGAAGGGAATCCTGCCTGGTAATGCATAAAGCTGAACCAGACAGCCTGTAAAACAAGGGCAATATAAAAATTTGTTGCTTTGGTAAAAGAAGTTAACAGGATCCCTCTGAAAAGCCCTTCTTCATAAACGGAATTCAGAACCGCAAAACCCATACCCATTAAAATCAAAAAAACAATAGAAGTGCGGGGTATCATTTCCTCCCAGGGATTGTTTGTCTGATGATAAAACCAGCAGAACAAACCGATCAACGAGCCGATTGTTAAAATAATACTTAAACCATAGGAGTTTGTTAATCCGCCGAGTTTGAAAATATTTTTTACAGGAGCATATTTTTTAATATAAACCAAAAAGAAATAAAATACTAAAATTGTCACAATCCGGGTTAACGGTATGTTGGAATTTATACCTATTATCAGGAACAGATAATTCAACAAAAAAAACAGTGCGATA
Organism: Candidatus Zhuqueibacterota bacterium; assembly: GCA_016934825.1. Classification (GTDB taxonomy): domain Bacteria; phylum Zhuqueibacterota; class Zhuqueibacteria; order Residuimicrobiales; family Krinioviventaceae; genus Fontivivens. The sequence goes on from JAFGSB010000101.1 coordinate 13,016, forward strand.
AATTCCAGTGAATTGAACAAATATTTAATAAAAGATGTATAACTGGAGAAAATATACAATACACTCAGGCAAAGCAGTGATATGATCCGTATTCTGGCGGAAGGCTGGACAAATAATAAATACGGAAGGATTAAAAATATCAGGCAGAAAATTATATTATTTTTCGATCTCAATTTAATAATTTTTAAATCACAGGATTATCAGGAAAATATCAGGAATTATGACATCAACGATAAAGCGGCGCTGATAATTCTTTCCGTGTTTGGCAATGTTTTCTCTTCCAGGTCCCGGGAATAAGGGATAGTATCATTCGTACAGACACGCGCGTATTTAGCCCGGATTCCCGCTTCCATGATCACGGCGGCGCATTCACCGGAAAGGCCGAATTCCCTGTAGTCTTCATCGACGACCAGTACCCGTCCGGTTTTTTCTGCAGACTCACAGATGGCTTTGATATCCAGGGGCGAAACGGACCTCAGATCGATCACCTCCGCCGCAACGCCTTTTGTTTTCAAAGAACCGGCCGCCTGCAGACAGCGGTGTACTCCAACGCCGACACCGACCAGAGAAATATCGGACCCTTTCTGCCGGACAGCGGCTTTACCGGGCGGCACAGGCGACAATTTATCCGGCACCGGCCCCCTGGCGCCGTTCGGCGGGACATCGAATGTGACGGTTTTCCTGTCGCCGATGCCCATATAGTCCAGCCAGTAATCGGCCAGCAGTTTATGTTCAAGGTAAATAACGGGACCGGCATGTTCAAGTGCGGTAAGCATCAGTCCGCCCGCGTCGGCGGGATTTGACGGCACAACAACCATTATCCCGGGGATGTGTGCCAGCCATCCCCACAGAGATTGCTGGTGCTGTCCGCCGTCGCCGTAACCGCCGCCGCACGCGGCGCGGATAACCAGGGGAACCTGCCATTTGCCGCCGGAAAAACTGTTCACTTTGGCGGCATGGTTCAATATTGCGTCCATTGCCACGCCGATAAAATCGACCAGCATGACTTCCACAACCGGCTTTAATCCGGCCATAGCCGCAGTTACGGCAGCGCCGACAAACGCGCTTTCGCTGATCGGCGTGTTACGAACACGGTCCCTGCCAAAGCGGGAAAACAGGTTAACTCGCAGCATCTGTACATCTTCTCCGAGTATGATTATATTCGGATCATCGGCCATGGCCTGCGCCAGGGCCATATCGATAGCCTGAGCAAATGTTTTCGATTTCATGTTACAGCCTTTTTATTGTCTGTATTCCCGTTCAACGCATTGATTACAATTTGTTTGATCTCCTGTTCGATTTTTTCTTCCAACTGCTCAAGCCGGTTTTTATCGGATTTTAATTCTTTACGGGTCATATCCAACGGATCATTAAAATTAAAAAACTGAGCTTTGGTCGTCTGACCGAGTATTGATGTCACCGAACTCAGACTTTCCGTTCTTTCCCGGACAGCCGCACCCTTTGGTTTTAAAATGGATTTGAGTAATGCCGGGGCCATATCTTTCATTTCTTTCAGGGGGTTTTTGGTAATCCGGATCAGCGGGTCGCCCAGGAAGTGCCCCTCGGGTCTGCTGCAATGGGCCAGCAGAAAAGAGGGGCCCTCGCCGCGGCGGGCCTCGTCAATCGCTTTATGCGCCGCCAGCCAGATCATTTCCACATCGGTTCCGTCAATTTCTTTTGCCGGAATGTTAAAACTTTTTGCCCGGTTGAACAGACTTCCGCTCGTAACGGATGAGGACACGGTCGTGATGGCAATTTTACTGTCCTTGCATACAAACAGGACCGGTAATTTCCAGGTAGCGGCAAGATTCATGGATTCCATCATCATGCCCTGGTTCATGGCGCCTTCGCCAAAAAAGGCGACGGCCACGGCCCCGGGACGTAAATGCTGCGCGGCTAAAGCAAAACCAACCGCAGCCGGCCCGGAAGAGCCGACAATTCCCGAAGAGGCGGCCAAATGTTGTTCGGAAAACAAATGCATGTGACCGCCCATGCCGCCGCAAAGGCCTTCCGGTTTGCCAAGCAGTTCACATAACAGGGAAACCGGATCGACCCCGCGCATGAGCATCTGCGGCGTGCCCCGGTGATCGAGTGCCATTGCATCACCTTCTTTAAGATGGGACACGATACCGGCGGCAACGGCTTCTTCACCGATGGCCAAATGCATTTCACCCGATATTTTACCGTCATTCCACAATTTTTTTACAGCCTGTTCAAACAGACGGCTTTTATACATCAGGCTGTAAAGTTCCCAGAGGTCCGGCTGCATGTTATTCTCCGGTTATTTTATGGATAACATTAAGTAGAAATTACATTTTATTTTTTAAATAGAGGAACACAAAATGATCTGAATTTATTCTGATAATTGTTTTCCTTGTAAATAATTAAATCCTTTATATTCCGGCAACCCATTCAATAGCCTGCCTGACAAGCCGCCGATAATTTGGATCAGCATAAGCAAATTTATCATGTCCGGATTGTAAAACCACGATCCTGGAATGACCGTATGTTTTGGCCCAGGCCAGTATTTCACTGCTTTCCGGATGATTTGTTGTCAACAGGGGAGTAACTTCCGGCAATACGGTATAACCACCGTACACTTCGTCATGGATGGTGAAGTCCTGCTGACCTTTGGTGACCGGGTGGTCTGGATTTACAACGGAAACATCAATATCCACATCGTGTTTATAGGTAGAGGCCGGAATCTCCTGACCGTCTTTTACCGTTGCCTGTAAATAGTATTTTCCGCCCGTGACTTTTTCAAACTCGGGCCAGTCCTGGTAGGAAATAAAGGCATGGTGCAGGAAAACCATCCCCTTGCCTTTTTCGAGCAAATCAAGAAAAGCCGCTTTTTGCGGTTCGGAAATTTCCTGGACCATGTCATAAAAAACAAAAACGTCGGCATTTTTTGATTTTTCGGGTGTATAGTAATTATTGGCATCGGGCTGCTGTAATTCAGTATATGTGATATTGGGGAATGAATCGAACAGTCCGAAAAAAGGTTGACGCTCAAATTCATGGCCGCCTGTGATTACAAAGATATTCATTTTTTTTGTTTTTGTCGATTGACAGGAAATCAAAGTAAAAAGTACAAAAATTAAGAGTAACGAAAATGGGTACAACGAGCCGAAGGTGTGGTTTTTCATTGGTTAATCCTCTGTCTATACTTTAAATAAAAGTTGTTATGATATAAAAGTAAATTTTATTTTTTTTAATGTAAAGAAAAAAATACAGTCCGGGATGAATAAAAAAAAGGTGCTGTAATACAACTTGACAGCACCTTTTTTTATCACAATATTATTTGTGAGTTAAAGTGTTTTTAGTTGATCTATGGCCCGGTTTCGTACAAGAGCGAGGTTCAAGTTGTTCGTGGTCCATGTGCTGATCTTTTCCAGTAATTGCCTGGCATTATCCGCGTCGCCTTTTTGTTCATAAGCAAGGGCCATATAGTACCAGTTGAGTGGCGACTGGTTATCCGCTTTGGCAAAATGCTCCAGCGCCTGATCATATTGTTTTTCTTTCAGGGCCAAAAGGGCGAGCGTGGATTCAAGCTGCATGATATTCTCGGGGTCCTGACGTTTATTTATCAATTGTTTAAATTTATCGACATCGACCTTTGCTTCTTCTAATTTATTATCGTGAATTTTGCAGTTACACATCATTTCCATCGCGGCAACGGTCAGGTTCTCTTTTATCCAGTCATCAAGTTCCAAGCTTGTTATCAAATCCATCGCTGTTTGGACCTGTTTTAATCCCTCGGCGGGATTTCCCAATTCCATCAGCGTTTTCGCATCAGTCAGATATGAAAAGAGAACCGTCGTCATCTGGTTCTCTTTTTGGGCCAGTTCACGCCGGTTATTTAATATTGCCATAGCTGCATTCAAATCTCCCTGATGTATATAGGAAACTGCTTGCAGATAAAGCGCGCCGAGTTTGTCGCCGAACTGGGTTGCTTTGTCAAGTCTTTGCTGATAACTGTTCCTGGCTTGTTCAAAGTCACCCTTGAAGATGAAATTATTGCCAATACCGTCATAAGCGCGTAAAAAGGTCGGATCAACCTCAAGCGCTTTTTGATATTGCCCGATCGATTCGTCATACCTGCCAAGTTTTAACAGTAATTCTGCATAGGAATCATACGGATTGGCTTTGTCCGGGATCAGGCTGATATAGGTTTTGAATGTTTCTTCAGCCTTTTGGTTTTCATTTAGAGAGGAATAGGTATATCCAAGATCATTGTAAATTCGCGTATAGTTTTTATCAAGCAAAAGGGCTTTTTCATAATACTCTTTAGCTATTTGGAAATCATTCATTAAGGTATAATGATTACCGGCAAAAACAAGTATCCTCTTGTCCTCCGGGAACAGGGTTAACAGTTGCTCGATTAATTCCTGCTGTTTAGGCCCATCACCTTCATTTATGGCCTTGATATATGAAATAAATGCTTTTTCACCTTCCGAGGCGTGGTCCATAGCTTTTAAAGCATTATTGAATGCTTTAATAAACTCATTGGGATTCCCTGTGCCGCCCATGCAAAATGCCTTGTAAATATATGCCTGGGCAAAATTAGAATCCATTTTAGTCGCTTTGGACAAAAGATCAAACGCCTTTGTAAATTCGAGGTTCTCCCAATTGTCCCTGCCGTCCAGAAAAAGTTGCAACGCTTGTTTAGACTGGGTCGTTACCGGCATTTCATTTTTTTGGATTTTGGAACAGGAGACCAGGAGCAGTAAAATGAGAATAATACTCATTCCCCCTCCCGTAAACATGACATGTTTTTGGTTTTTCATATTACCTCCTCCTATTAAAGTTGTTTATTAAAAATATAAAGTGAATTGATATTTAATCTGTCCGGGTAGAAATTTTCACGTCCGATCCGGCGAGAAATATCAACGATATGTGAATGATGGGATAAGAACAATGGTATAATTTTGTCGTATAAACTTTTCAAGCGATAAAATAAAATTGGTTTATCCGTAAGTGGAAGAATATAACCGGCATCTGAATTGAGAATATCCCGCGAGAGTGAGGAACACCATTAATTTTAAAATACTTTATATATAAAACAAATAAATACAGTATATCATTTCATTTGACTTTTAGTATGATAAAAGTAATATCGTCATTCTGCGGCCTGCCGTTGCTCCAATTGTTGATAGATTTTTTCAAATGCGATAAGATTTCCTCTGGCGACCCCCCCGCGGTTTCCGCAAAAATTTGTTTTACCCGCGGATAGTCAAGAATTTCTTTGTTATCATTAAAAAGTTCCGGGAATCCGTCGGACATCAGCAGTATTGTATCACCGGCGGTCAGGTTCCTGTTTTCAAGTTTATAATCATAATCCAGGCTTCCCCCGAGCGGCATGCCTTTCATGATTAATTCCTCAACGGAACCGGTTTTATTTTTGTAGATTAAAACGGGGGGCATTCCCGCGGCGGACGCGATCAGTTTGTTATTTTGAAATCTGAGCAGCAACATGGCCATGTACAAGTTGCCAAGATTCATATCTTTGAGTATTGTAGTGCAGCGTTGAAAAAATTCCGTTATTTCCAGGTTGCCGCCAAAGGCGTTAAACAGGCTTTTAATGGAAGCGACCATAGTCCCGGCTTTGGTGCCGTGACCGGTGGCGTCGCCGATGGCAATGGTCAGGGTATTGTCTTTGGCAAGATGAAAATCATAATAATCGCCGCCGACCTCGGAAGCGGGTTTCATATAAACGGCAATGTCGAGGTTGGGGAGTTGGGGTATCTTTTTCGGGAGCATTGAGAGCTGCAGTTTACGGGCCTCTTCCAGTTCCTGTGTTTTGCGGGCATTGTCGGCTTCCAGTAACCTCTTGTTTATTTCTTCTTCCCGGGCATGACGTTCCTGTTCCAGCGCTTTTTGTGAAAGCTGTTTAACCTGCACAAGCTGATGTTTTAAATTTTTTTGGGTTCCGGCAAAATTCAATGACAGATTTATTGAAAAAGCAATACCCAGAACCATGACGCCGTATACATAAACAACCCCGCTGCCGCCGTTGGGATTCAGTATGTTAATATTGATGAGTATCTGATAAACAAAAGAAAGAATTGCGATCAATAACCCGAAACCGGTTATCCAGCCTTTAAATTCTTTTTTCAGACCGGATTTGACAAGTATCCTGATTATTTCGACGGTTGCCAGTACCAAAAAGGAATAAAAGACAAAATTAATCCACCTGTACTGAACAGGACTGAACCAAATTAATGATGATAAAAAAAGTGCGCATATAAAAAAAGCGTATGAATACCTGGGCGCTTTGAATGAAAAACTATTATATGCCGTAAATATGGCAAAAGTAACAGCAAAAAGGGCAGATATATTTGCAATAATATTGTATTTTATAAGCAGTCCAACGTCCGAGATAAAGGGTTCGCTGAAATTCGTATAGGAAAGAATTCCGAACAATGCCATAGCCATAGCGTAATAGAGATTTTCTTTTGCGCCGGGATAAAATGCAAAAAGAAGTAAATGAACCAGAGCGAGGGCAATCGGCCCGATTGAAAAGATGTACTGGTAACTGGTGAACACTCTGACATGACTTACCCTGTCAGTGACATAAGTGTCCAGTTCACCGAGGGCGATATAAAATCCGGCCCCGACATTATATTTTTTTATTTTTTCATAGGAAAAATTGGAATATCGGACAGCAAGAACGTGATGTCTTTGGTTATCGAATGTGATATGTTTTGGATTTTTTTCCCAATATATTTTTTCACCGGATATAGATGAATCGACATTTCCAAATTTATATAGTAATTTCCCATCCAGAAATAATTCGGAAGCGCCGGTTTGATACATTGTGAGAGCCAGCGGTACATGCCAGAAAGTCGAATCTACAGTTATGTGTAGTCTGAACCAGCCGATACCGTTCCAGCCGCTTGACGGCATATTGGCCGAATCGAGAACCGTACTCGCGGACTCCCAGGAACTGTCATCAAAATCAGGATCGGCCCAGGTGCTGTCATCTCCCGGATGGTATTTCCAGTTTTCGATTAGTTCAAGGTTGCCTGCCTTGTTTGTAAAACGCTGACGACTGAGTACCGTCTGCACCTCAACCTGGTCCCGCCAGTTGATAATATGAAAAGTAAGTGTTGAATCATTCGTTACAGTATGTGAAATATTTGACATTTCCATACCGTATTCGTCTACCGCCTCGGTTTCCCAGGTCCCTTTTGTGAATTTAAATTCCAACTGTGCGCCTTTTGGGAATTTAAAAGTCCTGCTCCAACTGCCATCCCCCTGTTTGGACAGAGGAGTTCTCCAAGCGTTCCAATTGCCCAGTTCTTTGTTATTCCCGGCGATATATACTTTAGACCCCGGGGGACATGTATCGGAAAAGACTTTGAATGTTATGGATTTTTCCTGAACCTTGTCGGAATGCCCGCAACTTGTTATTAATATAAGCAGTATGGGAAAAATAATTTTATAAAGCAAAACAACTCCTTGTAAGGCGCACTGAATGAATGCTTATAAAAATAAAGCAAATCTATTGTCTTTCAATTTACAATATTTCATCCATAAATCAAATACCATAACAATTTTTTTCGATACAATTCAGGAAGAGTAGTGGGAAGGAAACATTTTTTTATCGTATGTTTCAAAAATATCCCGGAGTAGTTCGATCAATTCGTTTATGGAATTTAGAGTATCGCCATATTCAAAGGTGATTTTTTTGGTCTGCTTATCCTGTTTTACCTGAATCCATTCGGCGCCGCCGTCCGCGCAGTCCGGGCAGCCGATGAATTCCTCATATTTTGTTATTTCGTTAAAGTCAATCAGACTTTGCAGGCGTTCAAGTTCGGCTGTGTTCAGTTGACCCGTTATTGATTTTTCGGGATATTGCCGGGGTTCCCAGCTTGACGCGATAAATGCCACATATGTCTCATTGATATACAATTCAAATTTACAATATCCACTACACATATTGAAGGAGGTTCCGTATTTGATGGTGTAATTCCCCGACCTGGCTGGATCCAATATGGTTTTATCACGTTCACAATTAATAATCAACAAAGTGAAAAACAATAAACAAAAAATTAATTTTTTCATGGACTTTCCCTTTTAGTTAATGTTGATGTTTCGGGACGATTCATGGATCGACCATACTTTCTTTTTTTATGTAAAACGGTTCCTACCTGACCAGCAGCATTTTTCGTGTAGCGACAAATGCATTCACCCGCAATTTATAGAAATATATGCCTGACGGCAAATGCCGGGCGTCAAATTCCATCGTATACGAACCGGCCGGCTTAAGGCCGTCCGTCAATCGTGCGACCTGTTGTCCTTTAATGTTATAAATATTGATTTCCACGTGCGCATTTTCCGGAAGTTCATAGCTAAACCATGTCACCGGGTTAAAGGGATTAGGATAATTTTGTCCGAGTGAAAAGGCACGCGGCGGATTATTCGTCTCCGGCGCTTCCACGTTCGAGAGCAGACTCAGGTTAGCGTCCATAAAATCCCATCGGTCACTGATCCACTGTTTCATCTGTGCGATTTCATCTTCATACGGTTGTTTTTCCGTTACCGGCCATCGCGCGACGTTGCGCAGGCGCGCTTCATTGATAGAATCCGCCAGGACATCAATTGTCGTGTATATGGAATCTTTATCAAAATGTGTGAATTTGAGTTCGTTCCATCTTTGCTTCAGCCTGCTTGTGAATGCCGGATATTTGACCAGGGGCGGCCACCAGAACGGCACCCTGTAACCGTCCCAGGGGCGAATGGAGATACTGTAATCAACCTGCCAGGTGTCGGTCACGAATTTGTCTTCTTCGTACCAAGCGTTGCCGAAACTGAGATTGAAATCCCAGATCGGTCCGGCAAACAGTTTTCCACCCTGGCGTGCATTTTGTTTATATAAATAGGCGCTGATCCGGTAAGCGTCCACATTTTTGGGGAATTCGTTCAGCAGGAAATGATCAATAAAGGACGGCACATCGATAACGGTTTCATACGCGGGAAGCGGCCCGCCCATTTTGTCCAGATTGAGCATAATCGTTTCAAAGTCGTTCATAAAATTTTGAATATAATCCATTTGTTCCTGTACAATTTCATCCGCCTTGGGATAATGGTACTGGTAATATATATGGTTTTCGCTTTCCCAGATGCCAATGTTTTCCCCTTCCCATTTATCGATTTTGATAATATAACCGCCGGTCACATCGTCGCCGGCGATAGCGGCTGAATCCATTTCGGCGATATCCACGCGGTCATTGTCGCGTTTGATCTTTTCCATCAGAATATACAGTCCGCGGTAATCATTGTTCAGCACCAGTTCGCAGAAACGGGTACGGCTGGCATAGCGGCCAATATCATTGGACAGTTTATATGCCAGCACATTACGGATTAGGGACTGGTCGTCCGTATACGGACCGTACAGGATCCAGTCATTTTCCACGGGCAGTCCAAGCAGGGAAACATTCAGATTTTCACCCAGCGAGTCCTCGGTTTCGAAACGGTATTGTCCTTTCGGATAGCCGCCTGTGGCGCTGCCGCGGGTTTCGATAGCTATTTTACCGTTATAATCGTTAAAAGGATCGGTCAAATAATTACATCTTCCCGGACCGTTGTCAATAGCTCCCATATCAACAAAAATACGTTCGTCGTCCCTGATATGCTTACCATTCGTATCGATGACAATAATCGGCAGATTGGATGATGTGAATTCCACCGAATCGGCAAGTATAATTACCGATGGCGGGGAAAGGGCGGCAAAAGCATGGGTGGCGGTTATGGCAGACAGCAATAAAGTAAATAATATTTTTGTCATATTTTTACTATTTTTGTTTATTATACCTGTCTTTCAGTAAAAATTTCCTGATTATTTATCATTAATGCAACAATTTTTTTAGGCGCTGTTTTTTTCCGTATTTCCAGATCAATAAGCTGAGAAAGCTAAAGAAAAAGGATTGCGTGTGAAAAACAATGGAATCACTATTTTGTTTGTATCCATGCAGGTAATTTGATTACTGGTTTTATTTATTTTTTCCCCGTTCCCCAAGCGATTTTAGCTTTTCCCGGGTTATTGACAAATATTTTGTCACCCTGGGGTCCTTACAGCGGCCGGACAATTGTTCAAAAGTTCGCAGTGCCAAATCATAATTACCGGAATTAAAATATGCCGCGCCCAGGTTGATCGCCGATTCATAAAAAACGGGTGAAATAGCCAGCGCCTTTTTGTAATAAATAACAGCGCGTTCGTGGTCTTTTTTTACCTCGAAGCAGGTGCCAAGGTTATTCAGTACATGCACATGATTGGGATGATATTTATCAGCCAGTATAAAATCGTTTAATGCGGCGTCGTTGTCCCCTTTGCTGAAAAAAGCCACACCCCGGTACCAGTGTATGGGCGTCGCCGTAGGATCCAGCGTGTAAAACGGGGAAACCGCTCCGGTGATGTTGCAAATCACGCCGTCCCAGTTATACGATACTTTATCGTACAGCGCCAGTTTGACCATTTTTTCCGAGTGTACTCTTTTTAATGATAGTATCAGTGAACCGGCTAATAAAATATAAAAAAATATAAAAACGGGGATGACTAAAGCGATTCCGCCGGTTTTCGGTTTAACCGTACTATGATAAATACCGGTGACCATCGCCAGATAAAAATAAAATAACAGCGATAGAAATATCCGTTCGCGGGGAAAACTGAAAAAGGAATTGACCAGGTAACCCGTTATACCCATTAACAGGAAAGGCAGCAGGATATTTTCTTTTGTTAACCAGTCCCTTTTTTTTGTTTTAAAGATGTAAGCCAATGTGATTAAAATAATCAGCGTAAAACATATAAAGCCGGGAATCCCGGTTTCCGCCAGGATCCACAAATAATCATTGTGCGGACGCTGCACGTGGATAAACCCTGTTTCCGCTTTGGTGCCCTCAAGACCGTAGTCCGGAAAGGCTATCTTCCAGTTTCCGGGACCGACGCCGAGCAGGGGGAAATCGCGGATCATTGCCAGCGTTTTACCCCATAATTGCAGCCTGATCTTTATACTGCCGCTGTCTTTGTCCATCACAGACAGCACCCGGCCGGCGATGGTCGGTTCGGTCCCTTGCAGATGGGGGTCGTATTTCAGGGCAAACTGACCTGCCGATAACGTGATAAAAAGCAGCACCGTCAAGATAACCACACCGAGGCGGTTTTTATTTATCTGGTTACTCAATTTTTCTACACCGTTCAGGTGCAGGACTAACACCAGTGCGGCGACGGAGGCAAAAATCAATCCCAGCCAGGCGGCCCGCGTTCGGGTGAGGATCAGACAGAACAGCATGATAAAGAATGACAAGGTGGCGAAGAACCGGAATTTACCCTTGTTGAATAACAGGCCCGCAATCGCAAAAGGTATCAGCATTAGTAATGCAGTCGCAAGCATGTTTTTATTGGCGAGCGTGGCGTAAGGATAATAATATCCGGGCAGGTTTCGAAAAGCGAGTCCGAAAAATTGTAAAGTCCCGATAGCGGCCAACAGAAATCCCGCTGTTGTCAGGGTGACCGTGGTGTACAAAATAAAATCCGGCGAATAGAGCAGCAGGACGGTGAAAAAAAACAGGATAAAAGTAAAAAGTTTGGCTGTCTCATACAGCGATTCGGACCTATTGACGGCAAACCCGGATGAGATAACCGAAATTTGCAGATACAATAAAAGCGCCGCGGTAACGGCCTTTTTTAATATTGCCGGATCGACCGCGGCCCGATTTTTAATAAACCGGAAAAGCAAAAGCGGCCAGATACAAAGCAGTCCGGCCTGCAGCAGCAGCAGTTTCGGCAGCAGGGCCGTTTCGATCAGAGCGGGGGAAAAACCAAAGGCGACCGAAAGCATCATCAGTGAAAACAGCAGGATGATAATCCTGTTAAACAAAATGTTTTCTGTTTTTTCCACAGTTTTTTCCTGATGTTTTTAACCTGATTAAAATATGGTGTATATTATTGTTAATGATTTTTTTGCTATAATAAAAGCGTTTTTTAATATAATTTTCCGTTGCCAAATTTTTTCATTTTATCCCGGTAAACCGAATAAAAAAGTTGTTAAAAACTGTTTGTATTGTTAAAATTTCCTGTTATATTTTATTATTATAAAAACCCTAATTGTATCTGAAACTCAACGGCAGGAGTCCAGGGGTGAAAGTTGTTAAAGGTCAAAATTACGGCGTGGTGACCGGGGATATTGTCAATTCTTCAAAACTGCCCGTGAAGGAAAGGAAAAGGCTGTTTGACGAAATGCGCTCCGGTTCTGCGGAAATGCGGCAGTTTTTCGGCGAGCGCATCCCCATGGATGTTGATATCTTTCGGGGCGACAGCTGGCAATTCGTAGTGACCCGGCCCGCCGACGCGCTGCGGGCGGGACTGCTGTACCGCGCCTATATCAAAGCGCACATGCTTCCTGCCAAACTGGACTCGCGCCTGGTAATCGCCATTGGAGGCATCGATTTTATCGCCGACCGGGTCTCCGAAAGCGACGGCGAGGTCTTTCGGCTGTCCGGCAAAACCCTGGAAACCCTGGACGATTCCGTGTGCATGAGGCTGGTCGCGCCGCACCTGCGCAACGCCGATGAACTGGACGCTATCGTACAGCTTTTAGATGTTATCGCCCGGCGATGGACGCCCAAACAGGCGTTAGCCGTGTCCGGCGCACTGCGGGGGTGGAAACAGGAAAAAATATTATCGCTCTGGCAAAAGAATATTGCACAACCAACAGTTGTAAAACATCTGAATGCCGCGGAATGGCAAAGTGTCGGCAGGGCGATTGCTGTATATGAAAAGCTGTTGAATTAGTTGTATTTGTTATGATTGTTTATAATTTTTCAATTATAAGTAAATATGTTTATAATTTCTAAATATAAGTTTATTTGCTTATATTTGTTTGATATAGCCTTAAAGGGCTATATTTTAATATTATAGCTTTTAAAAGCTATAAAAAAAAATAACTTAAAAAGGTTGTAAATGGTCAATACAACCCCAAAAGGTTGTGTTTGTTTAAAACAATCATTTAAGGTTGTCATTAAATTAAACAGGTTCATTTGCCTGTAATTGCAATACAGGTTTTTAGCCTGTTTTTCGTGTCAAAAGATTAAAGTGGTTTTTAATAACGTAATAAAAAAGTCAATAATTGGAGACTTTACATGATCGGGCAATCGGCAGAGGTGTTGATCGCGTTGTTCGCCGCGCATTTACTGGGCGATTTTGTAATGCAAACCACCAAAGACGTGGAGAACAAACACAAAATGTGGGTACTGGTACGGCATACCGGGCTGGTCGCGGCGGCAAGCTGGGCGCTGTGCGGGTTATGGAGCATCTGGTTCATTCCCGCGGCCGTATTTATTGCGCATTTGATCATCGACTTTGTCAAGTCGCGGTTGGTGAAGGACGGTTTGTACACATTCATCATCGACCAGCTTGTGCATTTTTTGTCGCTGGTCCTGGTTGCGCGGCTTGTGGCGGTTCTGTATTTACCGGCGCCGGGTTTCTGGGTAATTTTTTTCGGGCCGGGATTTTTAAAGTTTTTGGTCGTTCTATCCGGTTTGATTATGGCCACTCGTGTGGGTGGTTTCCTGATCGGTTATATGCTCAACCCTATGGAGAAGGAATTAGCGGAAGCCGCGCAAAAGCAGACGGAACCGGCCATTTTCAAGGGGCTGACCAACGGCGCGCTGTTCATCGGCCAGCTTGAACGGGCGCTGATCCTGATTTTCTTTCTGGCGGGCGAGTCCGGCGGCATCGGCTTTCTCATCGCCGCCAAATCCATTTTCCGTTACGGCGAGGTGAAGAACCGCACCGACAAAATGACCGCCGAGTATATTATCATCGGGACGCTGATGAGCTTCGGTTTCGGCATACTGGTGGCCATTGTGACCAGGATGGTCCTGGGGACGATTTGAAGACGGCAGATGTAAAACGACAGATGTGAGATGTGAGAGGGGAGACGGCAGAGGAGGAATAAACCGCGGATAAACGCTGATGAACGCAGATGTGCGTAAAAAGTATTATACCAAACCTTGCTGGATTTTAAATCCAGTGAGGTTTTTTTATTTCATTATTTTGATACCGTAAGAATTGAATTAATAACAAATATCATCATTGCTTAACGTGTCGAAAAAAGACAAAAAAATCGACACGTTTTGAAAATATGTCTATTGGATCGACATGAATTCCAGGATTTCCTGCATCTGTAAACCTTTATCAATTCCCGCAGTTCCCAGCGTCGGTAATATTTGCGCAAGATTGTTAATAAACATAATTTCCCCAACTCTGGGGGATTGAATAATTCCGGGAAGCCGGGACTGGAATACCAGTGACAGCGTGAATGAAACGTGAAAAGGAAGGTAGAGGAGGAATAAGCCGCAGATAAACGCTGATGAACGCAGATGTGTGTATAAAGAGTGTGGGGAAAAAGTACAACAACAACGATTTTTATTTGTTTTAACATTATAACAAACCTCACAGGATTTTTGATCCTGTGAGGGTTTTCGATAATTATACATGCTTCTGACGTTTCATTTTTGCCCTTTGCCTTCCGCACTGTACTATCTGTTTATAACAACAATGTCAGCCGGGGGATATCTGAATATAATACCGTAAAATTTTGTTAGTTTAATAAAATATGCCAGCCATTTATTTAGTCGGCGGGAAATATTTTTCATAAAGGAACCTCAAAGCAACAACCACTAAACCGTTCAAGTTTGAATATAGAAAAGGACTGTGATATGTATCTGAACAAGAGCCGCTTTATGTTTTTTCTCCTCTGTGTTTTTATTATTGCTTATCCTGTTTTTATCTATGCACAGAATGACATACTCGTCTGGTCGGATGAATTCGACGGCACAGAGGTGGACCGGTCAAAATGGAATTTTGGTTACGGGTATAACTGGGACAACGTGCACATCTACACGGACCGGGTCGAGAACGCCCGGGTGGCGGACGGAAAATTGCAGATCATTGCCCGGGAGGAACAGTACCAGGGGCAGGATTACACGTCCGCGCTGATCAAGACCGATTACATCACAAGCTGGCGGTACGGCAGGGTGGAGGCGCGTATCAAGCTGCCCGGTTCGCCCGGGTTCGTGCCCGCATTCTGGATGCTGCCGGCGGACAATATTTACGGCTGGTGGCCCGCCAGCGGCGAGATCGACATCATGGAGTTCCCCTCCACCGAGGTGGACAAGATCTACGGCACCGTGCATACCGAGGCGTATAACCTGTTTTTCGGCGAGCCGTCAAAGGGTACGACTATATCGGTCCCCGACGCCGCAACAGCGTTTCATGTTTACGCGGTTGAATGGGACGAGGAAAAGATCGATTTTTATGTGGACGAGCAAAAGTATTTTACCTTTAACAACGAACACAGCGGCTGGGAGAAATGGCCGTTCGACCGGCCGTTCTTTATCATCATTAATCTGGCCGTCGGCGGCGGCTGGGTCGGTAATCCCACCGACGAGACGGTTTTCCCGGCGGTTATGGAAGTTGATTACGTCCGGGTTTACCAGGAGGTAAAGGATATCGACATGGCCGGACCGGATTTTTTGCTGCCGTTGAGTCATAATATAACCTATTCGGTGCCCGAGATCGACGGCGCAAGTTACACCTGGACGCTTCCGGCCGGTGTGCATCTGCTGTACGGTAAAAACAGCAACCGGATCAATGTGAGCTGGGGCCACTTTGGAGGAAGTATCCGGGCAAAGGTGGAAACACCTGCCGGCAAACAGACGGTCGAATACCCGGTTTATGTGCTGCCAAATTATATCGAAAATCCAGGCTTTGAAAAGGGTGTCAAGTATTGGGGCGGGAGCATCAGTCACACGGTGACAGGCAAGTACAGTATAATCGACGATGGCGTCCACAGCGGCGGACACGCGCTGTTAGCGGACATCACATCCCTCGGCGAAAACACCTGGGATGTGCAGGTGACGCAGGGGAATCTGGAGTTAAAGTCCGGCGTTCATTACGAGGCCGGTTTCTGGGCCAGAGTGGACGGCGGAAACAAACGGCTCAACGCGGCAATTATCAATCCCACTACTTTTTTCCTGTATGTTTTTGAAACCATCACCCTGACCGACGAGTGGACCCGTTACACGATGAGTTTTACGGCGCCCGAGAACGCGACAGCCGCTTTTAATATCGACATGGGAGTCGACACCGGCAGGTTTTATCTGGATGATCTTGTTTTTACAACTCCGGAATTGTCCGCCCTGAACCTGGTAGAAAACGCCGATTTTTCAAACGGCGACGCCGGCTGGACGTTTAATGTTTTTCCGGCGGCCCAGGCGAGCGGCGAAGTTAAGAACGGCGAGTATGTTATTTCAATCGTCAACGGCGGCAGCGTTCCATGGGACATATATCTGGGGCAATCGGGATTGTCGATCGCGAACGGCAAAACTTATGCGGTCTACTTTGACGCGTACGCTGCGTCTCCGCGGGACATATCCGCGCTGGTCGGCAAAGATTCCGATCCGTGGACGGTTTATAGCGGTGAACAGATTTTTTTGCTGTCAACCAACCGGCAGACCTATAACTATACATTTGTCATGAATGAACCGACGGACAACCTGGCGCGCCTCGGCTTTGATGTCGGAACGTCATCGGCGGATGTTTATTTCGACAACATCAGGATTTGCGAAACGGAGCCCAACAGCGTAACTCAGGGAACGGAGCACATTCCGGAAACCGTGACCTTGCTGCAAAACTATCCGAATCCCTTTAACCCGTCCACAAGTATTGAATTTGAATTAACACACAAGTCGCTGGTCGAGCTGACGGTGTTCAATATATTAGGAAAAGAGGTCGTTACACTGCTGAATAAAGAAATGAATCCCGGCAGGCATACGGCCCGTTTTGACGCCCGGGACCTCGGCAGCGGCGTTTATTTGTACCGTTTGAACGCGGGACATTTTTCGACGATCCGAAAAATGGTTTTGATGAGGTAACAGGATTTAATATATTTAAGTGAGAAATTTAATTAAATTGCATTGAGAAAAATATAAAAGGTTTGGTTTTTATGCTTCTGCACAAAAACAAGTCACCGGAAATCACAATCGATTTAAAAAAAATTATTTTTACCGGAATATTATATTTCTTTTTCCCCCTGTTATCTGTGAATACATTGACGGCGCAGGAAAATAACAAGTGGCACTGTTTTCACGGTTTGTCCCGAAATAACAAGTCACTGGAAACCGGTCTTCAGAAACAATGGCCGGAAACCGGGCCAAAGCTATTATGGACAGTTACGGGATTGGGAGACGGGTACAGTTCCGTATCCATTGCGGAGAATTTTATATTTACTGCCGGCATGGTAAACAAACAAACCTATGTATATGCGTTCGATCTGAACGGAAAGCAGATATGGAAAAAGCCCAATGGCCGCTCCTGGGAAACAACCATGAGTCATGCCATGACATATACCGGTTCCAGGAGCACGCCTACATTTGATAATGGCGTCGTGTACCATCTTAACGAACTGGGCCGCTTAACGGCTTTTGATTTCAGGACCGGTAATGAAATATGGAACCTGGAGCTTCGCAACCGGTTCGATGCCGAAATCCCCGAGTATGGTTATTCGGAATCCGTTTATATAAACGGTGATTTTTTATACTGCAATCCGGCCGGCAAGAGGGGATTTATGGTCTGCCTGAATAAAAAGAACGGCGATCTTGTATGGTCAAACAAAGACATACCGGGAACGGTCGCATTCAGTTCGCCGATTGTTGTGGAATATGGCGGCTATCGCCAGATCATTGGGATGAGTTCAAATTGTGTTTACGGAGCTGACTCGAAAACGGGAAAACTGCTCTGGAGTATGGAGTATGAGAACCAGCGTGATAATAATGTAACGGATCCCATATTTCACGATGGGACTGTGTTTGTTTCAAGCGGTTACGGAAAAGGAAGCATGCTGATCAAGCTAAAGGCAGCGGGAAAAGAGATTTTACCGGAAAAGGTCTGGCACACGGACCTTATGGACAACCATCATGGCGGGATTATCCTGCATGAAGGATATTTATACGGGGCTGGTCACAACGCGAGGGGCTGGTTTTGTCTGGATTTTCTGACCGGCAAACAAATGTGGAACTCGCCGGGCAAGGGTTCGCTGACCTATGCTGACGGTATGTTATATTGTCTTGAGGAACGGGGGACGATGAAACTGGTCAAAACAACAGCCGACAAATATGAGCAGGTCAGCGCTTTCAAGGTACCCAGAGGCGGCAGGGGTCTGTACTGGGCGCATCCGGTGGTTTGCGGCGGACGGTTGTATGTCAGACATTCGGACAAGCTGTACGCTTATAAGATTAAGTAATCCGGGATCGTGCACAGCCATGAAAAAAATAGAGTGTAAAATTGTCGGAATATTTCTTTTAAACGATACCATTGCCGCCAGATCATTTTTCCGGAACCTGTTAACCATACTTTTTACTGGACCGATACGAAAATTAATGAACAGTTAGAAAAAGCATCTTTAAAGCTGGGTGAACTGAATTCCTTTGCCCGGCTGGTGCCGGATGTGGACATGTTTATCCGCACACACGTGCTCAAGGAAGCTGTGGTTTCCAGCCGCATCGAGGGAACGCGGACGGAAATGCAGGAAGCGTTGCTGAATATAAAGGATGTCAGACCGGAAAAAAGGAATGACTGGCAGGAAGTGAATAATTACGTTGACGCTATGAATACGTCTATACAACAATTGCATAAACTGCCGCTGTCGAACCGATTGCTTCGGAACGCCCACAGGGAACTGCTGAATCATGTCAGTGGCGAATATAAAAATCCCGGCGAATTCCGCACAAGTCAGAACTGGATCGGCGGAGCCACGATTACCGATGCAATTTTTGTCCCACCGGTTCATACGGAAGTGCCCGGTCTTATGGCAGACCTGGAAAAATTTCTGCATAACGAAGATATTGCCGTGCCTCATCTCGTCAAAATAGCTGTCGCCCATTATCAGTTCGAAACCATCCACCCGTTTTTAGACGGTAACGGCCGGGTCGGCAGATTGCTCATAACCCTCTACCTCGTGAGCAGCGGTATTCTGGACAGGCCATTACTGTACCTGTCCGAATTTTTTGAAAAGCATAAAAGTCTTTATTATGATAATCTAACCCGTGTGCGTGAAAAAAATGACCTGCGTCAATGGATACTTTTTTTCCTTATCGCGGTTGAAGAAATCGCAAACAAAGCGGCCGCGACATTGGATCGGATATTGGCGTTAAAAGAACATATTGAAAAAGAAAAAATTATCAGGCTTGGCAGGAAAATTCCCAATGCAAAAAAACTTTTTGATTATTTGTTCTCCCAACCTGTTATTGAGGTAAAGGATGTCAAATATTTCCTTGACTTTTCAAGTAAAGCGGCTTATAATATCGTAAATGATTTTGTAAAGCTGAACATCCTGAAGGAGATCACGGACTTTAGATGCAACCGTAAATTTGTGTTTGACGAATATATAAGATTGTTTAAATAACGGGACGGATAAATGATAACATGATTTTGAGTGTTCGTAAAGTTTTTGTTCAGTCAATTATTGCATTTTAATTTTTTATCGAAACAGAAAAGGAGCTGTAAAAATGAAAATCATCAACCGGCGTCAGTTTATACGTAAAACACCCCGAATAGCGGCCGCCGCGGCGGCGGGTTTGTATACCCCAGCACTTTTTGCCACCGGAGAAACCAAAATGCAGACACAAAACAATATCACCGCCGTTTTACCCAAACCCATCCAGGTTGTAATTGACGACGTGGGCTGGTGGTCTGGAAAAGACGGCAGTAAACAACAGGAACCCTATCGTACCGGAATTAAACGCGATCATGTCCCCGCAGATTATGCGGCGATTGTCGAACTGGGAAAAACCCTGAACATCCGGCCGCAGGCGGCGATGGTTTTGTGCGAGTGGGATAGAGAAAATATCCTGAAAAAACTGCCCACCAGCACATGGATGGGTGAAAACTGGGACAACAGCAAGTGGATCGGCCCCTGGATGGAAGAGGCCGCGGATATTATCCGCAGCAACCCAAGGAATTTTGAATTCACTATGCACGGCATCGGCCATGAATACTGGACAGGCGATACGTTTACCCGCGCCGAATGGGCCGACAGAAGCGGCGTCATGCGGCCCCGCGACCAGGTCGAACTACATCTTGACTATTTCGGCCGGCTCATGGACCAGAACAAACTGGGCGATTTCCCGAAATCATTCGTGCCGACCGCTTTCCGGCATGGCTTCGGGTTGACCGAAGGGCATGATGTCAGTATGGCGCAATTACTCAAAGGACGCGGCATCACATATATCAATACGCCCTTTAACATTATGAAGAACGTTGAAAACGTTCAGCATGGCTGTTTCGGAATAGACGCCGGGGTCATGACCGTCGACCGCGGCCACGACCTGTTCAACTGGAATATTCACGGCGCCGTATTCGATGCCGAACAAGTCCTGCGTGGCGCCACCTGCGGCATGCACTGGCCCAATCTCCTGCATCCCGACCCGGAGCGCAATTCCGAGATCGTTCAGGGCTGGGTTAAATTTTTGGCGCCGTATAATGATAAACCGGACACTATACTGGCCCCGAATTCGGTGGTCTTTCAGCGCCAGTTGGCGCATTTTGTCTGTACAAAGCTCAATTTAACCGGTAAAAGTGTGGAATTAGATTTTTCAGAAACGGATACTATGCCTGACGAAATCGGCAAAAAGGAATTGACCCTGAAAGTCGAAAGCCCCGAACCGGTGCGCTTTAAAGCGAATGATATAAAAATTGTTTCAGAGTCGGAGGGAAAACAGCAGGGCTCTTTGCTGTACACTTTGAAACTGGAAAGGATAAAGGGAAAGAAGAGTGCCAGGGTGGATTTTATTAACGCATCATAAAAAGTTTTTAACTTACAAAAACCAAACCTCACAGGATTCTAAATCCTGTGAGGTTTTTTTCATTTTGTTAGAGATGAA
This sequence comes from Candidatus Zhuqueibacterota bacterium, assembly GCA_016934825.1. Lineage (GTDB taxonomy): Bacteria > Zhuqueibacterota > Zhuqueibacteria > Residuimicrobiales > Krinioviventaceae > Fontivivens. The sequence continues at coordinate 33,959 of JAFGSB010000101.1, forward strand.
ATCACAATATAATAAAATAAGAATTGCTTGTTTCAGTATGAACAAGGCTGATGTCCTGTCTTATAGTCCGCCATGGAAAAATTTCCGCCAAAGGCGGATATCCGATCCAGGGCGATCATTGACTTCTGCTATAGTTTAACGGACAGGGGTGAAATAATAGGTGATTGCTCCATTTATCCCAAATTGTACAAATTGATAATCAATATCGCTTGTTTTAAACAAAAATCCATGAGTACCTATGCCGAAACCCCATCTTTTTGCGATTAACCACTCCTTATCCAAACTTATGTTTACTGCATACCCGGTTTCTTCTCCATCGTCGGTAATCTCCCACCAATTCCGGGCAAAGGTTACTTTGCCCTGCCCCGCGGAAAGGGTGACAGATGTATTAAAAGGCATATAGTATTTTAAACCCAGCCCAAGCGCATCGAGATTAATGTAATCATATTCACCGACTTTATTCTTAATCAGACCGCCAAAATCACTTATCTGTAATGTATACTTTTGATGAAATCCCCAACCGATTGCATGATTTTTGGCCGGTGTCGTAAAACCGGATTCATTGAGAGCGGATTGTTCCGTATAAACACCCGGTCCAACGCTGAATCTTATAAAGAATCCGTTATGTGCCTCGGCGTATATGGCAGAAATAAAAATAATTAAAGAGATTAACACACTGTTATAACGCAAAATGTCCTCCTCCGGTTTTAATTATAAAATACTCATTCTCTGAGACCATACCTTATCTCTTTTCAATTCCGGTTTAAGGTTACAGAAAGTATCTCTTATTTTCAACCATTAATTTGTCTGTTTTGTACTGAGGGGATGCAATTTACTTATCATAAGAAAAAAGGAAAGAGGTGCGCGGGTGGATATGATATAAACCTTTTAAAAAGCCCAATCTCGCTGCATTTTAAAACTTAACTTGAACTATAATCAGGACAGGATGTCCTGCCTTATTGTCCGCCCAGGACTTCTATGTCCAGAGCGAGCAGTTAAAAGCATTACATTGACATACCACCAACGAAATACTAAACCGTCTTATAATTTTCTGTTTACCTGAATCTGCCGAACCGAGCGAAGCGGTCGGGTTGATTTGCCGGTTATGCGGAAATAATTCTACTCCTTTATAATATCTTTTTCAAGCAATGAATAAATAACACTATCTTTAAACTCATTTTTAAACAAGAAATTTTCTCTAAAGTGGGCTTCTTTCCTGAATCCAATTTTTTCAAGCAACTTTATAGACGGCAAATTTTCCGGGTTAACATTTGCTTCAATACTGTGAAGGTTTAATTTCCCGAAACCATATTTTATCAATTTATCTGCAGTTTCTTTCATATACCCTTTACCCCAATAGTTTGGATGCAGGGCATATCCTATTTCACCTCTGCAGTGCCTGATATCTATTCTCCAAAATCCAAAGTATCCAATGAATGCATTTATGGATTTCTCTATAATTCCCCAACTTATACCGGTACCCAAGTTGAAAGATTCGGTAATTGATTTTATTAAATTCTCTGATTCTGAAATTGATTTCATTTCCTCTATATCCATAAATTTCATCACTTTTGTATTTGTTCGAATTTCAAATAATGTTTCAGAATCTTTTAATGTAATCCGGGTATATTTTAACCTATCACTTTCTAATTCCGGAAATTGATCGAATTCTTTTTTATTTATTTCGAATTTCATTTGTCTCCAATATTTATTATTTGCTTAACTATAATTATACAGACTGTATAAATCTGTAAACACTGCAATTTACTGTTGTATAAACCGGTTTACAGGTTATCAATCGGAATTTTACCTTGAACGTTATTGTTAAGTACATGGGTATAGATCATGGTAGTTAGTATGGTGGGATTTTTTTACCATTTATCTCACCAAAATCATAATTATCATTATATTTATTCATTTATATAATAAAAATCAAGAAAAATCAAAGGTTAATTTATTTCATGATTTTTTCGAAATAAATAGAATAAGAATTTGCCATCATTACAAAGCCGGACAACAAATTTTACCAGGGAATGTGCCGAAGTTATATTTTGGGAGAGCTTTTGCTTTTTTTCGGCGAGGCAGGAAAACCGGTACAGCGAGCAGTGTTGCAGCATGTTTGGTATACTTTATCTGTTACTCATTCCGCAGACGGGATAGGAAACAGATTACACATACAGTCTGGCTTTTTTCTTTTTTGCGCCCCAAGTGCAATTTTGATCGCAGGGGAAAAAATTATTCGTACTAATTATTTTCACATACACTATTAAAGTTGATACGCAGCGGGCGGTCAATAAATTAAACCGCCGATGAACGCCGATAAACGCAGATAAAAATATATCAAGGATTGGGGCTATAAAGGTAGTTTTTTTTCCCTTAAATCAATTACTGCTTTCCGCAAAGATCTGCAGCCAGTGCGACGGGGAAGTTTTGCTTTTGGAGAGTTTTTGCTTTTTTTTCGGCGAGGCAGGAAAACCGGTACAGCTAGTGGTTTTGCAGGGTGGTTTATCTGCTTCTCATCCCGCAGACGGGATGAGAAGCAGATTACACAACAGCCTGGCTGGGTCAAGTTGGTAGTTCATATGATGAAGGCAACCCCAAAATTGGCTTTTTCCCTTGCTTGCGCCCCAAGTGTAACTTGGGTCGCAGGGAAATCCGATCCTGGATTGGGAAGGCAGCGCTAGCTTAATAATTGCAGGACAGGATGTCCTGTTTTATTTTCCACCCTGGAAAGGATTTTCAGGGCGAGCTGGTGATGCGGTTTGGTATGGGGGTTGGCAGGTGGATTTGGTTGATGGGTGATAGATCTTAAAGTCCAATGTGAACCACAAGCAGGACAGGATGTGTTGATTTATTGTACGCCGTGGGCAGGGATTTGTGGGGGGAGGGGACGAGCGGATACTGATTATACTATGCAATAAATTTAAAATAAATCATTCCATTCACTCCAACTATCCTCGATATATCCTTTGTTATCTAATTTTTTTAAAACCGAATTTGATAATACATCTTTAGGCCATTTAATCGAATTACAGCTTATTGTTATCAAATTTATATAAATCGAATTTAAATATTCCGAAAATGACCTTAATGAAGTATTTCTATATGCAAAGTATTTTACAATTTCATTTATAAGAGATCCCAACACAATCCCAGTCCCTTGAAATGTTGATTCCAATTTTTTATAAACTCCATAGTATGTTGCGACACAATCATCATTAGTATTGTTAATTAACTTTTTCATCAATTCAATATTTTTACCTTGCCCTATGAAAAGTGATTTTTGTAGTTTAAATGTGCCCAAATCAGCAATACTGACTAAATCAGTCATCATTCTTGGATGATTCAAATAATAATTTTTTTTATCAATATCATGTAAAGATTCTACAGTAAGCTCAACGATTCTCTTAAAAACACTATTTATTAGTTGCTCCCCTTTAGATTTAAGATCATGTGAATGTGCTAAAATACCATATAAAATTGGCTGGTGTAATTCTTCAAATGGCGATCCATTTTGTGTCTCAAAAAGATTCTTTATTTCGAAAGAATTATTAATAGCTTTTCGCAATTCGGTTCTCGTTAGAGTAAGCTTACACTCAAAAGCAGCTGCGACTCCAGCTGAAAAATATAATTTTTTGTCTCTTAATGCTTTTGGATAGAATGGATGCAACACTAGAATATCTATCTGTGGACTCATTTTTTTTGCTGCATTTATTATCCTTCCTTTTGTGACAATATGATAGTTTGCCGGAAGCCAATTAGTAAGAATAGAAGCCCAATTCAATTCGGCTTGATCACCTGCTGTGCCTGGATCCTGTTTTACCCATTTTTGTATTCTATTCCAATCATCTGATAAAGATTTTTCTAGATGTTCCATCAAATCATAATATTCATGATCCATATTCATAAATTTTGTTTTTTTAATGTTCATAACAATAATTATAATTACACAGGAATACCGCCCTCGCGCGAAAAAATATAATATTCCTGGAATCGTTAAATATAACAAAACAAAAATTAATACAAAAAAGCTTTCCCACCCTGGAATCATCATATTATTGCTGATTTGATCATTTATATATATACAATTTCGCAATAAAAGTCAAGAAAAATCAAAAAATTGTTAATTTGTTATTTCTTAAAAATCATAACAATGACCTGACTTTATTACAAAGACGGACAACAAATTCAACCCGGATAAAATTATTCGTATAAATTATTTTTACATAAATTTATTAAGCTGATACGCAGCGGGCGGTCAATAAATAAAACCGTAGATTAACGCGGAAAAACGCAGATGAGGATATGTTATGGATTGGGGTTGAAATGGTTGTTTTTTCCAAAAATCTCAATCCCCCCCTCCGCAAACACTTCCAGCCGGTGCGACGGGGAAGTTTTGCTTTTGGAGAGTTTTTGCTTTTTTTTCGGCGAGGCAGGAAAACCGGTAC
>JAFGSB010000102.1 GCA_016934825.1 Candidatus Zhuqueibacterota bacterium
ATCCCCCTGGATCCCCCTTCAAAGGGGGACTTGTTCTGTGGGGTTTTAAGGATTTGGTATCAGAAATGGTGAAAAATCCTCAAAAACAACCAAATTCAGTCTCCCCTTGAGGGGAGAATCAAAGAGGGGTGTCTGCTTTTCAGCAACCCGGTCGCCCCTAAAAACAACCCGGTCGTCGAGTAACGAGTCCCGGATTCTCACGCAAAGCGGGGGGAGACGGGACGAGTGTACCGGGACGCCCGTAAATCCCAACCCAAAAATTTTTTCACGAAATTAACAAAAAATACTTGCGAAATATGAATAATATACTTATAATTTATCATTCACCGGAGTTTTGGACCCGCCACAGAATTTTTACTAAGGATGATCGAAGGCGCACTGACGTTATGGGAAGGATAGCTGTATTACGCCTTTTTTGTTTATATATCTCTTTGGGAAGTAATCGCTGTTCTGGTTTTTTAAACCTTTTTGATCAGAAACGAGGAGTTAATTACAATAAAAGATCTGGTTCTCAATCTCCGGATTGGGAACCCAATTGTCTCAAATCTCTGATTTGGAAAATGAAAGATCGATATAAAATTACCGATGAAGCCGGAATTTATTTTGTCACATCAACTATCGTTGAATGGATACCTGTATTTACCAGTAAACCATATTTTGAAATTATTATAAAATCTCTCAAATATTGTATCGATAATAAAAATCTTAATTTATATGCATTTGTAATTCTTGATAATCACTTTCATCTCATTGTATCAGGATTGGAATTATCAAATACCATGGCTTCATTGAAAAAATATACTGCCAATGAAATTGTAAAATTGGTCATAGAGCAGGAAAAAACATGGTTATTAAATCAATTTGTTTATTACAGAAAGAAGTATAAAATAACAAGCCAACATCAAATCTGGCAGGAAGGATTTCACCCGCAGTTAATGCAAAATCCCGAAATGTTTTTACAAAAACTGGAATATATCCATAATAATCCGGTCGAACGGGATTATGTTGATTGTCCCGAACAATGGCGGTACAGTTCAGCGAGGAATTATATTAATAATGACCATTCGATCATCAAAGTGGATCTGTCGCTTTTAACATAAACATAACCGGAATCAGAGATTCTAGAGCAAGTCCATTCCTAATCTGGAGATTAGGAATGAGGAGAAAAGTAGTAAATTATAGCAGCAGGTTCTGGTTCCCAATCTCCTGAATGGAAACCCACTTGATTCAAATCTCTGATTTGGTAGATAACTAAAAATAACAACCGGAATCAGAGATTCCGGGGCAAGTTCCTTCCTAAACCGAAGATGAGGAACGAGGAGTAAAAAATGGACATAATCTTAGATACTAACATTTTTGTTGCTGATTACAAAATGCTATCGCATCGTTTTAAGATTCTTTTTGATTATCTTTATAGAACAAAGAGTAGTATTATCATACCCCAATTAGTTTTAGATGAATTAGAAGCTGTCTATGAAAGAGAGCTTAAAAATAAAATTAATACATTTTCCATCGCCATTGGAAATCTTGAGAGACTTCTTTTAGAATCACCTTTCAAATTACAAGATATACAGGTCGAATCTGAAGTGGCCTCCTACATAAAGTTCTTTAAATCCAAATTAGAATTAACAAAAGAACATATAATAGATTATCAAGATTCATACCTTCACAATGTAATGACTCGCGCAATTCGAAGAACTCCTCCTTGTTCGGCCAAAGGGGAGGAAATAAGAGATGCGGTTCTGTGGAATACGATTTTAGATATTGCGGCGGAGGCATTTTCTAATAAGGTTATTTTCATCTCAAATAATACTAAACAATTCGCACTACATGATAATACATTGCATCCAGAATTAATGGCTGAAACTGAAAAAAAAGGAGTGTCAATAGAATATTATTCATCGCTTGAGGAGTTCATAAAACATCATGCCACAAAAATAGATTTTATTTCTCACGAGTGGTTTCATGAACAAACATATTTCAACAAAATTTACAAACGTGCATGGGCTGATGCTACAAATTTGGCTAAACGAAAACTCACAAGGTCACTAGATATAAACCAATCAGCAACCGGTGAGATTATTTCTTCGAGTGGTGATTTTGACTTGGATGAATATTTTGTTTATGAAATGGCCGATGGTTCATTGGAAGTAGAAGGTGTTCTTTATGGCAATATTGAGTATGAATTCGAAATTGAAGAATCAATTGAAGACAAAATATGGGAATATGAACTTGAATTTAATCCCAAAACAGGCGATTATGAATGTGAACCAAATTATTGCTGGAAAACTGAGACTAAACTTAAAAAGAAAAATATTTTGATCGAATTGCAGGTAACTTTCAATGCAATTATAATAGATAAAAATTTGGTTGATTGCGATATAGTTGAAGTTGCTGAACTTTAAACTTTATTTACTAGAAAACATATTTGGCTCTAATCTCTGATTAGAATTGTTATAGTAACAAATAACACCCGGAATCAGAGATTCCGTATCAATCCCGTTCCTAATCTGGAGATTAGGAACGAGGTCTCCCTCCCCCCCCACATTCCCCTTGCCAAAACCAAAAATAATGTTAATTTACAATAAAACACAATTTCTTACCACAAACTGCTCCACACATTTTCGAACTCAAACAAGAGAGGAAAAACATGTCAACCTCTTCACGACGAACCTTTCTCAGAACTCTAACGCTGGGGTCCGCTTCGCTGGCCCTGCCCGGGATGATGTGTACGTCCCGTGTTAACAGTAAAAAATCCAATGTATTGTTCATCGCCATAGACGACCTGAACGACTGGGTCGGCTGTCTCGGCGGCCACCCGGACACCATCACGCCCAACATGGACCGGCTGGCGCAGCGCGGGGTGCTGTTCACCAACGCCTATTGCGCTGCCCCGGCCTGCAATCCGTCCCGCGCCGCGCTGATGACCGGCATACGGCCGTCAACGTCCGGCGTCTACCTGAACGCGCACCCCTGGCGCAAAAGCCCGATGCTGCAGGACGCCGTGACCCTGCCTCAGCACTTTATGGCGCACGGCTACAAAGCCGTGGGGAGCGGCAAGATCTATCACGGCAGTTTCCCGGACCCGCCGTCCTGGCAGGAATACTGGCCGTCCCAGCAAAAGAACAAACCCGACGATCCCATGCCGCCGGACCGTCCGCTCAACGGTATCCCGGATACCGCCCAGTTCGACTGGGGCCCGGTGGACGCGGCCCCGCAGGAGATGGGCGACTGGCAGGTGGCGGACTGGGTCATCAATCAGTTACAGCAAAAACACGACAAGCCGCTTTTCCTCGGCTGCGGATTTTTCCGGCCGCACCTGCCCTGGTACGTGCCGCACAAGTATTTCGACAAATTTCCGCTTGACAAAGTGACTTTGCCGAACGTCAGGGACGACGACCTGAACGACGTGCCCGAAGCGGGCGTTAAAATGGCAAAACCGAACAGGGATCACGCCAACGTGCTGAAATACAACCAGTGGCGTCGGGCGGTGCAGAGCTACCTGGCCAGCATCAATTTTGCGGACGAGTGCCTTGGCCGCGTCATCGACGCGCTGGACAACAGCGAGTACCGCGACAATACGGTGATAGTGCTGTGGTCGGACCACGGCTGGCACCTGGGCGAGAAACTGCACTGGCGTAAATTCGCGCTCTGGGAAGAGGCCACCCACAATGTGCTGATGATGATCGCGCCGGGGCTTACGACATCCGGCGGCCGCTGTGACGCCGCCGTCAACCTGCTGGACATTTACCCGACGCTGATCGATTTGTGCGGTCTGGCCCCGAAACCGGAACTGGAAGGAACCAGCCTGCTGCCGCTGTTAAAGGACCCGGCCGCAGAATGGGACAGCCCGACGCTGACAACCTACGGCCGGAACAATCATACAATCCGTTCGAAAGAGTGGCGCTATATCCGTTACGCGGACGGCTCGGAAGAACTGTACGACCATAAAAACGATGAACTGGAGTGGACCAACCTAACGGCCAAACCGGAATATGAAGAAATCAAAAAGGAGCTGGCCCGCTGGCTGCCCGGCATAAACGCCCCGGATGTGGAAGGATAAATATATCGCCGGGAAGCGACGTCCGGCGATTTAATTTCGTTCCGGCAAAGACATCCCCCTGTATCTCATTCAAAGGGGGACTTTTGTTTGTTTTAATGGAATTGGTTTTCGATAAAGGGAAAATTCTCAAAAAAATCCCAAGTCCAGTCTCCCCTTGAGGGGAGAATCAAAGAGGGGTGTCCTGTTTTTCAGCAAATCGGTCGTAAAATCGTCCTAGTAAAGACATCCCCCTGTATTCCCCCGCAAAGGGGAACCGGATTTGTTTGTTTTTGGGGAATTGACTGCTGAAAAGAAAAAAATCCGCGCTAAACCCCAAATTCCACATGGATTACCGACCCGTTCACCCGGTCTCCACATGAAAGGAGAAATTAAAAGGGGTGTCCGTCAAATTAACTCAGGACGTAAGAGATAAATCTTTCACCAAATTTTCAAATATATCTTGCGTATTATTCACATTTTCGATAATATTATTTTAAACTGTGCAATCATGGAATGAATAATTTTAGCGGTTTAAACCCTCCCATTTAAAGGAGATAAATTATGAAATTCCGGGTTATTTTATTGACAGCAATTTTATTTGTTTGCTCTTTCCCGCTTTTGGGCGCCGAAAAAACGATCACACCCGTAACACCCGGGGCATCCCCGGAAGCGCGGGCGCTGCTGGAACTGATGTACAGCATTTCCGGCAAATACACGCTGACCGGACAGCATAACTATCCCAATACCAGAGACAGAAATTCGCAGTTTGCGGCCGACTATATCGGCGAAACACCGGCGGTGTGGAGCACGGACTGGGGTTTTGCCGAGGATGGCGATACGGACTCTTATCTTGCCCGGCCCGACATTGTTAAAGAAGCCGTTCGCCAGCATAAGCTGGGTTCGATCATCACCATCTGCTGGCATGCCGTCCCTCCGACCGCAGACGAACCGGTCACGTTCAGGCCGCAGCGCGAAACGGCCCCGGAGTCCCTCGCATCGGTACAGGGACAACTGCCGGACCGGCAATTCAAAGATGTTCTGACGCCGGGTACCGAGCTGAATAAACGCTGGTGCGCCCAAGTCGACTCTGTTGCCGTGTACCTGAAAAAACTTCAGCAGGCGCATGTGCCGATATTGTGGCGGCCGTATCATGAAATGAACGGGGACTGGTTCTGGTGGGGCGGACGGCGCGGTGAATACAGCACCAGGGCGCTGTACCGCCAAATATTTGACCGGCTTGTAAAAGTTCACAAACTGGACAACCTGGTCTGGGTGTGGAGCGTCGACCGGCCCAACAAACCGGAAATGTATTTTTCCTGTTATTATCCCGGCAATGAATACCTCGACGTCCTGGCGCTTGATGTCTACGGCAGTGACTTTAACCAGACTTATTACGACAGCCTGGTGGTTTTATCAAAGGGCAAACCGGTTGTTCTGGGGGAAGTGGGCAACCCGCCGTCGCTGGAGATACTGGACAGTCAGCCCAAGTGGGGACTCTGGGTTATATGGGCCGGTATGGTGCGCAATACGACCAAAAAACAGCATCAAATCCTTGTCAGCGATCCGCGGATGCTCAGTCTCGAAGATCCCGCCTACTGGCAGGTTACGGCCCCGTTCCGCGCCGCGTGCGGTCTGCCGCCTTTGCCGTTAAAACAGGAAGGCCCGGTAAACTTTTCCGGCACATGGATTTTCAATGAAGAAAAAAGTACCCTGGACAATTTCGGCGTCGGTAATATACCATACAAAATGGATATTACACAGAAAGATAACGATCTCTCGATCCAGAGGTCTTTCATCGTCGAGTGGGGCGACGACAGGATCACGGAAGAAAAACTGACCCTCGACGGTGCGGAACTCAAATCCGAATTTTTTAATGCACCCAGGATAACAACGGCAAACTGGTCGCCGGATTGCGATACGTTACATATTAATTCAAAAGTCACCTTCACACGGGGCGACAGGAATTTTGAAATGGTCGCCGATGAAGCCTGGAGCCTGCAGAAACGGGGTAAAATTCTATCGATTAAACAATCGTCCACATCGTTTCAGGGTAAAAGGGAAATTACACAGATTTTCGAAAAACAGTAACCATAACCTCCGGGAGGTCCCCGCATTCCATGCACAAACAGGCACATATTTTACAGGCGCTCATTCCGGTAGTTCTGATGATCCTCTTTCTGGGGGTCAATGTCATCGTCTTTAAAGGCAGTCCGCATATTCCCCTGATATTCGGCACGATCATCGCCTCTTTTTTGGGATTATATCTCGGTTATACATGGAAAGAGATCGAGGCCGGTATTGTTCACGGCATCACCGTGGCACTGCAGGCGTGCCTGATCCTGCTGGTCATCGGCATGCTGATCGGCGTCTGGATCATCAGCGGCATCGTCCCGACCATGATCTGGTACGGGCTGAAACTGATCTCCCCGGCCGTATTCCTGGTCACATCCTGCCTGATCTGCTCCCTTGTCTCTTTGGCGACCGGGAGTTCGTGGTCAACTGCGGGTACTGTCGGCATTGCCCTCATCGGCATCGGTCAGGGACTCGGCGTTCCCCTGCCGATGGTCGCCGGGGCGATCATCTCCGGCTCCTACTTTGGCGATAAAATGTCGCCGCTTTCGGACACCACCAACCTGGCGCCGGCCGTTGCCGGCTCCGACATGTTCGATCATATCCGCCACATGGTCTATACCACCGGACCGAGCTATATTCTGACATTGATACTATACACTTTACTGGGATTCGGGCACGCGAAACGCGGGATGAACCTGGAGGCCGTCAACGAAATTCTCAACGTGATAGAAAATTCGTTCCAAATAACCCCTTTACTGCTGTTGCCCGCGGTACTTGTGATCCTGATGGTCGTTTTTAAGCTTCCGGCGCTGCCTTCCCTGCTGGGAGGAGTTCTGCTGGGTGTGATCGCCGCTGTGGCGGTCCAGCAAACGCCGCTGCGGAACGTGCTGGATGCTGCTCAAAACGGTTACGTATCACAAACGGGACTGGAATCCGTAGACGCACTGCTGAGCCGCGGCGGAATGGAGAGTATGCTGTCAACCGTAGCACTCATTCTCTGCGCGCTGGCTTTCGGCGGCGCCATGGAATGCACCGGAATGCTTGCGGTCATCGCCGGCGCCATTCTCAAAATGGCAAAAAACACCGGACAACTGGTGGCATCGACGGTTTTTACCTGTATCACCATGAATATCATCGCCCCGGACCAATATTTATCCATTGTCGTTCCCGGCAGAATGTACAGGGACGCCTTTGACAAAGCCGGCCTGGAACCCAAAAACCTGTCGCGCTGCCTCGAGGACGGCGGCACGCTGAGTTCCTCCCTCGTACCCTGGAATACCGGCGGCGCGTACATGTGGGCCACTCTCGGCGTTTATCCGCTGGCCTATCTGCCTTTCGCTTTCCTCAATCTTCTCAATCCGCTGATCTCCGTCTTTTACGGATTTACCGGGATCACCATGACCAGAATAAATCCTGAGAAAAATGCTGAATAATACTTGATATTATAACAGATTTTGTTTATATAATAAACCGGTATGGAATATGCGGATTATCATATGAATTCTGCATGTTATAACATCGACCCTGACAACTGAACCATTGACGGGTCCGAAATGGATAAATTTTATATAATTCATTGTAAATATTAAACCTGTTACAAATTCATCAAGGGAGAGATATAATATAATGGACTTTATTCTGAAATATCTTGAAAATTCCGGTGAATGGCTCATGTCCACCGGACTGAAAATATTCCTGATTGTTATTGTCACAATGATACTGTTCAAAAGTACGGGGATCATATCAACCAGAATAGCATCACTGCTGAAAAAGAAAAAGTTTGATGACGAATACCAGAAGCGGGCCGATACCCTCGGTTCGGTGATCGGGCACCTCGTCAATGTTTTGATCCTCGTTTTTTCATTTATCACTATCCTGGGCCAGCTTGGAATAGAAATAGGCCCCCTGCTTGCCGCCGCCGGTATTGCCGGTCTGGCCATCGGCTTTGGCGCCCAGAGCCTGGTCAAAGATGTGATCAACGGCTTCTTCATCCTGCTTGAAGATCAGATCCGCGTTGGGGATGTGGTCAAAATAGGCGACGAAAGCGGTCTGGTTGAAAAAGTAAACCTGAAAATGACGATTTTACGGGACCTGGCCGGTAATGTCCATTATATACCCAACGGCAATATCAATGTTGTGACCAATATGACCAAAGGTTATTCACATTATGTGTTTGATATCGGCGTCGCCTACCGGGAAGATGTCAACGAAGTGATAAAAATCATCCGGCAGGTTGACGAGGAGATCAGGAAGGACGCCGATTTCAGGGACGACATTCTGGAACCGATTGAAATATTCGGGCTGGACAAATTCGCGGACTCTGCACTGATCATCAAGGCCCGGATCATGACAAAACCCGTTAAACAGTGGCGCGTGGGACGAGAATATAACCGCCGTTTCAAAATTGCGTTTGATAAGAACAACATCGAGATCCCTTTCCCGCATGTGACGCTGTACATGGGTCAGGATAAAGAGGGACAGGCGCCGCCGTTATTTGTCAAACAAAAATCAAGTTAAACGCGCTCTTTTTGATTATTTTCCGAAACGTGTTTTCAATTCAGGATATAATCATACCCATTGTTTAAGGGACAATCATGAAAAAATATACAAAAAAACATGGTATTAAATTTAAAAAAAGGAATACGGCTATGGCCAGATTTTTAAAAAAACGTTTAAAAAATAAAGGCGAGATCCCGGGGACGCCGGTTTTTGTCGGTGAACAAAAACTGGAAAAATGTCGAATCCGGATCATCGATTACGATCCAAAAAATCTGGAAGAAACAGAGTTACCTTCAATCGGTCCGGCAACCAAATATCTCGACACCGACACCGTGAGCTGGATCAACATTGACGGTCTGCACGATATGGACGTCATAAATGAGGTGGGCGAAATGTTCCGACTGCATCCGCTCACCCTTGAGGACATTACCAATACCGATCAGAGACCCAAAATGGTTGAATATGATGAATATATTTATATCGTTTTGAAAATGTTATTCTATGACGATAAGAACGAAGAGATCGTGGCCGAACAATTGAGTATGATCATCGGTCCCAATTATATACTCACCTTCCAGGAAAGAATCGGGGATATTTTTGATCCTGTGCGCCAGCGGATCAGAAAACAAAAAGGGCGGGTTCGCACACTCGGCTCCGATTATCTGGCATATATTCTTCTGGATACGATTGTCGATAATTATTTTTATCTGATCGAATCGCTGGGTGAAAAAATTGAAGACCTTGAAGTTGAATTGATTGAAGAAAACAGCGCCGAAAAATTAAATTCCCTGAATTTCTATAAAAGAGAGCTCAGTTATATTCGGAAAAGCGTCTTCCCGGTCAAAGATACCATTACGCACCTGTTAAGACTGGATTCGGAACTGATCGGCGACGATGTCAGGCATTTTCTCAAAGACCTTGAAGACCTGACCACACAGGTAAACGACGCCCTGGAAGTTTACCGCGAATTACTGACCGACCTGTTGAATATTTATCACACGAACATCGGTTCAAAATTAAACGAGATCATCAAGGTGCTGACCATTTTTTCAGTCATTTTTATTCCGCTGACTTTTTTCGCCGGGATCTACGGCACCAATTTCGAATACCTGCCCGAACTGCACTTCAGGTACAGTTATTTCATTTTTTGGGGCGCTTTGCTGGTGATTGCCTTAGGCATGCTGTTTTATTTTAAAAGGAAAAAGTGGATTTAATGCCGGTTATTAATTTTTAATATTGTATTTCAGTAAAGGCTGAAATCAAATTAATTAAAAGGACATTTGTTGTGAAAACAATAATTCGTTTAAAATTCTACATTTTAATCATTTTGATCCTGTTTTCACCCGCCTGTAAAAGGTCTTTCCTGGACACCGGTAATGCCGAAACCTCTTTATATTCCCAACATCAACTGGACAGCTTAACGCTGTCGAGTCTCAAAAAAGTGGATGATTATCCTTTATATGTCATGACTTATTACGGCGATTACGGCTTTGCCGATTATCTGAAGACCGGCCGGTGGCAAACAGCCGATGTCAGGGTACATGTCTCAAATTTTGCCTGCGCCTGTTTTTCGGCATTGAACGGGGACGGGAACAAGCTGTTCGGACGGAGCTACGACATGCGTAACCGCGCTTCCCTGCTGCTGTTCACCGATCCGCCCGGTGCGTATTCTTCCCTATCTATGGTTGATTTGAGTTATTTTGGTTTCGGGACCAGTACCAGTCTCGATTCTCCCGGTACACAGCTGTCATTTCTCAGACCGCTTTTACAAACCCCCTATTTGCCCTTTGACGGTATGAATGAACATGGGCTGGTTATCGGTTTGATGGCAATTCCCCATGCAGAATCCCCATATGATCCTGAAAAGATTACCATCGGCGAGATTGAAATCATTCGGCTTGTGTTGGATTACGCCAGAAATGTCGATGAGGCTATAGGCTTGATCAAAAAATATAATGTCCGTATGGACAACCCGCCGATTCACTATCTCATCTCGGATAAAACGGGCCGGTCACTCATTATCGAGTTTGTGAATGACGACATGAAAATAATTCGAAATACCGGTCCTTGGCAGGTATGCACCAACTTTATTTTGAGTGAATTTGACAAACCCGAAGCGGCCAATTGCCGGAGATATAATTATCTCTGGTCCTGTTTGCAGGAAAAAAACGGCAGTATATCCACTGATTACGCCATGATCATGCTAGAAAACGTGGCCCAGCCGCACACGATGTGGTCTAACGTTTATGATATGAGCGCCGGCTATATTTACGCCTGCGTCGGCAGGCAATATGACAACATTCACAGGTTCAACTTGAAAACAGGCTTTTAGACTGATAATATAACATGTATTTTTACAGGCAATTTATAAAGCGCCCCTCCTTCCCGGAAGCTGAAACAAATAATGTTTTATCCCGTAATATTAAATACTAAAAATAATCATATCAACGAGAAACAGACATGAGACAATTATCAAATAGCGCCATCGTTTTAATGATTATGCTGTCCGGCTCATTATTGTTTGCTTCGGACGCCGACCCGCTTCCGAAAACGCTGGCTTATAATCTGGATATGAGTATCGATTACGAGACCGAAAAGCTGTTCGCCCATTGCGAAATAACATTTTCAAACAATTCGGACAGATCCATCGGTTATATTCCCCTGTTAATTTACCGTCTGCTTACGGTATCATCCATAACCGATAAAGATAATAATGAATTACCCTTTACTCAAAAAATAGTCTCTGTTTCGGGATGGGAAAAATTGCAGGTCAATTTTATTGAGATTCCATTACAAAACAAATTACAACCGAATGAACAACTGACCATCAAAATGGCATATTCGGGTTATCTGCTGGGGTATACGGAAACCGGGTGGCGGTATGTAAAAGACCACATTGGCAAAGATTTCACGATTATCAGGACCGATGGTTTTGGTTACCCCATTGCCGGTTATCCCGACGACGCTGAAATAATGGCGGTTGTCAGGGAAAGATATGAATACCGGGCGCGAATCACCGTCCCGGAAAATGTTCTGGTCGCCAACGGCGGGGAACTGGTCGATACGATATCCAAAGATAATAAAACGACCTGGATTTATAAAAGCAGGAAACCGTCATGGAGAATGGATTTCGCGGTTTCCGGATACCGACTTTTAACGGAAAATGACAACAAAGTTTTTTATTTTCCGCAGGACAGTCTCGGTGCCCGCAACATAATGGATGCTTTAAAGAATTCGTTAAATTTATATACAAACTGGTTTGGTCCGCTTGACAATTTTCCGGGTTATTCAATAATCGAAGTGCCGGAAGGATACGGCTCGCAGCAGGATATCACCTGTTCCATGCTGACGGCCGATAATTTTAAAAGTGCGGATCAAATGGAAGGTTTATATCACGAAATTTCCCACCTCTGGAATGTGAAATCCCTGGATAAAAAACCGTGCCGTGTTGAAAGTGAAGGGTACGCCCAGTTCACGCAGTTCCTGGCGCTGGAAAAACTGGAAAACAGGGAAAATGCCGTGGCCGATGCGGCGCAAAGGTATATTGACAGGCTCCGAAAGACTTTTAACGAAAAACAGGAACTCCAAACCATTCCGGTCAAAGATTACGGCATACGCGACATGACCGAATATTCCTATACACTGGGTATGGTTATGTTCGCGGTGCTTTATAACAAAGTCGGCGAAAGAGATTATAATAAAATGATCGGCTCGTTCTATACAAAATATTTTGTTGTTGGCGCCACACTAAATGATTTTACCCGGCATTGTAAAAATACAGTATCCGTGGATCTGGACCGGTTTTTTGACGAATGGATCTATACAACAAAAGCGATTTCCCGTATTGCGGCCGGCAAAACCTATACCGATCTGCTTGAACTTTATAGTGACAGAAACTGAAAAACATTTTCCGGTCGCAGAAGTTTCGGTCTCTGCGCCGGATGTACACATTCCCCGAAATGCCCTCAACATATTTCCCGTATATACTTATATTATTACGGGTAATGAAAAAATTTATCTTGCGCATAAAGTATAATTTTATTACTATTAATTAATCCTGTGTAATTATGAAATTATGGGGTTATTATGTTTATTTTAAAAGGCGCGATCTGGTTTTTGAATTTAACCGTATCGCGTTTTTTTGTATGTCAGGAAAAATAGTGAACTGTCATAATAATAAATAAAAAAAGGAGAAAAGTTTATGGCAGAAGAGATAAAAGCCGGTTGCGCCCGGCCGACAGGCGGGCCCGTCGGTGAACCTGTACAGGAAAAAACGGAAAATAAAGAAAATATTATCAAGGAGGTATCCCAAATGATCAAAGTAGGACAAAAGGCCCCTGATTTTACCGCTCCGGCCTATTTTAAGGGAAAATTTGTTAATATAAAACTGTCGGATTACCTGGGTAAATGGGTGGTATTATGTTTTTATCCCGGCGATTTCACCTTTGTCTGAGCGACTGAAGTTTCAGCAGTTGCTGAAAAATTCCCCGAATTTCAAAAACTTGGTGTTGAAGTATTGTCGATGAGCATTGACAGCGTGTTTGTCCATAAAATGTGGAATGACCATGAGCTTTCAAAAATGGTAAAAGGCGGTATTCCATTCCCAATGCTGTCCGATTCGGGCGGAAAAGTCGGGACCGTATACGGTATTTATGATGAAAACGCCGGCGTCGAAACCCGCGGCCGTTTTATTATCGATCCCGACGGCGTCGTACAGGGTTTTGAAGTGCTGACTCCCCCCGTCGGCAGAAACGTAGGCGAAACCCTGCGGCAGATCCAGGCGTTCCAGCTTGTCAGGAACAGTAAAGGGGCCGAAGCCACACCTTCCGGCTGGAAACCGGGTAAAAAAACCCTGAAACCGGGTCCTGATCTGGTGGGCAATGTCTGGAAAGAATGGAAAACCGATATGGCATTTGATTAGAAAGATATATTTTTACTATTATAATTCCTTATTCAGAATAGTCCGTCTTTCCAGGCGGACTATTCTTGTTTTAGTGATCAAAAACACGGAAAAATCATAAAATGGATTCACCATCCCGCTCAGGGAAACAGACAGGCAAAACCCGCGACGCCGTGTACCAGGCCGGCGCACGCCGGACGATGCCGCTGCGGCTGGAAAAGGCATGGGAGTTGATTACGTCCCAGGATGCCGTAAAAATATGGCTGGGTGACAGTCCGGATATAAATTTTGTAACAGGCGCGACATATCATTTGCCCGACGACACAACAGGTCAGGTCCGGGTGTTCAAGCCGGGATCGCACCTGCGGATGACCTGGCAGCCGCGGGAATGGCTAAAGCCGTCCACTTTGCAGGTACGTGTTATCCCGAACGGCGACAAAACCGTTATCGCCTTTCACCAGGAGAACCTCCCCGGCCCGGAAAAACGGCGGCAGGGGCTCGCCTTTTTCAAAACTGTCCTGGACCGGCTGGAGCGGCTCATACACTCCGAATGACCGGATTAAACAATATGATAATAAAGGATTTGTTATGAATTTATTTCATCCAAAATTCGACTTTTGGTTTCCGCTTTGCCTGATTATTATAGCGTTCATAACCTTGAACCCCGTATTTTCATCAACACAAACCGGTCTGTGGCAGGTGGGGATCGCCCGCGTGGACATTACACCGGCGGACACGCTCTGGATGGCCGGTTACGCCGCGCGCAACCACCCCGCGGAAGGGACGTCGCATAAACTGTGGGCCAAGGCTATTGCCGTGCAGGACAGCAGCGGTTATACGGGCCTGCTCATCACCACGGACCTGCTCGGCTTTCCGAAAAACCTGTCCGACTCTATCCGCGACCGCCTGATTCAGAAATACGGGTTGTCAAGGGCGCAGGTCATACTCAACAGTTCGCACACACATTCCGGTCCGGTCTTGCGGCAGGGACTGTACGATATATATCCCCTGACCGCCGCACATATTGAAAAAATTGAGAACTATAGCCGGCAACTGTCAGACAAGATCGTCTCACTTGCCGGAGAGGCGATAAAAAACAAACGGCCCATGCGCCTGTTCGCGGACAACGGTCTGGTCCGGTTTCAGGTCAACCGGCGCAACAACGAGACCTCCACCCTGTCAACTTTTTCTCACCTGAACGGCCCCAATGATTACGCCGTGCCGGTGCTGAAAGCGGTCAACCCGGCGGGAGAACCGGCCGCAATTCTGTTCGGTTATGCCTGCCACGCCACCACGCTCGATGAATATTTCTGGTCCGGCGATTATCCCGGTTACGCGCAACTAACCCTGGAACAGATGTACCCCGGCGTTTGCGCTCTGTTCTTTCAGGGATGCGGCGCCGACCAGAATCCAATCCCGCGCCGCTCGGACAATCTGGCGCGGCAGTACGGACTGGAACTGGCCGCGGCCGTGGACCGGGTCGTCCGGGAGTCCGCCTCTCCCCCGCTCGCTCCCGAACTGACAACCGGTTACATGGAAATCGACTTAACACTGGCGACGCCGCCCACTCTGCAGGAACTGCGGGATTTCGCAAAACAGGTCAAAGGTTACCGGCTGAACTGGGCGAATAACATGATCAAAAAACTGCAAAACGGCGGGACTCTGCCGCAATCGGTTCCCTGTCCCGTACAGATATGGAAACTCGGCGACCAGGTTATAATCACCCTGGGCGGCGAGGTCGTGGTTGACTATGCCATACGCCTGAAAGAAATATTCGGCCAAAACGTGTTTGTGATGGGGTACTCCAACGACGTCATGGCCTATATCCCGACCGTTCGTATCCTGCGTGAAGGCGGCTACGAAGGCGCGACCGCGCAGATGGTGTACGGCCTGCCGTCCTCATGGCAGGCGGACATCGAAACCCGGATTATCCACGCCGTCCTGCAGCTTGCTGATAAAATGGGCATCCGGCCACATGAGGAAAATGTACTGGAGGAATAACGGGTGTTTGATAGTTGTGTCGGCCGGTAAAAATCGTCTGAACCACTGATTTATGTGATTAAAGGATTTCATTGATTTTATCTTTGTTTCAATAATAAAGGTTATTTCGGTCAGCTCTTTTACCAATATTTAATAATCAAAGAAATCAATTCATCATACGAATCAGTGGTTCAGACAATTGAAAAAACATTCCAATTTTAATATTTTCCTTGACAATTTCGTTAAAATTAATATATTAATATCACAATATCAGAAATGATACGATGATACATGTGCGGGAAAGCTTCCTTGGTAATAGTATTTGATTAACTTGATATAAACCTATTCTTATTTGAGTAAGCAAGGTATATATCGCGTGCTAATATAATATAAAAAGTAGTATCCATAATATTATTTGATAAAAAATGTTGGTTATAATCCATAATTGTCATCGGGCACTTGAAAGTGTACCACTCGTGGGCAGTTGAAAGTGTACCACC
>JAFGSB010000103.1 GCA_016934825.1 Candidatus Zhuqueibacterota bacterium
AATGCCTTATCGCTATGCTTAAACCCAAATTATATACTGAGGAAATCGAGCAATTCTGTCTTTTCAAAACTTAACCGGACACTAATGAAATTAACCATAACTTTAAGGGGATTAGTAAAAAAATCTTCCCCTGCAAATCAAAACGGCGATTTTATCTTTTTTAAATATATTGGTGAATTGGATCAAAAGCAAGCAAAACATATTTTATTTTACGCTATCTGCATAAATAACAACATAGTCAGGCATATCCGTTCATGGAACGCTCAAATAACAATAAATCCTGAAAATTCTGTAAAAAAACAAATGTAAAATGACCGCGATGGTTCAAATCTTCAAACTGTCTGAGAAGTGAATAATATTTGTAATTCTCATAATAATTTTATACAATAATTTGACGAAAAATATGTATCATATTTTTTTATTGATTTTGGTCTATCAAGTGTATTACTTTACAGGTACAGTTACAATCAATTACACAAAAAGGTGCAAAAAGCTCGAACACACAAATCCGATATACTCTCGATACCCGAACTCTCAGAATCCGCCCGCGCAACTGCTTTTTAAAATGTGTGTCCGCCGCCAAAACTGGATAAATTACAGAAAAATTAAACAGACTGGATCACGCATGCACGAAGTCGGAATTGCAAACGAGATCATCCGAATTATCAACGATATCATGGGGGAACATCCGGGCCAAAAAGTGGACAAGGTTAAGGTGGTCATCGGCGAAATGATCGCGGTTGTGCCGGATTCCCTGACATTTGCGTACACAGCTCTGACGGAAAATACCCTGCTGCAAAATTCAAAGCTGGATATTGAAATTGTTCCCCTTACCGCCAGATGCAATGTTTGTTCACGAAAATTTAACATAAAAGAATTTGAAATGACCTGCCCCTATTGTTTTTCCCAGGACATAGCCGTAAATAACGGAAACGAATTATATATAAAAGAATTAGAGGTCTCCTGATGCCTGTTATTACCGTAGAACGGAAAGTTTTGGAAAAAAATGACCAGATCGCCGCTGTGAACCGGAAACTGTTCGGTGAACGCAAAATTACAGCATTCAATTTGCTCAGTTCCCCGGGATCGGGTAAAACCACCCTGCTGGAAAAACTGCTGCCGCAAATCAAGGATATCATGTGCGGCGTTATCGAAGGGGACGTGCAGTCGGACCGCGACGCACAACGCATAAACAGTCTCGGTATACCGGTTGTACAAATTGTCACCAACGGCGGCTGTCACCTGGACGCGGGCCTGGTAAAGGACGCGCTGGCCAACCTGGACCTGACGTCCATCCGGTTATTGTTTATCGAAAATGTGGGCAACCTGGTCTGCCCGGCGAATTATGACCTGGGCGAAAAAATGAAAATCGTCATGATGAGCACAACCGAAGGCGACGATAAACCCCTCAAATATACGCCGATGTTCAGGACGGCCAATGTGTGTATTATAAACAAGATTGATCTGCTTCCGCATGTCGAATTCAATCCGGACACGGCGCGGGAAAACGCATTAAAAATCAATCCGGAACTCTCTTTTTTTAGCGTATCGGCAAAAACCGGGGAGGGTATGAATGAACTGGCCGACTGGATCAGGACGCAAGTTTAGAACCGGAATATCTTTTTGTTGAGGACATAAGTGGCCAAAACAGAGTCAATACCGATTTTCGAAAACGTTAAAAAAAATATACGGGCGAGGATACTGATCCGGGGGGCCGTACAGGGTGTGGGTTTCCGGCCGTTTATTTATCGATTGGCAGGTTCTTTAAATCTGACCGGCTGGATCAATAATAACACCAGCGGGGTGGTGATCGAAGCCGAAGGTGACCGGGAATCATTGTCGGAATTTATTCAACGTATAAGGGAGGAAAAACCGGTCAGGGCAATTATTGATTCGTTGACGACGGAATATGCTGAATGCGCAGGGTACCGCAACTTTGAAATCAAAAAAAGTGATTGGTCGGCGGACAAATCCGCCTGGATACTGCCGGATATCGGCACCTGCAGTGAGTGCCGGGATGAGATTTTCGATCCGTCGGACAGGAGGTACCTGTATCCTTTCACCAATTGCACCAACTGCGGCCCGAGATATTCGATTATTCTGTCCCTGCCCTATGACCGTCCGAATACGACAATGCGGAATTTTACCATGTGTCCCGAATGCCGGCGGGAATATAACGATCCCGGAAACCGCCGCTTCCACGCCCAGCCAAACGCCTGCCCGGTTTGCGGGCCCCGTATATGGTTGTCCGACAGATCGGGGCAGATAATTTATGAAAAAAATCAGGCGCTGTTTGAAACCGTTGATCTATTAAAACAGGGCAGGATAATCGCCTTGAAAGGGATCGGCGGTTTTCAATTACTGGTCGACGCCGGAAAAGACGCCGCGGTTAAACGCCTTCGCCGGGCAAAAAGCCGCGATGAAAAACCGTTCGCGATGATGTTTCCGGATATGGAAACCGTAAAATATTACTGCGGCGTCTCCGCGCAGGAACAAAATTGTCTGGAATCGCCGGAAGCGCCGATCGTGTTGTTAAAAAGAAAATTGTCCGCAAGCTCCGGAATTATGGACATATCCGAACTGGTGGCCCCCGACAATCCGTATTGGGGTATTATGCTGCCCTATTCGCCGCTGCATTTGATCCTGATGTCTTTGTACAAAAAACCACTGATTGCCACCAGCGGCAATTTCACGGACGAACCGATTTGTATAAATAACGATGAAGCGATACGGGAGCTGCATGGCATCGCGGATTATTTTTTAATGCACGATCGTCCCATCGCCCGGTACGTGGACGATTCCGTAGTCAGGACAATCGCGGACCACATAACCGTTTTGCGGCGTGCAAGGGGTTACGCGCCCCTGCCGGTGACGATAAAACAATCACTTCCCCCGGCGCTGGCCGTCGGCGGTCATTTAAAGAACACCATCGCGGTCGCGAACCGGAACAACATATTTATCAGCCACCATATCGGCGACCTGGAAACAAACAAGGCATATAACGCATTTACACGGGCAGTTACAGATTTAAAACACATGTATAATGTCGTTCCGCAGATCGTCGTGTGCGACAAACACCCGGATTATTCCTCATCTCAATTCGCCGCGAAATTCAAAGGAAAAATCATACGTGTTCAACACCATTATGCGCATATCCTGTCCTGTATGGCGGAAAACGGCGTCTCCCCACCCGTTCTGGGTTTTGCCTGGGACGGCACGGGATACGGCGACGACGGCACCGTCTGGGGCGGAGAGTGCCTGGCGGTCAATAATAAAGGGTACGAACGCGCCGCTTTCCTGCGCACTTTTCCACTGCCGGGCGGCGATAAAGCCGTCCGGGAACCCGGACGCGCCGCGTTCGGACTGTTATATCACATATTGGGGGACAGGATCAAGGATTACCGCCACCTGCCTTCATTACAACAGTTCAATTCCGGTGAAATACGGGTCCTGAAACAGATGCTTGACAAAAAAATAAACTGTCCGAAAACCAGCAGTATAGGGCGGTTGTTCGACGTTGTTTCCTCCCTGCTGGATGTGCAGCATATCAACACTTTCGAAGGGCAGGCGGCAATTAAACTGGAGAACCTGGCCTGGAGGGCGGAAAAGGAAACCGGCGCTTATCAATACGGAATTATTAACAACAACGGCCGTCGGATTATCGACTGGGAACCGCTCATTATGTCCATCCTTGCCGATATAACTGCGGGAATGGTTCCCGAGGTCATCGCCGCGACTTTTCATAATACCCTTGCGGACATGATTTTCAAACTGGCGGGAGAAATCGGTATAAAAAAAATTGTACTGAGCGGCGGTACGTTTCAAAACAAATTTCTGACGGAAAAAGTGATCGCCGGTCTGCAGAAGCAAAATTTTATCGTATACCGGCACAAAAACATCCCGCCAAATGACGGCGGTATAAGCGTCGGGCAGATTTTGGCAATTAATAATATGACAAATGAATAGTTAACATGTGTCACAATACAGGAGTTGAATAATGTGTCTGGCCGTACCCGGGAAAATTGAAGAGATAACCGGAACCGAACCGATCCTCAGGACCGGTAAAGTGAATTTTAACGGTATAGTCAAAACCATCCATTTAGGCTATGTACCGGAGGCAAAGGTCGGGGATTATGTCAATGTTCACGCCGGCTTTGCGATTGCCGTTTTGAATGAAGATGAAGCAACTGAAATATGGTCGATCCTGAACGAAATGAGTCAACAGAAAAAGTGATAATATGAAATTTATGTCGGAATACCGGGACGCCGAAAGCACCAAAAAATATATCCGGGAAATACAAGCCATCAGCACAAAAAAGTGCGTCATCATGGAGATATGCGGCGGCCAGACCCACGCCCTGCTAAAATACGGCATCGACGAACTTTTACAGGACAATATCACACTGTTACACGGTCCAGGCTGTCCGGTATGCGTCACGCCCCTGGACAAGATCGACAAGGCGATTAAAATAGCCTCCATGCCGGACGTAATATTCTGCTCTTTCGGGGACATGCTGCGCGTGCCAGGCAGTTCGGAAGATCTGCTCTCCGCCAAGGCAAGGGGCAACGATATCAGGATCGTGTATTCGCCCATGGACGCTCTCGACATCGCCCGGCAGAATCCGGACAAAAATGTGGTATTCTTCGGCATCGGTTTCGAAACCACGGTGCCGGCGGTGGCAATGGCCGTGTACCGGGCGTTTGAATTGAATATTTCGAATTTTTCCGTTCTCGTCTCGCATGTACTGGTTCCCCCGGCCATCGAGGCGATTTTGTCTTCGCCACATGCCGCGGTGCAGGGATTTCTGGCGGCAGGGCATGTCTGTGCGGTTATGGGCTATCGTGAATATATCCCTATCGCGGAAAAGTATAAAATCCCGATTGTGGTGACCGGCTTTGAACCGTTGGACCTGGTTCAGGGTATCTATATGTGCGTTAAACAATTAGAGGAAGGACGCGCGGTTGTCGAAAACCAGTACACCCGCTCGGTAAAAAAGGAGGGCAATATTCCAGCCCAGCAGTTAATGAAAAAACTATACAAAACGGTGAACCGGCAATGGCGTGGAATCGGCGAAATCGCGGACAGCGGTTTGCAGTTAAAGAAGGAATACGGCGCTTTCGACGCGGAAGTCAAATTCAACCTGCGGAATATTCTTGTCCGGGAACCGGACAATTGTATCAGCGGGATGGTGCTGCAGGGCATAAAAAAGCCCACCGAATGCGCCGCGTTCGGCACGGCATGTACACCGGAGCATCCGCTTGGCGCGACGATGGTCTCATCCGAAGGCGCCTGCGCCGCGTATTATTATTACCGGAAAAATAACGAACATTCAGCATAAAAAACAATCATGAGGCTTGAAAACCCTACCGGAGACAGGAAATGAAAGATAAAAAAAGTATAGCGGACAATTTCGGCGCCTGCCCGATACCACTGGACAATTATCCCCACATCGTTATGGCGCACGGCGGCGGCGGACAAATGACGAATCAGTTGATCAAAGAGATGTTCAATCCGGTATTCAATAATCAGTTCCTTGCCGCCGAACATGACGGTGCCGTTTTTGATTCCGCCGGTAAAAAGGCCGCCTTTACCACGGATTCCTATGTGATTCAGCCGCTGTTTTTCCCGGGCGGCGACATCGGCAGTCTGGCCGTATACGGCACGGTGAACGACCTCTGCATGTGCGGCGCCGTACCGGCATATATCAGCCTGTCGCTGATTATCGAAGAGGGTCTGCCCATGCAGAATTTGTGGCGCATTATCAACAGCATTCAAAAAGCCGCGGAACGGACCGGGGTACAGATCGTTACCGGCGACACCAAAGTTATCGACAAAACCGGCGGCGGAGGTTTATATATCAACACATCGGGGATCGGATTTATCGAACACGATTTGAACATCAATCCGGCCGCGATCCGCAACGGCGATCTGATTTTACTCAGCGGCGATATCGGCAGGCACGGTATCGCCGTCATGGCGACCCGGGAAGGCCTGGAATTTGAGACGGAATTGACCAGTGACTGCGCGCCGTTGAATGATATTGTGCAAAAAATATTAACGGCCGGAATACCGGTGCATTGTATGCGGGACCTGACCAGGGGCGGCCTGGCAAGCGCGCTGATCGAAATCGCGCACAGCGCCGGAAATACTTTAGAAATAAATGAAGAAACGGTGCCGGTGACGGATGCGGTCGGCGGCGCCTGTGAACTGCTGGGATTTGACCCGGTTTATGTCGCCAATGAGGGCAGGTTTGTTATGTTCGTACCGCAGGAACACGCCAGGCAATGCCTGAAAATCTGCAGGAACCATGCGGCAGGAGAAAGTGCCGCAGTGATCGGCCGGGTAACCGAAAAAAAACAAGGCACGGTTGTGATGAAAAACCGGATCGGGGGACAAAGAATACTGCACATGTTCAGCGGAGAACAATTACCCAGAATTTGCTGAGTTTGGGAATATATTGTTATCGTATCGGGAATCAAAAATATATCGATAATGAATTGACATGGTACAAATATTTCACTACATTTATAAAAATTACATGCCCGTAATAAAACGAACATGATGCGGAAAATTTTTCCTCTAAATTCTTCGTTACATAACTCACTGCCCGGCATACCTGGCAACCATCAATTTAATATCATCCAGAAAATAAGAAAAGAAAGGGTTCTCCTTGTCTGAACTTGATAACACTCCCGAATACCTGTTCGGTGCAGGATTGACGTTCCGGCCCGAAATCAAAATTCTTGACTGTACTATCCGGGACGGCGGACTGATGAGTAACCATCATTTCGAAGATAAAGCGGTAAGGGCCGTTTATTTTGCCTGTGTTAAAGCCGGTCTGGATTACATGGAACTGGGTTATAAAGCGTCAAAAAAATTATTTACTCCGTCGTTATACGGCGCCTGGAAATACTGTGATGAGGAAAATATCAAACGAATAGTTGGTGAGAACCATACCGGCCTTAAACTGTCCGCTATGGCCGACGCGACCCGGACCGATTATAAAACGGATATTTTACCCAAACAACAAAGCGTGCTGGACATGATCAGGGTGGCCTGTTATACGCACCAGTTGTCAACCGCCCTCGATATGGTAAAAGACGCCCGTGACAAGGGTTACGAAACAACCATCAACATCATAGCGATATCCACAGTCACGGAAGCGGAACTGGATAAATCCCTGGAACTGGCGGCGGAATCCGGGGTCGATACCATATACCTTGTGGACAGTTTTGGTAATTTGTATAACAAGCAGATACAATATCTGATCAAAAAATATATAAAATATGACAGACAGGTGGGCATACACGCCCATAACAACCGGGAACTGGCTTTTGCCAACACCATTGAAGCCTGTGAACATGGCGCCAACATGCTGGACGGCAGTCTGGCCGGTCTCGGACGCGGCGCGGGCAACTGCCGGACTGAACTGATAGTGGGATTTCTGCGACATTCGAAATACAGACTCCGCCCTTTACTCGAATGTATTCAGGAACATATTGAACCGCTGCGTAAACATCTGCTCTGGGGACCCGATATCCCCTATATGCTCACCGGTTTGTATAATCAGCATCCGCGTTCGGCCATTCAGTACAACGCCGGTGAAAACCGGGGTAACTATATAAAATTCTTTGACGACATAAAAGGCAAGAACTAAAGTTCTATATTGAAAAGCTTTCACGGAAAAATAAACATGAATACCTGTTCCTTTAAAATAATGGCCTTGTACTTCAAATCAGGGATATAAAACTTAGACCTTTATAAAATAAATCAGCCTGTTGGTTTATTTTTCCTGTATTTTACAATTCCTGTGATGTTAAAAACAACGGAAGCGCCCAGCAAAGCGCCGGAAAGCCCCGTGAAAAAACCACAAAAAAAATCGGGACGACTATTTTGAAACACAGATTGAATAAACTGACCGTTTTGTAGAAACACCAACACAAAACCAAGCAGTCCCATAACCATCAGTATCTGCCCGGTCCCGGTCAAACTGCGGTAATCCTTATTCTTATAATACATTTTTTTTCCTTCAATTAATTGGTTTTCCGGTAATAAAACATGGCGCCAAGTTTGGTAACCGCCATTAAACACATGATGATAAACAAATCCCAGCGGTACACGGATTTGGCGTAAAACAGGTACAGGAACCATCCACCCAGGGCTACCGCCGTGACCATAGCGGCCAGACGGGTTGAATATAACCTGTGAATTTTGTATCGTTCATCCATGTTTATTTACTTCCTTTCTTTGAAATAAAACATCGGTGGAACAACCGAACAGCTCGGAAAATTTTAACGCCAGCGGCAGGCTGGGTATATATTTGCCTTTCTCTATGGACACAATACTCTGGCGGGAAACGCCGGCTTTTGCCGCCAGTTCCTCCTGCGTCCATCCGTTATTATTGCGGTATTCTTTGATGTGATTGATAATATCTGATTTCATTGTGTCCTGATGTAAAGTTTACTTGACATATTATACAAAATTTTATATCAAATGTCAAGTAAACTTTACATTTTTTTAAAAAAATCCATTTTTTCATCCGGAATACTATTCTGTCAGTACCGGGTGTCCGGAAAACATATTTTATCCATATTGAAAAAAAATGAGTGATTTTATATCAATTTTTATGATTTTTTGTAACATAACGCAAATCGTTACGTCTAATATAAACATATAATAATATTTAATTGAATTAGGAAAAGATTATGAAGCCCGGATTAATCCCCTATTTATTATTATTTATAACGCCTGCTTTTGCTTCAGCATTACAATTTACAAATGAGAACAAACCGCCGATGCACGCGGTCCGGTTGAACGAACCAATTCACCTCGACGGTGTACTCGATGAACCGGTCTGGGAAAACGAATTCGGGTATTCATACTTTAGCCAGTTAAATCCACTTGAAGGTAAAGAAACCACGGAAAAAACGGTTGTCCGGATTGCCTATAACGACGAGGCCTTATATGTCGGGGCGCGTATGTACGATTCGGCCCCGGATTCCATCATAGCAAGGTTGGCCCGGCGCGATCTGGACACCGACGCGGATGCTGTTTACATCGCTTTAGACCCATATTATGACCGCAGGAGCGGTTTTTATTTTGGTCTGAATGCCGCCGGGACATTATATGACGGTACGATATCTAACGACGAATGGACCGACGATTCATGGGACGGTGTTTGGGAAGGCAAAGTACAAATTGACGATTTGGGATGGACCTGCGAAATGCGCATCCCCTTCTCACAATTGCGTTTTAAGGACAAAGATGAATACCTGTGGGCGGTTAATTTTTTAAGGGAAATTGAACGCAAGAAAGAAGAAGATTATATTGTCTATACGCCGAAAAACGGCAGCGGGTTTGTGTCCCGTTTTGTGGATTTGATCGGAATAAAAAATATCCATTCGTCCAGAAATCTGGAATTGCTGCCATACACTCGCGGCAAAGCGGCTTTTACGCACCCGGAGGCCGCCAATCCTTATGACGACGGTTCCCAATATACGCCGGGAGCGGGGCTGGATGTCAAGTACGGTATCGGCAGTAATCTTACCCTGGATATGACGTTAAACCCGGATTTCGGCCAGGTGGAGGTCGATCCCGCGGTGGTAAACCTGACCGATTATGAAACATTCTACCAGGAAAAAAGGCCGTTCTTTATCGAAGGGGCATCGATCTTCAATTTTGGCCAGGGCGGTTCGAGAAGTAACTGGAGTTTTAACTGGGGCAGTCCCAATTTTTTTTACAGCCGGCGAATCGGCCGGCCGCCGCAGGGTGAACTGCCGGACAATGATTACGCGGATGTCCCGGAAAGCGCCAACATCATCGGCGCCGCCAAAATAACCGGCAAGGTCGGAAACAACTGGAACATTGGCGTCGTAAACGCGGTCACGTCCCGGGAACATGCCGAGTATTCGCTTGACGGCAGGAATTACAAAACCGAAGTCGAGCCCGCAAGTTATTACAGTGTATTACGCGCTCAAAAAGAGATTAAAGACGGCAGGTACGGTATCGGATTCCTATCCACATTGACAAACCATTTTTTTCAAAGAAATGATTTACAGGATGAATTGAATAAAAATGCTTACGGGTTCGGGATTGACGGCTGGATTTTTCCCGAATCATCCAAAACATGGGTAATTTCAAGCTGGATTGGCGGCACGCATTTACGCGCAAACCGGGAGCAAATGCTTAACGTCCAGCAAAGTTCCCGGCATTATTTTCAACGCCCGGACGCCAAACATGTCCACCTGGACAGCAGCGCAACAGGTATGACCGGCGCCGCCGGCAGGATCCTTATAAACAAACAAAAAGGGAACGTTATTTTTAATTCCGCTGTGGGATTTATCAGTCCCGGTTTCGATGTGAGCGATATGGGATATATGTGGAATACGGATGTCGTCAACGTCCACATTGGCGGCGGATATAAATGGACCGAACCCGGGAAAATTATCAGAAATGCCGATTTGCTGGCAGCCGTTTTTCAAAACATGGATTTTGATCAAAATATCATCTGGAAAGGTGTGTGGCATCGCGGGGACTTTCAATTTGTAAATTATACTTCTTTTAACTATGCTCTGGCCTATATTCCCGAAACCGTAAGCAACAGGCAAACCCGGGGAGGGCCGCTAATGCTGAATCCTCCCGGATGGGAAGCGGATTTTAGTATCGGCAGCGATAACCGCAAACCGTTTACTATCGAATTGGATGTGAACAGCTACAACCAGCTAAAGAATGACAGGTTTTTCAGTATTGGCGTGGAAATGGAATGGAAAGTCAAACCCAACCTGACCATCAGTTTCGAACCGGACATGGATTGGGATGAGGAATATTCACAATGGGTGGATTTCTTTGACGACCCGACCGCCATAAATACATACGCCAAAAGATATGTGTTTGCTACCCTGAAACAAAACGAATTGAGCGCCGGTATCAGGATTAACTGGACTTTTACACCCAAACTCAGTTTTCAACTGTACGCCCAGCCGCTTATTTCGACAGGTGATTATTCCGAATATAAAGAGCTGGCAAAGCCTAAAACTTTTGATTTTAATATTTACGACAGTCAAAATATTATTGAGAACATAGATGAATTACAGGTAGACCCGGACGGTAGCGGTCCGGCCGAATCCTTTACTTTTGATAACCCGGATTTCGATTTCAAATCCTTACGCGGCAACGCCGTACTGCGATGGGAATATTCCCCCGGCTCCACGCTTTACTTTGTCTGGACACAGCACCGCAGCGATTCTGAATACCAGGGCGATTTCCGGTTCAACCGCTCTTTAAAAAAACTATGGACGACCGAATCCGATAACATCTTTATGATCAAAATGACCTACTGGTGGAACATGTAAATAATTTTAATTTACAACAAGGAGTTGTTACCCCTTGTTGTATCAACGAAACGCATCAATTGATTTAAATCCCGTCGATTTTATTTACCAATTTTTGATAATTCACTCAACTATTCAGGATCGTTAAGCGATTTAAAAAACTTTATTTATTGTTCCGGAAAATCCTTTGCAATAAACAGGTAAAACAATTATATTTTTCAAAAAACCAACGACGTGGAAAAATGACGAATAAAATACCGGCAATCGTTACTCTATTACTAATCCTTTTCATCCCGGTTTTTGCGGGGCCCCAAAAATCGAGAGTGGACATCAATTCCTGGCAGATGCGCTGGGGCGACTCACCGGTTGACAGCGCCGGTGTACCGATATGGACCTACCGGGAATTATCCGATAGTAACTGGATCAATACGGAAACACCGTATTGTTTATCCGGGAAAAATAAAAATAATTTTCTCTGGGTGCGAATTAAAAGTCCGGATATAAAATGGGTCAATCCTACCCTGTATCTAACCGGTATTATGTACGCCGCGGAAGTTTTTGTAGATACCAACAAAGTATACTCTGCAGGATTATTTAAACCGGATAAAAGTTCCCGTTTCAATTCCGCTCTATGGCACATGTGCCCCCTGGGCAGCAACTCGGCGGGTAAAACCGTTTTTTTACGCATCTATTCCGACAATCCCGCCGATGTCGGAATACCCGTTTTGGGAGATAATAAAGTTTTTATCGGCTCCCAGTGGAGTATCATTAAATATATCATAAGCAACAGTATCGACCGTTTTGTGCTGGGCTGTTTGTTTATTCTTATCGGGATTTTGACGCTGGATTTATGTTTTCATCGCTGGTCGCAAAAGCCGTTTATGTATCTTTCTTTCAGTTTATTTTCATTCAGCGCCGGTCTCGCTTATTTTGCCAGCGGTGAATTTACCCAGTTGATCATTCCCAATCCGGCAATAAGGTTAATATTTACATATATCGGTCTCGCCTTTTACCCGGTCGGATTGTTTTCCTTTTACGAGCAGATCATTAACCCGGCGCGAAAAAAAATTATCAGGGGAACGTGGATCGGTTTGCTTTTTTATGGTATAATCATATTATGTTTTGAAGCGACAGGAATCATCCAGGTAAAGATCATTTTTTATATTATATGGGTTTTACTCATTTTTGCAGGATACCTGATCGCCCTGGCGCATGGGATCAAATACCCGACTCTGGGTAATATTGAAACCCAAATTTTCAATACGGGTTTTATTATAATGAGCCTGTTTGTGGTTCACGACCTGCTGTTCAATTTTGGTCTTATTCCATACTGGAGGTGGGTATCGCAATGGGGCGTACTGATCTTTATTTTGTCATTATTACATTTAATAGAGATGAATAATACCAGGGACAATAAAAAACTTGCCAGATACTCAAAAAAACTGGAGGAATACGGCAAAACACTGGAAACAAAAGTCAGTAAACGCACAAGCGACCTCTTTGAAAAAAATAAAAAGCTCGAGGAAACCATGCAGGAACTGCAAAACACCCAGCAGCAGCTCATCCTCAAGGAAAAAATGGCGTCGCTCGGACACCTGGTTGCCGGGGTGGCCCATGAACTGAACAATCCCATCAGCGCGATGAACAGCGCCTCGAATATTCAGGAACGATGCCTGAATATTATCAAAGATATTCTTGAAAAATCAAACTCTATTGCGGAACTCCGGGACAACGAACAGTTTAACAAAACCCTGGCCTTACTGGAACAGAACAGCGGTATTATCAGCAACGGCAGTCAACGTGTATCTTTTATCGTTAAGAGTTTAAAGAACTTTGCCCGTCTCGATGAGGCCGTATTCCAGAAAGCCGATATTCACGAAGGCCTGGACAGTACGATTGAACTTTTACACCATGAACTGAAAAACCGGGTAACCGTGATCAAAGAATACGGCAAAATCCCAAAAATAAACTGTTATCCCAATGAGCTGAACCAGGTATTTGTCAATCTTGTTGCCAACGCGGCCCAGGCCATTGAGGGACAGGGAGAGATCAGGATCGTCACATCGGCGGATGATAAATATGTCGTGATTAAGGTCATCGATAACGGTCCCGGCATCAAACCCGAACACATCAACAGGGTGTTCGATCCGGGTTTCACAACCAAAGGCGTCGGCGTCGGCACCGGACTGGGCCTGTCCATCAGCTATACGATAATCAAAAAACACAACGGGGAGGTTACCGTCAAAAGTCAGGTCGGCAAGGGCACGACGTTTGAAATAAAACTGCCCGTGAACAATTAATACTAATTATTATTCAGAAGGTAATTTTATGGAATTTGAAAATTCTGATAATATCTTTGCTGAGATAATTAAACAAAAAGAAGTAAATAAGATAAAACCTATTACAAACTTATTAAATATTACATTTTTTTTAGGAGCAGGATTCTCAAAATCATGGGAAAATAATTTTCCAAATAGTGAACAATTATTCTGTTTTGAAAATAAATATCTTCCTATGGATTTTGATTTATTAGATTATTTTGTTATTTCTCAAGGTTATGAAACTGAAAAAAAAATTAATTTTAAATTATTTAAAGAAATTGTATATAATTTAGTTATTCAAAACAAATATCCAGAATTAAGAACAAGATGTATGGATCAATTTAATGTTGAATTATTACAAAATGAACTAAAAGGGAAAATTTTACATAACTTTTTTCAATATTTACCTTCTAAATATAGGGAGAATAATAATTTATTACATTTACCTTCAAACTTATCTAAAAAACAAAAAACAATTATAGATTTTTTTAAAAATCTAAGAGATGATTGGAATTTTCATCCAACATTCCCTGAAAATATTAGATTTCATTTCATCTCAACTAACTATGATTGGATAATCGAATTAATAATAAATAAAATCATTGATGATTTAAATCCTTTACATGATTATGTTTATAGGGGTTTTACACCTGCAAAATATAATAATTCTAACTATAATATTATTCACACTACTAGTAGTATTATTAATTTATTTAAACTAAATGGCGGTTTTGAAATTTTTCAAGAAGGGAATAATTATATTATTGATTATTCATACAGGACAATACATAAAACAAAAGAAAATCCACCTGTATTGGTTCTACCTAATAAGGAACAAAATTATGATGAACCTTATTTTAGATCAATAATCCCAAAAGCAATAAGACTTCTTCAAGAAAGTAATATATTAGTTTTGATTGGTTATAGTTTACCTGATGAAGATGCAATTTTTCGCTTTTTAATTAGACAGTTTGCAGAACATGAAGGAGATCTTGATAAAAAATTATTATTTTATATTGATAAAATGAAAATTGAAAAACAAAAATCAAAATTAATATCAATCTTCCCATTCTTAAAAAAACATGAAATTGATTCAAGTAATGTATTTTGTTATTCTGGGGATTTTTCTGAATGGGCTAATAATATTAATCAAAATTTAAATAAATGAGACTTTTAATTTAAAATCAATTTAATTATGTCAGAAACAACCATCACCGAAAAGGACAGAAAGCTGGCGCAGCAATGTGTTAACTGTCCGGTATGCACCCGGGCGCGTGACAGACAAAAGGGTTTTCTGTTCTGGTTCGTCAAACATATCGAGCACAGTATTTGTCCGGCCTGCCGGGCTTATGAAAAAGTATACGGCCGCAAGGCGCATGAACCCGTGCCGGATTAGAATTTTACGGTATTGATATTGAATCAGGATCAAGACTTGATGAAATCAACTCATATTTTCGTTGTTTTCACCAAACCGGGTAAAAACGGTTATAGCGGGGAAAGAAATATATGATACCTGTCATCCTGTTCATCGCCGGTCTGGTTCTGCTGATTAGCGGCGCCGAAATACTTGTCAGGGGATCGTCGCGGCTCGCATCGGCCCTGGGCGTATCAAAGCTGGTCATCGGGTTGACCGTGGTTGCCTTCGGCACCAGCAGTCCGGAACTGGCCGTCAGCGTGCGATCAGGGTTGTCCGGGCTCGCCGATATTTCCGTCGGCAATGTTGTGGGCAGCAATTTGTTCAACATTTTACTGATCCTTGGCATATCGGCCGTCATCACGCCGCTGGTCGTGTCACGGCAGCTTATCAGGCTGGATGTGCCGATCATGATCGGCTCGGCCCTGCTCATTATGCTGTTCGCGCTTGACGGCACAATAAGTCGGGTCGACGGCGCCGTTTTATTTACCGGAATGATCGGTTACACGATCTTTCTGGTGCGGCAGAGTAAAAAAGAATTGTCACAAATCGAGGAAAAAACAGAACAACCCGCCGCCACGATCCGGTTCTGGAGTGTAAATATTTTTTATATTGTTCTGGGACTTTTTATGCTGATTACCGGTTCCGGCTGGCTGGTTAAAGGGGCTGTGTATTTCGCCGAAACGCTGGGTCTCAGCAGTCTGGTCATCGGACTGACCATAATCGCCGCGGGTACGTCGCTTCCGGAAGTTGCCACCTCCATAGTCGCGTCCCTGCGCGGAGAACGGGACATTGCCATCGGCAACGTCGTCGGCAGTAATATTTTTAATATCCTTATGGTTTTGGGCCTGTCGTCCCTGGTCACCAGCGGCGGCATCCAGGTGTCCCCTTCGGCGCTGCGTTTTGATATCCCGGTGATGATCGCCGTGTCCGTTGCCTGTCTGCCTATCTTTTTTACCGGTTATAAAATTTCCCGATGGGAAGGTTTTTTGTTCCTGAGTTACTATATCGCCTATACGGCTTATATTATATTACGGTCCTCTCATCATAAAGCCCTGCCGGAGTTCAGCGCCGTCATGACGATTTTTGTCATCCCGTTAACAGCGGTTACGTTGATTGTTGTTACTTACCGGGCATTCAAAAACAAGTGAATAATCGTACTACAGACAAAATTGTAGAAATACTTAAAAAATGATCATAAAATCGACATACGGTACTCCGGGAAAAGGCAAATCTGTTTTGAAAACATAAACAAATCCAAGATCAACACTAATATTTTGACCCATAAACCTCAGGCCATAAATACTCATAGGATGATCTACCTTTGGGATGAACCAGTTTTCTGTAACCAGCGCGACCCTCCGGGAAACCCTTTTTTCCCCCCCGATTAATATGACTGGTCTGTCTGCGAACTCTTTATCGACAAAACCGAATCCCATTCCGACGGTGACATTGGCGTCTTCCGTACCATACGTGGTCACACCGTATGCTATCCCGACGCTATTGACATCATCATCATTATCATCATCATCATTATCATTATCATCATCATTATCATTATCTTCATCGTCATCGAAACCTGGTATTTTAATAAACAGCAAGCCCGCCGCTACACTAAAATCTTTGGACGCTTTTATACCCAGCTTGGGTGTGAGAAATATTAGCTGATCATTAAGAGATACTCCGGGGAATATGGAAATCCCGCCTCCAAAAGTGAAATGATCCGTCATTCCGTAGGATACGCTTGGGAAAAACACATAATAGTCCGCAAAATAACCTTCGCCCTTATTCAGCATCCGCGCCGTCGGCGCAAAGAACATCCTGGACTTGTTGGGATTCGGAAACCAGACTTTTCCTTGTTTAATTGCCTTTACCGGAATGAGTTCAATTTCCGTTATTTTTACGATTGGAATGGTCATGACGCCGAGTTCCGTTTCAAAACTGATGTCGTTTTCACGGATCTCGATGATCCTGCCAAGATTGGATGATCCGTCAGTTGTCGTAACCAACTGTTTATAAGTGGAATCAGGGATGGTTAAATTTATCTTTTTTTGTGATTGCTGGGCGCGGGCCGGATTTGATGTTAATAAAAATAAACCAACTAAAATTGTTAAAGCAAAAACAAGCTGTTTAATTTTTTTCATGGGTATCCCTGCAGATATATGAAATATAATAAAATTCAAATTTAGAACATATTTATTGGGCGATTAATTCATTTTTTTTAAAATTATTTACACAATTCCAATCACTATTGTCCGGTTAAAGCGGAGTGAATGGCGTTGTCCGTTACCCGGACACCAGTGCCGGGATAACATTTCGGTTGGTAATAAATAAATGATACATATATAATAAAACATAGAACAGATAGGGTAAAAAATTTCTTACAGATACAAAAAAGACTGGTAACTTTTAAATACCCAACAAATCGGTTGTGTCAAAATCATAAATATCCGAAATATCGTTATCGGGTGATTCTTTATTTATTTTTAATTCCGATTCTTCTAATTGGTTTTTAATGATAGAACGGTTAAATATGCTTTTTGTTCTTAATGTCCGGCTGTTGACTTTAAAAAGCTGAAGCAGATCATTTTTTTGCGCATGTAAAAACTTTATTAAATCGATTCCCGGGATAACAATAAGTTGAAGAGGCGAAGCGGCCTGGATAGTGACGGTTGAATCCGGGTCAAAACTTTCGGTTATAAACTCATAACCGATAGATTCCTTTTCATTGAGCAGACCTAATTTTTTGTTTTTATAATAACAGATCGCCGACCCCCTGATAACCGTACCAATATACTCGGTGTAATTCATCACATGCTTGTCGTTCTGAGCCAATTTATACAAAACACCGTGATTCATTATTTCCTGAACGATCGCTTCAGGGAACCCGTTAAAAATATCCGGGATATTGGTGGAATTTTCATCATCAGATTTGCCGGATTTTGTCACCACAAGGTCCGAAACCTTTTTATTGATGCGGGCCAGGTTGTTAACTGCCGACAATAATTCTTCAGGATTAAAGGGTTTTAATAAAAATAAATCGGCGCCCGCACGGGCCGACATTTTTTTATGCGTCAGGTTGCCGTATGACGAACAGGCAATAATTTTCGTTGCGGGAGAATGTTTTTTAATCTGACTGATTAATTTCACCCCGTTCAGCATTCCGGGAAGGACAAGATCGACAAGGGCTATTATATAATTGTTCTGTTTAACATAATTAATAGCCTGATAGGCATCCGAAGTAATATCGATTTGAAAACGAGTCGATGCCAGTAATTTTGATACCACCCTTTGCGTAATTTGATCGTCTTCTACTACAAGTATCAATTTAATTCCCTAATTTTAATAAATTTATCAAGTTACACTATTTCAATAATTTAATAAATAACGATTAACATATAATTAATATGTGATCGAGAAATGAATGGAAAATATAACATAATTTACCATATCTTTCCAAAATATTTTTTAACAAAAATTATGCCGGAACAATTAAATAAATCCGATCCCAAACTGTACAATAAATAATCATACCCAACATAAATTGTTAACTTTTTAATTTTACCGGAAATGAGAATGAGGTATCATCGATACAAAGATTCTATCTTTTACATAAATATCTATATATTATAAGGTTAAAAAGTAGTGCAAATTTAATAAATAAAAGGAGATAATGTATTGTGATATGATTTAATGTGGGTAAAATTGAACTTTAAATTAATTTTACCATTCAAATTCCATTCCGTCCCCTGCGATTACGGCATTTTTATATTTTTGACAATTTTCGGTTACAATTCCGGTAAAAAACGGATCAACATGAATAAAAATTACCCTTTTCACACCGGAAAACTCTGCCGTTTTTAAAACGGATTCACTGCTGACATGCGCCGCCTCGCAGATTAGAGTGGAGTCCGGCACAAGTTCTTTTTTAAAACAATCCATGGAAGCCACATCACCGGTATAGACCAGTCTGCAGTCCTGAGATTCAACCGTATACCCGAACGCCGAACGCGCACCGGTTGTACCGGAACCGTCCTTGCTGAAATGGTCCGAAGCCCAGGCGCGGACGGAGAAATTGTCCTCCAGTAACAGGTTTGACGACCGAACTTCGCGATACCGGATGGTAAACCCGGTACCTCTATTTTCGGTATCAAGATACATGGCGACCAGCATACGTTTTACGGCTTCAATGCCCTGTTCAGGCATATAAATAAAAAGCGGAGTGTTGCGTCCGGCCATTTTCATATTTTGAATCAGGACATAAAGTCCCGAAATATGGTCGGCATGCATATGGGTAATAAAAATATAACCGATGTGCCGGGTGAGATCGTAGTGATTCAGCCATCCCGCGGCCCCTTCTCCGCAATCGAGTAAAATGGCTGTTGTTCCGACCTGTACCAGGAAAGCCGATCCGCCTTTGCCGGGTTCGGCAATACCGGAGCCGGTGCCGATTGTGATAAGACGTCTTTCCAGTTTTAAATTATGATCCATTTTTTATCTGTCACAATTCATGTGTCGTTTTATTAAACATCCGGTATATGGTACCTCCCTGCAGAGTAATCGCATCGTGCTGGCACATTTCATGGCAGCAGTAGCAGCGGATGCAGTTTTTATTATCGATTTTCGCGACTTTATTTTCAATCGTAATCACATGTACAGGACAGGCATCACGGCAGGTGCCGCAGGCCGTGCATTTGTCCTCAATGATAACAGGGCGCATGGAAAAACTTTGTCGCATCAAGGGGGATACAATCGCCAATAATCTGTTGCCCGTCTCCCGTAGAACAGTGGACGGCAGTTTGAAATCCTGTACGCGTAAATCCGTTTTTTTCGCGCCTACCAGTTCGATATCTTCCAGCCTGTTCGGTATTATTCCCCTCTTTTCCGCCTCCATCAGCACCGGGTTGTTCTTCCTGTCCAAACCCATAATTTCACCGGCGACAATATCCAGGGCCAGCGGATTTGCCGAGGCCAGCAGCCAGCCAAGATGCCTCGGATTTCCGGCATTGGGGCCCTCCCCTTCCATACCGATCACCGCGTCCATAATGGATAACCGGGGTGAAACATAATACGCGAGATCCAGCAGCATTCCGGCAAACAGCGCTTTCTTTTGCAGTTTTGCATGATAACCCGGCTTGGTGAGTCCCGGGATGACGCCGAAGCAGTTTTTTATCGCTCCCGTCATGCTCATAAAGCCGTGCGTCTTTAGCTTGCACAGGTTAATGAGTCCGTCAGCATGATACACCGGCGATATAATTTCAAATCGTTTAATCAATTTACCCTGCGGATAGGAGACAACCTGGTAAGACGTATCATAACTGAGAGAAACGCCGGACAAGGCGGCGGCATCCGCCATGCCGCATTTATTGTAAACACGTTCAAAAGTTTTTTTGTTGTGCGGGTACCCGGAACCGGCGCTGTCAATGATAACCGTTTTCGCGCCGATTCTTTTAACCAGCTTTCCGACAGCGGCAACAACCGCCGGATGAGTACTGACATGTTTCTCCGGCGCCGCCGCCATCAAAAGATTGGGTTTTAATACGATTTTTTCATCTTTATGCACAAACTGTTCCATTCCTCCCGCTAATTTTAACAGTTCGGTCATCTTTTCAATAACTTGCTCATAATTCGGACAATGAACGATATATACTTTATTACGCATCCAGTATTTTTCCCTGTACTTCAATTCTTGCCACTATTCTAATTTTTTTGGTGGTGCCTGCAGGCCGTCAAGGATCAATGAAACCGTAAATATTACTTCCTCTTCAATTTTTTTATAATCGATATGCGGCGGAAAACGAAAATTTTGTTCAAGAAGAGCCCCGAGTCGCAAGGCATCCAGTATATTCAGAATATTATAAGCGACTCTTTTTGTGTCGTATTCCCGGTTCATACAGTCCTTTTGACAATATATCAAAATTTCGTTTAAAAAGTTCACTTCCTTTTTCAGGACGCTTTTGAAAAGATCGACAAAAAAAGGCTGAACATGTGCTATAGTTTCGATTGACAAGTTATGCAAATAGAATAACTGCTGCATATAGAGAATCTTTTCCCTCAGGTAGATTAAAATTTTATCCCGGCAATTTGGTACTTTATCAATCCTTTTATGCAGATTGTTTAAAAACTCGTCCATTTCAAGATATATTACTTCGGTAAAGATCGACTCTTTATTTGCATAGTAATAATAAATTGACGTTTTGGTGAGCCCCACCTGCCTGCCGATTTCATCCAGTGTTGTTTTTTCATAGCCGTAACGGGAAAAACAATCCGCCGCCGCTTTTAAGATCATTTGCTTTTTATCGGATTTAGCCATAATTGTCGCCTTTTAAAATTCAAACTAAAATACGATTTGTTCGAAAATTTATCAAGCACTATTTATTCAAAATTTTATATATCTATAAAAATTACCTAAAAAGTGCCGTAAATTAAGTTGAATTCAATTTTGTATCGGGGAAATTA
This sequence comes from Candidatus Zhuqueibacterota bacterium, assembly GCA_016934825.1. Lineage (GTDB taxonomy): Bacteria > Zhuqueibacterota > Zhuqueibacteria > Residuimicrobiales > Krinioviventaceae > Fontivivens. The sequence continues at coordinate 21,526 of JAFGSB010000103.1, forward strand.
CATCCTTTGTCGGAACAGTTAATAAAGTAGTGTGGTAAGTTACGTTTTTTTTAATTTAACTATTTATTCGTACTCCACGTGTTATGCGGATCACTCCCAAATACGGAATGATTCCACATAACACATTTTAATTCACATAACACAACAGGCCATTATTTTACACGTTCGCAGACGATATTTGTCAGATCGAAACCCAGTCCTCCCGATTTTTCGTTCATGCCGACCAGTTTAAACATCAGATTGTTCGCCCCCTGTTCCAGTTCCAGGGTGCCGGCAATCTCACCCAAAGAGGGCTGTCTGACCTCGCTGTACATGTCCACAACCGGACCTGCCGGGGCCTCATCCAAAAACAACTGAACCTGTGCCTGTTCCGGACCTTTAACAATATCCAAACTTACTTTGTATAGGCCTTTTGCCGCAAGTTCACAGGTAAAACTGATAGAGTGCGGTCCGAATTCGGCGGTGTCTCTTGCTTTCATGGACAGAAACCGTACATTTTTAACGCCCGCCATATCTGCCCTGATCTTGGTCAATGTGACATTTCTCAGTGAAAACGAATAAATGGGCACATTCCACCAGACTGCGAACACGATGCGGTTCGGGTCGACTACTTTTCTGTCCGCCGCCTCCGGGAGGTTGAAATCACAGGTCGGCCGCTCCATTGAATACAGATATGTCACACCGACATAGTCGTTCAGCAGATCGTTGTTCGTCGGCGCGTGTTCGATGGTCTGTAAAAGATTTTGCCGATAAGCATAGGCGTCGCCCAAAAAAAGACGGTACGCTCCGGTGCGGCCCAGGTGTTTTTTGTATGCCAGGCAGCCGCTCAACACGAACGAGCGCCGCGTCTCCCAGCGACCCGGAACGTCATACCAGCCGCCGTTATAAAAATCTTCCGAACCGGTCCCGTGAATGACGAGCTCGCCGTCGATGGTTGTCTGGTCGTCGCCCTCGAAAAAATAGGTGTTGCCGGATTCCGGGCCCTGCGATTGCTGCACCACTCCGACCAGATGTCCGCGTCCCCGGGTTTCGATAAAGGTAAACGGTTTGCCTTTTGTTGTCGGATTTTCCCGACGCCACAGTGCATAGAATCTGCCTTCATCTTTTTCCCGGCCAACCGGTACAAACAAAACCTCCGCCTCAACCGGCAGGTCTTTGTCCGGTTCCTCTTCGGCGAATAATTCAATCCGCGCCGACTTTTCAAACGGCATCGGAAAATAGCAATAGTTAACGCCTTCCGCTGTACCTATGAGCAGGGATTTCGCCGCCGGTTCGCCCCAGGCGTAACCGAAAAAATCTCCCGCCGGGCAGTTGACGGCCGGCTGTGTATCGCCGTCCCAGTAAGCCCGGAGAACAATATCGCGCTTCTTACCGGTAAAAACTTCCGCGGGCGACAGCCGGATGCCGACGATCCGGCCCGGCTGATCCGTTTCAAAAATGGTCGCCGCTTTCCCGGCCTGTAATGACACTTTTGTTGTCTTTAATTCGATTTTTCCACCTTCCGGTACTATCCAGGAACTGATGTCCTGTCCGGCCGAACCGAACAGTTCTTTGGCTTTGTCGATATAATCTCTCTCCAACGGTCCCGGATTGGCGGTAAAGCTCCTGATCCCCATTGATTCGGGATAGGTCGCGTAATTGATCTGGTAAAACTGCATCCTTTCCGCGCGGATAAATACTTTGCAGGACTTTTCATAGGGCAGCGGGACATAACTGTAAAATCCTCCTGCGCCGTAACCGACCAGCGGCCCTGGGAAATCGGGGTGCTTTCCCAGGAACAGATCGCGGAATTTGACCGTGATCCGCGGTTCGGTCTCGCCGTCAAAATAAAATTCCATCACATCGTCGGTTGGCGTCGGCGTCCAGATGCGGTAAATCACGCCGGGGCCCTTTAAATCAGCCAGTACCAGGCCGTCCTTTTCTTTGCGGACAAAGGAATACTCGCCGCTAAATCCGTCGTTGTTGCCGCCGGTGCGGTCGTAACTGGATACCGAACCGACAAAAACGGAATTCTTCATAGCGGCAAGCCGGTCCAGCCGGTACAGTTGTTCGATGCCGGGTTTTACGGTCTCAGCCGCCTGGGCAAAAGTAACGGTAAACAGAATCAACAGAATTATAAAATATGTATATTTTGAATTAAATTGCTGTCGGGTTTTCATCCTATTCTCCCTTCCTGAGAGTTTATCGTTAAGCCGTTTTAAGCATGTATATTTATTGTCGGGCGCTATCTGAATTGCGCCTGTTTTTTTCCGTATTTACGGGTTGTTAAGGATCGCGGAGATAATAGAATTTTTCCAACTAAAATACGTTTTGTTCGATAATTATTCAAGTAAAATTTTTAAATATTAAAAACACTCTTATAAAAAGGAATTCTAATCAAAAATTATCTTTTATAAATAAACACTCTTTCCAAATTATATTCCATCAATTCGGCATATTTCCCGGCTCCGATTTGTTTAAATAAAAGAAAAATTAATCCGCTAAAAAAATATGCTGACTGTAATTCTGATTATACTATTATTCACAAACTCAGGCTACGTCTTTTCCTCTTTTAAGGAGATTGACCGGTCCGGTTTCATAAATAATCCGGAAAACGGAACGGACGTTATGTTTTGTGATAATAATGAAATCAACAATCAAACAGAGTTCGGTCCCGGCGGCAAAAAAACAAAATCAGCCGAAAATCCGGACAAACCGGGACGTCAAACCCGGGAAAACGAGATGAACTATGAAGAATGGGCGAAAATACTGGGCGATGTGACCCGGTTGATAAGCAGGGTCATCCTGCAAAACAGGGTAACGGCAGAATTATCCCGGAATAACGGCATAAAGGGTTATTCCTTTGCCGATTCAAACGCAAAAGTTTTGATTATCGATATCTTTTCGGTAAGGGACAAAAAACTTTTACTTGAATACACCGTCGTGCCCCGGCAGAATTTTTCACGGGATGCCATAACCGGCCCGACATCGATCCCGGAAATGCCGGACCGGCTTTTTACGGTCACGGATTTCGCGGTAATTTTCACTTCCGGTTTCCCGGCGGGTTTGGACTCCGGGGAAAGACAGTATGCGGAACAGTTCGATACGGCGTTCAAAAAAGTGGTCGACTATGATCTGGACCGGAGCGAAGTCGATGAAGAAACTCTGAATATACCCGATAATGTCCGGATCATCGAGGGGCATAACTACAAACATTACGTCGATCTGCAAATCGCCGTACCCGGCAGCAGTCTGCCTGATTTTGCAGGGTGGGCAAAGGTTACAGAAAATAAAATGCTGTACCTGAGCCTGATTCCCGATATGGGACCGGTAAAAAACAGCTGGATTGTGCCGGAGACGTTGAAGATCAGTTCATATTACACATCCGTAGAGAAAGAATTGCTTGAATTATTTGCCGCCGCTGTCGATAAAAGTATAAAAAATCCGGACAATCGGAACCAAATATATACAACCACCAGGGACAGCATGAGAAGCCTGTTCAGCGCGGCGAACAGTTACGTCAACTTTTTGTTCCATGAATCTGACAGCAGGCTGGCCCGCTGGCTGCTGCTGTCCGAACAGGCCGCCGGACAACCGGAGCTTGAAAATATGTTCCCCGATTATGTACCGAAAACCACTCCGGATACAGCGATCGATTTTATGCCCGAACTGTCCGCGCAAATGAATCAAATCCCGGCCGCCAAGCCGGAAAATCTTGTCCGCCTGATCAATTTACTGAAGCATTACCAGGACCGCGCCAAAAAGAATCCTGGGCAGTGGGTGGACGGCAATGTGATACTGGGCGCAAATCCGCGGGAATACCGGCCTTCCCCCGACGAACTTCTGGCATCGGAAACCGGCAATCGCCTGCGAACGGCGCTGCGGACAACGCCGAATGAACTGGTCCGAAAGCTGATGCGGGAAGAAAAGATCAAACCGGAAAAACTGCAATACACTACATTCACGTTTACACATGTTGATGTGATGGGGTCGGGGCGTTTCTTTTATGTCGACACGATTGAAAAGGTAAACCTTGAACTAAAGTAAATAATCGATATGAATTATAGCTTGCGAATAATGATCTACCTGGTGCTCCAGTTGATGTTATTTTTAACACTGTTATTGATATTGTTCTTTATCGTCATGCTTTTTCTGCACGGCGACCAATCTCTCAAATGGCTCGACCGGACTTTGACGGGTATAATATGCTATTTTATCTTTATGATTTTAAATATATTTCGAAAAAAAAAGTGGCCCGTGCCGGGAATCGATTATTTTTAAGGCAATATGTATACGGATAAAGAAATATTAGAGATCATCGACCAAAAAATCACCGCAGATGAAAAGTTGGGTGAACAGGCCGGCGGCAGCGGGCATTTGGGATTTGTCAGTTATCAAATCAATTATTTTAAAACCCGGCAAATTTCACCGCAGCGGTTAGAGATTGCCTATTCTTACACCGTTTATGTGGAGAGCGAATTTACATATTATCCCGACAACCCGCCGAAGCCATACACACATGATAAAAAAATCATGGTCAACCGTGATAAGGTGATTGTAGGCTAATAAAGGGGCTTGTTTTTTCCAATAACCTTATATATATTTTCGATAAAATAAAATTCTATTGTATAATGTTTACCTGGATCTTTTAGGATTTATATCTATAATTAAAGCTTGCATCGATGACCGGTTATTACAAAATTTCTAATCTAAACAATAGATTATAATTCAACAGCGAAAATAATTCATATTCAAACAAAGGAAAGATTATGCGATTAAAACACTATTACATTTTGTTTTTTTCCGTGGTTGCTTTATTTGTATATTTTTTTCTTATATGGTATATTGATTTTACACACGTGAAAAAGCTCACCCAGGAATTTGAAACAACAAAAATACATATCAGTAAAATGGAAATGCTGATTAATAATTTGAGTAATACAGACTTGAATAATCAATCAGAAAATGAAAAGTCCGCATTTCTGATTCCCGGGACCAGGGATTATACCACAATAAAATTCGATTTGGGTATATTAACAGTCTCGATTTTGAATATTTTACCTTATGAAAATGGTGTAAAGGTAACACTGCAATTTGGAAATCCCCTTTCAGTATCAATTGACGGGCTCAAGGCAACCATTGAATTTGGCAGTCTGGATGAAAAAGGACACCCTGTAATCAACGAACTCATATTAAAAGAAGTCACCTTTAACCAATTACTGAATCCGGGCGCGATGACAGATATCAGTTTTATTTTAAATGACATCCCTTATGAGCAATTCGATTTTTTGAGGATCAGCAATCTTTCGCATAATTCAATAAGATTATATAAACAGTGAGTGATAATTTATAATATGATCATAAATTATTTGTATTTTAAACATTTTGGAATAATACATTATTAAGGATACATTTACACCCGCCAGAATCGTACCGTGAACCTCATACTCCGTTTGTTCCCGCTCATGAGGTCTATTTTCAATATTTTACTGTTTACTAAATTACTACTCTCGCAGCAGGCTTTTGGGAAGTAAATCCAACGAGACAAAAACGATATTAGAAACCGGATAATAAATCCAGCATGTTTTCCCGGGTCAACAGTGTTATTTCTCTTTCATCTTCAAGAAAAGGCCGGACATCGGTAATGACTTTTGACCACTGCAAATCTGATATTTTACGCCGTAACTCTCCACGCCAGTTCTTCTCCGTTAAAAACAAACCATTCGACTTTTTCTGACTGAGGGCATTGTTTAACAATTCTAAATTAGGTTCCGGCCAGGACCGGTCACTCAGGTACCAGATAAGATCATACAGGTCCCTTCCTTTCGTGTATTCCCGGGTCAGGATTGCATTCAGTTTGCCTGCCAGCATCGAGGCCTTGTCATGATGCTGTAACTGAACAGGCATATAGCGCCGGACGATCGTTGTTTTCAGAAGACAACCTTGAGGTGGTTTTGTATCGATTTCCAGTTTAATCGACAACTTTTCATTTCTGTGAGGAGAAAGGCCGCTATCGTACAGTATATTTTCAAACTGTACAAAACTCGAATGAACTGTCTTTTGGGTATTCAATTTTAGAGAAACAGTATACCCCTCGGATGTCAGTTCATTACGAATACGGCTTAAATATTTTCGTATATCATACCGGGTTTCCTGATGCTCAAGAGTAAAATCAAGGTCTTCGGAAAATCTTGGTAAATTATAAAGTAATCTTAAAGCTGTTCCGCCATGTAACGCAAGCAGGATCATTGCACCGGCGCGTTGAAGGGCGCTCAGTATTCTGACCTGCAGGTATTCACGCATTTTGTTTTTGGCCTGAACCGGATTCTTCTCTTCATTGACCAATTGAAAAAGATAATCTTTCATAACGATTCATACTCCTTTTTCTCCTGTTCAAATAACTTTTTAATTAACCGGCCCGCCTGAGTTAATTTGGATGAATCTGATTTTTCCGTAATCTCCAAAAACTGATCAAGTTGAAATTTATCTGAAAAATGTAACCGGAGTTCCTGCAAGTACGCCATTGTATGACTTCCCGGAACCAGGTAAAGCAGATCGAACAGAGCTTTTTCGGGTGATGCAATAAAAAAATGTTGATCCGATCCGCTCCCGGTTAAATAATAATAATTAAAGAATTGCATTTTTACATGTTTGTATTCAAACCTCCCCAGGATTGTCTCTTTCATACCGGGCCGTCCGGTTGTTACACTGGTCACAGCGGCGGTAAATTCAGGAATCATATTATAGTAACTCAATGCGGAATGCAGACTTATATATGATCCGTGTACAAGAAGATTTGCTACCCGGAAAGGATGCGGTTCTCTCTTTCGATAAGGGCTGGCCAGAATATACAATCCCCGTCGAAGCTGATTGATCCGGCCCGCTTTTGTCCACCGGGAGAGCTGCCGTCTGATCTCTTTCGGATTCACATCTCCGGCAAACAGCAGGCTGCTCTCAAACAATTCGTCATTTTCAATAATATGTAATAATTCTGTAAATTTCATTGCATTAATATACCAAATAAGGCAACTAAATGCAATCATTTTTTGTCATTTTTAAATTCAGATTATTAATCCAATCAACATAAAAATGAAAATACAAAACTCTGTTCATTTATTCATTATAAATCCTGACTGTTATTCAAATCAGTAAAATATTGAGCCCTGAGTAATTTGTAAAAACCACTGTATATAATGCGAATTACAAGTGTATTATTATATAGTAAATGAATAAACGAGCTTCAGCCGCGAAAATCAATGCGGGATGTCAATCCCTTTCACTAAACGTACCGACAAGCCGTGGCGCTTATGGCTGTGGCTGCGGTTTATATATGCATTATAATAGCCCAGTAAGCGAAACCATGCGCGAACATCCTGGACCTCCGTAGCAGACCAAAAGAGTGTGCTGTTGCCCATATCGTTAAAAACATGATTGTTACTGTTGAGATACCCGGCCGGCAGGGCGGTGAAACCGCTTTCGTTGGTAGCGCCTTCATTAAGACTGTTCCAATGAGTTGTTCCCGTTTCTTTCATTTTACCGCCTTCATTTGTACCCCGCCATCCCGTACTATCAGCTACTATCGGACTCATACCCAAAAAAATCTCCAATTGTTTCCAATCCTCATCCCTGGGCACATTCCAGCCTACCGGGACTATGTTGCGGCTGTCGTTTATGACATACCAGTTATACAGCGCCCCATATACTGCGGCTTTATTACTGTCGTTATCATAATAGCAAAAGGCCCCGGTTGTCAGATTGATCCATTCGGTACTATCGGTTACTTTAGGTATGGCATCGCCATTACGATAATGTGTTACTTTTAGATTTTCCGCCGTCCACCACTGTTCACCGATTCTTACGGTTTTATAGACATTGCCGTCAATGTCTGTTAGCGTACCTGTTTCGGCTTTCGGATTTGTATTGTCTGTTTCCTTTTCCGGTTCGTCCGGATTTTTTCCGCAGGTCAGGAGGATAGATAAAAGAAAAAATATGAAAAATACTTTATCAATAAATGCATACTTTTCCATAATACAGCCTCACAGATGGTTCAGGGATTAACAATCTTTATGGAAGCCTAAATTTAGTATATATTAAATATTTGATTTTATCAACACCCAAAGAAAATTTCTTCACTTTTTAAATTATCCATGCTGTATAATGCAATTCTATTAACCATACATAATTGGTATAAAAATTTATTGCACGAAAAATGGATCATCAAAAAGATGCAGATATTCAGTTTTTACATGATCCATTACTACCGAATCAAGTCAACAACATATAATTACTTTACTTTTAGTTGTTGATTTACTGTTAATAACATCACTAAAAAATCGGGGATATGCCCGGATAGACGCGTCGATGAGGGTGTTGTGAGATTACCGACTTGAAGCCGTGCAGGAAAAAAATAGCGCCGGTGTGTTGGGTTTCGCAGAGACCGGCGCTATTAAGATCAGCTTTACTTATATCTGTTCGCTTTTAAAATGATAAATATATAATTCTTAAAATATTTCCTTCTTTTAATATATCTCACACAAATTCAAGAGGTTTTCTGGTTTCCCACTTGCCTTTTGTAAAATCCGGGAAATCAACTGCCTGACTCTTGTTCGCGCATGACATTTCAGAAATCGGAGAAATAGCGCTGCTGGTAACGGAATCATAAACATCCCAGTCCGGTATTTTATTTTCGGCAAGCGCCATAATCAGTCTATGCCACATGATGGGAGTTCTTGTATCACTGCTTCCATGCCCGCGAATTGCCTTCCTTTCCGGCGGATTATAATTTTTAAGAACCGAGGGTTCATATTCCTGCAAATATTTATCGGCCGGTTCCCACTGGTGTGCTGCGGGACTTTGCCCTTCTATATATATTTTGTCACCGCCCAATCCTCGTCCGCTAAAGAAAACACCTTTGGTTCCCTGGAGTCGGTAAAAGCCCCGCGGATGCGGCGTATTTGTATCAAAATTTAAGGTAATCATTTTACCCTGGACCGTACGTATCAGGGAGGCATTATAATCACCCTGAGCCATCTTTTGAGTGGCATAGGGATGGGATTTGCCATACACAGAAGCGGCATATTCATTCAGCATGGTAGAATTTGAGCTCATGGATACCAGGTAATCAATTCTGTCTCCGTGATTTATATCCAGGTGAGGCATTATTCTGCTCATGGGATGATCCGGGTACAGGTTGCCATTACGGTCAATTGAATGCTGCAGACGCCATGGTTCCCGCTCCGGATCGTATTTAACAAGTCTGAGATCATGAATATAGCCGCCTTCTGCATGGATAATATTACCGAGCACTTTTTTTTGCACCAGATTTAATAATGCGAGGTCGCCAAAACCTTCCAGCGCCAGGGCCGCCCACTTTCCTGTGCTCTCGTAAGTTTCCACCAGTTCCCAGCCTTCGTCAATTGTCTGAATAATTGGGACTTCGCTCACAGCGTGCTTGTTATTTTTCATAGCGGCAATACATACCGGAGTGTGCCATTTCCAGGATGTACAACAAATAACGGCGTCCAGGTCCTCCTCTTCACACAACCGTTTAAAATCGGTCTCACTTTTGTTATAAAGACGCGGCGTCGGCTGCCCCGATTCCTCCACCCAGCGTTTTGCACGGTACAGGTAAGTATCATTAATATCGCATAGTGCGGGAACCTCCACACCTTCAATACCAAGTGCAACGTCGAGATGGTATGACCCACGGTCCCCTACACCGACAAATCCGAGGCGTATAGGTTTTTTAGCTGCCGGTTCCTGTGCGCCGGCATTTTTGGAATTCAGTCCTGCTAAAGCGATACTGCTCGCGGCGGATAATTTTATGAAATCTCGGCGATTAAATTTACTGGCCATGATTGGACTCCTTCATAATAAAAACAAATATTGTTTGAATAAAAAATCGTTTTATAAGATAAATTATTTTTGTTTTTTAGCTTTGTCAAGAATTAAAAGTGCGTTTTTATAGTAAATTTTTTCCAGCACATCATCCGGAAGATGGACGCCGTAAATCATCCAGCGTCCCTGAAGATGATGGCCGCCGGTCGGATCGAAATATTCATCATCTGTTTCAAGGAACCGGTAATAAACCTGGTATGCCTCGGCGTCGGGGGGTGTATCAGTACCAAAAAGTATCCGGTCCTGATATTTTATCAGAAATCTACGGGCGGTATATGGCTGACGGCCAAGTTCACTGATACGGGCGTCTATTGTAACATAAAAATTAGGGTAACATTCCATCCACATGCCTACCCTATGCAGCTCTTCCGGCAGCGTGCCAACATGCGCGCCAACAAATATCGTGTTCGGATGTTTGGCAAAAACACGGTTTCTCGCCGCAAGTATTTCCTCTTTTGACGGATATTCATCACCGTAAAACGACCAGCCCGGATGATCAATCAACTCGTCATAGCGTTCATTATACTGATCGACAGGCGTAAAAAATGCTTTGGGATCAGAGACGTGAATCACGACTGGTATTCCCAGTTCGCCGCATTTTGCCCAAATAGGATCAATACGGGGATCATCTACCGTGACCAGTTTTCCGCTTTTGTCTTTAATGGACAGACCCAGAACTTTGGAAATTTTCAATCCCTTTGCGCCCATTGCCACCGCCTTTTCAAGTTTTTTGGCTTCATTCTCGCCAAAGTTCGGTTCGTTTATTTTACTGAAATCCGGCCTGAAAAACAGCAGAAACCGGTCTTTGGATACTTTTTGGGAAACGCGGAGATGTTCCAGGTAAAAATCATCCGCCGAATTGGCATCCAGGCTGACGCATTGCCACACGCCCGCATTGTCCATTTCTTCCAGGTATTTTTCAGTATCTTCCAGTCTTCGAAGATGATTATGAAAATCAATGACCGGAAATTTGGGTTGGAGAATTCTGGTTTCTTTTACCACTAATTGACTTTTCGGTTTCCAGTCCAACAGTTTAAGATCATTGGTTTGAGCATATAAAGTGAGTGGAACGAAAAGAAAAATGACTGCATTTACGAAAGATTTCCAAAAACTTAACATATAAAGTCTCCTTATTTCAGCGGTTATAGTTTGATTGTTTATTAAAAGTATAAACTATATTTAATCTTACACTTTCATGAATGTAATGTTAAAATGTTTATACTTTGTCTGAAATCATTCAACTCCTGCAGATGGTTAGATGTAATTGAGTGAATTGAATATTATAATTTTATAATATGATAAAAATATAATTTTGTCAACCCCTAAAATTTATTTATGCTATACGATCGGAAAATTTTAGAAAACTCCCTTCGTGGAATGATTATATACTGCATGGCAATTTTTTAATAAAAATAATATTAAAAAATCACACCAATTTGCCCCCGATTTATATTATTTTACCCTTTCGGACCCCTATTCTACAACGAAAAACCGACGAAAATTATGGATTTTTCTATTGTTTATATTGTATTTGTTGTTGTACGCCAGCCGGGATTCGAACCCGGAACCTCTGGCTCCGGAGGCCAACGCTCTATCCAATTGAGCTACTGGCGCGTTTTCGTTATTATTAATCTAATTATTATTTGTTAAAAATGCAAGCAGAATACTTTTAATGTCCTTCATCCTCCTCTGTATTCATGGTTTTCCACTCTTCCCCGCTCCGGACCCGCGCGTGCCCGTCCCTGAAATCTTTTACCTCGTCATATTGTAAAGGAACAATGATTTGTCCGCTTTTATTAACAAAACCCCATTTACCGCCGTACCGGTAAGTATGCTCTCCCTCCTGCCTGTTTTCACCGCCCTCACAGACTGCCGCCAGTCCATTGGAGAACGGCCGCGCGAAATCGAACCGCGGCGGAATGACAATTTTCCCATAGATATTAAAATAACCGAACTTGTTATTGACCGTAAACCGCGCCAGTCCCTCGCAAAAGTAATCGGGTCCGTTGTCAAAAACAAACGGCCGAATAATTTGCTTTCCTTTTCTATCAATATACATCCAGCCGGAATCGTCGACCACGGCGGCAATACCCGTTATTAAAAAATTCTGCGCAAGCATAAAACGCGGCGGAATGACCCATGTCCCTTTTTCGTCCATATAACCCCATTTATTGTTTTCTTCAACAGGGACCAATTGCGGCGGATTGCCGCAGTATATCCCGGTTAGAGTTATAAAAAATTGGATCAACAATATACGAAAAATACTTTTCGTCACAGGGATATCCTCAAATTGAATAAATTATTAAATAAACCGGCATATCTTTATATTAAGGAAATAATTTTACAAATCAAGTAAATTCCCAAAATCATGGATTTTAATTGCGGTATTGGCCAACTTTTCAGCAAAATGTCGGGATAAATTCCATTTTACTAACAAAGTCTGTCGGGCCGCGCCGGCAAGGTCTATCCTTTCGGTTCCGCGGAGGCTCCCGCCTTCGCGTTGATAAACTGTCTTTTACCCGATATAATCAGGTTCTAAAAGGTGAACTGCACTTGAAACAATTGCAGGACAGGATGTCCTGCCTTATTTTCCGCCCTGGACAGGGAAGTCCTGTGCGAGCAGTACTTGATCTGTGGATTTTTAGCGGATTGGTTTATATAAAAGAAAAAATTCCTCAAAAATAACCTGTTCAATTCTCCCTTTAAGGGGAGAATAAAAGAGGGGTGTTTGTTAACAAGGCAACTGGTTTTGATAATTAAGGAGCCAATTCATTATGTTTCTGTAATTTTAAAAATGACTTGCGAATGATGACCTTTTTTATTACCATGGGCATAATATTAACCGACAATCCTGACCAACAAAGGTTATAAATATATCATAAAAAGATACATAGTTACTAATCACAAAATAAATTTGTTCGATTTACAAATCAAATAAAATCAATATTTTTTTGTTGAAACTGATTGAAAACAATATGAAAAAAAATGTATTTCAGACACCTGATTTAATTAATTATTTGACTGCCGCAATGAATCGTGCAGTCTTGTTGTTATCAATAATCAGTTTACTAATTTTTGTATCCGTTAATATTGCTGTTGGACAAAACAAACCGAAAGTAACATTAAAAGTTGCAACGTGCCAGTTCCCGGTATCAGGAAATATTAAAAGCAATTCATCATATATAAAAAAGTTCATCAAAGAAGCGGCGCTCAACAAAGCCGATATTGTCCATTTTTCGGAAGCGGCCCTTTGCGGATACCCGCCGAAAGACGTACCTTCATTTGAAAATTTCAATTGGGACGAATTAAGGGCGGAAACATTCAGTATTATTTCTTTGGCTGAAAAATATAATATCTGGGTTATTTTAGGTTCAGCCCATTATATCAGTGAAAACGAAAAACCGTTAAACTGTTTGTATATCATTTCAAACGAAGGAAAAATTGTAGACCGTTATGACAAATCAATGTTAACAACCGGTGATTTAAAATATTATACTCCGGGCGATCACATCGTTACTATTGAATTAAAAGGGTTCAAATTCGGTTTTTTAATTTGTTACGACTCCTGTTTTCCGGAAATGTACAATATTTACAGGCATCAACAAGTTCAAATCATGTTCCATTCCTTTTATAACGCACACCACAAAGACAAAACGATTCTGGACGAAATCATTCCAGCGGAAATTCGAGTGAGAGCATCGGATAATTTAATGTGGGTCATTGCCAATAATTCAACAGGACATTATTCATCGTGGCCCGCCTGTATCGCGCGGCCGGATGGATCGCTGGAATCTCTTGAAAGGGAAGTACCGGGAATTCTGTATCGTGAATTCCCGGATGCTAAAATAACTGAAAAATTCCCCAGTTGGACCCACAATAACAAAATGATGAAGTTACCGGATCTCGAAATATATCATAACGGAATACCTTCCAAACATCCAAGAGCCGTTGACACCAAATCAATGCCTTAGAGACACACTCAGGTAATACGGGAATCCCGGCAAAACATAACGGGTTTTCCTTTCGGTTCCGCGGAGGCTCCGGCCACCGCGTTGATGCACGCTGTACGCCGACACCCGCAGGGTCGGGACAGCTTTTGAGCAGCGGTTCAACCCGAAAAAAAACATCCCCTGTATCCCCCTTCAAAGTGGGACTGGTTTTGGGAGGTTTAGAGGATTTGGTTAACCAAAAAGAAAAAATTCCTCAAAAATAACATGTTCAATTCTCCCCTTGAGGGGAGAATAAAAGAGGGGTGTTTTTTAAAGGGTAACCGGTTTTGATAATTAAACCAGTTCGTCCTAGAAATTTCAGGTTGTCTGGGGCGAGCAGGCATTTTAATACAAATTTCGAGGGAAAAATGAAACCGATAAAAATTGAACACGATAAAAAAGAATTACAAGACCGGAAAAATATTAACCGGCAAAAATGGTTGCGGATTGTCTTGCTGGTTATTCTTGGTTACGAGGCGGCGGGTGCGTTATCAGGCGGAATCCTTCTCATCGCAGCTCCGGACGGCCGGATCATGGACATGCCGATTGACATCATGCACGGCGTCTTCCGTGATTTCCTGGTCCCCGGTATCATCCTTTTTGGTTTGGGTATTCTGAACACAGCCGCCTTTGTCGCGGTTATTCGTAAGAGCCGTGCTGACTGGATTATGGCAGGATTAGCTTTGGGCGGGATGATTGTCTGGTTCAGCGTCGAAATTGCTATTTTACAAGAAATTCACTGGTTGCATATCGTATGGGGCATGCCCGTCTACCTGGGCGGTCTGGTTGCGTTGATACTGTTTTCTTCACAATGTGCAGTGACGCAAAAAGCGCTGCTTGTTTGCGGTATACTCTCATCACTGCTTTATGTTGTTTTGAATGTTTTTATTCCAATGTTATGGCCTGCTAATAACTGCGCCTCGCAGACTGTAAGCGAGCTTTCGGCGATCGGCGCGCCAACGAGGCCTATATGGCTATGGTTGTGTTTTCTTTACACTTTGCTTATGATTGTTTTTGCATGGGGTGTTTGGAAATCGGCAGCTAAAAATCACTCACTTCGAATTGCAGGCGCCCTGTTAATTGCCTACGCCGCCCTTGGCGTAATCTGGCCTTTTGCTCCAATGCATCTTCGTGAAGTACTGGCGGCAGGCGGGGGTACAATCAGTGATAAGATGCACATCGCTTTAGCCGTTGTGACCGAGATCCTCTTTCTACTTGCCCTGGGTTTTACGGCGGCAGCATTGGGAAAGCGATTCCGCTTCTATTCCATCGCAACTTTCGTTATCCTCCTGTTCTTCGGCGTCCTGACCTTTTTGGATGCTCCGGGCGTTGGCGCAAATCAGCCTACGCCATTTATCGGAGTTTGGGAACGGATCAACATCGGTGTTTTCTTGCTCTGGATCGTAGTGCTTGCCATTGTTCTTTTAAGGGCAGATAAAAAATCAGCATAATAAATGGCAATACACCTAACTTGCCCTGGATCGTAGATCCGCCTCAGGCGGAAATTTTTTCCAGGGCGGACAAAAATCCGGGGTATCTGCCACGATTAATCCTGTTAGCTGCACAGTGCGGATTTTTGTTTTTTTACCCGATATAATCAGGTTCTAAAAGGTGAACCGCACTTGAAACGGCTGTGCAGGACAGGATGTCCCGCCTTATTTTCCGCCATGACAGGAAAGTCCGGTTCGAGCGGAAGCAACGAAAAAAACGGGCGTTGGGTAGTCCCGTATCGCCAGGCGGTACGGGACGCACCGGGACTTTTTTCATAGGCAAAAAATCCGGTTCCGCGGAGGCGCCCGCCTCCGCGTTGATATGTGCGGTACGACAATAACCGCAGGAGCAGGAGCTCCTGCGGAATTATTTAGGGGGTTTTGATAAAAAACAAACCGGTTTTGTTATTTAACCTGCCAATTCAGTTCCGCGAAGGCTCCCGCCTTCGCGTTGATGCGCGCAGTACGTCAATCCCCGCGGGGTCGGGATGGCTTTTAAGCAGCGGTTCAACCCGGAAAAGACATCCCCCTGTTTCCCCCTTCAAAGGGGGACTGGTTTTGGGATCTTGAGGGGATTTGGTTCACCAAAAAGAAAAAATTCCTCAAAAAGAACATGTTCAATTCTCCCCTTGAGGGGACTTGTAGGTCGGGCGTGTCGCCCGACAATTATTATTCATCCATTCAAATCTTTCAAATTTACTATTATTAACCGGCTACTCCACAGCCAAGTCTCCCCTTGAGGGGAGAATCAAAGAGGGGTGTCCGTTTTTTCAGCAAAAGGTCGACCGGTTGTTCCGGCCACCCGGTCGTCGAGTAACGAGTCCCGTACTCCCGCTTTTCAGGAGACCGGGACGAGTGTATCGAGACGCCCTTCGGTACGCTAATATTCGCATTTCAGTTTCGCGAAAGCTCCCGCCTTCGCGTTGATACATGCAATACGACAATAACCGCAGGAGCAGGAGCTCCTGCGGAACTATTTAGGGGTGTTTGACAAAAAGCAAACCGGTTTTGATAATTATACAGCCAATTTATTATTTTTCCGTAATTTTAAAAAAGACTTGCGAGTTATGAATAAATTTCTTACAATTTAGTAGCAACAGGAGAACGGGGCCCGCCACAGTTTTACACGATATTGATGATAGAAGGCGCAATAAAGTTATGGGATGGATAGCTGTATTGGGTATTTTGGGGGTTTATTAAATATCAGATAATGATTATGGACCAGGCTCTCTGAATTCTGCATAATGGAAGCAATTTACTACGAACAAAAGGAATTTTCTAAATTAGAATTATAATAATGCGTTTTCAAGCTAATTATGCTATAAAAAATTATATTGGGGGTTAAAACTTAGTGAGGTTAATATGGAAATAGAAGAAGCAATAAAGTTAGCACTTGGAGGAGATTCTATCTTATTTGTAGGAGCTGGATATTCTTCAGAAGCCTTGAATATTAAAAAAAATAATCTTAAAAATTCTTTACAATTAAGTGAACATTTTGCAAAATTAGCAGGTATTTCAGAATCTTTAACATTGGAAGATGCCGCTGAAATTTACCTCGAAAAATACGGTATAGATGAATTAATTAGGGAAATCAAAAATGAATTTACAATATTTAATGTTCAGCAGTATCATAATGATATAGCATGTATACCTTGGAAAAGAATTTATACAACAAACTATGATAATGTTATGGAAAAATCATACAACAATGTTGGAAAAAAAATTACTCCAATTACTATTAAAAATGATATAAGTAAAGAACCAAAAAATTTTCCAATGTGTATTCATTTGAATGGATACGTTGAAAGCCTCAATCGTGATAGTCTGTTTTCAGAATTAAAACTAACTGAATCAAGTTATATTACCGCATCGTTAATAAATTCTCCGTGGGCCACACTATTCCGTCAAGATATAAGATTAGCACGTTCAATTTTCTTCATTGGTTATTCTGGTTATGATTTGGATATAAAAAGAATTCTTGCTCAATCAGAAATGATTAAGAGGAAGACATTCTTCTTTGTTGGGCTTGATTCAAGTCCTACAATTACTAGAAGGTGTAAACTATTTGGAGATGTTTTTAAAGAAACAGCATCTCAATTTACAAAAAAAGTTAATAGTATTAAAAAGGAATATAAACCACCTGTTGATAGTGAGTTTTCCCCTCTTTCTTTAAAAGAGTACAAACCTATTCAATTGATGAAAAAAATAACAGATCGTGATTTTATTGATTTACTAATGTTTGGAAAGCGTAAAGAAGATTTAATTTATGAATCTTTGTCTACTGAAAAAAAATATTATCTGGAACGAACTAAAATAAATGATGTTTTTCAATATATTGAAAAAGATTTTAAAATAATTGTCATTTGTTCAGATTTAGGTAACGGAAAAAGCTTATTTCTTGATGGAATGCGGTTGCGTGCACTTGAAAAAGGATTTCGTGTTTTCGAACCATTAGAGCAGAATGATCTTGTTTATTCAGAAATAGAAAAAATTACCAGTATGGATATGCCTATATTTTTAACTATTGAAAACTATCAAAACTGGTTTGATGAAATTCTATTATATTTAAATAACTGTAATAGTGAGTCAGTTTTAATTCTTACAGCAAGAAATGCTATAAACGATGTTTTTATTGACGAATTGACTAATAAAGCGAATATTGATTTCATTCCTGAAATACAAATTGATACTCTTGATGAGAAAGAAATAAATTGGTTTCTTGCTACACTTGATGAATATGGTTTATGGGGTGAAGATGCTGGTAAAAGTATGTCTCAAAAACAAAATTTACTGGTAGATAAATATAAAGGGCAAATACATGCAATTCTTTTAAGTTTATTAGATTCGCCTGACATTTCATCAAGATTGAAAACTCTCACGGATAATTTAAAAGATGATGGTGATCTTTTCAAGGTCACAATAAGTTTATTTATATTAACAATTTTAAATTTTAGAACAACACTTGATGATTTAGCAGATTTATGGGATTCTGAAATAATAAATAATGGTCATTTTCGAAGGAATCAAACAATAAATGAATTAATTGAATTTTCAACAAGCAATCTTTCAATAAGGTCTCCAATTTTAGCTGAATATTTCCTTCGGCATTTAACTGATTCGGGCTATATTATTAACACATTGATAACTATGGCAGAAAGAGTAGATCGTGCTGCTAAATATTCTAAAAAATATAGATCTCTTTTCCCGGATCTTATAAGATTTCATAGTTTACAATTAATTTTACCAATTGAGGGAAAAAAAGCTGCTGTAATAAAATATTATGAATCAATTAAAAATTTATATGGATGCAAGGATCATCCCTTGTTTTGGCTTCAATATGCAATTGCTTCATTAGTTATTGATGATCTTTTCCGTGCAAAAAAATATTTCGATACTGCTTATTCTTTAGCCGAAAAAAAGGATTGGGATACATATCAAATTGACAATCATTTTGCTAGATTTTTACTTGTTGAATCAATCAAACTACCCCCAGAAAAATGTATGGATAATTTTAGATCGGCACGAAGAATTATTAATCGTCAAATTAGAAAAGAACGCAGACATTATCCTTACAGGATTGCGATTGGCTACCAAGATTTTATAGATAAATTTGGAATTTCTTTGAAAACTGATGAACTTAAAGAAGTAAAGTTTGCTGCCAGAGATGTACTTCAAAGAATTCAAGAACTACCAGACAATCGGAGAACACATAGATATGTTAAAAAATGTTTTGAAATTATGACTTATGTAATTGAGAAGACAGACGCAATCATTGCAAAAAATGATGAATAAAACAAAAATTGCATAACAAATAAATTTAAAAGACACGAGAACAATTTTTAAAACAATTTACATCTAATGCGCCGTCTGAAACATATTTTAGTTGTATGATTGGACTTGTCCAACTAAAATTGTATATATATAATTGTAAAATTCTGTACACCTGAATTTCTCAAGGAGCGTGAAAAACAAACCTGGGTTTCCAAACCTGTAATTTTGGAGCAGAATCTGGTACATTCAAGATATAAAACAAAAAAGTTAAAAATTCCAATGAATACTTTAGTTAAAAAGATATATTTTGATATAATATTATTTCTGATTATTGTTATTCTGTTCTCCTCCTGCACCCAGGACAAAACCGGGCTAATTGAACCAATTGCCGATAATTCAAACACGGTCACGGACATCGACAGCAATATCTATCAAACCGTAACAATCGGCGGGCAGGTGTGGATGGCCGAGAACCTGAAAGTCACCCGCTACCGTAACGGCGAGGCCATTCCCCATGTAACGGATGATTCGACATGGGTCAGGCTCCGCTCAGGGGCTTTTTGCAGTTATAATAACGATAACAGTCACGCCGGGCTTTACGGTAACCTGTACAACTGGTACGCCGTCAACGATGAGCGCAATATCGCGCCGGAGGGTTGGCATGTGCCCACCGACGCCGAGTGGCAAATCCTGGTGGACTATCTGGGCGGCAAAGACATCGCCGGGGGCAAAATGAAACAAACCGGGGCGGCGTTGTGGCAGGAACCCAATACCGGCGCGAGCAACGAAAGCGGGTTTTGTGGTTTGCCCGGCGGCTATCGCAACTACCGCAACGGACAATTCAACT
This sequence comes from Candidatus Zhuqueibacterota bacterium, assembly GCA_016934825.1. Classification (GTDB taxonomy): domain Bacteria; phylum Zhuqueibacterota; class Zhuqueibacteria; order Residuimicrobiales; family Krinioviventaceae; genus Fontivivens. The sequence goes on from JAFGSB010000103.1 coordinate 41,499, forward strand.
ATATGAGAGTCTATGCCCTGTTCTGGTCCTCAACCCAGGGCACGGACTGGTACGCGTTTTACCGCGAATTAACCCACAGTTACGCTTCGGTGAACCGCAACTATGGCGACAAACCCAACGGATTTTCGGTGCGCTGCATCCGGGATTAACGACTCCATCGGACTTGGAGGAAAAATACGGTAAATCCGGTGCGTCCATTTTTTAGAGAATATATCGTCGCTGACGGGACTTTGTCGGTTTGAATTAATTACCCGGCGCGAACTGTAACAAAAACAAAAAAAATAATTGTTTTTTATTTTAAAAATTCTAAGTTGGAATATTAAAGTAATTCGAATAAAGACCGGGGAATAATCATGAAAGACGAGCAGCTTTTGAAACGTATAACAATTGATCATAAAATAATGGTTGGAAAGCCAATCATCAGAGGAACACGATTAACCGTAGAGTATATACTGAACCTGTTAGCGCATGGATCTACGTATACAGAAATAATTGAAGAATATAAAGATCTAACCATACATGATATTCAGGCATGTATTTTATTTGCAACAAAAAATCTGGAAAGCACCGCATTTATGCCATTATCCGTCGAGGTTGCCTGAGTTTCAGTGTGGGACTCGTTACGCTAAAGTTAAACAAACATCAATAACAATAAATCTATCAATAAAAAAACATACCTGAAAATCAACATTACGGAAAAAATAGCGGGACAAATCCCGCCCCACGAATCAATCAAAAAAACGGGGAATACTTTTAAAAGGGAGAAATGGAAATGAATCGCAGACAATTTATGGTCACATCGATGACCGCCGCAGCAGGGCTGGCGGCAGGCACCAATTGCATTTCTCAGAATGGTCAAAAGTCGAATATAAAGGTCGGTTTGTACAGCATCACATTTCTTGGGGTTTGGTATCGTGGAGTAGCCCCTGGATTGGAAGAGTTGATCCAAAGAGCTAAAGAATATGGTTACGACGGCATCGAAATCGACGGCAAACGTCCGCACGGCAATCCGCTTGACTGGCCGACAAAACGTTGCCGGGAACTTGTATCTGTCGCAGACGGGGAAGGGATTGAAATCTATGGAGTCGCGGCAAACAATGATTTCAGCAGTCCGGTCCCGGAGTACCGGGAGTGTCAGATCGCTTACGTTAAGGAACTCATTCGGATGACGTCCGATCTGGGTGCAAAAACCTTACGCATGTTTCTGGCCTGGCCGGGCGTGACGAAACATCCGCAAATAGCGCAATACGCAATAGCGAGGGATATTTGGAAATACACCCACGAAAAATTTACAGATGAAGAGATATGGGGCTGGTGCCGGGAAGGGATGATAGAGTGCTCCCGGTACGCGGAAGATGCCGGCGTTATTTTGGCCTTACAGAATCACGCCCCGGTTATTCGGGATTACCGGGACGTGTTGAAAATGGTGCAGGAGGTCAATTCTCCCAACCTGAAAGTCTCCCTGGACGTCCCGATTATGGCAGATAAAAGTCCGGAAAATATCCAAAAGGCGGCGAAAGCCGTGGGAGATTTGCAGGTACTGTCTCATTTCGGCGGTGAATATGAAAGAGATGCGGACGGCAAGGTAACGGGCGAAAATTTCTATGCCCCATTCATTCAGGCAATGTTTGATATCGGTTATACGGGTTACATGAGCTACGAATTGTGTCATACGCTGCCGGTTGTAAACGGCCAAACGGTGGGGATCGAATATGCTGAAAAAAATGCGAAACTGGCGGCGGAATTTATGCGGGGGCTCATTACCGAAGTTACAAATGGATAAAAATTAAAAGAAAATACCTGTGAGGCAGTTCTCCCGAACCAAAACATGCTGCATTTTCGATGATTTCGAAAGTCGGATTTAAATCAAATAATTAATATTGCAATCCGGGAGTACCGCCCGGCATTAATCCGATCCGTAAGGCAGGCACACCTGCGGATCGAAAAGCAGGAATCCCCGGTACGAAGAAAATAAAAAAATTTCCTCTTTGATCTGAACAAAGTAATTGGTATAATAATAATTATAACTCCGGCATTCATCAAGTAAAAAAAGAGGTACGGTATGAAGATTAAAGTGTTGTGTTGGTTTCTGATCTTTATGTTTTTACATTCAATTGTACCGGCAATGGAAACAGACAGCGCCAAAATTAACGGCGCATTCAAGATATCCGTTCGCACCAGCGATGAGTGGAAACAAGTGGGTCAGCTCAGTTACGGGCAGGATTTTGAAACCCGATCTCTTAACCTGGGAGCGATCAATCTTTCGGGGCCTGTGGAAATAAAAATAGAGCACCAAAATGAGCAGGCAGCCCAGATTGACGCCCTATTTCTCAACAATCAGTCGGTTCTGGCGGTGAACGGTAAATCAGATATAACACTGTTGAAAAAATTACAAAACAGTGATTATGATGTCATCGATGCCGGCCAGAGAGAAACAATTTTTACCTTTCAAAAAAATGAAAATAAAGCTGTTCTGCGCATGCGGGCCCGGATAGAACCGGAAAATCTCTCGACAAATGCCTTTTTCTTTCCGCAGGAAAATGTATACAAAATGACGGGAGAACATTCAACCTTTTATGCTTATAAACTCGGTTCCCGGGAAGGCGCTCTGGCAATCGACGGCGATCTGCAGAATGAGTCCCTTGGAATCCCTCTCTTTAAAACCTTTGCCAGGTGCGGCAGCGGCCACCCGGCCAATGATGTTTACGGCTGGGTCTGCAATGATTCCGAAAACCTTTATGTCGCCCTGGATTTCCTGAATGATAATACATACGACGGCGACAAGGATTACGGAAAGGTATTTATCAAATCGGGTAAAGAGATACGGGAGTACAAAGTCTCTGTTCCCGAACAGAAATGGGGCAGTCCGGGATATGTCTACACGGCCCGGGCTCCTTACCAGCACAAGGTATATGAATTCATGATCCCGTTTGATGAAGCCGGAATTAAGAGTGATGAGATTGTCAATCTGGCTTTTGCTCTTTACGGAACAGCATCCTTTCCGATACCAAATACCATTGATAATTTCAACGCTTCCGATGGTTCTGCTTATTTTATTTACCAAAACACAAGCGCCGGTAACAGTTATGCCGATACGGATATATTATGGGGGGAGCGTGACTTTTACGGTACGCAAACCGGTGCGGGTACTTCTAACATTGCTGTGAATTACTCATCAAGCGGCAAATTTGTCCTAACCGTGGCCGCGGGTGTTAATTTCACGGGTAATGTGACCTGGGATGGAATCGACGATGACTATGAAGCTCTTAATGTGGGTAGCAATTGGATAGATCTTCATAATTATGACCGGTTTGTTCTTTACGGTGTGCAGAATTCGGGAGCGTCTCCCATCACATTGACGCTGAAAGCTTATGGAGGTACGGCAGGTAATTACTTTTCGAAATCAACCGTCATTGCCGCATCAAGCGGACCTGCCAATATCGAATTGCCGTATTCAGGTTTTTCTCAAACCGGAACACCAAAGTGGGATGCTATCAGTACTATAAGAATAGAATTTTCAAACGGAGACGGAGCGGTCCTTTCCATTAATGAGGCGGGAGTGCTTGATCAGCCACTGCCGGTGGATCTTGTTCATTTTGCCGCCGATGTCAGGAAAGAGGGAGTTCTTCTGAACTGGATTAGCGCTACTGAAGTCGATAACCTGGGTTACCATGTTTACCGTGCGTCCGGAAGTGATGAGGATTTTATCAGGATTTCCGGTCTTATTCCGGGGGCGGGTTCCAGCAGTGAAGAGCGACGCTATTCATTTCTGGATGAACGGGTTGAAACAAACAGTGTCTACCGATATAAAATCAGTTGCATCAGTTCGGCAACCGGAGAAGAGTCTTTTAAAAGTGAAATCCTGGTCAGTACGTCAGATATGGATCAAAAGATAACGGGATTTGCTTTAATGAATAACTATCCCAATCCGTTTAATCCGCAGACGACAATTAAGTTCACTCTGAAAGAGAGCCGGAAAGTGAATTTATCAGTTTTTAATATGAAAGGTCAACTGGTCACGACATTGATCGACAAGGAACTGGATGCCGGATTATTCAAGGCAGTCTGGGATGCCGGTGACCAGCCGGCGGGAACATATATCTACCGGATCACGGCCGGGGATTTTACCGATATGAAAAAGATGGTTTTGATTAAATAAAGACCTGTAAACTCTGGATGGATAGCCGGAGTGTTCAAAAACTTGTGCAGCCTATCAATTAGATGGGCTGCTTTTTATTTTCGGACTTTTAATCGCACGGGGATATAAATCCCGGTGTGCATTATAAACCGGGATTCTTATCCCGGCCCCGTTCGGATTGTCTCCGGACGCTGAGTTCTCCCGGCTTTACCTATCAGGTCGCAAATTCAACAGTAGTTTGCCAAAATTAAATAATTTACTAATTTTTTAAAATCCTGGGTTATTTGTCGAAAGAGTCATTCCTGTCGACAATTCATCTGTATATGAGAAGAGTATTACTATAATTGACCGTGTATTTGCCATCGGCGCAGTGATTACAGGTTGGCGTATTCCGCCTGAAACTGAAAGCAAATTGCACGACATGTTATCGTTAATAGCGGGTTCACTGGAATGTTAAGTTAATATAACCAATAACATGTTGATTCAATTTTATTTTCAAATATCAGATAATTTGACTTGCAATTTAAAAGATATTTTATTATAATTTTAAAAACGAAAAGTTGCCGATAAAATACTGTTGAAAACAATTTTATTTTAAAAAAACGGGTATATTGTGATTATCCGTTAAATTTCTAAAAAAAAAAAATAAAATCAACGTAATATGGAAATATTATCACGGTATTGATATTGACGGCTCGCTTACAATCGCTGGTCCGGCAAGCGAAACTGACCGGATTCTACGGTTTGAACAGCTCCCGGCGGATAAAGGGGAATCTCTCCGGCGGTAAACACTCATAAAGCATAAATCCATTTTAAAATTTTAACATACATTAAAATTATTGGATAGTTGAATGAGCACATTAAATTCTACAAATCTCCCGCGGCGGAAATTTTTACTCTCGATGGGCCTCGCAGCAGCTTCATTGGCTGGCCCGCTGTTTCTGCCTGGTTGTTCAAAAAAGAAAAAATTGAATTTTGTTTTTTCCCTGATCGACGACCTCGGCTGGCGGGATCTGGGCTGTTACGGAAGTAAATTTTATGAAACACCAAACATCGACCGGCTGGCCGCGGAAGGGATGCGTTTTACCGACGCGTACGCCGCTTGCCCGGTTTGCAGTCCGACGCGCGCAAGCATATTAAGCGGGAAATATCCCGCCAGAATGCACACCACGGACTGGTTTGGAGCGCCCCAGCCCGATACCGTTGAAAAGCACTGGACCCGAAGCAAACCGTTGTTGCCGGCACAGTATGTGGATCGCCTTCCTCTCGAAGAGATAACAATAGCCGAGGCGCTGGAAAGACATGGGTACGCGACCTTTTTCGCCGGCAAATGGCACCTGGGAAGGGAAGGCTATTTCCCGGAAGACCAGGGTTTCGAAATCAACAAGGGCGGATACCATGTCGGATCGCCGCGCGGGGGCTATTTTTCTCCTTATAACAATCCAAAGCTGGCGGACGGCCCGGTGGGAGAGCACTTGCCGGACAGACTGGCAAACGAGTCGGTCCGGTTCCTGGAACAGGCAGGGGCAAAGCCGTTCCTGCTTTATTTGTCCTTCTATTCCGTACACAACCCGCAGCAGGCTCGTGAAGATTTGAAACACAAATACGAGGATAAAGCACACAATATAAACTATGAAGGCGAGGAGTTTCTGCCGGAGGGAGAACGGATGTCCCGCCAGGTCCAGAACCAGCCCGTTTACGCCGGGATGGTGGAAGCAGTGGACCAGGCTGTAGGAAAAGTTTTAACCGCTTTGGATCAGCTTGGCCTGGCTGAGGACACCGCAATCATTTTCATGTCCGATAACGGCGGATTGTCAACCTCCGAGGGCTCGCCGACCAGCAACGTCCCTTTACGGGCAGGGAAAGGCTGGTTGTATGAAGGCGGAATTCGCGTCCCCATGATCGTGAAATGGCCGGGAATGGTAAAGCCGGGCAGTATTGTCTCCGAACCGGTTGTCAGCACGGATTTTTATCCCACCATGTTAGAAATGGCAGGATTGCCTCTGCTGGACTCGCAGCACGTCGACGGACGCAGTTTGGCCGCCGTTTTGAGAGGAAATGACAAAATTGATCGTGAGGCGATCTTCTGGCACTATCCTCATTACGGCAACCAGGGCGGCAGTCCAAGTTCGGCGATCCGGGCGGGAAATTACAAACTAATTCAATTTTATGAAGACAATAGAATTGAATTATACGACCTCGCACACGACATCGGAGAAACGCGAAACCTCACCGAAAAGATGCCGGAAAAAGCGGCTGAATTGAATGCCAAACTGCAAGACTGGCTCCATTCGGTAAATGCCGCCATGCCGACTAAAAATCCCAATGCAAAAACAGAAGAGTAAACACTTAAATTTTCACAAGGTACGGACCAAATGAAAAAAACAATCCTTCTCTTCAGGGCCTCTGCATGGCCTTTTTTCTTTTTGCTGATTCTTCTCCATTTTACGCCAAATTATTCCAGGGCAGACATACCAATTCAGGAAATCACACAAGCAAGCCGGCTGCTTTACCTGTGGACTCCCGTTCACGAATCAACGGTGGAGCGCGCTTTAGAGGCGGCTTCGACAATTAATCTCGAGGGAAACTGGAAATTTTTGCCCGACCCGGATTCTACAAAAATAAGCGGGCTCGTAACCGGTCATTTCCCGCTTGAAAATTCTGCGTCAATTCATATACCAGCCGCTTGTATTGGCTGGGGTTTTCAGGCGGAAAAGTCCGCCGCCTTTATCAGAACTTTTGATCTGGCCGATTCGTGGAGTTCAAGGAACATTCTATTAAAGAGCGAGGGAATGTTTGAAAGGGCGCAAATTTTTATTAACGGTCATATCATAACGGAGCACATTGGCTGGACCCCGTTTGAAAGGGACATCACGAACTTGGTTCATCCCGGCCAAAATCAAATTATCGTTTTGATTACGATGCAAGGTTACGCCCCGGCAAACCGGCTGCGCATTCGCAAGGGGGGGTATCCCGACACCGGTGGAATTTTGCGTCCGCTTTTGATCTGTTCGGTCCCGAAAACGCACGTCAGGGACCTGTTTCTGATTCCAAAACAGTCAAAGTCCGGGAATTGGAGTTTGGAGGCGCAAATTGTGCTGGCAAATACATCAAATCAAACGAGCCAAATTCATCTGCGGGGCTCCCTGCGCACCGCGGAGGGCGGTTTGACCGATTTGCCCGAAATGGATAAAACCATCACAGTTCCGCCTCAAAGCCAGGTCCGGTGTCTGCTTTCGGACGATGTCAAAGACATCGGGGCCTGGAGCGCCGAGTCCCCCAATCTCTACTATTTTATTCTATCGATAAATGATGGAAAAAACCAAACATTCTCAGCCGAAAGATTCGGTTTTCGCACTGCTGAAATTCGCGGCGAGCAGTATTTGCTGAACGGGAAACCGATTTTTTTGCGCGGGATCGGCTATAAGGGCGGCCATGCGGATTACGGCAATGCTTCACCCCGTCCTGTCCTTGAACAGGAAATGGAATTAATGAAACAGGCGAACGTCAATACCGTGCGGCTCGGCTGGGCCTTCAAGAGTCCTGATCTCCATCGCGTATGTGATGAAAAGGGAATATATGTAATAAGCGGTATTGGCGGCGATCAATACTACCTGAATGACGACCTGCACCTCCAGCAATATTTTGAGGCTTTCAATTGCCTGAAAAATTGCCCCTCCGTCTTGATTTGGGAGCTCATGAACGAGAATCCGAGAGTACCCACACCAGCCATAAAAAAAATTATCGAGGTCGGTAAACAGATCGATCCGTATCGTAAATTCTGCCACCCGGGGGCGTCGTACAAGGAACTGGATTTCATCTGTCCTCACTACCAGCCGGGATTGTTTGCGGCGGACAGACGGGACGGCCGTCCTTTTCTGCCGACCGAATATGCTCACACGCCTGCTTATGAACTGGACAAGTTAAAACTGGATCCCGGTATTCACGATTTATGGGGCTATTCGATCAAAAGAGGCTGGGATATCGTCCGGCAATCCCCCTGGGTAATTGGAATAATAACCTTTGCCTGGCGTGATCCCTGTATACGCAATGCGGAAGGCGAGATTATCCCGGCGCTGCACAATGAAGCAAAGTGGGGCATTGTGAATGAATTGTTTCATAAAAAACCGGAGTACGATCACCTGTTTAAGGTTTACTCTCCCGTTCAGGTTTTGGAAAAATCCCTGACGGTGAAAGCCGGCGAAACCCCGGAGCTTACATTGGAAAACGGGTATGATTTTACAAATTTAAAACAACTAAATATTACCTGGCGTCTGCTGGATTCCGGGAAATTGCTGCAGCAAGGCAACTGGGAGCCTGACCTGCCTCCTCACAAAACAGGGCAATTCAAGACGCCGGCGATGCCTGATAAACCGCGTTCCACAATTTTACAGCTCATTTTTAAAGACAAGGACAGGCTGGTTCAGCGCGTCGAAATTCCTTTTCGATGGCCGGACATGCCAATTAAAAAAGAAACTCCTGCGGCGCAGGGGAAAACAGTCCTGGTTCAGGACAGCGCGGAGGTGGAAATAAAATGGGACCACGGCAGTTATTTTTTTGACAGGGAGAGCGGTACGCTCTGCCGCGTCAGAGTCGGGGACGAAGAACTTATGCTGCGAGGATTAGACCTGAACCAGCGGATCGCTCTTCCGGCGCAGGGACGCTGGTTTGACTGGAAAAACGGGAACTCTACAGCTACCACAAACTGGACACAGCGGGTCTTTTCGCTGGGTTTGAAAAATATGCAAATCATCCAATCCGGGGATAGCTCAACCGTCGTCCTGTCTATAACCCATCGCTATTCAAACGGCGACCTCGAAACGCGGTGGGCGATTTTCCCGGACGGCCGGATAAAAATTACCGCGACTCTCCCGCCCCAGGGATATGGACTTTCCCTGCGGTTTCCTGTATTTTGCCGGACAGTCACAGAAGAGATGAAATCCAGAAATCTTTACAAACGGTTCGCCGAGCGGCTCGCATGGTGTAAAAACAGTTTGTGGTCATGGCTTCCGGAGGATCATTTGGGCAGAAATATCGGCATTGCCAGTTTATTGAATCCGCACGATCCGCAAAACAATGCCATGAAAATCAATACTGCATACTTTGCTGTGGGCCCTGATGATAAAAGTATAAACCTGATTATTAGCGATCCGCAGGCCCGAATCCACACACGATGTCATTCTTACTATAATGAATTCGAGCTGTTCATACAGGGACGCCTGGAAGATGATTACGATTATTTCGACCGTACCAATCCTCTCAGAGCCATGCCCCAGGCGCTGGACGAACAACGAACCTATTCATTTTTCATCCGCTTCGTTGACAAAAACTCGCTGGAACAGATTGAAAAAGTCGAACTGGACCCTTATTACACCCTGGTTTCCAGAGCGGAATTTTGGGATAATTTCCATGATGACCTGTCCGTTGGAAATAAAACGGGATCCACCGTCAAGGGTTTGACGCCATTTTATAAGGAATGAGAATGAAACAGATATAACGAAATTGTCATGCTTTAGTTTCGCGGAGGCTCCGGCTTCCGGGTAGATATGAATGTATAACGACAATAACCGCAGGTGCGGGAGCTCCTGTGGAACGAAATATCCGCATTTCAGTTTCGCGGAGGCTCAGGCCTCCGCGTTGACAAATTTATTTCAGCAGCAGCATTTTCCCCTTTTTCACTCTGTTTTCTCCCAGCCGCAGGTTACAGAAATATATACCGCTTGGCAGGCCGTCCGATTCGAAATTATACGAGAACGGGCCCGCTTCATGATACTCCCGCAAAGTCCGGATTTTTCTGCCGCACAGATCATAAATACCCAGATTGACCAGCCCGGATTGCGGGATGGAGCAGACTATTTTTGTCGTTGCGTTAAATGGATTTGGATAGCTGCGGAATTCAAGATCGTATTGCATGTCCTGTGGTTCACGAATGCCCACGGAAACGGTATCACGGGTGAAAACCATCCTAACCAACCCGCTTTCCTTGAATCCGTCGCGGTAAGCCCTTGCCCTGATCGTCGCGCTGTAATCGAGCTTGATCGGTCCGGTATAAAGCGTCGAATTCCGCGCCGGCACGCTGCCGTCCGTTGTATAGCAGATTTTGGCTTCAGGGGTGGGCGTTGACATGGTAACGGTAACCGAATCTGTAAATTTCCCGCCCAGGGGAAGAATAAGCGGCGTGACAACGGTCGTCTGTTTTCCCCCGGTTACAGGTTCTCCCGTATACACGACCCGGAATTTATTTGTGGGTATTTTTCTTACCGTTACATAAAATCCGGGGAAAAGCGAATCCCATTTTGCCCTGTTACCCTCGGTGGTTTTATCCAAAAGCTGGGGATGCAGGGCAATCGCGCCGCCGTTATCGCAATTGAACATGCCGTACTTTTGCAGCGCCCGGGCAAGAATTTTACCTTCCCGGGTAAGACCCCATTGATCAAAATCCTGGTCCGTCAACGACGTGTCCAACTGCAGACGCATACCCTCTGCCGGATACTGCGAACCGCTGTACCTTGCGTCGCTCCGGCAGCCGGGCGGCAGGATGTAATTTTCCCTGTTCATTGAAAAAGTAAAGGCCATGGCGTGCCGTATCTCCCCGGCGGCCAGTTCTTCGGGGCGGATCTGGCCGGCGAGCACCGGAAAACCCGAGCCCCTTCCGCCGCGGGCCTTCCAGCGCCGGCCCTCGTTCGGATCCCCTACGCCGGTGTCCGTCAAATCCCATATATTGAATGTCGAACAATCGATAACGCCGTTTTTTATACCTTTGAAACGCGACATTTCCCAGGCCAGCATTTTGAACGGATCGATAATACAGATATGACCGTCCTCGGTTTGTTCTCCCCAAATCGAGGAATCAATCGGCACGCCGGCTTCGGTCTTGCCGTCATAATTCTGGTCCCATGTATCGAACGGGTACGGGGAATCGGCAAAATGGTAAGGTAAATTATCGGAATTGACGATCCATAACGGAAGATTATAAGTGTTCGCGAAACGAATGTTCACGGCCTCTTTCACCATCGTTGCGATAATTTCTTTGGAATCGGGATGGGTTGCCGCATCTTCCGGAATCGGTGTGTTCCAGGGCGAGTCGTCGGAAAACGGCCGCCAGGTTCCGGGCATACTGTGGCCGATTATACCGATATCCGAATAATCCCCGGGATAAAAATCACAGTTGCCGGGTGTTTGGGCATTAACGCCTGATATGATGTAAAGTTCGAACAACAACAAAGCCAGCACATGCGGTAAAATAACAAATTTTTGTTGTAACAAATAATTTTTCATCTTTGATTGTTCCTTTTTTCCGCTTTAACAGTAGATGTAGAGTAAATGGATTTTGCTAATATAGTGAAACAATTCCTGCTTTGCAATTTGTAAATAACTTGTCCGAATCCAACTGCCCCGGATAAAAACCGGAACGTTCCGGTTGCACCTGCCTTTTCGATACTCGCCACACTATAATAAATCCCACAGGGGCTAGCGGCCCTGCGGGATTTTGCCGTGAAAACATTTCGATACTGTAAAAATCGCTTCCCGGTTCGGAATTCGGGCCCGGACAGGTTTTTATTTTTGCCGTATGATCACCACATCCCACGGCTTCAGCGACACCGTCTGGTCATTTTTAATTTCCGCCCGGCTGAGCAGGTCCCGGCCGTCGGGATAGGGATAAGTGAACGCCGTTTCCCGGTCCGAAAAATTAAAATAGTACCTCAGTGTCCTGCCCTTTTTATTGACGCCGGTTTTCATCCTGACCGCTTCCGGTAGCTGCCGGTCGGGCCCGTCAAGTCCTGCGGTGGTTAATATCTCCCGCATAACTTCCCGCTGCAATTCATCGGACAGTTTCGTGCCCTGGTAAAAAACCGTCCCTTTGCCGAATTTGTTTCGGGTGATCGCCGGGAATTTACCGAAAAACGGATGATCGTAAAAGGCCAGCGGTTGGGCGGTTTCCGGGATCAAAAACTCCGCCCATACCGACACCCGGTTTTTATCGCCCAACCTGTACGGATCATCTTTCAGGGCAAAAGGTTCTTTCAGGGTCGAAAATTCCTGATAATAGACTCCTGCCGCTTTCCGCAGCGGTCCCGGCGCCGGTTCCCAGCGCACGGTGGAATATTCATTGCAGAATCCGCTTTTGAAAGAAAGCAGCAAGGTCCCGCCGCCCTCCGCGTAAGCGGACAATTTATTCAGCGTTTCATCTGAGGCGATATACAGCGGCGGCACAACAATCAGATCATAATCGGCATAATTGCCGCTTTGCGGATAAACAAAATCCACCTCGACATTAAGATCGTAAAGGGTATGGTAAAACTGCCGGATCATGGTCATATAGTTCACCTGGTCGTCGAACGGCATGTAACTGATGCCATGGTACGAATCCAGGGAGAACAGCACCGCCGCGCGGTTGGTCTTTTTCAGATCGATCAGCTCCGGGCCGAGCCGTTTCAACTCTTGCGCGGTGCGGGTCATTTCCTTATAGATCCGGTTCGGCTGCAAATCATGCGACAGTACGCCTTTCCAGTAGGTCTCCTGGCCGTAGTGCAGGGAATGCCAGTGCCAGTAGGCGACGGAATTGGCGCCGCTCGCCAGGTGGGCGTAGACATTAAGGCGCAGTTGTCCGTCGTATGGCGGGAACTGTCCGGCCGAATTCCAGCCGGTGGTCTGGGCGTTGGTCTCGGTGACCAGGTAATTGTCCCGTTTCAACGAGCGATTCACGTCGCCGGACCAGGCGATGTCCTCGCCAGTCAGTCCGTCCTGGATCGCGGTGTAAGGATTTACGGCGACAATGTCCAGCGCCCGCGCGATATCATATTGATTGATATTGATGCGGAGACCGCCGACAAAATTGTGACAGATAAACTGGTCCGGCCGCTTGTATTCGTTGACGATATCCGCCTGCCAGGACAGAAAATCCGTGGTAATTTTATGCTGGAACCGTTCCCACTCCAGTTTGTAGCCGGGATTGACCATGCCGTCCCGCGGGGCCAGTTCGTCAAAATCGTTGATGGTCTGGCCCCAGTAATTAAAACCCCACATTTTATTAATGGGTTCCGGGGTTTTGTATTTCCTTTTCAATTCGTCGATAAAACTTAAATAGTCCTCGCGGGCAAAAAAGCCGCTGCCGGTTTCATTGTCCACCTGGTAGCCGATAATCGCGGGATGGTCCTTGTAATGGTCCACCACCGCGCGGATGACTCGTTCGCAGTAATACCTGTAAGCGGGATTGCTCAGATCGGCCTGCTGGCGCATTCCGTAAGGAACAGAAAAACCGTCAACCGACATTTTACGGTGGATCTCGGGGTGTTTGCGGTACAGCCAGGGCGGTATGGAATAGGTCGGCGTGCCCAGCAGTACTTTGATTCCGGCTTTATGCAGCCGGTCGATAACCCGGTCCATCCATGCAAACTCGAATTGACCTTCTTTCGGTTCCCACAAACTCCATGTGGATTCTCCGAGGCGGACAAAATTGATCCCGGCCTGTTCCATGAGCTGCACAACTTTTTCCAGGCGTTCATAGGGCATATATTCATGGTAATAGGATACGCCGTATAAAACCGTGTTGAATTGGGGCCGCTGCGAAAACACGACCTCAAGCAGTCCGAATGTCAAAAATAAAAACAGGACTTTAGTTATTACAGCACGATTTAATAACATCACATTAACTCCATCGAATAAAATTATGTGTTATGCAGAGTTATATTCCTCAGCATTTATAACATATTAAAACAGTATCTATCCACAGGAGGCCCTGCGGAACAAAAATACCACTCGATACGAGACACCTCGTTTCGCCCGGTTTCTCTGTTCGGGGGCCGACTTTCTAAAATCCCAATTCAGTTCTCCCCTTGAGGGGAGAATTTAAGAGGGGTGTCCAATTTTTCAGCAAAACGGCAACCCGGCGTTCCGGCAAAAAACATCCCCCTGTATCCCCTTCAAAGGGGGACTTGATCTGCGGGTTTTGAGAGATTTGGAATCGAAAATAGTAAAAATCCTCATAGCCATCAAATTCGGTCTCCCCTTGAGGGGAGAATTAAAGAGGGGTGTTTCTTTTCACCTCAATCCGGCCGTCTAACAGGTCCGGCGTCCCGCAGGAGTATAAACCCCTGCAGAACGAATTTTTACGAACAGAGAACATTCATTTCACCGGTTTTAAACACATCACAAACCCACCGCCGGAAGCCAGGTTGGCGGTAATAATGTCCTTTGCCGTTACGGTCTGCTCCCGTTTTTGTAACCGGTCGGGATAATCGTCCGCTTCCGGAGGGTCCTGGTATATGATAGCGGTGAATTTACCGGGACCGAGGAACGCCAGCGGTATCTGCAATGTCCGCGCGGAGGAATCGGTCATACTGCCGACGAACCAATCTCTGCCGGACCTTCTGGCAATGGTGATATAATCGCCGACCTCGCCGTTAATGACTTTTGTCTCGTCCCATGTTGTCGGTACAATTTTCAGAAAATCGAGACCCGCCGGACTGACGCGGTAATTATAGGGCGAGTCGCACAGCACCTGTAACTGGCTTTCGTACACAACCATCATCGCCAGTTGACGAGTTCTTGTTCCCATGACAAAGGGACCGGGGGCGTCGCCGCCGACGGCGCGAAATGTTTCGGCGGTCTTGTTGCGAAATCCGCCCGGCGTGAAATCCATCGGCCCCGCCAGCATTCGCGTGAACGGCAGGATTACGGTATGTTCAAGGGTTATGCGGTCGCTCCATTTATTGTATTCATTGCCGAGCACGCCTTCACGGGTGAGCAGGTTTGGCCAGGTGCGGCGCATTCCGGTCGGTTTATAGGCGCCGTGAAAATCTACCGTCAAATGATACTGCGCTGCTTTTTCGGTCAGTCGGTGATAAAAATTCACCATTTCCTGGTCGTCGCGGGCCATAAAATCGACCTTAACGCCGGCCACACCCCATTTTTCATACAGCGGGAAGGCTTCGTCCATTTGCGCGTTGGCATGGCTCCACTCCAGCCACAGCAGAATTTTTACATTCTTTTTTTTGCCATATTGGACCAGTTCCGGGATGTCTATTTCCGGGAGGGATTTGGTAATATCGCCTACCGGATTGGACCAATAATCATCCAAAAACGGATCACCGTACCAGAACCAGTCCACCAGTTGATATTCCCAGCCCATTTCAGCCGCGAAATCGATAAAATATTTCATGGACGGATTATCCACTTTGAGTTCGCCGTCATAATCCGGCGCGTAACTGCCGCACCACCAGCGGTCCCAGGCCGACCGTCCCGGAACGATCCACGAAGTGTCCTCGATCTTGCAGGGCTCGCTTAAATTCAGGATGATATCGGACTCGATCAGGTCGCCCGGTTTGTCACCGATCATAATTGTCCGCCACGGCGAAAACCGGGGCGTTTTGGATATGACCAGCACATCCGGCTCATCGATCCTCGGCGACAGCGTGCTGACCACGGCGTTGGGGTAATAACCGGTTCCGGTAAAATACAATCCCGCCCAGTCATACAGGTTGGCTTCCGTCAACGCGGCCCAGGTGTTTTCATTTACCCGGACCAGCAGCGGACAGCCGATAATATCGCCCGGCTTGATCCCGCTTACTTTTCCCCGCGGGAATTCCGTTTCCTGATGGGTGGCGTAACTGCCGTAATTCGCCGCCCAGACGTCGCAATCACCGGCAAAGTGAAATTCGGTCCGTTCCGAGGTTAGTTTAAAATCCTGAAAAGCGGCCTGCTCAGGCAACTGGTAACGAAACGCGGCGCCGTCGTTATAAGCGCGAAAGACAAGATTGAGCAGCCGTTGAGGTGGTTTGGTTTCCTGCAGGAATAACACGAGTTCGTTACATCGGTCAACAACCGCCCTGCTTTTACCGACGACCGTTTCCCATGTCAAATCGGTTGAACTGAATTTTTTGTCTTTAACAACCAGGTCCCGGGCGATCGGCGGCATATTTTTGAAATCGAGACCGAACGGCGAATCGGTTATAACCGGTTGTCCTTTATATAAAACCGAAAAATAAATCCGGTTTCCCACCGGGTAGGGCTCCAATTTTGGTTTGATCTCAACGTTTATAATAATGTTGCTGTCGGGCGAGGCAAGCGAAATAATTTCCCCCGCGCATAATGGCCATGAGACAATAAAAAAAATACAAAACAGGCTTTTAAACAGTTTCGGCTTTTTCATGCGTCGGTTCCTTAAAATTTATTGTTAAATATTTATGGCGAATAATAACGACACAGGATACGGATCAATGTGTTATAATTCGGTATAAACCCGAACCGTGCGCCGGCAAGACAACGGAAAATTCCTGATCGAATTGTCCTTCAGGGGTTTTGTTCCACAGATTTCTCACTGTGTACGGGGCAGCTACGCCAAGTTCCTGCAGCGTGACGGACACTTGCACATTATTTTGATCGGAAATATTGAACAACGCCAGGTATTTGTCTTTTGATCCCGGTACGGAGGCGATCCAGGCGACCTTGTCGTCTCGGCGGAACAACTGACGATTTTCCGCACTGTTCTGGTTCACCGCCAACGCCTCATGATTCGTGATAAGTGAAAATGTCACCTCATCATTCTCCGGCAGGTATCCGCCCAGCATAAGCGGAGAACGGGCGATACACCACAGGGTCATCATGGTCTTTTTTTCCTCATCGGTAAAACGGGAATATTCGTCGGTCACTTCTTCCTCGGTCAGGTTCATTTCATCCACGACCGTATTATCCGGGCCGTGTTTACGCAGTTTACCCATAGGCAGCATGTCCGCATCCGGCCAATGCCCGGGTGTGACGAAATTCTGCCACAGGGCGCACAGATCGAACTGCCGGTACAGAAACGGCCAGTCGTCCCAGAAATCCGTGGAAATCCGCCACATATTGGCGTATTTCAGGAGATGTTCGGCCCGTTCAATGGGCACCGCGCCGGGAGACAGGCTCAGTACCATCGGCCGGCCGACGGTTTTGATGGCGTTATATAATGCTTCAATATCTTTGGCGTGGTATGGGTAGGAGATATCATCCACTTTGATATAATCCACACCCCACTCGGCGTAAAGCTTGATGATTGAATAATAATAAACATTGCCGCCGGGATGGTCCATGTCGATACCGTACATACCGTCGTACCAGTCACAGGTATCTTTATAAGCGACAATGTCCCGTGCGCGATATTCGGTATCGAGTATCGGCGTGTCTTTTTCCACGGCCTGCTTGGGAATTCCGCGCATAACGTGAATACCAAATTTAAGTCCCTTGCTGTGAATATAATCAGCGACCGCCTTAAAACTGCCGTCGACCGCGGACGGATACCTGTTTACAGCCGGAATCAGCCTGCCGTATTCATCGATCCGCTGGTCAGGATTTTCAGCCCAATAGTTATAAATTGTCATATCCGGGCCGCCGTACCACAGGATATCGGTAACCACATATTCCCAGCCGTAAGGTTTCAGTTTTTCCGACATATAATCGGCGATCGTTTTGAGATCGGCTTCACTGGCATCCACGCCCAGGCAGTCCCAACTGTTCCATCCCATAGGCGGCGTCTGCGCCACCGGTGCAGGTGACTGTTGACATGAAATAAACAGTACGATAAAAACAAAGCCTGAAAACAAGACAAAATTTTTCATTTTTTTACCTCGGATTCATTATAACCTCCGGGAGGCGGTTAGTCACCTCACGGGGGTGATGAATATTATCGTAATAATATCATTTTTTTTACATCACTAAAATTCCCGGCCTGCAGTCGGTAATAATAAACACCGCTCGAAAGTTTATCCGCGTTCCAGTTGATACTGTACTCTCCCGCTTCTTTTTTTTCATCCAGCAAAACTCCCTCCATTTTACCCAGGGTGTTGTATATTTTTATTTGAACGTGCGTTGCTCGCGGAACAGAAAAGCTTATCTTTGTCACTGGATTAAAAGGATTGGGATAATTTTGATACAAAACAAAAAAAGTGGGAATTTCTTTTTCCTTTTCAATAGCGGACGGTTCTTTAACAATGATATAATTTACCCGTGTAAACGCATCAATTCCACCTGGCCCGCTAACGATCAAAGATACCGTGAAGCTGTCGGCACTTTGAAAGGTATGTTCCGGATTTCGCTCGTTACTTTTTGTACCATCCCCAAAATTCCACTTACAACTATCCATTATTCCGGTGGACAGATTTGTAAATTGAACGGTTAACGGCCTTTCCCCCTGTAGAGGTGACGCCTCGAAATTCGCGACCGGTATATTTTCCTGTACATTGATATAATCCGCACGGGTTAATGTATCTGCACCGGTCTGCCCGTTCACGATTAATGTTACAGAGTAAACACCGGTATTTGTATAAACATGTTGCGGGTTTCGAATCTGAGCAGTCTGTCCGTCACCAAAATCCCACAGGTAAGAGTCGATGATCCCGCTACTTTGATCCGTAAAATTTACGGTTAACGGTTTGAAACCGCTCAAAGTATCGGCAGTGAAAGCGGCATGGATTTCATCATCTATAAAATTCAGAATCGGCATGGCGCCGAATAACTGGGCCAGGGCGTCCCATACATCCAGATCGCCTCCGGTCGTATTCATATGATGCCTGGTTGATGCCCCGTCATTGTCGTCGATATCATTAAAACTGAAAATAAAACGGTATAACGAATCAGACGGCGGTTTATGTTTAATTGTCAGGGCCGCTTCACCCTGCCAGTTAGTACCGTTTTGAATGATTTTGGTTTCACATATCGGCGGCACCTTGGGTGAGCGGTCTCCATCAGGAGCCAGTAACGGATTGAGCGAGCCCCATTTTATCCAGGAATGAGCGTGAATGTTATTGCTTTGATATAACGTTCGTTCCGTTTCATCTGGTGCGAAAACTGCCTTAAAAGCTTCAAAATAACTACCACCGGCATCTTTCGCGAATATCGCCTCAATACAATCATTGATATAATACCTTGAAATACCGAATTTCCCGTTTGGATCATCGGCAAAACTGGAAAACGGTGAATTTTTTCCAATAAAGTTATCGGAAACGCTAAAACCAATATACCATTTATCCACGCCGTTCCAGGCCATCATTGCTTCCCCAAGCAAATCGGACTCGGGATAAAGATTTTCGGGATTATCACTGGGTGACAAAATTTCCAACCCGGACCAGTCACTCAAATTGCCATCAATTGCTATTTTTGCCGGGAGCACATCGTAAGTTTCGGTTCCTCCAGGTGAAACCAGAATATAATTATTTCTGGTTTTAGAATATGATTTACTGCCGTCGGACACTGTCAACGTAACATGATAGGAACCGGGATCGCGATATATATGAAAGGGATTCCGATCGCTGCTGACTTCGCCGTCACCAAAGTCCCATTTGTATTTTAATACACTGCCCACGGTTAGGTCTGTAAACTGAACAGTAAAAGGTGCAGACCCGGATCGAGGGTATGCGGAAAAATCAACCGACTCGATTAAATATTCGCGAATTTTAACCAGCCTGGGATTACTGCCATAATCATCTTCATAATAACCGTAATCCCTACCGCAAAACACATAAGTATTGGAATTAATTGGAACAATATAACTGGGAACACTATCATTTCCTTTACCTTTTATTTGTTTGCGCCATAATTCAACTCCATCTGCATTGGTACGGATGATCGTGGAAATTAAAAGCGCATATTGCGCAAGCGTCCATTTGCCACAGATGATAAAACCACCGTCTTCAGTTTTTGCCATATGATATGCTGTTAAACTGTTAATCCCCTCCGCCAGATATTCTGTCGTTAAAACAATATTACCGTTCACATCGGTTTTCGCCAAAACAAAATAACCCTGTTCATACGCCGGTTTAATGTCATTATAACAGAAAGTAAAAGTGTGATTTTCGTTTTCATACACTCCCACTACCCTTAAATCAGGAACAATAAAAGGAGCTGTTAAAGTTGCTGAAGCTGTCCAGTTAAGAGAACCATTATTTGTTAGTTTGAAAATAGCGGGAATATTATTCAATGAACCACCGGCAATATATCCTCCGTCACTTGTGGATGAAATACATCGCGCCTCTGAAGCGTAAGTGACGTTATATGATTGGCTCCATAAAACCGTTCCGGCATCGTTTACTTTGCCCCAGAAAGCTTTACCTGTTGTGGTTTTGCCGCAAAGTAAATAACCACCGTTCGGGGCGTGCTGCATGTTATAAACTTCATAAGCTTGAATAAGTGTAGTTAAATTTTTGCTCCAGATCTGGTTGTATGATGAAGTTAATTTTACCAAATAAGCATTGTTATTCACTCTTTGAGTCAATAGATAACTGCCATCACCCGTTTGCAGAATACATGACGCTTTCAGATCATGTATAGACGTACTATTACCATCCGAATCGGTTTTGATCAATTTTGAGCCGCATAAAATATAACCTTTATCATTTGTCGGTTGAACCATACTGGCATAATGATATGGTGCTCCGTAATAAAAATTACCATATGATTGGGACCAGATTACTGAAACAGTCTGGGCATTTACTATGTGTTCGAAAGCAAGTAAAAAGATTGATAAATATATAACCATGTAACGGATACAGATTTGTTTAATCATTATACTGCTCCTTTGAATAAACACATTCTGTTAACCTTCGGGATGCGGAAATCCGCATCCCGGATACACATAAATTACCCTAACCCGATCTCCACAATATCTATCTTTTCAAGATCACCTTCCCCCAGCCCTAGATCCGCGGCCAATTTTACATGTTTTGATTGCGGCGCTATCGGCGGAAGCTGTTCTGTTTTTCGTAAACCGTCAATAATTTCCAGCAGCACGCGGTCCATGGCAACGGGATCGGTAGCAATGAGGATGGAATTGTAAGGCCGGATAAATTCATTGCTCCAGGTCGGACCGCCGTTAATAACGGTAAAAAGGGCGTCCATTATGATGAGCCGGGTCTTCTGTTTGATGGGTTCCAGGTTGTTTAGTTCAGCTATGCCGGGATTACAGCAGTTGTTAGCGTGGAAATCATTGGGATTATCCAGCGAACCGTAATGGTTTTTTAACGCCCCGGTAATTCCTGCCATGCGGTGGGTTTTGGCAAGCGGAATATTGACCAGCGCCGATATTTTCCGGGTCAGCACTTTATAAAGATAAGCCGGTTTATCGCCGGCCATGTGCGGTTCTTCCTCACTGCCATCCTCCCGGGCGCAGATACATTGAATTTTCGTATCCCCGATTGTTCCCGGGGTAAATCCACCGTCCCGCATATTTTCAAGTTTCTGGTCCCAGACAATGATATTTTCTTCGGGGCACCCCGCCTGAACAAGACCATCCGAGATGGCTTTATTGACAACATGAAAATGGTCTATATAATTCGTTTTTGCGACATAGCGCAGTCCCAGCGTATTGATCTTTAAACCCACAATATCTTCCGGGCTGATATATTTCGTCCACGCTTTGGTGACATCCTGCTCACCGGAAAATTCGCACAACGCCCGGTCCAATATGATTTTCACAATTTCAGGATTTACTTTACCGTCAGCCAAAACCGCGCCGGGATGTGTCACCTTGATAACCTTTGCATTTGGTTTTGGAGAGTTTTGGGAAAAGACGGATTTTGCGGCCAGACTTGTACCGATACCGGCGGCAACACTCTGTCCGATAAATTCCCGCCTGTTTATTCGATTCTTGTTCATGTTACCTCCAAACATTCTTAAACGTCCTGTTTTGATTGCGTAAAGGAAAATAGTAAATTGTTTGATATGAAAAAAGGTTTTTTTACAAAAAATAGGCAGGCAACAAGTCACTTTCGCATTAAAATTATTGGGTAAATTTGAAAGGTCTAAACATCTCCGGGAGGTGGCGGACCACCTCCCGGAGGTGATTTATTTATCGAATCAATAACATCTTTTTCATATCAACAAAATCGCCGGCGACGATCTTGTAGAGATAAACTCCGGAAGCAACCTGGCCTCCGTGCAGGTTAGTGCCGTCCCAGGTGACCTGGTAGGAACCGGCGTTCTGGTCCAGATCGAC
>JAFGSB010000104.1 GCA_016934825.1 Candidatus Zhuqueibacterota bacterium
ACGACACTCTAAACATTTTATATTATTAATGTTTTCGAATATGAAATTAATAAATGATTTGTTTGTGAAAAATAAATTTTCATAATTTTTTAATTTGATTTTATTGAACTTGTAAGCCGGATCAGATAGCGGTGTCCGTTTAACGGACACCAGTGTTAATCAGTGTTATTTAAAAATAAAGAAGAATAAATGAAAATAAAAAGTTATGTTTCAATTTTTATAATCTTAATTCTGCCAATATCAATGCTACACGCGGATGTCAGGCTGCCCGCTGTAATCGGCAGTAATATGGTCATCCAGCAAAATACGGATGTCCCGATATGGGGGTGGGCCAATGCCGGAGAAAAAATTACTGTAAAAACGAGTTGGAATACAACTGCAACCTCAACAATCGCTGGAAAGAATGGCAAATGGCTCGTGAAACTGAAATCCCCGGACGCCGGGGGACCGCACCGGATCACGATCCGGGGCAAGAATGAAATTGTATTACAAAATGTCCTTAGCGGTGAAGTCTGGTTCGCGTCCGGCCAATCCAATATGGCGATGATGGTGAAAGATTGTAATGATGCAGCCGCAGAAATTCAGGCGGCCGACTATCCCTTTATCCGTTTTTTCAAAGTTAATCACACATACGCTGAAACTCCGCAATCCGATTGTTCGGGATCCTGGGTTAACTGCACACCCGTGACTGTCCCTGATTTTTCGGCCGTTGCGTATTTTTTCGGCCGTAAAATCCATAAAGAATTAAATGCGCCGGTGGGGTTGATCGACGCCAGTAAAGGCGGTTCGCCTGCCGAAGCCTGGATGTCTAAGGAGGCGATTGATTCGGAACCTGAATTTACGGCGCTGTATGATATGTGGCTAAAGTGGGAAAAGGAATATCCGGATTTGGAGAAAACCTACAACACGAATCTTCAGGTCTGGGATAAAGAGAAAGAACAAGCCCTTGCAGCCAGCAAACCGGCGCCCGAAGAACCCATCATGCCCGAAGCTGTGGATATGATTGAAAAGCCGCACCGGCGGCCTTCCGCACTGTATAACGCCATGGTGGCCCCGGTTATCCCTTACGCGATCAAAGGCGTCATCTGGTGCCAGGGAGGGAACAATATAGACCGGCCCCTGCAGTATCGAAAACTGTTTCTGGCGCTCATTAAAAGCTGGCGCGAGGATTGGGGCCGTGATAATCTGCCGTTCTATTATGTGCAAAATCCGCCCTATCGATACAAAATGAACAAAAATAAGGCTTCCTTACTCCGGGAGGCGCAGGCCATGGCTATGGCATTACCATATACCGGAATGGCCGTGACCACGGATATCGGTGATCTTGATAACGTTCACCCCAAAAACAAACAGGACGTCGGTAAGCGTCTTGCCCTGTGGGCGCTGGCAAAGACGTATGGTGTTAAAGATATCGTCTGTTCCGGTCCATTCTTTAGGTCACAAAAGATAGAGAATGACAGGATCAGGATCTTTTTTGATTTTATCGGCTCCGGATTAATAAAAAAGGGTGAAAAGCTCACCCATTTTGAAATTGCCGGCCCGGATAAAAAATTTTACAAGGCAATTGCGGTTATTGACGATTCAACCATCGTTGTCCGTAGTGATAATGTCCGGACTCCGGTCGCGGTGAGATTTGGCTGGAGCATTACATCTATGCCGAATCTTTTTAATAAGGAAGGATTGCCGGCGGCGCCCTTCAGAACGGATAACTGGGAATAGGATTTTATAGATCAATGATTTGGTACCGCTTATTACGTTATTTTACCGTTTAATTCTTAATGATTGATTTATTGACATTTATTATTTATTAATATAACTACCGATAACGGTAAAATATTTAAGGATGTGTTCTATCAAACCTGCTTAAATAAGAACTTTTCAGGGAGCGTG
This sequence comes from Candidatus Zhuqueibacterota bacterium, assembly GCA_016934825.1. GTDB lineage: Bacteria > Zhuqueibacterota > Zhuqueibacteria > Residuimicrobiales > Krinioviventaceae > Fontivivens. The sequence continues at coordinate 1,891 of JAFGSB010000104.1, forward strand.
CAATGAAAGTCAGGAAGAAAAGTTATATTCGTATTATTGTAATAGTATGTTTGTTTACTATCTGGATATCCTGGGATCTAACACAGGCGGGTAAAAACCTCTTATCGTTATATAGATCATATCGAATGGAGGAAGAGTTTGACAGCGTCACAGAAGCAACCGCAAAGGTCGGTATTGCCCGGTCGGATGATGTCAAACTGGCGCATCCCACAGCCATTGACAACACAAGCATAACTTACCAGACCATCGAGGAAATGGTGCGGCAGGCGATAAAATACGCGGGCGGTATCGATTGGATCGTTCAATCCGGCAATATGGTTTTATTAAAACCGAATATTGTCGATCCTGAACCGCCGGGAACAGGGGAAGTGACCGATGTGCGGGTCATAAAAGCCCTGATCAAAATAATTGATGAAATTGATCCCGGTAAGATCGAGATCGTTGTCGGCGAAGGTTCTCCAAGACCGATGGATTATGAAATGGAATATCAAAGCACTTTCGGCACGCCTCAATGGACAAAGTTATGGGATAAGTCGGGTTACCAGGATTTGTTGACCGATCCGTATCTCGAAGGGATCAATTTCCGGTTGTCCAACCTGAACGGATCGCCCCCTGAAGACCCGTGGCAGGACCTTGTGTTGGTGGATGTCCCCGGCGGCGGAGAGGCCCAGCCCCAGGGCGGCCAGTACTATATCCATAAGGATGTGTTGAACGCGGATGTATTTATTACCGTCCCAGTTATGAAAATACACAGACCGGGGATCACGGTGGCGCTTAAGAACCAGATCGGTATTGCCCCCAGCACAATGTACGGATTTTCAAAGACCGAGGGGGTACCGCAAAAAAATTATAAAGTAAAACTTGTTCATCAAAGTCTGGCTCCTATGTACTGGACGGATAAAGAAATCGTTGACCTGTGCAACCTGGCGCAGATTAAATATGCAGTCGTCGATGCGATTGCCTGTCTGGAACAGAAAAAGGCGGCAATACGGAAAGGCGATCAGATCACGAATCTGGTGCGCATGAATATGATCGTGGCCGGGCCGGACCCGGTCGCCGTTGATCATGTGTGTACCCGGCTTATGGGAATGAATCCGGATGATATTGAACATATTACTTTAGCTGAAAAAGTCGGACTGGGAACCAATAACCCTGACAATATTACCATTATCGGGGCGGACCTGGAAACGACAAAAAAACGATTTATAAAATTCCCTGATGCCGAAGGTGATTTCGGACAGGGAAACCGGACATGGTTGTTGAATGGCCCCTATTCAATTGACAGCATTTCAGAACCGATCAATAACGAATTCATCCCGGATGAGGCAAATTTAACCCCCACGGCAAACAAGGATAATTGGAGTGAGGCCGTTTTTTTTAACGATGACCGGATAAATCTTCGGGATTATTATAATCTCAGCTCAGGTGATGACGTGGTCAGCTACGCGTTCTGCTATTTCACTGCGCCTAAAGACCAGCAGGCAGAATTATGGATCGGCTCAGATGAAGCATTGAAAATTTATATCAATGGAAATGAGGTATATTCATATTCAGGGACGCGCTCTTTTAAAGATAATCAGTTTGTCAGCGCAAAAGTAATGGCGGACATCAAAGCCGGTGAAAACAGTCTGCTTGTGAAAACATTACAAAAATACGGGGGATATGATTTTTGTATCAATATTTGTGAACCCGAATCCAATCCAAATTACGACGGAAACCGTATTTGGGGATTAAAGTTCCACACGGCGTCAAATGTTTCAGGTATAAAACAACCAGCCGGAAAGACGAATGTAAATTTTGAGGTTTTTAATGCTTATCCGAATCCGTTTAACGGCTCCGTCAGTTTATCCTACCGAATTTTCAAGCCCGGGAAAATGACCGTCCGGGTTTTCAATATTTACGGACAAAAGATAAGAACATTGCTTAATGAAAGAGTGCAAACAACCGGCAACCATGTCATATCCTGGGATGGCAAGGATAGTAATGGCAATTTTGTCTCTACGGGAACTTATTTTGTCCGGTTTCAAAAAGATTTAAATCAAGTTGATAGTAAAAAGATATTGTTTTTGAAATGAGAAAATGTAATTTTATTATAGTAATTAATTCTAATTGAATGTTTTCAAATAATTCATTTACTTATATTTTAGATTTGCTTTTAGCTATATAAAAAGGGAGTGTGAAATGCAAACGGAAACCCGAAAAAATTTGAATGATTCAAATATTTCCCGCCGTGAATATTTAAAAACAATTTCACTTGGTATAACAGGGTTAACGCTCGGAACGCTTGGCAGTCAATTTACAGGCTGTGAGGGATTGAATACAAAAGAACGCCCGAATATTTTGATAATGGTCGCTGATGATGCGGGATGGCGGGACGTCGGTTTTCACGATTCGGAGATTAACACTCCCAACATAGATGAATTGACAAGAACCGGAGTGGAACTGGATCAATTTTATGTTTGTCCGACGTGCTCTCCGACCAGGGCCTCATTATTAACCGGACGTTTTGCCAG